>NZ_JBZEGI010000001.1:0-663466 GCF_058216415.1 Dyella sp. SYSU CM1112 | reverse complement strand
CGGTCAAGCGCGAGGACGAACAGGCCTTCGCCCTGGCCAATGGCAGCAACCTGATGTTCTGCGAGGATGCCGCGCGCCGCATCCAACGCGCGCTGGATGCGGACAAGGACATCGTGGATTTCCATGTGCGTCTGGAACATCAGGAAAGCTTGCATCCGCATGATGCGGTGGCCTATGCCAGTAAAGGGGTAATGGGCGGTTACGGAGCAGCACACGTTTAAAAGCGCTGAATACACTTTCGGACTGACGCGCGCTGCAACTCGCTTTCACCACGACGCTCGTTTCCATACGCAGCGACACTCCTCTGCTTGAATGCTGGCCTTCCTGAAACACGGACAGGCCACACGCTCGTGTGTCCAAGTGCGTCATGGCCGCCTTACCGCTTTCAGATTGACAGGCGGCCAGACAATTCAGACGTTCCCCAATAAAAATTTTCTCAAGCTTTATGTAAAAGAATAAAAAATGGCGTGGCGCTCGGTTATTTCGGACGATGAATGCATGGATGATGAAGGCGCCATCGTGCATCTTTTCAATGAAGATGCCTCTTGGCATGGACACACGGTTATGTCCATTGAATATCCGCCAGACGGCAATCATCCGGCGCATGCTTTTTGGGGACTTAGCTTTCAACCTGTCAAGGCGCATGAAAGCCTGCCGAATAGGGTATTTTTTGGAGTGGACTGCGCGTTGACGGATCGTACGGAACTGCACGAAGGCAGTCATAGTCTGCGAGGACCCGTTGCCGAAAAAAATTCTGTCCTACCCGATCGACAGGTTTCAGCGAAGCAGGCTATACGCCATTATTCAAAGAGAAAAAGTGCAGGCCAGGCAAGGGTCCGTATCCTACGCCTTCTTGGGGCTGCCTGGCAGCAGCATGTTCACCAAGGCACGGTACAAGGACAACTGCTATTCCTGGGCCATTCGTGTTCTCATCGATGCTCAAATAATACCTTCCACATGGCGCTATTTAAGGCCTTTGTCGTTGATGCCCGTCGCGGCAGAATGGTTTGGGAAGAAAAGAAAAGCTTGAGGTGGGTGCGTCACCTCTGTGCGGCTTGCGGGCGTTACCCTTACCCACGCTTTCCACTTTCGGAGCATGCAACGCATATAGCCTGCCCTTCGGGTGCCGGGCACGATGTTTCCCTGCGCACTGTTGCGTTTGCAGGGCCGATAAAAACACCTCCCTAAGGAAGTGGTAAGTAAGCAGGGGCAAGCTTGCGGGACCTCACCATCAGCGAGCTTGTCCATGCTTCGCCCTCTCGTCACCGCCGTACTCACATCCCTGGCCTGTTTTGCCGCCGCATCGTCCGTGGCGGCGGACACCGCACCTTCTTTCGCCGTCATCCACCGGCTCAAGCTCGGCGGACCTGGTGGCTGGGACTATCTTCATTTCGACGCACAACGCCGGCACCTCTTCGTGAGCCGGGGCGATCGTGTGCTGGTGATCGACGTCGATCACGACAAACAGATCGGCACTATTCCTGGTACCGATGGTGTGCATGGCATCGCCATCGCACAGGACCTTCACCGCGGCTTCACCAGCAACGGCAAAGCCGATTCCGTGACGGTGTTCGATTTGGACACACTCAAAACGGTTGCCACCATCACTGGCACGGGAAAGAAGCCGGATTCGATTGTTTATGACGACGCATCGCACCACGTTTTCACCTTCAACGGGAAGAGCGGCAATGCGAGCGTGATTGACCCTGCAAAGAACGCTGTCATCGGCACAATCGCGCTTCCCGGCAAGCCGGAGTTCTCCGCCGCGGACGGCCACGGACATCTCTACGTCAATATCGAGGACAAGTCCGAACTCGCCAAGATCGACAGTCACAAGGACAAAGTGTTGCACGTCTGGTCGCTTTCGCCATGCAAATCACCCAGCGGCCTGGCGATGGATATCGCGCATGCACGCCTGTTCTCGGTCTGCGACAACGAAGTCATGACGGTGCTCGACGCTCATACTGGCCGCCACGTCGCAACGCTGCCCATCGGCGACGGTCCCGATGCCGTAACCTTCGATCCATCGGATGGGCTGATCTACAGTTCCAACGGTGAAAGCGGCACCCTCACCGTGATCCATGAAAACGATCCGGATCATTACCAGGTGATAGCCCATGTACCGACGCAGGTCAGTGCGCGTACGCAGGCACTCGATCCGGCGAAGCACCGCATCTATCTGTCTGCGGCGCAACTGAGCGACAAGAAAGATGCGCGTGGGCATCGTCAAGCCATACCGGACACCTTCACCATTCTCACCGTCGGCAAGCCGTAATATTACGGCCTGCCTCGAACCAAGCGCTTCCGGCTCACTCCCTCTCCATCTGCGCGGAGAGGGAGTGAGGGCCCATCAGGATGGTGGGGACGGTGACGCTACATCGGGGATCACTACCCGCACGCGCAAGCCTCGCCCGGACGGCGCATCCAGTAAGTCGATGGTGGCATCGTGCAGTTGTGCCGCGCGTTGCACGATGGAAAGTCCCAGCCCATACCCATCACCGCCGCTGGCTTCGCGGTGAAACCGTGCAAATACGCTCGCCCGCCGCTCGACCGGAATACCCGGGCCGTTATCGATCACTTCGATCAGTGTCCTGCCGATTGAGCGATGCAACGAAAGCTGCACCTGGCCACCCAACTGGACGTGGTGCATGGCGTTTTCGATCAGGTTGCGCAGCAATGCGGATAGGGCCGCTTCATAGCCCTGGATCTTCAAGCTGTCGTCGTGTTCCGCAAAGGCGAATTCCACGCCGCTTTCGCCAAGCATAGGCGCCAGCTCGTCAATGACATTCATCGCCACCATGATCAGATCCACTTCGCGCCGTTGCCCTGCCGCCGCACCGGCTTCCAGCCGCGCCAGTGCCAACAGCTGCTCAATGCGCCGGGCCAGCCGCGCCAGACCCGATTGTGCACTGCTTAGCGCTGCCATCGCATCGGGTGACACCTCTGCCGACATCGCGCTATCGACGTGAATCATGGTGGAAGCAAGCGGCGTGCGCAGTTCGTGTGCGACGTCGGCACTGAATCGGCGCTCGCGCTCCAAGGCATCCTCAAGACGTTCCAGTTGCGCATTCAAGGCGCCGACTACCGGTTGCAATTCCTCCGGCGCACGCTTCAGCTGGATGGGCTGGCGACCTCCCGGTGCCCGCGATGCCAGGGCCTGCGTCAGGCGCTCCAGCGGACGCAGGCCGCGCTGTACGGCCCAACCTACCAGCAGCGCCAACAGCGGCAGACCGATCAGCTGCGGCAGGCCAAGATCGAGCCACAAGGCATGCGTGATATCGCGCCGGCTGTCGTCACGCTCGCCGACGCGGATCAGCACATCGTTCGCATCGTCCACCAAGGTAAAGACGCGCCAGCCGTAACCATCGAATGCGTAGTCTGCGAACCCCGGCACCGATGTCTGCGGCATGGGCAGCGAAACCAGATTTGCCGTCGTCAAACGCATGTGGCCGTGAGCGAAAACCTGATAACCCACTTCCGATTCATATGTGCGCGTATGCAGCAGGCGCTCTACCGTCTTGCGTTCCAGCGAGGGAACGACGAGCGAATCGTCTTCGCGCCGATGCAATACTTCCTCGCCGGCATGCTGGATCAGTACATCCAGCGTGCGCGCCGATTGCGCAAGGCGACCATCCAGCAATTCCCGCGTTTCTTTTACCGAGCGGTAATAGCTGTAGAGGCCAAGCGGCAACAGCACCGCAACCAGCACCGCGATGATCATCCAGCGCAGCCGACTGCGCAGGCTTACCGGCTTCACGTCGGATCCCTGGGAATCATGTAGCCGACACCGCGAATGGTACGAATCGCATCGAAGCTCAACTTGCGGCGCAGCGCATGAATCTGCACTTCCAGCGCACTACTGCCAACGGAGTTGTCCAGGCCATACAGGGAGTTTTCCAGGTGCTCGCGACGCACGATGCGGCCGGCGCGCTCCATCAGGATGCGCAGCAGCGAAAACTCGCGCCGGGTGAGTTCAATCCGTTTGCCGCGGTATTCCGCTTCCGACGTGCCGATATCGAGGCTGATGACGCCGACATCGATGCGATTGGCAGCCAACCCCTGTGCGCGACGCGTCAGCGAACGGATGCGCGCGCTGAGTTCATCGACATGGAAAGGCTTGACCAGGTAGTCGTCCGCGCCGGCGTCCAGGCCCTTTATGCGCGCCTCCAGGGCATCGCGCGCCGTCATGACGATCACTGGCGTGTTGACGTGCGCACGCCGCGCCTCGGCCAGCACTTCCAACCCATCCTTGCCGGGCAGCCCCAGATCCAGCAGCACCAGATCCGCCGTCTGGTCACGCAGCGCCGCCAGCGCCTCGCGCCCGTCGCGCAACCAGGTCACCGCATAGGAGAGGCGCTCCAAGGCCTGTTTGATCGCCTCTCCTAATGGCAGGTCGTCTTCGACCAGGATGATGTGCATGAATCCGTACCTTCACCGATCGCCGGGGAGAACACCCCAGCGTCATTTTCGCAGAGCCTAGCTTAGGGCCTGTTTACCCTATGGGCGTAGCACGCGTTGCCGTTGCATAGCCGTCAGGTGGTAGTGCGTGGCGCAAGCTTGGCTGGCTTGCCAAGGCAAGCCGCGCGCTGCTGCGTGGCGCCGCGCGGAAAGCTCGTTTTCTGCAGCCGGATCCATGCGGCAGGGCGATATGCTATTTCCATCATGACGCGCGCCAGCCCACCCCTGCTCGGCCAGAACGACCTCGGCCTCCATACCCTGCAACGCGAATATTCGCGCGGTGTCCATATCGAACCGCATACCCACGCATGGGCGCAGGTGTTGTATGCCGTGGAAGGCGTGATGTGGGTGGAAGTGGAGTGCGAGGCACTGGTCGTGCCGCCACAACGCGCCGTGTGGCTGCCTGCCGGCACGCCGCATTCGATTCGCATGATGAGCGCGGTACGCATGCGCAATCTGTATCTGCCGCCACAGACGTCCGAATCGTTCGGCTTGCGCAGCGAGGTTTTCGAAGTAAGCCCATTGCTGCGGCAATTGATCGTGACCGTGGCAGAAGAAGGCAGCCAGCGCGAACAGGATTACGTCGATGCCGTCTACCGGCTGATCATGCTCGAACTACGCGCCGCAAAACGCAGCGGGCTGCGTATTGCCTTGCCTGCAAAACCGGATCGCCGGCTGGAATCCGTCTGCAGGGCAGTCATCGACCACCCCACGCAGGATATTCCCCTGGAAACGTATGCCGACCGCGCCGGAGCCAGCGTACGTACCCTGTCGCGATTGTTTCGCCAGCAACTTGGCATGGGCTTCGCAGAATGGCGTCGGCAGGTCCAACTGGCCGTTGCCACCTCGCGCCTCGCCGAGGGCGAATCCGTCAATGCGATTGCGCGTGCACTCGGATATACCCCCAGTAGCTTCAGCGATATGTTCCGGCGCGAACTCGGCAGGTCGCCGGCGGCTTATCAGTCGTCCATGGGAACCGCGGCCGAAGGCCAGTAACCATCCGTCCTCGTACCCTATTGGCGTAGCTCGCGCCGGGGCTGTTTGCGCGCCAGACAAGGAAGAGCGAAGGCGTGTACGTCGGTATACGGCTGAGGGATGACGCAGTATGGCGGGCAAACAGGTCCTAGCTTGGCCGGCATTCGAATGCCTTTGACCGGCTCTCCAGATCGCGCTCGTCTAGACTGATGCGCAGTCCACGGCTCGCCCGGAGATAGCCATGAAAGCTTTGCGATTTGCCCGTTACGGCAGTCCGGATGTCCTCGAATACATCGATGTCCCGACCCCTGGCACCGACGCCGATACCGCCTTGGTACGTATCCATGCTGCCTCCGTCAATCCGAGTGACGTCAAGAACGTAGGTGGCCATTTTTCGCACACCACCCTGCCGCGCATTCCTGGGCGCGATTTCAGCGGCGTGGTGGAACAGGGCCCCCTGGCCTGGCGAGGGGTGGAAGTGTGGGGCACTGGTGGCGACATCGGTTTCTCCCGCGATGGCACGCATGCGGCGTATATCAAACTGCCCGTGGCGGCCCTGACGCGCAAGCCTGCTGCGCTCGACCATGCCCAGGCCTCGGCCATCGGCGTCAACTTCGTCGTCGCCTGGCTTGGCGTGATGGACTACGCACAATTACGCGAAGGCGAAACCATTGCGGTGATCGGCGCCGGTGGGGGTGTCGGCGGCGCGGTCACGCAAATCGCCAAGTCGCTGGGCTGCCGCATTGTTGGCATCGATCGGCGCCCCGTGGACGCCAGTTCACCGGCCGGTAAGCGGATCCATGACTTCGTGCCTTTCGATGAACATACCGTCGCGCATGTTCGCGATCTCCCAGGGCTGGCCGACGGTGTCGATGTGGTCTTCGACAGCGTCGGCGGGATTGCTTTCGAAACAGCCCTCGGCTTGGCCCGCCGGCGCGGGCGGGTTGTAGAAATCAGCGGCACCGGGCGACGGCGCGTGGAGTTCGATCTGATCAACTTCTATCACAATGAAACCCAGCTGCTGGGCGCCGACAGCGCAAAACTGGGGGTGGTGGAATCGGCCCGGCTGATGCAGGCCATTGCCCGTGAATTCGACCACGGCAAATTCGATCCGCCGGTCGTCGCGCATCGCTACCCGCTCGAGCAGGGACGGGAGGCCTATGAGGCCGTGGCGAATGGAACATCAGGCCGTGTCGTCCTGGTGCCTTGAAGGACCATCATCCCTACTCGATAACCCTGGCTGCGGAGCAACCATGAAGGCATATCTCGTTTCGTTGGCGGTCGGCGCCATCGTTGGTCTGATTTACGGACTACTGCGTGTAAAGTCACCGGCGCCTCCTACCGTAGCCCTGGTCGGCTTGTTCGGCATGTTGGCCGGAGAGCAGCTGATCTCACTGATCCGCAATATGTTGCGGTAACGCCTTACTCGTCCGCACTGTTCTTGGGTTTCCGGCCACGGCGCGGCTTGGCGGGTGCTTGCGCTTGCTGGGCAATCAAGCCCTGTAGATAGCCAATGCCCTCTTCTTCGGGGAAGAACGCCATCACGTCCGCCACGGTCAAGTTGTAGCGCGTGCGTAACGCCAGAAATTCTTCCTTCGCCCGCTCCATGGCGGACATGGCGGCCTGCCGGGCCGTCTGTTTCTTGGTACCACGGTGTTCGATTTCCTTATCGAGAGCCGCGAGTTCTTCCTGGAAGCGGCGAAAGGCATCTTTCGGGAGGGTCATGGCAACTAACAATGAGGTTGACTGCCGATTATCTCATATAAAGCGCATATTTCGATGGATTCAGCCGTTTTATCGTTTCTGAACTACGCGGTCTTCCATTTACGATGAGTGACGAATCGGTCACCGCCCCACGTTGCATGCGCTGCGCACCTGGATCGCGACCCATCCCGTGCGCTGCCCTTTATCAAGGATCGCCCCTCCCGGGCCAACGTCAGCATCCGCCATGATCTTCTGCGTTGCCAAGCGTAGAAGAAAGTAATGAGCAACCAGTGATTACATGGATCGATACAATCGATTAATGCCTTCGCGATCAGGCGGCGTCCATCCATGCTCCGCTTCACGTTTTAGGGGGAAGGCGAATAATGAATGACCACAGGAAGGTCGATTACTTGAATAATGAACCCTGTTGGCGCAAACACTGCGTGAATCGCCCAAGTATGCTTGTCACTGGCATCACGAACCACGCTAAAAACCGGTTTAGCGTATTCATTCCCATGAAATCCCCATGCGGCATTGCCGGTGCATGGTGGAGCCCCCTCCCTGGATTCATACCTATGGCCGGCATCTTCGGGTCGACCCTCTCCGCGAATCAAGCTGTTTTTCAAGAAAGAAAAACACTTGGCGCCCTGCGATAAAAGCGTGAGCTTCACAAACGTCGAAAAAGATAGCAAACCACCGGTGCCAGCCTATTCGACCACATCACCATTTTGGTCCTTCAAAGAAGGGCATATTTGCAAAATACATCGATATTGATTAACTTGGTAACTGATATAGTTAGAAAACCACAACAGGACCACATATGGCCATCGATCTGAAAACCCTTTCACCGAAAGAACTCCAGGTACTCATTGCAAACGCGGAAGCGCACATGCAGGAAGCGAAGACCAATCAGGTCCAGGAAATCAGGAAGAAGATCGATACGCTGCTCAATAACGCCGGTTTGAGCCTGTCCGACGTCTATCCGACGCGCGGCGGCAAAGTCGCAAAAACTGGCAAGCGCTCCGTGGTCGCCCCCAAGTACCGTAACCCGGAAGATCCGTCCCAGACCTGGAGCGGCCGCGGCAAGAAACCGCTGTGGTTCGCAGCGGCTATCAGGAAGCGCGGTGTCACCGCAGAAAGCCTGCTGATCGATGGCGCGCAGAAGGCCAAGGCTTCAACGAAGAAAACTGCCAAGAAGGCGACCCGCAGGAAAGTGAAGGGTCGCTAATTGACGGTTATCGCGTCAGCTTGTTTGCCGACGTCGCCGATCGACCATGAAATACCCCGGCCCATACGTGAGCCGGGGTATTTTTTTACATAGCCTTAAAGCGAGCGCTTTCTTTTCTTTCGACCTTGATTATGTGCCGCGGCGCCTATTCACTCCGTATGAGCCCTATCCTGATAACGGCATGTCGCAAATCGCCGACTATAAAAAAGTTCGTTGACGGAATCGATGCATCTCTAGCGTCGCCATCCTCCGCAGGCGATGGAAACGTCTCTATTGCTGACATCCCTCAACGCGCGGCTTTAACCAGCCATAACACCCTGCATAAAGAACGCATCGCCAACCACTGCTGGCTAAACCAGCCTGTGCCGTATTCGCGGTCTTTGCCTTCTGGATAAGGCAACTGATCCTGGATACCGGTCGGTTGCAGTTCCACGTTCCACGACGCCGTACGGAACACCATATCCCACCATGGAAACAGCACTCCGAAATTACAACCGTGATGATGGCCTTCGTGCCCGTAGTACATGGCATGGTGACGCCGATGGAAAGTGGGGCTGACGATCACATAGCGGATAACCCTATCGAATGGCAGACGCATATTGGCGTGCTGCACGCTTTGCAGGAAATTGCCAAATGCGACCAGCCAGACGTACTGCCCCGGCGCCACACCGATGAAAAGCGAGATGCCCGCAAAGAACATGGCCTGCAGAAAGACATCGACCACATGATTGCGGTCGTCCGTCCAGAGTGACATCTGACGCTGGCTATGATGCACAGCATGCAGCTCCCACCAAAGGCGCAAACCGTGTTGCCAGCGGTGATACCAGTAACCCGCAAAATCCAGCACTACCAGGTAAAGCAGGAACGAAACCAAGGGCTGATCCGTCACGCCCGGCCAGATGGCGTCCAGCTCCGGGCTGGGAAGACGGTGTATCACCATAAAGCTCTGCAGCTCATCAAATGCGGGCTGCAATAAAAAGAAGAACAGAAGGCTCAATATGCCGAGCTTGGTCATCCACGTATAAAACACATCGACTCGCGTTTCTTTGCGATGCACCCATTGCTCTGCCGGTCGCAAGGCTTCGAAGGGGCGCAGCAAGGCATAGCTGAGCAGAACCTGGATAATATTGACGATGACACCGTACGTCGCGTCGTAGGCATCATCGTCATACGTCATCCACCCGAATCGATACAAGATCGGCTCGATGATGTGCGTAAACGCCCAGGTCTGCAGTATCCCGATCAGGTTTTGCAGTGCATCGACGATATGGAGAATCACGGCAGCAGCCCTCTACCCTTCACAGTCAGTCCGGATTGGCGCCGATGGGCGGCGCATTATCGACAAAGTAGATGCCGTGCGGCGAGCGGCCCACTGCAATCACCGTCACCAGCCTGCGCGTAGTCATATCGATAACACCCACGTGCCGGGCAAATCGGAACGTCACCCATAGAAAACGGCGATCCTTGCTCAGCTCCATATCGTCCGGTCCCGGAAGCAGCCCGGTGATATTGCCGTCGTCCGTAAGCGTCCGATAATTCAGAATGCTGATGGTATTGGATACGCGATTGCTTACTGCCACGTGCTCGCCGTCATCCAGCGAACGGAAGTTGTGCGCGCCGCGCCCGGTCGGTATCCGCTTGATGACTCGCCGGTTGTGCCAATCGACCACGGCCACATCATCTTCGCCCGTCATGCCGACCAGCAGATAACGATCACCGGGCACCATCCACAACCCCGCCGGGGCGCTACCCACCGGCATGCGCCATAGCAAGGTCTGCGAAGCCACATCGATGGCCGCCAGCTCGCCCGTGCCTTGCAACGTCACGAATACGATCTTGCCGTCGGTCGAAAAATTCAGATGGCTGGGTGTTTCCGCCAGTTCGATGCGCTTGGCCACCGTGAAGTTTTTACCATCGTAGTGATAGATGTCGACACGGTTGAGCCGAAGCGCAGCGGTGACAAACCACTTTCCATTCGGCGAAAACGCTAGCTGGTAAGGATCGGGGATATCTTCCAGCGTGCGCTGCAGACGTCCCGTGCGCGGGTCGACGAACATCAGCGAATTGGAAACCGAATTGGCGATTATCAGCGATTTGTGATCGGGGGTGATCATCAAGTGATGCGGTTCCTTGCCGGTTGCCATCTTGCCGACGACCTGCCGGGTGACCGGATCGATCAGCGTCAATTGCGCGCCAGCAGAGTCGAGCACAATCACGCGTTCGCCGGCTTGTTGCGCATGTGCCGCTGATGGCAACAACACGCTGCTTGCAAGCACGAACAAGCAGGCGGTGATCAAAGTGCGAAGTTTACTCAGGTCGGTCATAGCCACTATCTCGGATATACGTTGCACGGCCTCAGAGGGTCCGCGCCGCTAATGCATTCATCGGCACGGCCTTAGCCATGGCGGCATAACCCGCATCGCTGGGGTGGATGTGGTCACCACTGTCGAAGGCACGCAACAGACGCCTGGGATCTTTCGGATCACGCAACGCAGCGTCGAAATCGACGACGCCATCCGCCGCATTGCTATTTCTTATCCAGTGGTTCACAGCCAGCCGAATTGCTTCACGATTAGCCGGCAAATCCGCGGGTGTCAGAGTACCCAACCACAAACGCACACCGCGCTTGTGGGCTTTTTCGATCAATTCGCGATAGCCGGCGACCAGGCTCGACGCACTAACCTGCGTGTGCGGCGTATCGCAGTCCAGGCCCGCGTGAGGAGGCATAGCAGCGAAATTGATATCGTTGATGCCCTCAAGCACGATGACCGTACGCACGCCAGGCGCCGCGTCAAGCTGCGCTTCAAAACGCTTCAGCAAACTGACGCCATAGCACGGCGAATCCGACAGCAACCGATTACCGCTGATGCCGGCATTCAACACGGCCGCACCGATACCCGTTTCGCTCACGCGACGCGCTAGGAAATCCGGCCAACGATGATTGCGACCAAAGCTGGAGGCCATGCCATCCGTAATGGAATCGCCAATCGCCATCACGGCCGGCGTAGCCGGCGTCAGCCATAGGCCGTCTACCCATGCAAACTGGGTCATGATTGTGCGAAAGGCCTTGGACGACACATCCGCCGCATGATCGCCCGGTGCGGAGACATACGACGCCTGACGCGCTACCCGGTGCCACCCCTCCAACCGCTGCCCTGCGCCGACGTAGATACTGATGGCATAAGGCGCACCGCGCTTGATCGATAAACGTACCGGATCGCTGATCACGGTTTGTCCGGGCGAAAGCACCACATGATCGCGCCCGCCGAACGTCGCTCGCACGCCCTTGTCGAGCAGGTTCGCGGATTGCCCGTTCGCCGGCGCAATACGCAGATCCAGCACCTCAAGTGGCGCATGACCCTCGCGATTGCTGATGTGCAACCGTACCTGATTGCCTTCCGCCGTCGGATGCACCACTTCTCGAAACGTACGGCCACCGAGCGGCGGGGGCCGATATCGTGAAGGCAAATCGGCTTGAGTTGGAATGGGCTGCAACGCGGTGATCCAGGCCGCGCTTTCGGTTGCTTGCCTTTCCGCAGAAGCAGCCTGGCTCACGCCCAGCACGATAAGACTGACAGCAAGCAAAACGGGTTTCACGTGCGCAAGCTGCGCAAAGCATGGGGGTATTCGAAACATGTCACGATCGATGCGAAATGGAGCAAGAAAACACGCGCACACGAAAAGCGTTGCGCGCAAACAGGGCGACTAAAAAATCAGTGGTCGGAAAACCTTGGCATCAAACCAGGAAGGGCGGTCCACGAGAACGGGCCGCTACCTGCCCCCCAAGCGGCTGGGTGGCAAGGGACAATGCCACGGCAAACGGCGGTGCCACCACTGGCGGCACGCTCAGCACCACCATGCCTGCCAACGCAGGGCTGTGATACAGCAAGGTGCAGTAACCACAGGGGTCGAGTCTTACCGGTGCGCCCGGATGGCCGTCATGGCCGGGAGCCATGCCGATCATAGGTTCGGGGCATCCGCTCCCAGCGACGCCCGGCGAAAAAGAGACCAGCAAGCGGTTGACCGGTGACGCAAAGACAATCAGGCCCAACGCAAAACACGCCAGCGACGTGGCAATCCGATATGTGGCGCGTTTGGGATACAAGGGCGGTTTTAGCCAAGAATAGGCAGTTAATTCAAATGGTAACAGAACCGCCCACGCAAAAATGGAGCGTTCACTGACCTCCGTCTAGCGCAGTTCACGAACCCCATGCGTCTTACCCCGCCCCTTCGCCTAGGGCCTGTTTACACTACTGACGTAGCTCGCGCTGAGAGCTGTTTGCGCGCCAGACAAGGAAGAGCGAAGGCGTGTACGCCGGTCCACGACTGAGCGATGACGCGGTATGGCGAGCAAACAGGCCCTAGTTACTCACGCATCGACGACAGACCGGCCACTCGGTCTCGCGACGTGTGCCACTACGTCGCGACACTGTGCCAAAACCGAACACTGGATCGCATCCGCCGCACGAGCTCTGGTCGGCGCATGACCTGCTGCAACGCGATAACACGGCAGAGGAATACCATTTCCTGCGCTGCATGCGATTTTTGCAGAGCAATAACGGCCATGCCCTGCCGATCGTCGGCATGGCATTTGCCATATGGTTATGCACGGGATCGACGCTGGGCGGTATCCATGACACGGAACAGGCGACAGTCACATGCAGCCCATCGCTTCGCACCATGTTGTGACGTTTCCAGAGAACGTGCGCAAAAAGCCGGTTGTGTGCCGCGAGCACGGCGTGCCGCGCGTATCACCGGGAGCACACCTAAGCGGATAGGGTGCGTGGCGCTGTCCTTGTTGCTGCCCTATACGGCAGCACATGCCGATCAACCCGTACATCAATTGGGTGAGGTGCTGGTAATTGGCATGACGCCCCTGCCCGGCCTGAACATACCGGCCTTGCAGGTGCCCTTGAACGTGCAGGTCGCGCAGGCCGACGACATCTTGCAGGTGCACGGCCAGGCCATGACCGATTTGCTGCAAACGGATTTTCAGGGCGTGAACCTGACCCAGTCGCAAGGTAATCCGTGGCAGGCGAATCTGTATTTTCATGGCTTCACGCTATCGCCGCTGCAAGGCTCGCCCTCCGGCTTGTCGCTTTACCTGGATGGCGTGCGACAGAACGAATCGTTTGCCGAAACGATGAACTGGGAGGCCATTCCCGATTTCGCGATACGCACTATCACGCTTATTCCCAGCTCCAATCCGCTGTACGGCTTGAACACGCTCGGCGGAGCGCTGGTGCTGGACAGCAAGAGCGGTTTTACCGATCCGGGCGGTGCCATCGACATTTCCGGCGGCTCGTGGGGGCGCATTCAGACCGATGCGGATTTTGGCACTCACACCCGCACATTCGGTTTCTATGCCGGCGTAGGCAACGATGACGAAAGCGGGTGGCGCGATCATTCATCCAGTCGTGTGCAACAGGGTTTCGTGCGCATGGATTGGCATCCCGACAATGCCACCACCCTCACGCTGAGTTACCTGGGTTCGCACAGCCAACTCCATGGCACCCAAACCATCCCAGTGGCATGGGCGAACACGCCAAAGATCGCGTTTACCTGGCCCGACTATTTCACCGACAACCTCAACCAGTTCACGCTGCGCGGCATCCGGCAACTCAGCACCAATTGGTCGCTGCAAGCAGTGGCGTATCTGCGCCTCTCGCAAAGCCGTAGCTTCAACAGCAATACCAACGATTACGACAGTTACGACCCTATCGATGATGGCCCCCTCGGCTACACCGCCAACGGCTCCTTTGACGCGAACTCCTTAGGCCAGTACTACTACGCCGGGCTCACGCCCGCCTATAACCCACACGCCCCCTCGGCCACTCTCAACAACGTGCCTGCTTCGAATGTGCTCGGCAATGTGCATACCCGCGGATACGGCGGGTCCTTGCAGGCCGTGAACGAAGGCGCGTTGGTCGGCCACGACAACCAGTTCACGATAGGCGTAAGCCTAGATGCCGGCGATACACGCTTCACCCAATACGGACAGCCTGCGTACTTTCCCTATAACGAGGCCGAACGCGGCGACACCATCGGCCTTTTGCCATTCGCGCTGGACCCGATGACCGCCGCGGCCACCAGCACGCGCAGCTACGGGCTATATTTTCTGGACATGCTGGCGCTCACTGATGCCATCCACCTCACCGGCGGCGTCCGCTACGACCACAACAGCATCAGCGTGAGCGATCTATCCGGCAGCGAACCGGCTATCGATGGCCGCAACACCTTTCATCGCTTCAACCCAAGCCTGGGGCTTACCTGGGCTATCACGCACGATGTCGGCGTCTATATCAACTACGACGAAGGCATGCGTACGCCGACGCCGATCGAGCTGGAATGCGCCAACCCCACCGCGCCTTGCTCGCTGCCGAACGATTTCGCCGGCGATCCACCATTGAAACCGGTGATTGCACGCACGCTGAGCGGTGGATTGCGCGGCACGCTGGATCGCGACCAACTGCACTGGAACGTATCGCCCTACTACAGCCGTGTCAGCAACGACATTCTCACCATTTACACCGGCGGCAGTTCGCAGGGTTATTTCGCCAACGTGCCCAAAACCGTGCGCAAGGGCGTGGACCTTGGCCTGGACGGACAAGTCGGCAAGTTTGAATGGCAAATCAACGACAGCCTGATCTATGCCACGTACGGCGCATCGTTCGAGGAACAGAGCGGAGACAACTCCAGTGCGAACGACAACGGCGTGATCGATGTACGCCGCGGCGACCGCCTGCCTGGCATACCACGCCAGACGTTTACGCTGGCCGGCGAATACCATTTCACCTCGCATTGGTCGATGGGCGGCAACTGGCGTGTGTATTCCAGCCAATATGCCGTGGGTGACGAAAACAATCAGGATTCGCACGGCCCGATTTCTGGCTACGGCCTGCTCGACCTGGACCTGCACTGGCACCCCATCCCGTCACTGACATTCTTTGCGCAAGCGCAAAATGTGTTGAACCGGCATTACTTCATCAGCGGGCAACTCAGCGACAACGTGTTCGATACGCCTGGACGATTGATTGATACCACCGGACCGGGAACATCGACGTTGTTCGTCGCACCCGGCGCACCTCGCGCCTGGTTCATAGGCTTGAGCTATGCCTTTGGTGGCGCGAAAACGGATGACTGAAACCGCAATTTCAACACCACGCCCCCCTCCCAAGCTGCGTGATCGCAGCGGCACCGGACTAGATCGGCCTGAGTTCCATCACGGCACAACAGTTCCGACACCTCTGTGCATCGCACATCCATTCATGGCCATTCATGACAGGGCGCCGGTAGAAGGCGCACATGACAAGATAACGATCCGTAGTTGTCGCAGGATTGGACCGTTCAAACTTTTGTAGATGTACAACGTGCGCTTCTAGCCGATGATTGCCCCCGCAGGATTCGGCGAATCTTTTACATCGGCGAGCCGAAATACAAACCATATGCAGCAGCGCCGACCAGACTGCAGGCACATGGCAACTCTTCGCCGTCCATAAGCTTTCGCAACATCAGGAGGTGGCTCCTGAACTTAGCAGTCAGGGGCGTCCCCATCGCGATGGGGCGTCGCCAAGATCGAACGTGAGCGCTCCGCCGTCCTTCACTTTGTCGAAATCCAACCATGTCGACGTCAATGCAGCACCATTGAGCGCGGCGTCCTGGACATAGGTCGAGCCTGCCTGTCTGGCATCGATCGTCAGCGTTTTACCGTTGCCCAGGCGAATCACCGCGTGGCTGAAGAGCGGACTCGACAGGGTGAAACCCGGGACGGCCGGCACTTCCGGATACAAGCCGAGCGACGCCCATACAAACCAACCGGAGATGGCGCCCTCGTCGTCGTTGCCGGGCAATCCCGATGCGGCCGTGGTGAACTGCTCATCGATGATCCGCCGCACGAGGGCCTGTGTTTTATCCGGACGACTGGTCCAGTTGTAAAGCCACGGTGTTGCGAGCGACGGTTCATTGCCAATCCACAGATGCGGGCTTTTCGCGCCGGCATTGAGGTATGCGTTGAACGTATCGAGTCGCGGCAACACGGCGGTATCGCCACCCAGCGTGTCGATCAAGCCAGGGATGTCGAACGGCACCATCCACGTGTATTGCTCGACGTTTCCCTCGACTTCACCAAAGGAGTTCGCCACCCAACTGCCGTTGCTGTTGCGGTCGGACAGCCGTGGCGGCGTCATGCTTCCGCCACTGGCAAAGGCCGGACGGATGACGTTTTTCCAGTTCTCCGAACGCTTCAACATGGCGGCCGCGTTGGTGGCATCACCAAGTGCTTGCGCGAAGCGTGAGATCGCGTAGTCGGTCGTCGCGTATTCAAGCGTCGTCGACGCGGTGCCTCCGTTGTGGCTGCTGTCGATGCGAATGTTCGCATCGGCAGGCAGATAACCAAGCTGCTTGTAGAAGGCGAGTCCTGGCAACGCGATGACATGGCGGCATGCGGTGACGGCCCCCGATGCGGTATCGAGCATGATCGACAATGCCTTTTTCGTGTCGAAGCCGGTGGCGCCGTACGCATAACTCTGCGCGACAATAATCGGCACGTTGTCGCCCGGCATCACATCGCTGTTCGTGTTGCCTTCCACCCATTTCGGAAAAGCACCGCCACAGCTGCTGGCATCGTCGACCAGCGATTGCATCATGTCGCTCGCGGCAGCCGGCTTGATCCATGCAATGAGGGGCATCAACGAACGGTAGGTGTCCCAGCTCGAGAACGTGGTGTAGTGAACGTGGCCGGCTCCCACGTTGACAACCTTGCCGCTCATGTCCGGGTAGTCGCCGTTTGCATCGCTGAACACACTTGGCGCAAGCAGTGCGTGATACAGCGCCGTATAGAACTTCCTGAGGTTGCCCGCGCTGCCGCCTGTCACCTCGATTATATGGAGGTCATGCTCCCAAATGGCGTTGGCCTGTTCCGCAATCTGGTCGAAAGTGCGAGTACCGCTTTCCCGTTGCAGGTTGTTCTTCGCATTCTCGATGCTGACGTACGAGATGCCCACCTTCATGTTTACCGTCAGGGGTACGCCGGGCGTCGACGCAAACGTGAGCAGGGCATGGTCATGGGAAAATGTTGGAGTGAACGGCTGATCGAGTTGCGCGTAGAAGTAAATCGTGTACGGCTGCTCGTTATTGCAGAAGTTACCGCCAACCACCGATCCGGAGAGTGTTTTGGGGTCATGCGGGTCCTGGGTAATCGTGCCTCCTTGCGACGATGCATTGCTCTTGGCTTCGATGCTGAGCTGGGCAGCGTGACCTGCGGGCCAAGTGAAGCGCCCTGCTCCGCTGCGAAGCGTGGCAGTCAGTTCTGCATGGATGCCGTTGTCGAGTGTTACGCCGTAGTAGCCTGGCTTCGCCGTTTCGTTCGCATGCTTGAACGAAGCAGCGCCGGCTTGCCCCGCGAACATGGGAAATACGGGCAATGCACCACCGCCGCTGCAGCCCACTCCGCTCAAATGAGTCAGACTGAAGCCGGTGATGCGCGTCTCGCTGTAGTGATATCCGGGCGGACTCCAGCCATGGGGTACGGAGGGTGTATCGGGGCCCCATTGCACCATACCGGCAGGCAGTGTCGCGGCAGGCGTTGTAAAGCCACCGCCCAGGTCTTCCGGCTGCGATTCAGTCCGCGCGATGTCCGCAACCAGCGGCGGAGACTGGTCCGTGCCGATCATCGGGTCGACGTACTGCGTCAGCGCAAGCTCCTGCGCCGAGGTGGCGGATGTGACACTTGCAGTGCCGGGATGCGCGGCATTGCCGCATCCGGCAGTCAATAACGCAAGCAATGCAGTAACCATCACTCCGCATGATCTTTTCGCCACGTGGCGTCTCCTCCCGTTCGTGGCGTCATTGTATTCGGAGCCTGCAGCCGATCCAGCACATCCAAGTTCATGTCGCGTGCGCGACGGTTCATGCCGGCCGCTAAACGACTACTGCAACGCCAGCAACGCCGCCATGTCGAACAGGTACGGCTGCCTAGCATGTGTGTGCCAGCTTCGCGAAGCGTAAGGGCAACCTACTCTCTGCCATCGGCGCTCGACGTCCGAAATACCCCGTCTACCTCGCCGTTCGGTTCTGCGACAAAACCATCCAGGGAAACGGCCATCTTCAACACGCATTTCTTTTTGTTGCCGTTGCGGCAGCCATGGCTTTTCCTGGGGCTCGGAATGATTTGTAGAGCCGGCATGCCAATGTCGATCCTTGACCTCTATAAAACGACGACCAACGACGGGAGCCCACGTCGGCACGGCCCGCGGCAAGGCACCAGGGGAACTGGCCAACATCAGTCGTACCGCCACAGCCATCTCGGCGATATCAGTCCCGAGGCATTTGAGGAAACTTCCTTGCGGGGCGGGTCAGTGCCGTTATTTCCATGGCGGTCCTCCCTCGATAACGCTCCCCCATCACCAACCAGCGCCCTATGGCGCTCGGCTCGAATGTGCTGTGGCTGGCATTGGCCGCCGCGAAATCCTATCGGGCGAGCACCGCGTTTTTGCGCCGCAGCGTGACATCTTGCGCCTCCCTGGTATTAATTCGTCCGACAATTTGGATCGATCCAAAGAATGAATCGGATCATCTCGCCACGGCGAAAGATCTGAATGGGTAGGACTGGGGAAGGGCTATGGGCACGCGCATGACGCGTCGCCAGGGGTGTCGCCGTTTCCCGCCGAACAGGTTGAGGGGAGCTGGGAATCGACGCATGAAGCCAGAAACCGTCCGCATTTCCGTGATGTCAGGCCCACGCACTGCATGCATGTCCGCGTTCGCGGAGACCGTTGCTGGCCGCCGAGAAAGCCACCGCCGTGTTCCCCATTCCGGTATTGCAGCGCCGGAGCATGCTACCGCCGCCTTGCCGGACAGCCGTCCCAGCCACAGTACGCGCGTTCGCGGTTTCGCCCTCCTCGGCTTACCCAGCTCCAGCCACGCGTGGACGAACGACATGCCGCTTTGGCGACGCCAGAACCTGGTGTCCGCAGCAGCGCTTCCAGAGACGTAAAGCATCCACCACCGACGAGTCGGGCACTCGTTGGCGAATCGAATTTTAGATCGATCCAGTTTCAGCAGGGAGGAGAACGCCAAAAGCATAAATCGCGCATCCGAAGCATGTGATCAAACAGGGGGATCACCGCGCCAACTCAAACGGGCGCACACCACGTAAGGGAATCAAGAAAAATGACTTACCTGCCACCCGTGTCTACACGCAAACCGTTGTACGCCGCGCTCGCCTTGGCAACCTTGTCATTTGGCGGCTGCTTAGGAATACCCGCGTTTGCTTTTGCCGCGCAGACCCCTGCACCTGCCGCAACCTCAGCGACAACGCCGCCTTCGGCACAGGAGTCCGATAGTACAAAGGCAAAAAAGGCCGCTAGTGCCAAGGAGAAAAAAGCCACCACTGGCGAAGCAACCAATCCCAAGACGCTTCAAGCCATCGTCGTCACGAGTTTTCGCCAGTCGATTGACGAGAACATGGATGAGAAGCGCGATGCCAATTCCATTGTCGAGGTCATCAACGCGCAGAACATCTCGCAATTTCCCGCCAAGAACATCGCTGATGCCCTTGCGCATGTTCCCGGCGTGGTGATCAGTCGCGACGCCGGCGAGGGGAAAACCGTCAGCATTCGCGGCCTCGCACCCGAACTTACACTGACCGAATTGAATGGCAATTACGTAGCTTCAGCCGATACCTCGGACTCGCTGTCGCGTTCATTCAACTACACACTGATGCCGGCCAATATGTTTTCCGACATCAAGCTCTACAAAAGTCTGGAAGCCCGGTTGGATGAAGGCGGCATCGGCGGCGTTGTCGATCTGCACACACGCCGCCCGCTGGAAATGCCCCCCAATGACGGTTTCATCTCCGTCAATGGCGCAGGCGCCGATACCAACAGCAAAGTCACCCCGCAGGTTTCAGCGTTATGGTCCTGGCGCAACAAAGCCGAAACCTTCGGTGTACTGGTCGCGGGCTCGTATCAGGATCGCCGGGATATCGATTACACCGCTAATGCTTCGAACTGGCACTGGTGGTCCAACAACTGCACCAGCTTTACCACTTGTACGCAGCCGCCGGTAAACGTCCAGGGCCAGCAGTTCGGCAGCTCCGTAGAACCCAACATCAATCTGTGGCCCGGCGGCGGCGTGACCGATCAGGCCAACAACAGCTATTCCGGCTATTGGATGCCGCAACAGTTCAGTACCAGCAGGAACCAACTTGATCTGAAGACCAAGGGCTATCAGGTCACCATGCAGTTCAAGCCCACCAAAGATTTCTTGCTGACGGGCAACTACTTCCGCTTCCAGCGACAGCAGGACCAGATCACCAACACCGTGGAAATTCCCGAGTGGGGCCTTCCCACTGGCAGCTACGCGGACCAGCAAGGCAATTTGCTCGCGCCCAACGGCCTGACGTTCGATCCATCGCATACGATCGTCACCGGCGCCAAATATGTCCTTCCGAGCGCGGGCCAGGGATGCAACGCGTTGACGAATCCTGTCACCGGTGCGCAACGGCAAGCGGTGGACGTGTGCTCGTCGCAAACGCCCTGGATCACGGGCAACTACTCCATCGAGCAGGCGCTCTCGCAGACCATCAACCTCGAAGGCGAGTGGGATGGCGAGGGCAATCTCAGCGCAACCGTCAACGTCGGTCGCACCTGGGCGACGGGCGGCCCGTCGGTCGAATTTGGCATGGCCGCCAAGCCGCGCAACTTCGTCAATGGTCAATGGGTAGACGGCAGCACGCTGAGCGAGTGGACATTGAACGGCAAGCCGACTCTCATCGCCTCGCCGAACACCTTGCAGAACATGTTGGCCGGCGAGGGTCAGGTGGACCTCGGTTCCACCGGTTCCAACTACATCGATACCGCCACCTCGCAGAACTTTGCCCAGATCGACTTCACCTATGCCTTCGATTCCAGTTGGGTGCAATCGCTGCAGTTCGGCCTGAAATACCGCGACAACCACGCCCAACAGGAAAACTACGAGATTCGCTGGTACTGCCCCGGCACGACGGAACAGTTCCAAACCTGCGATCCGTACGCGGGCAATCTGCCTGCAAATTTCCTGGAGCCCACCATGCTTGGCGGGAACACCGGGGCGTACAACGACAACATCTTTCCGGCAATCAATTTTCCGGCCTACTACAACTACCTCAACCAAACCTACGACAGGACGGTCTACCCTCACCCTGAAGATCGATCGGTCATTGGCGAGCAGATCTCGGCCGCCTACGTTCAGGCGAACATCGACGCAGGTCCGGTACGCGGCAACGTCGGCGTGCGCTTTGTCAGCACGCTGCAAAACATCAACGTTGCCGACATGATCACCACTAACAATGCGGTGTATTACCACTCGCCGCAAGGCGCCATCCTGATCTGCCCGACTACTGGCGTGAACATCGTGGGCGGCCCGTGCGCGCCGGGGGATTTCGAGTATCTACCGCAAGAGCAAGCCGTGGTGGAGTCATTTACCAACAGCTCCATGAGCAAGCGGTACAACAAGCTGCTCCCCAGCTTCAACTTTGCTTGGACCCTGCCGGACAACATCGTGCTGCGCGCCGCCGGCTCGCAGGCGCTGGCCCGCGCCAATTACACCGATCTGGCGGAATTGGGCAGCCTTACCAATGACACGCAGGCTTACTACAACGACCGCAAGCAGTTCGGCGCACCGCTCCCGGGTTGGTACGGCAGCGGTGCCAATATCAATCTCAAGCCGTTCACGGCCACCCAGTTCGATGTGGCCGGCGAATGGTATTACGCGCCCGAATCGGTGGTCGGCGTGGACGTGTTCCAAAAGACCGTGAAGAACTTCGTGGTGCCGGTCACCGTCAACAACACGACCGTCGACGTCAATGGCACGCCGACGCCGTTCATGTCGTACAGCACCAATGCCAACGGCCGTTCGGGTACTTCTCGCGGCGTGGAGCTCTACACGCAGCACACATTCCCAATGGGCTTTGGCTACATCGCCAACTACACGCTCAACAAGACCAACGAAACATCTGTCTCGCTGGATAACACGCAAGTCGGAAAATCGGAGCTGATCGGCAGCGCCAAGTACGCGGCGAACATTTCGTTGTTCTACGAGAAAAACGGACTGCTGCTGCGTGCCACCAGCAATTGGACAGGCCGCACCATGGAAGGACTCTCGTCTGGCCTTCCCCTGTATATGCAGCCCTACAATCAGATCGATCTGAACGGTGACTACGAGTTCACCAAGCACTTCATGGTGACCGCCTCGATCATCAATCTGACGCGCTCCACGTCTCGCGAGTATCTGGGCAGCGATACCTCGGACCGGCTATATCAGCTCGAATATGCCGGACGCCAGTACTACCTGGGTTTCACATACAAGTTTGGAGATGGCGGTTGAAAAAGAACGAGCGGGGTCGGGTCGCTTGCCGACCCCGCTGGCAGCGCAATGCTTCGAACTCGGGACTTAGCGATCACGCACTGTCCTGGTTGAGTTCATTCCGGCGAGGGCCAGATGAAGACTCACTCAGCACAGCAGCAAACACACCTCATCTCCGTACCGGAGGAAACCATGCATTCATCTCGCGCGCGTCTTCACCATCGTGCTTCATCGATCCCCAATCGAAACACTGTTCTCACTATGGCGGTCACCGTCTTCTTGCTCGGCAGCATCGGTCCGAGCCATGCCCAGAACGGCAACATGCCGCCATCCGCAGCGTCGCCCGTCGATGAAGCCAATCCGCTGGTCGGCACCGCACCACTCGATAAACAAGCGTTGATCGGCAACGCCCCACCGCCAGGTGAGGCGCTGTATCCGGGCATGACCTCGCCAGGTGCGAGCCTGCCGCAAAGTTCGACCGAGGCGGCACCGGTCAACGTCAACATCGATCTCAGCTATCCCACCGGCGTTGCCACACCCTACTACTACGGCCGCCCGACGATGATCGGTTTCACCGGAGGCGGTCCCACCTACGGCGGACGCGGCACGCCGATGATCATGCCAGTGGTAGGTGACTGGACCGTGCCCCCGGATTACTCGCAGTCCTATTACGACAAGGCGAGCGAGAAGGCGTCGCCCGGTTATTACGCGGTCGATCTCGACACGTTCCACACTCGCGTCGAACTGACGGCAACACAGCGCACCAGCCTGATGCGTTTCACCTTCCCGGCGAGCCACCGTTCCAACGTCGTTATCAACCTGCGCCGCCTCGGTGGCGACGTGGAAGTAATCGGTGACGACACTATTCGCGGCGTCATCGCAGACAAGCAATCGAAAAACGACGCGGACGACGCTTGGTTCGTGGCCGAATTCTCGCGGCCGTTCGCCAGCTTCGGCACGTTTCGCGCCATTCACGACCATCCAGGCTGGGGGCTCGGCGACGAGGATGTGCAGGCTGGTCGACGCAATGTGTCCGGTAGCTATGCGGGCGCCTACGTCACGTTCGACACCCAGGCTGGCGAACAGGTGCTGGTGAGGATCGCCCACGGCCACAGTGCAGAGGAAGCCGAACAACGGCTGCGCGCCGAAGATCCGGATGGCAATTTCGCGCGCGTGCATGCTCAGGCGCGCGCGGCGTGGGCGCAACTGCTCGACCGCGTCGAGGTGAGCGGTGGCACGCCGAAGCAGCGCATGCTGTTCTACTCGACGCTGTACCACTCCTTCGCCAGCCCACGGCTGATCGCGCGCAAGGGCGAGCACTTCACCGATGCAGATGGCCACGTGCAAGTCGCCCGCTACGACCGTTACGGACCGGTGCCCTTCTGGGATACCGGCCGCAACCAGATCGTGCTGCTGATGCTGCTCGAGCCTGACGTTGTGCAAAACATCATGCGTTCGGAGCTGGACCGCGCACGCGAACGCGGTTACATGGATACCTCGTTCCACGGCGACCATGCCGTGTTCCTCTACGACGGCGCATGGCAGCGCGGCATCCCGTTCGACTATGCGGACGTCTACCCGTATTTGCGCAAAAATGCGACCGACCCCAACGGTCCACGTGGTTATCTTGCCGAATACATGAAGAACGGCTGGATCTCCGACGTCATTCCTCCGGGAAATCCAAGCCCACCCTACGCGGGTGGCAAGGCGGGCGTCGCCACCACGCTCGAATACGCCTGGGATGATCACGCATTGGCGGACGTCGCACGCCGGCTCGGCAAAACGCAAGACGCCCAGATATTCCTGCATCGCGCGACGAACTATCGCAACGTATTCGATCCATCGGTGGGTTTCTTCCGTGGCCGCACCGCTGACGGCAAATGGATTTCGCCGTTCGATCCGGGCGAGCCGTACTACAACTTCATGATGAAGGAAGCCTCGGGCTGGTCCACGCTGTGGCTGGTACCGCACGACGTGCAAGGCTTGATCGATCTGCTTGGTGGGCGCGCCGCATTCAATACCAAGCTCGATGCCTTCTTCTCCACGCCTTACCACGCGAAAGGCATCTGCCGCGACTGCACCGGCATGATCGGTGAGTACGTGCAGGGCAACCAGCCCGATCAGCAAGCCGCCTACCTTTATGCATGGAGCGGCCAGCCTTGGAAAACGCAGGCGCTGATCCGCCGCATTCTCGCCGAGTTGTACGGCAGCGACCGCAGCGGCTACGGCTTCCCCGGCATGGACGACCAAGGCTCGACCTCGTCCTGGTACGTGCTCAGCGCGATGGGCTTCTATCCCGTCGATCCCTCCAGCCCTGACTACATTCTTGGCAGCCCGATCTTCGATCGCGTTCGTTTGCACATGGGTGACGGCAAAATCTTCGACATTATCGCGCGCAACAATTCAGCCCAAAATAAGTACATCCAATCCGCAACGCTCAACGGCAAGCCATGGACCAAACCCTGGTTCAGCCATGCCGACATCGCGAACGGCGCCACTCTGGTGCTGACGATGGGGCCGCAGCCAAACAAAGCGTGGGGCGCCAACCCGCACGATGCGCCGCCATCCATGTCGATGGCTCAGTAGCGACCCATGCTTATGGGGTTTCAAGCGAACGATCCATCCGCGGATGGGAATGCCAATGAGGACAGAACACCTATCCAGTTGACGATCCGTTCTTCCAGCTACGAAAACGATGAAGGGCTGCGTTGCCCTTCCAAGCGCCCTGCCGTCGCCGGCACAGGAACATTCGTGCCGGCGATGCGATGACTTAGCAACCACAACTGCGCCAACGCGCCATGTGCATCCTTGCGCGCGATCAGCGCAACGCCTCCTTCGTGCGCCTCGGCAATCTGCCGCGCCAAAGCGAGGCCGATGCCGGAGCCGCCAGGTTTGGTGGTGAAAAATGGCACGAACAAGTTGTCGGTAGGCGGTGGGCCAGGGCCGTCGTCTTCTATCTCAATGACAGTGCGGTCGCCATCGCGGCGCCAACGCAAGCGCACGCCACCATCCGGCAACGAGGCTTCCACGGCATTACGCAGCAAGTTGATCAAGGCCTGTTCCAGCTGGTCGGGATCGGCTTCGACTGTCAGCGGTTCACCCGCCTCCAAGACGATCGGCAGACGATGCTCCAACTTCGCCAGTTTGCCGAGCAGCGCGGACAACTCCACCACGCGCGGCTGGGGCGGCGGCAACCGAGCAAGCTTGGTGTAACTGGCAAGAAAGCGGGTCAGCGCTGCGGCGCGATGGCCGATCAATTCCAGGCCGCCACGAAAGTCCTCACTCCAATCGTCGGGCAACGGGTCGCGCGATGCGAGCATGGCCAAGGTGCCAGCCATCGATTGGATCGGCGCCAGTGAGTTGTTTACTTCGTGGCCTAGCACGCGCAGCAGGCGTTGCCATGCCACGCGTTCTTCCTCGCGCAGTACGCGGCCCACGTCATTCACCACCAGCAATTGGCCACCACGGCCGCCGCTGCGCAGCGCTGCATGGCGTACGTCAAAGCGACCGTTGCGTCCGGGGAACACATGCGTAAGCAGGCACGCAGCGGGTCCTTCCAGCAAGGATGCAAGACCGAGTTCCGCCGCGCTGCGACCAAACAGGCGGTGGCGCTCCGCATCCAGCAAACGTTGTGCAGCGGGATTGAGCAAACGCAGCTTATGCTGTTCGTCGAATACGAACACGGCGCTGTCCAGTGCCGCCAGGGTCTTGCTGAGGAGATAAGAGGATTCCTCGAACTCCAACCGTTCGCGCTGCAAGCGTTCGGCCAAGGCATTGATGTCGTAAATCGCATCGCCCAGCACACCGCCCTGCACACCGCGCAAGCTGTAGTCGCCTTGCCGCAAAGCCTCCAACAAACCGGACAAGGTGTACAGCGGAAATACCACACGGCGATATTGCCAGCGCGCCAGCAGTAAAGTGACAACCACCGCGACGGCAACGCAGGCCCAGCGCAAGGATGCTTCCCGCGGCATGCATGCCAGCACGCAGGCGGCCAGCAACGCCGGTGTCGCCACCACGAGGTTGCCTAACAGCACACGCCGTTCGAAGCGCGGCATGCGGCCTGCGCGCTTCCCGGCAGATTCAATCGGCATCGCTGCTCACGTCGCGCAAATCATGTTTTTCCAAGCGCCGGTATAGCGACTGGCGCGTGATGCCCAATGCATCGGCAGCACGTTGCAGGTTGCCGTCGAAGCGCTCCAGCGCACGTTGCACCAGATGCGCCTCGGCCTGTTCCAGCGTCATGCTGTCGAGATCGGCAGCCGGCTGCGCGGCGGATTCGCCGAAAGCCAATGCTGCCGCACTTACCTCATCGTGCTCGGCGAGCAGCGCGGCACGCTCCATCAGGTGTTGCAACTCACGCACGTTGCCAGGCCAACACCAGCCGGTGAGCGCGCGTTCGGCAGATGGCGTCAATCGCAAGCCGTCGCGTCCATAGCGCGCTGCGTTGCGTGCAAGGAAACTGCGCGCCAGCGGCAGGATGTCTTCAGTACGTTCGCGCAACGGCGGCAAACGCACTTCCAGCGTATTGAGCCGGTACAGCAGATCGCGACGGAAACGGCCTTCGGCCACCGCAAGCGCAAGATCGGCATTGGTGGCCGAAACCAACCGCACATCGACCTTTTGCGTGCGGGAAGAACCAAGGCGCTCGAACTCACCGTCTTCCAGTACACGCAACAGTTTTGGTTGTTGCGCAGCGGGCACGTTGCCCACCTCGTCAAGGAACAACGTGCCGCCATCGGCCAACTCAAAGCGGCCGATGCGTTCATTCTTAGCGTCGGTATAGGCGCCACGCACGTGGCCGAACATCTCCGATTCGAACACGCTTTCGGCAATGCCCCCCATGTTCACCTTGACCAGCGAATGTGCCGCACGCGGCGAACGCCGGTGCAGCAGTTGCGCGATCACGCCCTTGCCGGTGCCGTTCTCGCCCAGCACCAGCACATTGGCGTCGCTGGCCGCTACGCGTTCCACCAAGGCCAGCACACGGCGCATCGCTGATGATTCGGCGACGAAATCCTCGCCAGCGTCACCTCGCAGCAAGGCATTCTCGGCTTCCAACCGGCGCTGTTTGCGCGCGCCTTCGGCCAGCGCGATCTGCGCACGGAGCACGCTGACAAGACGTGTGTTGTCCCACGGCTTCTCGACGAAATCCGCCGCACCGCGGCGCATCGCCTCCACCGTGAGCGGCACGTTGCCCCATGCTGTCATTGCCACCACAGGCAGTTCGGGTGCGAGCTGACGCAGCTTTTCGAGGAGGGCCAGTCCCTCCTCGCCCGAGGTGGTGTCGCGCGAGTAGTTGCAGTCGATCAACGCGCAAGCGAACTCACGCTTGCGCACGGCGTCCACTGCTGCCGCCGGATCGGCCACGCCCACGCTGGCAACGCCTTCGGCCTTCAGCAGCAGGCGCAACGCCTCACGCACGTCGGCCTGGTCGTCGGCGATCAGGATGATGGGGTTCGATTCACGTGCCACGCGGTCACTCATCCATGCAGTGTAAAGGTCACTCGTAGCGCAACGCGACCGCCGGATCGACGCGCAACGCGCGCAGCAGCGGCACCAGCGCGGCGAATGCGGAAACGCTGATCACCAGCAACAGCACCATCGCGAATACCGCCGGGTCGCGCGCACGCGTGTGCAGTCCAGGGTCGGCCAGCACGTTCGAGCCCGGCACCGCCAGTAGGAAGCCGACACCCAGCCCAAGCCCGAGCTGCCACGCAAGCTGCCGCGCCACCGTGCGCACGATGGCGCCATGCCCGGCACCGATCGCGCGGCGGATGCCGATCTCGCGCGTGCGCTGCGCCACCGAGAACGCCAGCACACCGTACAGACCTGCGCCGGCCAGCAGCAGCGCGACCACCCCCAGCGCCGCGAACACTTCGGTCAGCACCAGCAGCTTGACGCGCGATATCGCCATTGCCCTTGCCTGGCTATACATCGCATGGACGGCCACTTGCGGGTCCACCTCGCGCACTACGGCGGTCAGTTGCCGCACATAGGTTTCCGCATCGGCATGCGTGCGTACCGCCAGCCCCATGCCACGGCGCAACGGTCCCTGGTTCGCCGACTGCTCCAGCGGCAGTAGCAGGCCGGGCAGTGGCCTTTCCAGCACACTGTCCAGCTGCAACGGCTCGATCACGCCGACGACAGTCAGCGTGAGGGCCTGCATGCGGCCCGGCCACAACACCAGCTTGCGGCCCAGCGCATCGCCGTGCGGCCACATCGCCTCGGCCAGCTTGGCATCGACTACGGCCACCGGCGTGCTGTCCGCGCGGTCACGCGCATCGAAGAAGCGCCCCGCGCGCAGGTGCACGCCATAGGTGACGAGGAAATGTGGATCGACGATGCCCATCTGCACCCGCGGCCAGCCGTCGGACGGTTGCGGCTGGCCCGGCAGGGACACGTCTTCGTGGCTGCCCAATGCAGCGCTTGGAATGGTGTCCGAAGCGGAGGCATCGATCACCGCGGGATCGCTGCGCAGACGCTCGACCACGGTATCCAGGAAACGGATGCGCTGCGCATCGTCTACATAACGTGCCAACGGCAAGGCCACATCCGCGGTGAGCACGTGTGCAGCGTGTGTCGCGCCAACCGAACGCTCCGCCAGCAGGCTGCCCAATGCCCGCACGAACGTGCCCGCGCCCACCAGCAACACTACGGTCAACACCACTTCTGCTACCACCAGTACCTTCGCCACCTGCGCAAAACCGCTGCCGGAACCTTTGCTGCCATCGCGGAGCGCATCCTGCAAGTCGGCGCGGGCAGCGCGCCAGGCGGGAACCAGCCCGGCCAGCGCGGTACACAGCACGGCCACGCCAAAACCAAACAGCAGCACCCGACCATCAATGCCGAAACGCAGGAACATGTCCGGCGGATCGTCGCGGGCTACGAACACGCCAATCAGCCAGCGATTGCCGAACTGCATGATCGGCACGGCCACCACCAACGCCGCCACGCTGAGCAGCAGGCTTTCCATCAACACAGCCGCCATCAGGCGCGCACGGCCACCCCCCAGCGCGCTGCGCAGGGCCAGTTCGCGACGCCGGTTCAGGGTCTGCACCAATTGCAGGTTTGCCACGTTGACGCAGGCCAGCAGCAACACCAGTGCGGTGGCGCCGAACATCATCCACACCCAGCCACGGATGTTCTCGGGAATGAAGCTCAGGGCCAGCGGCTTGATCGTCAGCGGCCGCCCGCGTTGCGCCTGCGGCATCACGAGCTGCATCGCATCCGCCCGTGCGGCGAGTTCCGCGCGTGCCTCCGGCAGGCCGATGGACGGCAACAATCGGGCCACGCCGTGGATGTCGAGATACTGCCGCTGCTTCAACCGCAGCGGCATCCACAACTGGCTGGCCTGCGGAAAACCGAAGTCCATAGGTAGCACGCCGATCACCGTGGCCGGTTCGCCGTCCACCTGCACCGCGCGCCCCACGATATGCGGATCGGCATGGAAATCGTGCCGCCACAGCGTTTCCCCCAGCAGCACCACGGGTGCCCCGCCCGGCACCTCATCGGCAGCAATGAAGCCGCGGCCGAGGATCGGCTTCACGCCCAGCAATTCCATCATCGAGGCGGTGAGCAGGGCGCCACGCGAAAAATTCGCGCCGCCGCCACCGTCCAAGTTGAAACCGGTGGTGGCATAGGCGCCCAGCACATCCACGCTGCGCAGATGTCCCTGCAACTGCAGGTACTGGTCGCTGTCAATGTCGCCGATGCCGTTGCCGTCGAACGATTGTTCGCCAATTGCCACCAACCGATCCGCATGCGGAAACGGCAGCGGCCGCAGGATCATCGTGTTGACCAGGCTGAACAGGAACAACACCACGCCCAGTCCCACACCCAGCATGCCCACCGACAACAACGCGTAACCCGGCCGCCGCATTAGCCGCCGCCATGCTTCGCGGAATTCGCGCACGATCATCGTCACTCCCCTCTCAAGGCACGCATCGGTGTCACGCGCGAAGCACGCATGGCTGGCAACAGGCAGGCCAGCAAGCCCACGCTCATCAGCACCAGGCAAACCACCAGCAACACCGGTGGATCGAACACGCCCCGCTGCATTTGTATCAATACGGCGCGCAACACGCCCGCCAGGACAACGGCAATAACCAGTCCCGTGCCCAGGCCAATGACGATTTGCAACAACGCACCATGCAGGACGCTGCGCATCAGACGTGCAGGTGAAGCGCCAAGCGCCAGACGCACGCCGAACTCGCGCTCGCGCAACGTCACCGCAACCGATACCACCGCGTAGATGCCCGCAGCAGCCAGCACGAGTGCCAGTGCTGCAAAGACACCGATCAGCAACAAGTCCATGCGCGTGGCATCCATGGTGCCGCTGACAATGCTTTGCATGCTGCGCATGCGAGCAATGGGCTGGTCGGGCGCCACCGCGGCGACTGCTGCGACAACGGCGGCGCGATAGTTATTCGGATCGCCGTGCACGCGCAGCGCGAAATGCAATGGCAGGTAGTCGCGCAGCAAAGCTGTCAGATCGTCCGGTATCTGCTGCATTGGCAGATACAAGATGCCGTCTTGATCGCCCAACGGGCCAAACGGGCTGATGTCACCGACGACACCAACGATACGGACGGAATACGGGCGGACACCGACCCCCTTCTCGTTAGTACCGATATCGATGGTCTGGCCCAGCGCATGTCCTGCATACAGACGCTGGGCCAGCGTGCGATTGACAACTGCCACCGCCTCGCCGCCTTTGACATCCCCGGCCTGAAAGGCGCGTCCCTCACGCACAGCAATATCGAAAACTCCAAAATAGTCCGGATCGATACCGCGAAGCTGGGGAGAATCTGCGAGCATGGGCTCCCCACCGAGCGCGTGGATGTAACCCAGGTAGAAATTCTGCGTCTTGTCGCCCATCGGCAAGCCCGTACCGACCGCGACGCGTTCCACGCCAGGTTGCGCGCGCAACCGATCCAGCAATTGCCGCGTCAGTCGTTGCAGCGAAGCGGCATCAGGATAATCGGCCTTCACAGGTGCCAACTCGAAGGTGAGGATACCTTTGCTGTAAAACCCCAACGGAATATGCGCAGCGTCATACAGCGCATGCAGGAACAAGCCTGCCGCACCTAGCAGGGTCGCGGCCAGCGCCACCTGCGCCACCACCAGCACGCGCCCCAGCAGACCGCCACGACGTCCCGCGCCGCTACGCCCTCCTTCGCGCAAATCTTCCATCGATACGCCCGAGGGGCCGCGCCAAAGCCCCAACGCGGTCGCCAGCAACGCGCCAGTGATGCCGAGGGCGAACGCCACCGCCACGATCGAGATATCGGCATGCAGCTCGCTTCCCGCCAGCCATTGCGGCGGTATCGATCCACGTAACAGTTCCAATCCAAGCCAACCCAGTGCCGTACCGATCAATGCCCCGCCAAGACCAATCAGTACGCCCTCAGCCAGCATCGGCAATATCTGCCGCACCCGCGATGCCCCCAGCGCTCCCCGGATCGCTGCATCGTGATGGTGTGACAAGTTGCGCAACAGCATCAGGTTGGCGAGATTGACCCATGCAATCAGCAGTACCAGCGACGCACTCGCCAGAAACATCATCAAGACTGGACGCGCCTGAATTCGCATCGAGGTCTTGAGGTCGTCAGCACGAAACCGCAGGCCTTTTGCGTAATCGCTTCCAGGATCGTGCTTCGCCTCAAAGATCGCGTGCACCCGCGCATCGACCTGGGCACCGATCGATGTTGCGGTTGCCCCAGGCGCAAGCCTCGCAATCGCCCGGTAATTGTTGCTGTTGTCATTCGTGCTGTTGGCCGGAAAGGCACATGGCAATACAAGATCGCCCTGCTTGAGGTCGATGCCCTCCGGCAGTACGCCCACGATGACATGGGAAACGCCCTCGATTGACAAGACACGACCGATCACGTCTGCATCGCCGCCATAGCGGCGCAGCCAGAACCCATGGCTCAGGATCACCGCCTTCGGACCGTTCGGACGATCCTCGTCCGCACTGAAATTGCGACCAAGGATCGGCTTGACTTCCAATGTCGGCAGCAAGCCGCGATCAACATGGATGGCTGGCACCAGTTCGGGCACTCCATCGCCGGCGATGTTGACGGGCAATGCATCCGCCTCGATCAGACCTAGCGACCGCACGCCACGCAGCGGTAACAAGTGCTGATATTCACTCGGCGATATCCAATAAGCGACACCGTATTTCTCCTGCCCCAACTGCACCAGTTGAGAAGCCTGCGGATATGCCAGTGGTTGCAGCAGCATCGCATCGACCAAGGCAAACACGGCCACACTGGCGCCGATGCCGAGCGCCAGCACACCGACGGCCAATGACAAATAACCGGGACGGCGGAGCATGGCTCGCCAGGTACGCCAGATCTCGCTCAACCAGACATTCATCGACAAATTTCCTTTCGCATGAAATGCAAGAATCCATCGATAAATCGGCAACCCTTGGCGACCCTATACCTACCCATGGGACGGCTACTCCCCTCTCAAGGCACGCATCGGTGTCACGCGCGAAGCACGCATGGCTGGCAGCAGGCAGGCCAGTGAACCGGCTATAGCGAGCACCGCGCAGACACCGAGCATCGCAACAGGATCGAAGGCATTGCTGCGGTCAAGCAGCGCCATCAGCAACACCGCCATCGCGTGCGAGGCAACAAGCACCATTGCCACGCCAATCGCCAAGCCCACCATGATCTGCATCAAGCCCCCATGCAACACCATGCGCAACAAGCGTTGCGGTGCTGCGCCCAGCGCCATGCGCACGCCAAATTCGCGCTCGCGCGCGGCTACCGCCACAGCCATCACTGCATACAAACCGGTGGCCGCAAGTAACAACGCGAGCCCGGCGAACAGGCCGATCAGCCACAAGCTGAGTCGGGCATTCTGCGTGGTCGCATGCACGATGCTGCCCATCGAACGCAGCTTGGCGATGGGTTGTTCCGGCGCGACTTCTGCCAACGCCTGGCGCACGCTGGCCTGCCAATCCATCGGATTGCCGTGACCGCGCAATGCGAAGCGCAGTGGCTCCAGATTGCGGAAGATCGCCATGTTCTGCGCGGGCACTTGTGCCAGCGGCACGTACACCACGGGTTGCGTCGGCTGCAGCGCGCCGCGTTGCATGGTGTTACCCACCACGCCGACGATGCGCGTGGACCAGGCGATGTCCCCGTTCCCTTCCACCTTGATGATCTTGCCAATGGCGTGGCCACCGTAATACGCATCCGCCAGATCCTGACTGACAATGGCCACCAGTTCGCTGCCTGCCGTATCGTCGCGCGTGAAGTCGCGCCCTTCGCGCAATGGAATATCAAACAGCGCGAAGAAGCCCGGACCTATGCCGTGGTATTGCGTCACGAACTCCTTGCCATCCGCCGTGCGCATACCGTTCTGGAACTGGCCATACATGTCATCGCTCTCGGGGAGATTGGTGGCCACCGCGGCATGGGTGATGCCTGGTATCGCTTGTAGCCGCTGCACCAACCGTTGCGACAGATTCCACACCGCGGCCACGTCCGGATAGGTGGCCTGGACCGGCTCCAACTCGAACGTGAGCACGTGGCTATCGGTAAAGCCCAAGCGCATTTGCGATGCGTCGTAGAGGGCGTGCATGAACACACCGGCAGCGCTGAGCAAGGTCGCAGCTAGCGCCACCTGCGCCACGACCAGCACACGGCCCAGCCGACCGCTACGCACGCCGATGCCGCTGCGCCCACCCTCGCGCAACTCCTCCACCGTGGTCGCGCTGCGGCTACGCCATAGCGCCAATACCGCCGCGAGCAATGCGCCCAGCAAGCCTACGACCAAGGCCAGCGCCCATGCCGCCGCGCCGATGCGCAGTTGCCCGCCCCACAACCATTCGGCAGGAATGAAGCTTTGCAGCAATGCCAAACCTATCGTAGCCAGCGCCATGCCCAACAAGGCGCCGACACCACCTACCAGCAGACCTTCGGCCAACGCCGGCAACATCAGGCGCGGCAACGACGCACCCAGCGCGCTACGCACTGCTGCGTCGTGGTTGCGCGCCAGCGCGCGCAGCAGCATCAGATTGGTGAGATTGACCAGCGCAATCATCAGCACCAGTAATGCGCTAGCTAAAAACAGCAGCAGCGTCGGTCGTGCATCTTGTTGTGCGGTCGCTGCAAAACCTTCAGCACCAAAGCGCGGTTTCTTCCAATTGCCGCCCATCGCCATGTCGCGGTACATCGCACGCTCGCGCGCATCGACCTGCGCGGATACCGCGGCGATGTCAGCACCCGGCGCCAGCCGGGCGATCGCCACAGTACCGTTGCGGCTATAGTCGCGGCTCACTTTCGGCAGCGCCATCGGCAACATCACGTCGCCTGGTCCAAGCACCGTATTGAAGCCAGCAGACAGCACGCCAACGATGGTGCGCGGTGTGCCTTCCACACGCAGAGTGCGTCCGATCACATGCGTGTCGCCGCCATAGCTGCGTTGCCAGAGGCCATGGCCGAGGATGACGGCAGGCGAGCCGTTCGGACGATCTTCCTGCACATCGAAGTTGCGCCCTAACACCGGCTGCAGATCCAAGGTGGGTAACAAGTTGCGATCCATGTAGATCACCGGTACCTGCTCCGGCGTACCGGCGCCAGCAACGTTCACCGTCGACCTGGGGCGGAAAAAACCCAGCGACGTCACGCCGTCGAGCTTGTCCAGATACTGGTATTCGTGCGGCGAGATGCCACCAGGATGACCGTTGTCGTGCAATCTGCCCAACACCGCCAACTGCTCCGGGTGCGGTACCGGCAACGGTCGCCATAAGGTGTTCTGGATCAACGTGGCCACCGCCACGCTGGCTCCGATACCCAACGCCAACACGCTACTCGCCAACAGCAAGAACGCGGGGCGGCGCAGGCTGGGGCGCCACGCCTGCCAGATCTCTGCGAACCAGATGCTCACGCTCCGACCTCGATACGTTGACCGATCAATGCATCAAGGCGTGATTCATCCTCACGACGCAGGCGGTCGAAGGTTTCCTCATCCACCACGCGACCGTCGAACAAGCGTACCTTGCGCTGCGCGAGTTCGGCGTAGCGCGCGTCGTGGGTGACCATGCAGAGGGTGGCGCCGCCCTTGTGCAGTTCGTCGAGCAAGGCCATCACCGCTTCGCCATTGCGCGAGTCGAGGTTGCCGGTGGGCTCGTCGGCAAGCAGGATCGCGGGCCGCCCCACCAAAGCACGCGCTACGGCCACGCGCTGCTGCTGGCCGCCGGACAGCTGTGCGGGGTAGTGGCGCATGCGATGCGCCATGCCTACGCGCTCCAATGCCTCCTGCACGCGTGCGCGCCGCTCGCTGGCATCAATGCCACCGCGATAGGTGAGTGGCAGCTCCACGTTCTCTTGTACGGTGAGGTCACCGATCAAGTTGAACGCCTGGAAGATGAAGCCGATCTCCGCATTACGGATGCGCGCGCGTTGTGCGGCATTGAGCTTGGCGACGTCGTGTCCGTTCAGTACGTAGCGGCCGTCGCTCGCGGTGTCGAGCAGGCCGAGGATGGACAGCAAGGTGGTCTTGCCGCAGCCGGACGGCCCGGAGATGGAAACATATTCGCCGCGCGCAATAGTGAGGTGCACATCGCTGAGCGCGTGGGTTTCCACTTCGTCGGTCTGAAATACCTTGCGGAGGCTGTCGAGGGTGATGACATTGGCGGGTTGAGTCATGGACGGTTCCACTCCGGAGTCTGGTGTGATTTCCCTTTTTCCAAAGGGAAAGGGTTCAACTTCGTTGCTCACTTCAGCTTGATGCGATCGTATTTATCCCACTGGCTGACATCGGAAAGGATCACTCGATCACCGGCCTTGAGCCCACGCAGCACTTGTACGCGATCCACCGAAGCCGCGCCGATGCGCACCGGCACGCGCGTGGCGGTGTCGCCGTCGGGGTCGAGGCGGAACAGGCCGAGATCGGCATCGGCCTGGGCCAGCGCGGGGCGTCCCACCGAGAGCACGTCATGCAACTGCGCGATCAGGATGCGGCCATCCACGGAGAGGTCGGGCCGCGCGCCGGGCGGCAGCTTGCCAGCAAGCGCCACGTCCACTTGCACGCTACCGTTGCGCACGGAAGGATCGATGCGCTCCACTTTGCCGTCGATCAAACCGTTGTGAGTGTCCACGCTCACCTGCATACCCATGGCCACATCCTTGGCCTGCACCTCGGGTACCTGCAGGCGCGCGATCAACACATCAGGTTTGGCCACGCGCGCAAGATTGGCGCCCGCGGCAACTTGTGCGCCTTCCTGCACCGCCACCTCCTGCAACACGCCGGCAATGCCGGCCTTCACCTGCATGGCATCGACCTGACGTTGACGCAATTGCAGATTGCTCTGCTGCTGGACAAGGCCGGCCCGCACTGCATCGAGCTGCGCCTTCATGCTGGCAGCGAACGCCGCCACGCGCTGTTGTTCGATCTGCACGTGCTCATGCAGCTGCTTCAAAGCGATTTGACCCTGCTCGTACTGCACGCGCGGGATCACCTGCGCCTTGATCGCGATAGCGTCAGCATCGGCCTTGACCTTGGCCGAGGCGTAATCGGATTGCGCCTGTGCAAGCGCCGAGCGCTGATCAAGCAGCTGCGATTCAAGCTCCGCGCGCTTGGCGGCAACGTCTGCCTGTGCTGCCGCCACCTGTGCTTGCGCGTTGCGCAGCGCATCCTCGGTCTGCGGATCGGAAAGCTGCATCAGCACCGTGTCCGGCTGCACCGACGTACCTGGCCACACCAGGATTTTTTCCACCTGCGCCGGCGTGGAAGCCGCCAGCCAGCGAATCTCGCGTGGCACCAAGGTGCCGGTGGCACGCACTTCGCGCAGCATGTCGCCCTGCTGCACCGTGTCGATCCACAAGCTGCTGCGATCCGCCACGGGCAGCGCCGGCCCCAACCGCCAGACCAATCCGGCCAGCACGACCATCACCAGCACACCGCCGCCCACCATGAGTCGCAAGCGGCGACGCTTACGGATGCCATATATCGGGTTTGCAATATCCATGCACCATCCATGGCAAGCGCTGTGCCAGCTGGCCTGAAAAAGGAAAATCCTTGTGGATCAAGGCCCCATAGCGGCAACGTGCAGCCGGTACGCTACTGCGTTGTCCGCATCCGGATGACGGCGTCCACAAAGGGACACCACATTGTGGCCAATGCGCTTTGCGCTGCGTGGCAATGCCATGTTGGTGAGGTCCGACAGTGCCGATGGTGAAGAGGATGAAGATCTTGCAGTTGACGGGCTGCAACATCATGCCCACTGTGATGGACGCCACGTTGTTGCCTGGAACGGATGTTGTCGTTCGCGGCATCTCGCCAACAAGATAGACCGAGTGTAAGTACTCCATGATCGCAATGGACTCGATCATCGCGACGTCGTCATATCGAGTCACCGGTCCAGCCATCACCGTATTCCGCGTTACCCCCAGTGGCCTATTTCATCCCGACGCAGCGCCATGACATTTGACGCTGGAGCAATTCATGGCAAATGATAGGCCCTGGGGGCCGACCCGATCCTTTCGAAGGATCCCATGGCGGGTGGATCTATCACGACTGGGGACACATGACCCAGCGCACAGGGAGAGCGGTAACGCGAACAGTCGATGCAAGGAAGCAAAAAATGACATTGCTTTATCAGCAAACATGGCGTGATCCGATGAGCGGCCATTCAGGCCGCAAATGGCTAGCGCAACGCGTCTGAAGTGTCACTCGTAAAACAGGAGATTCCATGCACAAGGTCAAGCATTTCAAACCCGGCAAACCTCAGGCCACGTGGTCACTTTCCGTGTGTAACGCCACTATGGTTATAGCCCTGGGTATTATCAGTTCACTGTCTCCGGCGGCTGCCTATGCGCAATCCACAAGCGCCGCGATCTTCGGCAAAGCGCCGGCCGGGGAAATTGTGATAGCAAGCAGTACGACAGGCCTGCATCGCCGGGGAACTGTGAATAAAGCAGGCCGTTATAAAATCGGTCCCCTGCCGGAAGGTAGCTATACCGTGACCTTGGAAAAAGGCGAACAAACCGTCGCTACACGATCCAATATTGCGCTGCTAGTTGGCCGAAACGCCGAAATCGATTTTGCCTGCCCTAACGACCATTGTGCGGCACTCGAAGATCGCTAAACCAGCGCCCATTGAAAGCTTTGATGTCAAACCCGGCGTCGTCGCCACGCAACGTACTTGCGACGACGACCGGCATCAACAAGCCTCTCAACTTCCAGTGGCAAATGCCCATTCACGCTCGAAGTCCTCTAAGTTTAGAGACTTTGCTCAATATGTCCGAATGCATTTCCGGCACTCAAAATCAAAAAGCACCCTTGAGTCGCCTCTATTTCTGCAGACGGTCCTTCACCCGATCTGTTAGCCGTCGGCACCGTTTACGGCACCCCTGCGGTCAGGCCGAACTTGTTGGCGCGTGCGTCGATACCCGGATCAAGCGCTCGCGCAGCGACCAGATCGGCACGGCCCGCGTCCGCCTGACCACTGCGTATCTCGGCTAAACCAAGGCCGTAGCGCGACCAAGCGGAACGCGGCATGTGGGCGACGGCCTGTTCGTAGGCCTTGATCGCTTGGGAGTAATGTCCCAAGCGCAGTTCTACCAAGCCAAGACTGTCGAGATAGGCTGGCCACGCGCCGTCACGCCGGATCGCCTTACGGCAATCATGCAGGGCATCGTCGAGCATCTGATTGCTCAGGCCGCGCGCCCAGCAGCGTTCGTTGAGCGCAGAGCCTAACTTGGCATCATCGTCATGCAGGCGAATCCAATCATCGAGCAATGGCAGCGCGGCAGCGGGCTGACCGAGCTGAATGTACATGCTGGCAATCATTCGTGCCTGGGCTGAACCTGTCGGCGCCAAGGCGCTTGCCGCGACCACATCGGCTGCCGCACTTGTGCGGTCTTTGTGCATGAGGTGAAGTCTGGCGCGCAACAGTAACGCTTCGAGGTTCTTTGGATCCATGCTCAAAGACTTGTTCAAGTCGGTAAGCGCCGCATCGGATTGCTTGTCTGCCCAAAGCGCTTTTGCGCGGGCAGCATAGTAATCGGCTTGATCGGGTGCCAAACGGATCGCTTCGTTCAAATCAGCGATGGCCGCCTGCGGTTCGCCGCGAAACAGATAGGCTTCGCCACGCAAGGCATAATCGGATGCAGTCTTGGGCGCTGTACTGTTGTTGTCCGCCGCACTTCCGGCATCGGGTTTGTCACCGTCGCTCGGTGCTTTGGCAAGCGCAAACACACGCCCGCCGTTGTAGGTGAAATAAGCTTTTCCCTGGCTGTTGGCAATGAACATATGATGGGCGAGCAAGTAATCCAAGCCCAACAACATGCCGGTTCTGTCGTCGCCCAGGTTTCCGTCAATGACCTGCATCTGGCTATGGTGGATGGTTTCCGTGCCGACGGAAAACGAATCGACAGGCACAATCCATGTCTTGAGCGACTTGGCACCAAAGCCCGTCGCGGCGAGGCCATTTTTCACGTCCGGCGCATGCAGATCGATGCCCACGTGCTCGGCGGCATGACGGGTCAGCAAGGTGGCAAAGGCTCCCGAATCGAGTAGCGCCCGCACTTTCTTGCCGTTGATTGTCACATCGATAAATGTGCGTCGGTCGATCTTGCTGTTGGACGGATCGAGATCGGCCATGAAGTAATTGGTGCCCGTGGCCCAATACGCCAGTGGTTGGTTATGGCAACCATCAACTTTGAACAGCGTCAACTTGCCATGTGCCATATCGATTTCCAGATCGGCGAAATCGAGCAGGTTGGCACCTAGCAAGCCATAGCCTGCATCGCTACCGCCCACGATGAAATCGATATTTTCGAGCGTCGTGCCGAGGATGCCGAATGCCTTGACCCGCGTGTACTGGGCAGTCGCCGTGCCTCCGATACCGCTGATGCGAAAACCAAATGGCAAAGCGCGCAACGAGAGTCCCAGCGACGCTGCGGTGGCATCCGACATGGTGTTGAAAAAAGCGCCTGTATCGAGCGCAAACCGCGTATCGTTGCCATTGATCTTCACCATGGTCGTGGCGCGCCAGCCGTCTAGTTCTACCGGCAACGTGCCATAGCGTTCCAGGTGGCAACTATCCGCCCAAGCGTGGCCTGCCAGCAAAAAGCCGATACCCATGCAGCACAAACGCAACATCCTTATCGTTAAGGTCGCTGCGACGATTCGTATCGCGCCGATCATAGTTTCCCCTGAGAAATAGGGAGCCCGTACTTCCAGGTTGTCTCACGCCTGCCCCGAGGGACGTGGACAACGTCAATGACCTAAGCATCGGTAAGCGTGTTTAATTACTGCGACAAATGAAGAACATCGACCACGATCTCCGTCAGCACAGGCACGGTGAGCGCCGCACAAACAGCGACCCAAAATCGCGTACGCCTGGGAACAAGTGCCAAGATCATAAATGCCGCCGAGCAGGTGTAAACGCCTAACGCCATCGATTCATCAGCCTCACGCCATGGCTTGGCCAATAGCAGATAACCCAGGGCGCAACCAGCGATGGTTAACCGCCATGGCCGATTCAAGTTCCACTCCCGCACCCTACCCATGCAGCCCCCGCACGCATTCAAGGCAGTATGGCAATATCCGCAGTCACAGCGGACATCGATAGCTTATTGTCCCCGCCGGCGGGTCTTGGTCGAACCTGCGCGAGTTCCGCCGGTCTTGCGCGGGCTCGACGGCGTGAGTCGATTCAACCCGCTCGCTACAATCTCCCCGAAGACCTTCGGATTGCCATAGGCCCGCGCTGCCAACATGGCGCCATACACCATCGCCATGAAGGCTTCCGCCTCCTGGCGTGCTGAACCTTGCAGTTCAAAGCGACCCAATTGCGTGCCCCGCGTCAGTACGATTTCCAGCCAATTCGAAAGGTCGCGGAAATGCGCGCGCACCTCGTCGGCTAGATCGGCCGGTAGCGTGGGCAATTCGCTGGCAAGCATTCCCGCCACGCAGAATGGCGCTGATGCGTCCGCGATGCATTTTTCCCAGTAACCGGTGTACATGCGTAGCTGGTCTTCGGGATCGAAGGCGCCACTGCTAAGCGAGTGTGTCTGCTCCACGATCAGCGCGCGGGACTGTTCGACCACCGCGCGTGCCAAGTCGGATTTGCTGGGAAAGTGGTGGTGGATGCTTGCCTTGCGAACCTGCACCTCGTCGGCGACATCCGCATAGCTAAAGCCGTTGTAGCCCCGCGTCTGAATGAGATGCCGAGCCGAATCGATGAGTTTCTGCTGAGTTGTCATGCAGTCATCCTATCACTAGGTAGGTGACTGCATGGCCACCCCGCCACGTTCCACCCAATCGCTGGGCAAAACTTCGCCAGCACTGATCCTTGACAATGTTATCTACCTACTAGTAGGTTTAGTCGACCTTTTCAAGGATCTCTCCCCATGAACTTGCTTCGGACCTTTTACTTCCTTCGCGCGGGTGTCGCCTTTGCCTGGGTCGCGCTGGCCTTTCTCCTCGCCAACGCGCCGCTTTTCGTGGTGGGCGCATTACTCGTGCTCTACCCCGCATGGGACGCAGCCGCGAACGTGATCGACGCGCAGCGAAACGGAGGGCTTCAACTTAATCCGGGGCAGACATTCAACGCGCTCGTCAGCCTCATCACGGCGGTGTGCATGGGCGTTGCCTTTGCCTTGCACGGCAACGCGGGCGGCGTGCTGGTGTTCGGCATTTGGGCACTTCTTGCCGGCCTGTTCCAGCTGGCGGTGGGCATCCGGCGCCGCAAACTGGGCGGACAAGCTTTCATGATGATCAGCGGTGCGCAGTCGGCCTTGGCAGGCGTCTTTTTTGCCGTGCAGTCGTTCGGGGTAGCACCCACCATTGCCAAGCTCGCACCCTACGCCGCCTTCGGTGGCCTGTACTTCTTGCTATCGGCCCTGTGGTTGACGTTCAAGATGAAGCGCATCCCATCCACTCCATGAGTGATCGTTGTCATCACTCGCTTCCGCGCAGCTTGGATGCCTTACTTCCGGTTGTGGATCTTGCAGCGTCTGGTTCGCGTGCTCGTCGCGCATCGAATATCTCGACGCGCTTCAACGAAGGCATTCGATGTATATAGCCCTGCTGTCTTTCTTGCAGGGCGTATCCCGCGATAGTTGCGGATTCCGGCCGGATCAAACCGATTCGAGCAATCAGTGAACGTGCCGCCGTTGCTGATCAATAGCTGGTAACGCCATCCGCTTGCGCGAGCTTATCCAGCCGACCACGAGTGACAATGTCGCCACGACAAGTGGCGGCACAGCGTGCCCGTATTCGCCGTGGATGATGACGGTCGCGAGGGCGGCACACATGACAGTGCCACCGAGCGCCGCGCCTGCCAGGCGACTCCGCGCCCGAAAAAGCAGAATGGCGGCGGTGAGTTCCAGCGATCCGGTCACGAAATGGAACCAGTGCGGATACCCCCATTTCAGGTATTCCGCGTAGATCGATCCCGGGGCGAGAATGTTGGTGAGTGAGCCCACGACGAAGAAAGCCGCAAGAGCTAAGGGTAAGACTTGGCGCCAGGCGATTTTAGACATGTGTCTGACCTTGGATGATGAGTTTTCTGCCGAGGAATGGTGTGACAGCCTGACCGACAAGCCGGATGATTTCCGACGAATGCAGCGGCTGGAAAAAGTGACCCACGAGACCAGTCCTCACCACAGGAGTAAGGGTGTCTGTTTCAACCAGGTGTTGGTCGCCAGTTGCTCCACCACGAACCGAGCGACATCGGCGCGTGCGACCTTGCCGCCGTTGACGCCGGCGAGGTCAACGATGGCCCTGACGTTTCCGCGAGCGAGGTCGTTGGTGAGCCTGCCGGGCCGGACGATGACCCAATCGAGTGCGCTGGCGCGGATCGCGGCTTCCTGACGCCCCTTGTCTTTGTAGGCATGGCGAAGTAGCAAGGGCTGAAATAGCCGGTCGAACACGAAGCCGCCGTGGCCGTGGCTATCTCCCACCCCTAAGGCCGAGATGCAGACCAGACGGCGCACGCCGCTGCGGGCCATCGCCGGGAGCAGCACGTGGGTCGCTTCGGTCAGCAGGCTGACCTCGTTGAAAAGGCTAATGCCGGTCCCCAGCGAGCTGATGACCGCATCGCAGTCGTTCAAGGCGCGCATGAGGGCGCCTTCGTCACGAGCGTCCCCCTCGATGATGTCCGCTCCCGGAAGATCGGATGCGCCCGCCTTCGAGCGAACCAGCGCCACGACCGAATGACCTTTCTCCAGGGCGTCGTGGACGATCAGCCGTCCGGTTCCGCCCGTTGCACCTAAAACAAGAACCTTCATAGTCGACCTCGATTTTTTGGAACGACCGCCGCACTTCACGAGGAAACGGGCTCTTTTGGCTTCTCTGCTAAAACCGCGATGGGATGCGAATTTCCGGAGTAGATTTCGAAACTCTGATCCCATCGCTGATTAGCGGACCTACGCCGTAGCGGCCTTCTGGGCTGCCGCGAAGACATCGCGGGCGGACGTCGTGCCTGGAACGTGCTCCGCACCCTCGACGCCGAGATCCATCCAGCCTGCGTTGACGGCGTCAAACACCGCTTCGGCCGGCCCTGTCTGGCCCTTCGGAATGCCGAGCTGTTCGAACGCCGCCGGCCACCCAGCGCGCGGGATAGCAAAAGCTTTGACGTCGACGTTCAAGACTTCACCTAATTGTGTCGCGACGTCATCCGCGCTAACCATCGAACCAAGCTCAATGACGCGATGCCCCAACCATGCCGGTCCGGTCAGAAGTGCTGAGATCTCGGCGCCGATATCATCGGTCGCGACCATGGTCGATTTTCGATCTGTCGGGTTGTAGTAGACGGGGAGCGTGCCACCCTGGGCAACATGCAAGCCGTAGAGGAAATTTTCGAAAAACCCGCCCGCACGCACATAGGCGAGCGGCAATGTCAGGCTGCGAAATGCTTGCTCCAGAAGCGATAGCGCCGTGATCATTCCCAGCCCGCTGGTTCTGTTCGCCCCCATGGATGAGAGTGCGACCACTCGCGGCGGTGCTGCCTGGGCCAGCGCACTGACGTAGTTTGCAATCACAGCCTTCGCTTCTTTGTAATCGGGCGAAGACGCCCATACCGCCGGCAACATGACAAACGCGCCTTCGACATCTCTAAGCGCCATCTCGATCGCTGCCGAATCATTCCAGTCACCGTCTACCAGTTGCACGCCCTCGTCGGCCCACTTCGCCGCCTTTGCACGATTCCGGACGAGCGCGCGCACTTCTCTGCCTTGCGCCAGCAGATGTTTTGCCGCTGCGCCGCCAACTTTTCCCGTAATTCCCATGACTAAAAACATGAACGTTCTCCTGATCTTTAGGATCTTTGTACGTAAAAGCCAACTAACAGGCAGGAATGCCTGCCGATACGCTTTAGCTGGAGTAAGTGATTCCAAGCTGTAGTCCTGCTCCATCGTCAGGCGGCGAAGCCGCGCCAAGTGCGACCCGCCTGCGACACGAAGGCCGGCTTATGCGTGGCCCGAAGCCTCGCTGGTGGCCTGCTGGCCGCGCACAAAATCGGTGATCGTGGTTTGGAATGGAGTGGTCGGCCGTCCGATCAATCGGGCAAGCTCGCCGCCGTTGTCGAACAGCGCGCCCTTGGCGACACCTGCATCGGTGTCGGACAGGATCCTTGCGACCATCTCCGGCGCGCCAGCTTGCAACGCTGCCGATCGAAACTCTTCCGGCGTCAAATTCTGGTAGGCCATCGGCTTGCCCGACGCTTCCGCCACCAGGGCGACGAGTTGGTCCAGCGTGAAGGATGCATCGCCGGCCAGCTCATAGATGCGACCCGCATGGTCGCCGCTGGCCAGTACAGTCGCCGCAGCCCTGGCATAGTCGGCACGCGCTGCGGAGGAGATGCGTCCATCTCGCGCCGCACCCATGAGGACGCCATGCTTCAAGGCAAGCGGTAGCCGCCACGTATAGACCTCCGTGTACCAGCCGTTGCGCAGAAGCACGAACGGCACGCCGGCTTCCGCCAAGGCCGCTTCCGTGTCGCGATGCTCTTCAGCGAGGAACAGCGGTGACGTATCCGCGTGGAGGATGCTGGTGTAGGCAATCAGACCGACGCCGGCATCCTTCGCGGCATGGATGACGTTACGGTGCTGCACCTTGCGCTTGCCATTCTCGCTGCTGGAGATGAGGAGAAGCCGATCCACGCCCGCAAGCGCGCTCGCCAGCGTTTCCGGTCGGGAATAGTCAGCGGCGCGGACCTCTACACCTTTTTCGCGAAGCGCATGTGCGGTTCCCTCATCCTTGGCCGGATCACGCATACCCGCGACGATGGTGCTGGCGGGCACCGTCTCAAGCAGCGCATCGATGACGAGCCGGCCAAGCTGGCCGCTGGCGCCAGTGACGAAGAGCTTCGGCGTGATGGGCATCATAGTTCTCCCTTGATCTTCAGGATGTGTGTACGTAAAGGCCAACTAACAGGCAGGAATGCCTGCCGATACGCTTTAGCTGGAGTAAGTGATTCCAAGCTGTAGTCCCGCTCCATCGTCAGGCGGCGAAGCCGCTTCAAGCGCGATGCGCCTGCATGCCGGAGCCAGTGACGAGAAAGCGGGCGGAAACAGATGGAGAGATGAAGACTCCGTCAGCGGGAGACTTATGACTTGGGCTAGGTCTACTAGAGAGACCGCCCCCGAGGGACGTAAGGAGGCACTTTTTTGCAACCAGCAGATATCAAGGAATTCCGCATGAGCAACGCATTGCGCGCCATCGAAAGGTTCAGCCGCTATCCGTTGGCAGAGTCCCAGTCCGTGTGCTGCCCGGTGCTCGACCGTATCGGCGACAAATGGAGCATGCTCATGATCATGGCTCTTGCGACGCGACCGCACCGCTTCAGCGAGCTTCACCGCGCTGTCCATGACATTTCCAAGCGCATGCTCACCCAGACCTTGCGCGATTTGGAGCGCGATGGACTGATCACCCGCCATGTCTTTCCGACCAAGCCGCCGGGCGTTGAATATCGGCTGGCCCCGCTAGGCCACTCGCTGCTGGAACCGATGGCGAGCCTTATCGATTGGGCCGACCGTTGCCATGGTGACATCCATGCCGCACGTGCCCGCTTTGATAGCACGCCCGGTGATGCCTCACGCTAGGTTTTTCCTGCTCGATCGAAGGTGCCGCCTGACAGCACCCGCGATAGCTAAACCATCAAACGCTTCCCTGCACTTGATCTGGGAAGCGTGTGATGGTCACTTCAGAATTTCTTTCACGACATCGATTGCATCCGCACCTTACGGCGAACGTATCGACCTCATGGTGTTTTGGATTGCGCCTGGGAGATCGCCGCTTCGGCCAACCGGCTCATCACGGCATAACCGGCAGGATTCGGGTGGACGCCGTCGACTGTGAACCTTGCCTTGAAGCCACGATGTCCGTCGTCCAGTGGCGTGAAGTAATCCACGTAAACCAAGCCTTCCTTGCCTGCGTACGTCTTGATCCAGCTGTTCAGTGCTTTAATCGTTTCGATGGGCGCCACGGAAGGTCGCCATGGATAGTGGGCTGCCGGCGTAAGCGACGCCAGAATGACGCGGATGTGGTTGGCGCGCGCAAGTTCCACCATGGTCTTGATGTTGTTCTCTATGGCATCGAGCGAGGTCGGACCGGTATTGCCGGCGATATCGTTCGTGCCTGCAAGAATGTGTACGACGGAAGGATGCAAATCGATCACATCCGCCTGGAAACGCAACACCATCTGCGGCGTGGTTTGTCCGCTGATGCCACGGTCGATCACATCATGGGTAAAAAGCCTGGGATCACCGGTACCCCACCTTTCGGTAATGGAATCGCCCATAAAAACCACGCGGTGAGAAGATGCCGGCGCAAGCGCGGCGTTTGCATCGCGGAAACGGCATAAGTCGCCAAAATCCTGCAACCTTCTTTCCTTCTGCCATGCACTTGAGGCTGCATTGACCTCTGCGCTGGGCTGCGGCAACGGTTGATGATGCGCTTTTGCCTGATCCACTTTGGCCGTATACGCCTGCACGATGGCTGGCTCTGGCGGCAATGCGGCGCATGGATTCTGCACCACCCCAACCGCTTCGACAGATGCCGTACCGGAAGATCGGCCTGTGTTTGATGGGGATTGCGCCATGGCGGCGCTGCAAACAAAAACGCCTATCAAGGCAGGCAAAAAATAACCCGTCGCTTTCATCGTTGATTCTCTCCCTCTCCCGTCGCAACACCATGCAACGCCTCGACACACTATACCGAACACGCGTAACGCGGGCAGATCTCTCGTCAATTACACGGAGCTCGGCTCTTGCCGGTACAACGAATGAGGATTTAGAGCGCATCCCCAGGGGGGAATCCATTGTTTTTCCGTGTCGATTTGCACACGGGCATGGACAACGTCGCGCATGAGCCTTGGGTAGTTCTCGAAGACACGTTTCACACCCCCACAGCCATTCGCTGCAATCTGGGTGGCGACGTCTAGTTGGCAAAGGAAAAAAGCATGCACCCAAGTGCGACACACCAGCCTCCACATGATGTGTCGCGGGCAAGGATCATGTGTACGCGAACGACTCAGCCGAAATCTTCGGCCTTCAACAACGCCTCGTTCTGCTCACGAAGTACATGCAATGCGGCATGTAGCCCTTCCACTTGGGTGGGGTTCAACGGCCACTGATTTGCACCCGCGGGGACGCCGAGCGTTTTGGCCCGGTAAAACGCCTCGCTGTTGCGCAGCAGCTTTTGAATAACGTGCACCGCCAAAGCGGTTTCAGCGATCTTCGTAAGGCGCGCGTGACGTTCCGCGCGTTCCGGATCCTCGCAACCTCGTCGAGGCGGAGGGTCTAATGGGCGGAAGGGTTTTGGCGGGCGTGAGCGTGCCGTATGATCCGTGGTAGCCACGATCAACTCCTACGTAGTTGGTTTTGGTTAGCGGATCGCCTGGGTTGCCGCCCATGCGGTCCGCGCTTTCACTGCATCACTGCAATGGTCATCCACCCCGCCCCGTCAAGCGACAGCGTGGGTGACAAGTCGAGGGTAGCGACGTGCGGCAGGATGTGTCTGTAGGGGAATTCTGATTTTGGGGGGTGGTTGGTAAAGCGATGGCTGACCATCCATGGAAGGGATGCGTTTGCTCTTATGTTGCGCGGCGTTGCTTCCTCTACTGGGCTGGGCATGCCGCATATCCAGCGATCATGGGTGCGGCTACGTATCCTTTGCGGCCCTTCGGGCAGCACCCTCCTGCCTCAAATCGATTACGCGCAGCTCATATGGCCGGTTCTCCTGATTTTGCACATCAGGGTTTTCGACACGTACCGGATATAGCTCATCCAAATTCTCTACCAATCGATGAGCAGCCTCATGCTCCGTGCGGTCATGGATCACTAGATTGACGGGAAGATCGACCCGGATTCTGCGGGTTCACGTGAGAGTAACGGTGAGGAAACGCAAGGCCCATTGGCATGCCTTCGGGCATCATCATCCATCGAACACACCCTTGCATGGGTATGGCGCTCGCGCGCTCAGGATGGAATAGATAAAAAAACAAAACTTTTTAACTATCATGCTTTTTATGCGTCATGTACGTGAAAAGTCTTATTCGACGATCAGAAATGTCTAAATATTTTCGAGATAGCTTTTTTACATAAAAACACCTTCATGTGATCGCAAAAAACATTTATGTTCCGCCCCTCGGGTCCGAACTCATCGCCCAGCAGCGCGATTCCGTTCTCCGCACTATCACCATCTAATACGGATCGCGATCTCTGCGTGCGAAATGTGTATCAGGCCGTTCCATTCGAGACTCGATCAGCTGCATCAGCACTGCGCCTCAAGCGCTTTTTACAGGAGAACATGACATGCCAGATCTGGAACAAACCAAGGGAACGACATACGCATTTGCAACGCTCGGCGCTCGCACTGAGCGCGGTGGTTACGTCACACGTGCAACCTCTCGTCTATCGATTTGCGGTCTTGCTGTTGCGCGCGTTGGCGATGTCATTACTTACAGCGATGCGAGCGAAGCGATTATCGTGGACGGCTCAGGCAGGCTCTTTGTGGATAATGGCCGCTGTGGCGCGTTGGTAGGAAGTCGCCTTAGCAACGGTGATCGCATTGTATTCACGCCCTGGAATAGCGGGAAATCCGGCTTGTTCGTTCCCGACGGTGAGAGACCTGAAGGTCTTTTCGATCCACAATATGTGCCACCCCCTTGCGAGCCGGGTTACCGTTTTGCCATCCAGGGCGCAACGACAGCCCATGGCGGTGTCCTGCATCGGCCTACCGCCGATTGGCGAATCGACGGCCGTGAGGCAAAAGTCGGAACCATCGGCGACGTTGTGCAATACCCGGACGGCACAACCGCTCGGATTGCTAGCGGCCTGACTCTTGAGGGCGCATCTCACTTTCTGCCGCTTGCCTTCGTTGGCAGCGAACTCGACAACGGCGACATCATCACGGACAGCCCAGAACGCAAGAGCGAGGCACCCCGTAGCTTCAAAATCGCAAGGGCGGCGAAATGAGGCGATATGTACTCAGGAAAGGCGATAAATCAAGCAATGGCATCGTCACGCAAGGAATGGAAGACTGCATCGACCACGGCGTACCCATTACTTATATCGGCGCCGAGGTCTGGTGCAACGGCTGCAAGACAGTCGGCCATATCGGAGCGAAAGGCCCACACAACCTCTCCTTCATGCACGGCAAACAAGAGGCTTTGGATGGAGATATTTGCCTATGCAAATGCACCCCACCGCCTGTTATCCATGCATCGCAAGACCACTCCTACCATAGCTTCGAACCGCATGAGCTGGCGGCGATGGGGTATGGCGAATTTGGTCAATCGTTAGCCTCAACAGCAAGCACAACCAACGTGTTGAGTTCCGATTCGGAAAATACAGTATTCGATCAGGTATTCATCATAAGAAACAACCAAACAAACAAACCGATTCCCAATATGGAATATCGATTGACTCTTCCTGATGGGACTACGGTGGACGGCATCACAGACGATCAAGGTATGACTAAGCGAATTGCGGCTGCAAGCGCAAAAAATGTGCAGATTGAGGTATATATATGAGCGATCAAAAGGCCAACCCGTCTCCGGCACAATTTCCTTCAACGCCACAGGTTCATCTGGGACGTCTTACACCTTCGCAGGACCCAACACCGGCTGTTATAAATGCTCGATGCCCTACACCTGACCAAGTTAGCGTAACTTACAACGGCGGCGTCGATAGATCGGATATTTCTGCTTACGCCATAAGAGTTTTGACCGAAATTTGCTCGCGGGCATGCATATCGTCCGTTGCAATTAGTAGTGGGGCTAGAACGCCGGATTCGCAAGCAAGGATTATGTATGACAACGCAAGGACCAACTTGGCCGCACAAAGACGACTTTATGGACGCTCAGGTAATATGGCTCTAGATCAGTATGAGAAGGGGATCGCACAAGGCCTTGATGCAGCAACGATTCGAAGCAACATGACCAATGTTATCAAACAGCACCTTGATGATTTTCATCATGTTCAAAGAGCGCCAAATTTAAGCGTATTCGATGTAAGCCCACGATCAATACGAGGTTCAGATCAACAAAATGCGGGACAGCGCTTGGCAACCGAGGCGCGCTTAGACCCACGAGTAGTTAGATTCTTTCAGCCGCCGAACGACCCCGGTTATCACTTCGAGATTCAAGGCCCATGATTGCGCTTGGTCTTTTCATTGGAGCCATGCTTTCGGCATCTAATTCATCAAATTGCCCCATGAATCCTCCCCCACTTGCAGTAGACACCTTCAAATCATCAAAGGATGTCAAAGCATTCGTTGTTGACAGTTCGAAATCAGCCAGCATCCTTTTAAAGGATGGAAGCGTCATCCGCGTTAAAAGTATGGGGTGTGTGGATTCTGGTTCTGTGGCGCAAATTTTAGTGCCAAACCCACCACCCGATACTAACCTTACTGCCTGGCGAAAACTGATTGCGCATCTAGCGAAAATCTCTTTCGGCTTCTATGGCAACGGAATTGCTGAGTGGATTCCTAGTGCCAAAATTGAGCGGACTGATCGGTTTATCCTAACCGCTGGCAATGGTGACGATCCCCAATTTGAAGTTACCGTAGAGAGCACTGCTTCCTCCATAGGCGATGTCGTCACCCTGTCTTATACGTACAACTGATGGCATGTTTTGCGATGACTGTCTGATCGGCGCTGTATTCGTAGCGGGGGTACTCGCGAGTGGGGCTGTGGATAGACTCTTTGATTATTACTTACCCGAGCAATGAGCAAGCAATCATGGATCCGGGGCTGATTCTTGCGGGCACAGCGTTCGTGGTGGGGTTGGTTGCGCTTGCGGTGGAAAATCAACTACGGACACGAGCAAGGAACAAGAAGATCAAAGCCGAGTCCAAAGCATACGTAGATCAGCTGTACCAAAAGCTACGCGAATCTCCCCCTGCTTCAGATTCGAACTCCCCCATACTGCTAGGAAAAAATGGGCGTTGTGTCGCTGTGCGCGAAGGTGAAGGACCCTATGCGTTTGCGTTTTTGGCCCAAGCTGAACGTTTGGGCGCGCGAGGAGTGAGTCTGCATAATTCTCCTCTCACCGATGAATTCACAGCCTGCTTTCTCTACGAAGGTTATCGCTTCGCCATCGACATGATGTGGGGAGGGGAGTTGTGTTTATTGGCGGCTTCAGATGTACCCGAGGAAACATTTGAGCGTGTACTGGACTATCTGCGGCTTACACCCGGATGGTCGCTTTGGCATACGCCACGATGGTCAATGTGGCGCGTTGGGGCAGCGCGTTATCGTTTTGAGCGATTGCCGCACTGCCCACCAGATTCGTGGTACGAGACCTAATCCGAACGCCATGGATACCTCGCTTAGCGTATCTTCAAATTATCAAAGGGCGCCAAAGCGTTCGTAGTTGACAACTCGAAATCAGCCAGCCTTCTTTTAAAGGATGGAAGCATCACCATAGGTGTTCGATGCCTTGTCCCGCTGACAGACTCGGATATTCATTTTAAGGCAATGATTCCATGATCCCAATCATCTTTGCAGCAGCCATGACATCGCAAAGAGGCATCGTTCCGCAAAATTTTGAATGCACCATGCGACCAATTCCCCTCGACGCAGGAAGTATTGCCAAATCACGCGATGTAAAAAGCTTTGTTGTTGGCAATAACAAATTGACTGCATCGATCCTGCTTAAAGATGGAGCAATGATCTTTGCCAACATCGGCGGATGCGAGCATTCTTGGGGAACTGTCCGCATGCTTGTATATAACAAGGTGCCAGATGATGCCGACAAGCGAGGATGGATAATTCTCGCAGTTAAAGCAGCTCAGATAGGTCTACCTCCGTTTGAATCCGCGGGGTACGTCAAGTGGCTGGAACATGCGCGACCGGAAAAGGACGCGCAAACTGGCTTATTCAAAGCTGAAGGCTCGCCACGAGAGGGGCTGTCCTATGAATTCACCGTAGATACGTACAGTGAGGGCAGAAACGCGGCGATTATCACGGCCACCTACTACTACGATTTATGACCAAAAAACTCGATACATTGCCCCGGTATTCTTATTAGTAGCGGTGCACAAGCGCTTTCTGAGCAACGGATTGTTTATCGAATCGACATGAGTTGGACTTGTAGACGGCTTATTGCTTTCACCGCAAGGATGGAACCATAGCGCGACTGGCTAAATCCGTCGTTGAGAAACTGCCCTCGCCTGCCGCCGGCTAGCGGCGAGCGTAACGCATGCGCTGTAGCGATTACCCACAGGGTGATCAGTTCCAATTTGCTGGGATATTGGAAAGTGCCGCTCGCTCGTGTGCTTACCGCAGATCAAGCATGTGCGGTGTGGGCTGTATGTTCGTACTTCTCAATCCCCAAAGGGCTGCCGCAACATGCGACGTAGAGGATCGTCGTCACGCTTAGCCTGCACGAATCGGTAAGTTACCCTGCTGTGTTAGAGCAGTGCGACCCCTATGCATGCCAACGGCGTCCAAGGCAGTACGCCAAACATGCCGCTGGTCAAGGTGCTGTCCGTCAATACGGATTCCGACCAAGTTGAACATGGATTCCGGCGAGGGCTGAACGCTCCGCTCGTGCTGCCTAGCGGCGACCTACACCCAGATATTTGCTCGCCCTATAACGGACATCCGAAGATAGCAATTAACGCACGTCTTTGCGCCGGGTTGTTGGCCGGGCGCAAGCAGGATAAAGTTCAGAAAACGCAAGGCATCAGGGGCTGCGCTCAGCGAGCAGGCGCATCCGATTAACTCATTCAAGCCGACATCGCTTAATTCTGGCGTTTGGCGGCCGGACACTTTGCGATGGACGTTGAGCACCTTCTCCTTCGATTGCGCGTAATTTCAGACGGTGATCTTCGATCGGCGCTAAAAGCCCAAAGCCTCTCCATTTCTGACGATAGGTTTATCACTGCATTTAACTGTGTCGGAGCCAGCCACGATATCGCTAGGCCTGATATTGATTTTCGAGGCCACCCAGACATTCCCGCCATTGAATTAAGGGGAATGCGCCTCAGGGCGTCCGTGGTATTCATGGTATTCACCACGCTTTGTTATATGCGAAGCGAGCACCTTGAGCGCGATCTGGATAACGTGCCGGAGACGTCCATCCTTCGTGCGTTTCGGGATATCTATCGAGCCGGTAGCATGAAGCGTGGAGAGGACACGCTAGTGCAACACATCCGAAATTCAGTGACGCACGGCGCATTCCATTTTGGCCAAACTCAGGAGATGCACTTCACTGATAGAACATGGCAAGAGAGCCTCGCGATCAGTCAACTCATGGAGCTTTGCGAGCATGTACATCGTCTGTACCACGCTGCATTCACAGAGGTCATTGCATGTCCTCCACACTGGTCAAAATATGGTGCGTAGCAGCTGCCGCCAAATGATTAGGTGTAGCCAGAATAGTGTTCATCCATGACCAGCATCCACACCTCAACGGAACAAAGACAGTCATCACAGGGATCGACACCACTATGGCCGCAATTGCAAACCATTAGGAACGAATCGTTTTGAACCAACCCATGACATCCCCATTAGACGAGACACTAATTCTTCCCATTCGCACGGGCTGAGACGGGATAGCGAGTCCTCGTCTTATGGCTCCTAGCGCTAGCATCAATTGCTTCAGTGTCCGAGGATGGTCTGCATTCTCGCCTGCAGCGCCCGAGTCAGGGCAGCACGCCCTTCGGCATTATTAAGATAATGGATATATCGAAGGTGGCGCAGGTCGAACGGAATGTCGTGTTCGCTCTGTGTGATAAGAATCACCTCACGCCCCAACGTGTGAGCAATGCCTGCCTCATAGAACACGTTTGGGTTTCGACCCGAGCAGTCACATACGACGACGCGGGAGCGGTCGATAAGGGCAACCACATCCTGAATGATCGCTGCGTTCTCCCAGATATCATCTGCTCGCCTGCACCGAAGGCCGGCATTGTCAGAAGCCTGCCTAATCGTGTCGTAGACTGGGTTAAATCCTGCGTCGAACGGCATCATCGCCGACGCTAAAGTCGGTTCGATGTTCTCATGTTCGGGAATCTGAAACACGGCCGGACGCTGCCGGCGAGAACGCACATTCCGGAGGAGGAAGCGGTAAAGGTCAACGTCCTTCACTCCCCAATGATTCCGCGAAAATTCGAAGTCATTGGGCATGTGTAGTTCTGCCCGGTTTGCATGAATCATGCTGTTCTGAAGTGGAGGTACTTCCGCATCAAAGCTAACTTCCAGGGACACATCCCTGCCAACAATACGCGCTCGGTTGATCTGACCCACATATGCGATTTCGTCTGCCACGCCCTCTTCGCAGAACAAGCACGGGAAATCAGCCGGCGATCTAGCAGAGGGTTGCCGCCCTCCCGGAATTGCTTGGCGATGTGGTCACCGGTGTATTCAAACATCCGCTCCATCGGGACACTGACCCTGCCTGAGGACCAATCGACGTTGAACATCAAGAGATTGAACATTGCTTCCCCAAGCAATTCCGAACGCGTGCAGTAGTGGCGGAAGCGGTGAGATTCGAACTCACGGAGGGGTTGCCCCCTCGGCAGTTTTCAAGACTGCTGCCTTAAACCACTCGGCCACGCTTCCGTATTTTCTGGCGGCGCTTACAACCAGCTTACTGCCAGTCTAGAAGCGACCGCACCATTCACATAATGCACACTTTTTATAGCATCAACTACAAACAGCTAGATACCCGTACAGCAAATTTCAAGACGGTTGCCTTAAACCACTCGGCGATCTCTTTACGTAAAACCGATGCCGACGAAGCGCTGATTCTATCAGGAACCGCCGATGCGCTGGCGATGGGCGCCTTTGCGCGAGAGTGCGACGAGCGCCCAGATCATGATGGCAACGGGAATCAAGGCGCCAAGCAATGGGAAAAGCAGTACGGGATGGCGTAGCACCATCGGCAGCAATTGCGTGGCGGTGGCGAAGCCGATGATCCACAAGCGCCAGCTGCGGCGTTTGCGTGCGATCCAGAAGCTGGCGATCACCAGTACGAGTGCCACGGTGCTGAGCACCAGATCGAGCATGGGCAGTGCCCACACGCCGGCGAAACTCAGGCGTGTGCCGATGACGGAGGCGAGCACAAACATAAGGAAGTAGCTGGTGTAGAACTCTACCTTGTCCCAGGAGTGGCTCGCCGGCTGGTTCATGCCATTTTCTCCGCGCCGGCCATGTAGGGGCGCAACACTTCCGGTACGGTAATGGAGCCGTCTTCGTTCTGATAGTTCTCCATCACGGCGATCAGCGTGCGACCTACCGCCAGGCCGGAACCGTTGAGGGTGTGTACGAGTTCGGGCTTGTTGGTTTCCGGGTTGCGTACGCGTGCTTGCATGCGGCGCGATTGGAAGTCTTCGCAGTTGGAGCAACTGGAGATTTCGCGATAGGTGTTTTGGCTCGGCAACCAGACTTCGAGGTCGTAGGTCTTGGCGGCGCTGAAACCCATGTCGCCGGTGCAGAGCAGCACTTTCCGGTAGGGCAGTTCCAGTTTCTGCAGCACCTTTTCGGCGTGGCCGACCATTTCCTCAAGCTGATCGTGGGAATCGGTGGCACGCGCGATCTGCACCATTTCCACTTTTTCGAATTGGTGCTGGCGGATCATGCCGCGCACATCGCGGCCGTAGCTGCCTGCTTCGGCGCGGAAGCACTGCGTGTGCGCGGTGAGGCGCAGCGGCAGCGCGTCAGCATCCTGGATGGTGTCGCGCAGCAGGTTGCTCAGCGGCACTTCCGCGGTAGGAATGAGATAGCGCTTGCTATCGCCGACTTGGGTGGCGAACAGATCTTCTTCGAATTTCGGCAGCTGCCCGGTGCCTTGCATGGTGTCGGCGTTGACCAGCAACGGCACGTTGCATTCCAGATAGCCGTGCTCGCGCGTGTGCAGGTCGAGCATGAATTGCGCCAGCGCACGATGCAGTTGCGCGAGCTGGCCGCGCATGACGGTGAAGCGTGCGCCGGAAAGCTTGACGCCGGCTTCGCCATCCAGCCAGCCGTGACGCTCGCCGAGATCGACGTGGTCTTTGACGGTGAAATGGAATTGGCGCGGCGTACCCCAGCGGGTGATCTCGCGGTTGTCGTTTTCGTCCTTGCCCAGCGGCACGGATGTGTGCGGCAGGTTGGGGATGCCCAGTGCGATCTCCGACAGCTTGGCTTGCACCTCGGCGAGCGCCTGTTCGTTGGATTTGAGCTTGTCGCCGAGGCCCGCCACTTCGGCCATCAGCGCGGCCACGTCTTCGCCCTTGGCCTTGGCTTGTCCGATGGCCTTGGAGCGGGTGTTGCGCAGGTTCTGCAGTTCCTGCGTTTCGGTGGAGAGCTGCTTGCGCTGGCTTTCGAGCGCCTCCACCGCGGCGACGTCGAGCGTGAAGCCTCGGGTTTCCTTGAGGCGCGCGGCGGTTTCGGCCAGGCGCGAGCGCAGCAGTGCGGGGTCCAGCATGATCAGATCCGAAAGAGGCGAGAACGAAGGATTATCGCTGTGGCGCCTTCATGGTCGCAACGCGCCTGCCCTGCCTGCGGGATCACGCCGCAGGCCGCCGCCCCAGCCACCAGGCCATCACGGCGCCAGCCAGCAGCCAGCCGATCAGTTGTTCGGTGAGCGCGGCCCAGATCAGGGGGCCAGGAAAGCGATACCAGTTCCAATACGGAATCAGCACACTCAGCCAGGCGAACAGGACGGCTGCTACGGCAATGCCCATGCGTTTGGCAAAACCCCAGCCGCCCAGGCCCATGACAAAAGCCAACGCCAGGGAAGCCAGTGTGTCCGATGCCCACTGGCGCGGCAGTTGGCGGTGCATGTCGGTCATGTCATCGCCTTGCGGCAGATAGACGATCCAGGCGTAGGGTGACGACGCGGCTTTTTGGGCGTAGGCGGTTCTGGCCGCCGGGTTGTTCCATTGATGCGGATCGAAGGATGGCAGGATGTACACGCCGGCCCTGGCGCCCAAGCCTTCGTGCAAGCTGCTGAGAACCACATCTTCCTGTGCGGGCTGGTAAATGCCGGGGTTTCCCAAGCCCAAGGCCATGTGCGCCACGGCGCCCCACAGAAACATCACGATACCGCCGAAGATCGCTGCAACCAGTACGCGCATGACACGCCCCTCCCGGGACTGGACAGACAACCGCCATCTTAGAACCTGTTGGCGCTTGCCACGTACCTGCCTTGCATGTTGCACAGCCCAAGCTTGGCGTGCGTAGACACTTGGTGACTCGCTGTGCTCACCCGGCTTGGGCATTAAACTTTTTCTATTTCTTCCGCGCCTGTTTTCTTGCGTCGCGCAGGGCCTGCAGTTTTTCGCGCAGTTTCAGTTCAAGCCCGCGCTCGACCGGTTGGTAAAACTCAGTGCCTGCCAGGGCATCCGGCAGGCATTGCTGATCGAGGGCGACGCCACCTTCCACATCGTGATCGTATTGGTAGCCCTTGCCGTAACCGAGCCCTTTCATCAGCTTGGTGGGTGCATTGCGCAGGTGCATGGGCACGTCGAGCGTGCCGGTTTGGCCCACCACTTCGCGCGCTTTGTTGTAAGCCATATAGGCGGCGTTGCTCTTGGGTGCAATCGCCAGCCAGATGGCGAGTTGCGCAAGGCCAAGTTCGCCCTCGGGGCTGCCCAGGCGTTCGTAGGTATCCCAGGCATCCAGAGCCATGCGCCATGCACGCGGCTCCGCGAGACCGACATCTTCGACCGCCATGCGGGTCATGCGCCGCGCGAGGTAGAGCGGATCGCAGCCGCCATCGAGCATGCGCGTGAGCCAGTACACGGCGGCATCGGGATCGGAGGAGCGCACGGATTTGTGCAGCGCCGAGATCTGGTCGTAGAACTGTTCGCCGCCCTTGTCGAAGCGACGTGTGCGATCGGCGAGTACTTGCTCCAGCGTGGTTTCGTCGATCACCCGGCCATCCGCCAGTTCGGCAGCGATTTCCAGCAGCGTGAGCGCACGGCGTACGTCGCCATCCGCTGCCTGCGCGATCAACGTGAGGGATGCATCGGCGACCTCCAGCTGCAACTCGCCCAATCCGCGCTCGGTATCGGCGAGCGCACGCCGCAAGGCGGCGACGATGTCGTCGACGGACACGGCATCGAGCACATGCACGCGGCATCGCGAGAGCAGCGCCGAGTTGAGTTCGAAGGACGGGTTTTCGGTGGTGGCGCCGATGAAGATGATCACGCCGCGTTCGATGTGCGGCAGGAAGGCATCCTGTTGTGCCTTGTTGAAGCGATGTACCTCGTCGACGAATAGCACGGTACGCCGCCCTTGGGCGAAATTGGCTTCCGCTTCGGCCAGCGCCTTGCGCACTTCCGGCAGGCCGGACAGCACGGCGGAGATGGCGCGGAAATCCGCGTCGGCATAACGCGCTACCAGCAGGGCCAGCGTGGTCTTGCCGCAACCGGGCGGCCCCCACAACACCATGGAATGCACCCTGCCCGCTTCCAGCGCGCGCCGAAGCGCCTTGCCGGGCGCGAGCAAGCGTTGCTGGCCGACGATTTCATCGAGGCTGCGCGGGCGCATGCGCTCCGCCAGCGGCTTGAGTTCGTCCGTATCCGTGGAGAATAGCGAAGGAGTACTGTCTTGCGGCTTCATCGGTCGATGATAGGACATCACGCCTGGACCATCTCAGGCACGGGCGTGGGTGTTTCCCTGCCGTATGGGCTTGCCAGTCGACTTATGGCCTAATTAATATGGATAAACGATTTATTTCGGTAATTCTTCATTCCTTAGCTTTGGCTTAATTCAAGCTTACCCTTGGCTTACCTTTGCGAGACATTTATTACGTGTCTCATTCAAAACTTAGATCAAGCTTAGCGCATTTTCTTTCGCATTATAAAATGCAGTCTTTTAATATATTTGTTACATAATCGTCATACAGTCTCTTTACGGTGTCGGCCTTTCTACAACCCGCCGATACCGGAAAAAAACAATGACACCATCGACACTTGCGTCGTACCGCCGCTCCTCGGTTTACCTTGCCTTGTGCCTTGCATTAAGCATTGCAGCGCCAATCCATGCCACGGATACGGCCAGTAGCGACAGCTCCACCACAAGTGCCGCCAATGCGCCCGATAATGCGGACAGCAATGCCTCAGCCCAAAATGCAAAAACCCTGACTGGCTTGCAGGTAACGGCTAATGGAGTAAGCGCCATTGCGCCGACGCAAGGCTCGACCATCGCAACCGAGCCGCAATCCATTATCGGCAGCACCTATATTCAAGAAAACGTACCGCCAAGCGGCGATTACACCGACATTGCCTCCATTGCACCGAGCGTGTACACCGTCACGCCGAACGGCGCCGGCCTGATGGAGGCGCAGGTCGTATCCATCCGCGGCTTCCAGGACGGGCAATACAACGTGACGTTCGATGGCATTCCCTGGATGGATTCCAACGACTTCACGCACCATTCCACCTCGTATTTCACCAATCAGGAAACCGGCAGCGTGGTGGTTGATCGTGGTCCGGGCACGGCCGGCACGCTTGGCAATGCTACGTTCGGCGGCACCATCTCGGTGGATTCGATCGATCCGCAGCAGCAGTTCGGCATCCGTCCGTATATCAGCTTTGGCAGCTGGGATACCGCCGTGGAAGGTGCCTTGATCAATACCGGCCGCTTCACCAGTAGCGGTACCAGCGCCGTGATCAATGTGCAGAATGGTTCGTCGGATGGCTATCTGACCGATGCCGGCCAGCGTCGCCAGAGCGTGTTCGCCAAGGTGGTGCAGCCGTTGGGCGATAACACCACGCTGACCTTCGCCGCCCTGTGGAACAAACTCAACCAGTACGTGCCGCTCGGCACCACTAAAGCAGAGATCGCCCAGTACGGTTCGAACTATGCGTTGAATAACAATCCGGACAGCCAGGCCTACTACCGCTACAACCAGGACAACATCAACACCAATATGGCTTATATCGGCCTGCATTCGGAGTTTGCAGGCTGGACCATCGATAACAAGGCGTACACCTACGGCTATAACCACTTTGGCTTCAACGGCGAAGATCCGAATGGCGAAACGCCCAACGGCACTTTCTATAGCCCCGATGACGTACCCGGCCAGCACATGCGCAACACGAACCGTTCGTGGGGCGATATCTTCCGCCTGAGCAAGGAAATCGGTCCGGGCGAAGCGCGCACCGGTGTGTGGTACGACCATCAGGACGACTTGCGCTGGCTGTATGAATTCGACGACACGCTCGACTTCATGAACCCGGTCACCAATCCTGGTGCGCCGACGCTGGCGCTGGCTTCGGCCGACCGCATCATGAACAACACGCTGGTGACGATCCAGCCGTTTGTCGAATACCAGTGGAACATTACCGACAACGCCTACTTCGTCGGCGGCGTGAAGTACAACTACTTCAAGCGCGACATCGATGCGCCGGTGAACCAGAAGACGGAAATCCCGCTGACCTATTCCAAGGACTGGAATGCCACCCTGCCCTCGGCCGCGTTCCACTATGCCTTCAGCTCGAACTGGACCGCTTATGCGCAGTGGGCCAAGGGCTTCCTGGCACCTAATCTGAACTTGTTCTACGTGCCGAATCCGTCGGTTTCCGATAGCGCCATTGCGCCAGAAAAAACCACCAATATCCAGCTCGGCACCACCTGGAGCAGCGATCGCCTGACGTTGTCCGGTGACGTCTACAAGATCAACTTCAATAATTTCGTGCAGAGTCACAAGATCGGCGGCATCACGGAGTTCTACAACGGCGGCGGCGTGCATTACAAAGGCGTCGAGCTCGAAGGCACCTATATGCTGGGCGCCGGTTTCAGCGTTTACGCCAATGGTTCGCTCAATCGCGCGATCCAGACCACGGACAATCTGTGGAACGCTAATACGCCACACAAGACAGCGGCGTTGGGCTTCATTTACAACAACGGTTCGGTGTATGCGTCGCTGATCGACAAGTTTGTCGGCAAGACCTACTACACGGCCAACGCGACGGATGACACGCCGATCGGCGGCTATGCGGTGACCAATTTTGCTGCCAGCTATAAGTTCGATCCGCATATCAGCAATGTGCAGGACTTCAAGATTGGCGTGCAGATCAACAACTTGTTCAACAACACGACCATCAATGCACTGGCAGGCACCACGGCAGCCGATAGCACGCCGCTGTTCTGGACCATTCCGGCCCGCAACTTCAACTTCACCATTACGGCCGATCTGTTCTGATGAAACGCTACGCACTGCTGTTGTCCATGTTTCTCATTGGCCAGACCGCACTGGCCGGCGACGCGGGCGCTCCAGCGCCCGTCGTCGAACTGGCGAACCTGCTGCCGCCTCCGCCGGCAGCAGGTTCGCTTGCGGCTCAGCATGATCTGCAAGCGGTTTTGGCAGCACAGCGGGCTCGCACGCCCGCGGAGGCCGCAGCGGCCAAAGCGGATGCGGTGCATTCCGTATTCCGCTTGACCGACGAACTCGGTACCCCACTGCAAGCGGATGCGTTACCGAAAACAGCCGCGTTCTTCGCTCGGGTTGCTGCGTTGGACAAGGTGGAAGTCAAGCAAGCCAAGCTGTATTGGCGTCGGCCGCGACCGTCTGTGGTCTCCAGCCAGGTAAAACCGCTGAGCAAGGAAAAATCAGGTGACTGGAGCTACCCGAGCGGTCACGCCACCTTCGGTTACTCCTCTGCCGTGCTGCTCGCCAACATGCTTCCGGAGAAACGCGCGGCGATCTTTGCACGTGCGGATCTTTATGGGCACCACCGCATTGTGATGGGTGTGCATTTTCCTACCGACGTGGAAGCGGGCCGTCTTGCTGGAACCGTCATGGCCGATCGGATCCTGCATGACCCATCGTGGCGGCAGGATTATCTGGCGGCGCGCAGTGAGTTGCGTCGGGCCCTCGGCTTGCCCGTTGCGGTAAACGAGACCGCGCTAGCGCATTGATCGTTGTTGAATGTAAGCATGCGGTTCTCGCTTGTTTGAAAGCGAGAGCCGCCTGATCAGGGATTAACGCTCGGTCGCCGCAGGAAGAAATGACGGTAGACCGCATAACCCATCCCTACCGTGCCGGTGAGCACCGCGGGGATAAGCAGCACGCGCTCGTGCATGTACACATACCCGACGGTGCCCAATGTGGCGCCGAGAATGAAATGTCCGGCCACTAGCAGGCAAACGTGGATGCGCAAGATATCTACGTTCAAGCCACGCAACCGCTGACCAAGGTAGATGCCCAGATCCGTGAAAATGCCGGACAGATGGGTGGTGCGCAGTGTCGCGCCACTGTAGGTGCTAACCATCGCATTCTGCAGACCGCAGGCTGCCGAGGCCAGATAAAGGCCCAGATCCTTCTCATCGTGGATCAATGGCGTGGCGACGAACAGCAGCAGCGATTCGAGCATCAACACAAACCCGTAGCGGCTACCGAGCTGCAGTGTGCGCTGCTCCACGATGAAACCGCTTGTCATCGCGCCGAGCAGAAACGAAAGGATGGTGAGCGCCCAGTGCAGCACCTCAGGCAGATCGCCGTGCGCTATCGCGATGCCCAGTACGGTGCTGGTGCCGGTGAGATGGGTGATCGGCTGATGCCGATAGCAAAGATAACCGACCGCGTTGATGCATCCGGCAGCCAGCGCGAGCAGGCCGCCGCCTATCCATGCCCAACGAGGCAGTTGCCGGATCATGCGTTGAGGCGGTCAGTTTTGCAGCGGTTGCGTGGTGAGTTCCGGCAGATCGCCGATCACGTCCGCGCCTTTCGGCGGAGTGAAATTGAAATCCTGCGGCGGGATATCCGGATTACGCTTCCAGTTGGAGAAGCGAATGTCGGTCACTGCGCCGAGCTGATCCTTGAACTGCATGCGTGCGAGCCCGTTCGCATCAAAGCCGAGATCGGCGTAATTGAACTGCGGATCTTTTCCGGTGGATGTGAGCCTCAACCACGCCAGGCCATCGTGCTCGCCCTGCTCGGTGACGTGAAACTCCTTGTCGAGCTGCTTGAGGTCGGTGAGCACGGTGAGCGGGCTATGTGCTTCTTCGGTGTCCTGCCGGCGCACGGTGACTTGCTCCAGCTCCGGGTCATACAGCCATATGCGGCTGCCATCGGCAACGATGGTTTGCTTGTAGGGCGTAAGCGTGTCCCAGCGGAATTGGCGCGGCGCCTGCAAAACCAGGGTGCCGCTGCTGCTTTGCGTTTTGCCGCTGGGATCGATGAGCGTCTGCGTGAAATCGCCCGAGATGGCGTGAAGCCCCTGCGCGAAGGCATCGAGGCGGGCTCGCGCGGGACCTGTCGCCGCCTGTGCAAAACCGCTTACAAGCAATGCAAGCGAGGCGAGTAAAGCCGCGACGTGGAGGCGTTTCATGGTCCCGTTCCTGATCGTGAAAATTCAAGTTTGCGGCGGGGAGCCTTAATGGAAAGCGCTACACCGGGCGTTGTCGTATCAATGTTTGGGCGGCGGTGGCGCCAGCACTTCGCGGTTGCCATTGTGCTGCGGAGCGCTTACCACGCCCTCTTGCTCCATCTGCTCGATCAAGCGTGCGGCACGGTTGTAGCCGATGCGCAAATGGCGCTGCACGCCGGAAATGGAAGCACGCCGCGTTTCGGTCACGATGCGTACGGCCCGATCGTACAGTTGGGCATCTGCATCACCACCCTCGTCGCCATCCTGCGGCAAGCCGGCATCGTTGATGAACTTGCCGTCGCTGGTGGCCTGCACTTCTTCCAGCACGCCTTCGATGTATTGCGGCGATCCCTGCGCCTTGAGCCAGTTGACCACGTTGTGCACTTCATGGTCGTCAACAAAGGCGCCGTGCACGCGGTCGGGCGTGGCGGTACCGGGCGGCAGGTACAGCATGTCGCCGTGACCCAGCAGGGTTTCCGCACCGGATTGATCGAGAATCGTGCGCGAGTCGATCTTGCTCGATACCTGGAACGCGATGCGCGTGGGGATATTCGCCTTGATCAAGCCCGTGATCACATCCACCGACGGACGCTGCGTGGCCAGCACCAGATGCACGCCGGCCGCACGCGCCTTCTGTGCGAGTCGCGCAATGAGTTCTTCGACCTTCTTGCCGACGATCATCATCATGTCGGCGAATTCATCGATGATGACGACGATGTATGGCAGCGGCTCCAGCGGCTCGGCCACCAGGCTTGGCATCTCCGGATTGGGACGGAACAGTGGATCGAGCAAGGGCTGGCCGGCGTTCTCGGCGTCCTTCACCTTTTTGTTGAAGCCAGCCAGGTTGCGCACGCCGACGGCGGCCATCAGCTTGTAGCGCCGTTCCATTTCGGCCACGCACCAACGCAGCGCGTTGGCGGCTTCTTTCATATCCGTCACCACCGGCGCGAGCAGATGCGGGATGCCCTCGTATACCGAGAGTTCCAGCATCTTCGGGTCGATCATGATCATGCGCACATCTTTCGCGCTGGCCTTGTACAGCAGGCTCAGCACCATCGCGTTCACCGCGACGGATTTACCGGAACCGGTGGTACCAGCCACCAGCAAATGCGGCATCTTGGCCAGATCGGCCACCATCGGTCGCCCGGCAATGTCCTTGCCCAACGCCAAGGTCAGCGGCGACTTCTGTTGATCGTATTTGTCCGAACGGAGGATTTCCGAGAGGTAGACGATTTGCTTCTTGGCGTTGGGGATTTCCAGGCCGATCACGTTCTTGCCTGGAATCACGTCGACCACGCGCACGCTGACCACCGAAAGGCCGCGCGCAATGTCCTTGTCCAGGCTCGACACCTGGCTACCGCGCACGCCTGCCGCGGGCTCGAGTTCGAAGCGGGTGATCACCGGGCCGGGATAGACACCCACCACCTTGGCCTCGATGCGGAAATCCTTGAGCTTGAGCTCGACCTGCCGTGACAGGACTTCCAGCGTTTCTTCGGAATAGCCAGGGCCCTGTTCGGGGGCTTCGTCCAGCAAGGACAGCGGTGGCAATTCACCCGGCTCCGCGGCGCCGACAAACAACGGAATCTGCGTTTCTACGCGGGCACGTTCGCTTTTCGCCACCGGTGCGGCAGGGGCTTCGATCCGCACGGGTTCACGCTTGGCCTGCTTGACTGCCTCGGACTTCTTGACGACTTCGCGTTCCGCACGCGCCTGACGGGCGGCAATGACTTCCGGCGCCTCACGCAGCTTGCCACCGACCCAACCGGCGAGCTTCAGCACGCCTTGCCCGGTGAGATCCATCAACTTGAACCACGACAGCCCCGTGGCGAACGTCACGGCGATCAGGAACAGCGCCAGCAGCAGCAAGGGCGCGCCTTTGTCGAACGCACGCAGCAAACCATGCCCTACGGCGTGGCCGATCACGCCGCCGGCACCTTCGGGCCCCATCGTGCTGCTGGGGAATTTCAGGTAGCACAGGCCGGGCGCGGTGATGAAGAAAAATACCGAACCAACCAGGCGTAGCGAAGGCTCCCACGGCTGCACGCTGCGCATGCCATGGTTGCGCAACACCTGTACGCCGAGAAACAAGAGCAGGAGCGGGAAGAAATAAGCGATGCTGCCGAACAAATAGCGCAGCAGATCCGCGACATAAGCCCCCACCGTACCGCCCAGGTTATGCACGTGGACGCCGGCATCGGCATGCGACCAGCCGGGATCGGCCATGTCGTAGCTGATCAGGCAAACTAGAAGATAAAGCGCCAGCGGCAACAGCAGCAGCGCCCCTGCCTCGCGCAGACGGCGCTTGAGCTCCTCGCTCAGGCCAGTCTTTTCCTTTTCTTTTCTTACATTTGCGCTACGCGCCGCCACCGGGTTGTGTTTCCTTCAGATTCGAATGCTTGAACGCGACGCAGTGTAACAAGGGGCAGAGGCGCCCGTAGTGAGCGGCACGCCAAATCCAACGCCTGCACCGGCATACGCGCCACGTTTGCTACACGATTGACCGGCACAGATCTTCAGCGGCGACGCCTTGAATAGGGCTTGTGAGTTCCCCATCCTTGCGGACTCCCGGACGGCAGCCCAACCACCCCTGCCGGGACGGAGAACCGTTGTTACAAATCGCCAGCAACCCCTTGAAGGATTATAGCAATGACCACCCCCAAGCATAGCCGCCTGCTGATCCTCGGCTCCGGTCCCGCCGGTTACACCGCTGCCGTGTATGCTGCGCGCGCCAATCTCAAGCCAACGATGATCACTGGCTTGCAGCAGGGTGGCCAATTGATGACCACGACCGAGGTCGACAACTGGCCCGGCGATGTAAAGGGTGTGCAAGGACCCGAGCTGATGCAGCGCATGGCTGAACATGCCGAACGTTTCGATACTGAAATGGTGTTCGACCACATCCACAGCGTTGATCTCAAGCAGCGGCCGTTCCGGCTGAAAGGTGATTCTGGCGAATACACTTGCGACGCCCTGGTCATCGCCACCGGTGCAACGGCCAAGTACCTGGGCATCCCCAGCGAAGAACATTACAAGGGCAAAGGCGTATCGGCCTGTGCAACTTGCGACGGTTTCTTCTTCCGCGAACAGGACGTGGTGGTTGTCGGTGGCGGCAATACCGCGGTGGAAGAAGCGTTGTACCTCGCCAATATCGGACGCAAGGTCTACCTCGTGCATCGCCGCGACAAATTGCGCGCTGAGAAGATCATGCAAGACAAGCTGTTCGAGAAAGCAGCTGCCGGCAAGATCGAGTTGGTGTGGAACCACGCCGTGGACGAAGTGCTCGGCGATGAATCAGGCGTCACCGGCGTGCGGGTGAAAGACGTCAACAGCGGCACCACGCGGGATATCGCCGCGACCGGCTTTTTCGTGGCAATCGGCCATACGCCGAACACGGGCATCTTCGAGAGCCAGCTGGACATGCACGACGGCTACATCAAGATCCGCAGTGGCCTGGAAGGCATGGCGACGATGACCTCGGTTCCGGGCGTGTTCGCGGCCGGTGACGTGGCCGATCATGTCTATCGCCAGGCGGTGACATCCGCCGGATTCGGCTGCATGGCCGCACTGGATGCCGAGCGCTGGCTGGACCAGAACGGGAAGATCGCCTGATCCCCGGACAAGCCCCTCTTCCTTAGGGGAGGGGCTGCCACCAACGTGTGCTGCCCTCGCGACTATTATTTCCACCGCCACGGGGATCCGTTCTTACCGACGTCTCAGTGCCATGCGGTGCCCACAGTCGCAGGCATGATCTTGCTGAATTCATCACGCTCGAGGTCTTCGTGCCGAATGACGGTTGGCGTGCGGTACGATCAGGTGACATGAGAACGTCTTGCACCGCGCGCCCTATCACGCATCGTCCCCTCTCTCCTGTCGTCCAACGCCTCTCCCGATGAGAGGAATGTGCACTCTGCTTGTGAGTTGAATGGTCTTGGCCTCTCTCGAAGCCCGCTTCCATCACAGCATCGACGAGATCGCCTCTTCGGCGTGGGACGCCTTGCGTCCGGATGACAATCCATTTCTGTCGCATGCGTTTCTGGCCGGCCTTGAACGCACGGGCTGCATTCGCCCCGAATGGGGCTGGCAACCGCAGCATCTGGGTCTTTACCAGGATGGTGCACTCGTTGCAGCCGCGCCGCTGTATCTGAAGGGCAATTCGCATGGCGAATTCGTCTTCGACTGGAGCTGGGCCAGTGCCTGGGAGCGCGCCGGTGGTGACTACTATCCGAAACTGCTCAATGCGGTGCCCTACTCCCCGATTACCGGGCCTCGCCTGCTGGTGGGCACGGATCTCGCGCAAGCACCTGCATTGCGCAGACGGCTGGTCGAAAGCATGCAGCATCATGCCCAGCGCCTTCAGCTATCTTCGGTGCATGCCAATTTTCTGGATGAGGCCGATCTTGCCGCATTCGATGACACATGGCTTGCACGCAGCGATGTGCAATTTCATTGGCACAACCGCGGCTATACCGACTTCGACGCTTTTCTTGCCGCATTGAATCACAAGAAAAGAAAAAACGTACGGCACGAACGCAAACACGTTGCCACATCCGGCCTGCGCATCGGCATGGCCGGTGGTGACGAACTCGATGATCGCTTATGGCAGCAAGTGCATGCGCTCTATGCATCGACCTTTGACATGAAGGGCAATCACGCAGCACTGACGGAGGAATTCTTTCACTATCTGCGTACCGAATTCGGCCAGGCTGTGCAGTTGGCACTCGCCTGGCAGGGCGACGACATCGTCGCCATGGCGCTTATGCTGCGCAGCGCCGCGACCTTGTATGGACGCTACTGGGGAGCACGCGTGGACATACCCGACCTGCACTTCGAGCTGTGTTACTACCAGGGCATCGAATACGCCATTGCACATGGATTGGAACGGTTCGAACCTGGCGCTCAGGGTGAGCACAAACTCGCCCGTGGCTTTCTGCCCGTGCGCACGCATTCCCGGCACTATCTCGTACATGAAGGCTTCCGTGCTGCCGTGAAGCGGGCGCTTGCACAGGAAGGCGAAGGCGTGGACGCTTACGCCGAAGAACTGCTCGACCATAGCCCCTACGCCAAAGACCGCCCTTGCGAAAAGCCATGATCCGGCTACCACGGCTCGACGAACATACCCCTGGCCGCTTCCCCGATCCCCGTACTGCGCTTACTGAGCCCAATGGCCTGCTGGCTTTCGGCGGCGATCTGTCACCCTCGCGGCTCAAAGCCGCGTACATGCAGGGCATCTTCCCCTGGTTCAACGACAACGAGCCGATCCTGTGGTGGTCGCCCGATCCACGCTGCGTTTTCTACACTGACCGCCTCAAGCCCCATCGCAGCTTGCGCCGGGCCATGAAAAACACGGCCTGGCAAGTGACTGTGGACCGGGCATTCCGCCGTGTCGTAGAAGCCTGCGCGGCGCCTCGCATGGGGCAGTTCGGCACCTGGATCAGCCAAGCCATGATGGATGCCTATTGCGTACTGCACGACGAAGGCCTCGCGCACAGCGTTGAAGTATGGGATGGCGACAGCCTGGTAGGCGGTGTTTATGGCGTATCGATCGGGCGATTGTTCTGCGGCGAATCGATGTTCAGCGCCCGCAGTGGGGGATCGAAGCTTGCCCTGTGTGCACTGGCGGCGTTGTTCCGCGCCTGGGAGTTTCCGCTGATCGACGCGCAGGTCAGCAATCCGCATCTGATGAGCCTCGGCGCCAGGGAAATGTCTCGCGACGTTTTCCTTGGCCAGATCACCACGCTCGTTTCCTTACCCTTCGACCCCGAGCGCTGGCGAAACCTGCCGCCGGTGTCAGCTGGGCAGGTTCTGGACGGCACAGCCTTCACTGAGCTGGATTGAGGGCGAGCACCTTCAACGCTGCATAGTTGTCGAGAAAAAGCCGCACGAGGTGGGGATCAAGTTGCTTGCCCGCCGCATCGCGCAGGTATTGCAGCACTTCAGGCTCCGGCCATGCCGCCTTGTAGATGCGCGGAAAACTCAGGGCGTCCCAGACATCCACCACGCTGAAAATACGGGCGGCCAGTGGGATCTCTTCGCCCTTTAATCCTTGCGGGTAGCCCGAACCATCCCAGCGTTCGTGATGACTATAAGGAATGGCGCTGGCGCTGCGCAGAAAATCGATCCGCTGCAACATGTCATAACCCATGCGCGGGTGCGTACGCATCAGGCGCGTCTCGTCTTCATCCAATTGGCTGGGCTTGATCAGGATCGCGTCCGGCAGAGCGAGCTTGCCGATATCGTGCAAAAGAGCTCCAAATTTGATGTCGCGCAGACCCTCGCCTTCCATGCCCGCCAGGCGAGCAAGCCCGAGCGCCAAACGCACAACCCGCTCGGAGTGATCGCTTGTTTCCTTATGGCGGATATCCATGGCGCCAACCAGGACGCGCAAGACTTGTTCATGACCATCGAGCAAGCGCTGGTTGGCCGAACTCAAGCGCCGAACCGTGCGGCCGATCATCACATACAGCAACAAACCGGTGCATAGAACGAACAGCCAGCCTTTGAGAATCTGAAACAGGACGATCCGATGCGGATCACGCACGACATCGCCGAGCAGCAGCCCTGAGAATAAGATCCACGCCGCCGAAACCAGCATGTAGATGCCGCTGGTGCGTAGCTGGGGACTCAGTCTGATCACAGTCGCCGCGCAATCAGTCAAAGAGAAGGGAAGATTGCGGGCCGGTGTTCGGCCAGTCGTTACGTACATCGCGTAAGCAAACCGGACAGTTTGCTGTGCACTCGACGGATGTAGCGACTACAACAGACAACCAGGACATGACCTTGCTCCCCGGCACGCATGCCGACGCATGCTGCCACCAAACTTGCAAATCCCAGTGCGGCGCCGTGCAAACTTGCCCATGCGGCAGCCATACCAGACGAAACAGCTCAAGCATAAGCTACCGTCTGCAAACCTGCTTGCTGTCCAACGCGCATTTCGTCGCATTCGGCGGCTGATCCGACTGCCCGGTGACCCGTAAAAAAAGTCGGGAGGCGGATTCCGTTCAGCGCCGCAAAGCCGCCTGCAGGAGACGACGCTGCGCGCGGTCCTTCAGCGCCGTAGCATCCGACAACGCCATGCGATCCAGTGCTGCCGCTTCCTCCTTGCCGGGATCACCCGGCCGACAAAACGCCTTCAACAATTGCCATCGCCCTTTCCAGTTGGCGCTTGACGACTGCAGCCACTGCAGGGCCGGCAACAAGCGTTGCTCGATCTCGGTAAAGTCAGTGCCAAACGGAAACGCCGGGAGCAGTCCTTTCGCCATGGGACTTGCTAGGGCCTCGCGCAGAGCCTCGGGGCGATGCTTTCGCCATGCATCGGGAATTTTGAAATCCGCGGCAAGCTTGCCGTTCGATTTGGCCTCTGCGGCCAGCGCATCGATGAATCGCGCGTCGCTGATCGCCAGCATGGCCTCGATGCATTCGCTATCGCTCTTGCCGCGTAAGTCCGCCACGCCGTACTCGGTTACCACCATGTCGCGCAGATGGCGTGGAATTGTGGTTTGCGCGTAATGCCAACGGATATTGGTCTCGACACCGTTTTTGCTTTTTCGGGTAGCTCGTTGCAATAGCACCGAACGGCCATCGGGTAATTCGTGCGCCATGGCGACGAAGTTGTACTGGCCGCCTACCCCGCTCACCACATGGCCGTTTTCCAAGGTGTCGGAAACCGCCGCACCGAGCAAGGTCGATATCATGCAGGTGTTGAAAAAACGCGCACCGCGCCGTTGCAGGCACGCCAACTGCTGATGATCGCCGTAAAGCTGGTTCACCTGGGAAACACGGCACATATCGATGGCATCCGGATCGCTGCCCGCCGTTGTTTCCAGCCACTCATAGAGTTCGCGCGAGCCGAGAAAGAAAGCGCCGCGTAAATAGTGACCACCCGGTACATCATCCGGCAGGTGGCCTGCTGCAGCCGCGCGCTCCAACGCAAGATTGTCCCAACTGCGTCGCTTGAGAATGCCGGCCTTGGCAAGATGCATGAAGCCATCCATCACCATCTCGCTGGCGCCGTACAAACCCGTCTTGAAAGCGCCTAGGCCACCCCATCGCCCAGCAAGCGCATGCGTTGCGCCACCCGGATCGAGTGCCAGCAACGCTTTGCGCCAGGCTATGTTGTCGTGGTGCCGCAATACCAACCCCTTGACCAGGGCATCGGATAATGCCCCGATACCGATCTGCAGGCAGCCACCATCTTTGACCAGGGCGCTGGCATGCAAGCCAAGCGCGTATTCGATGGCATCCACAGGCAGCCGGGGTACGGCGAACAAAGGTGGCGACGCCTCCGGAACCAATTCGATATCGAAGAAATCCTGCGGCACTTCTGCATGGCCGCCGATGTAAGGCAACGCCGGATGTACCACCGCCACGCACAGAGGGCGTGGCTTGCCGGCTGCCTCGACGCGATCGAGAAAATCCAAGGTCAGGTCGGGATTGCATGACAGGCTGTAATGCACACCTGCCGGCGTTTCGCGACGCGATACCAGTTGTACGAGCAGGTTGATGTCCTGTACCACCAGATCTCGCGCAACGTGCGTGTAATTCTGGCTGATGTAATGGCGCTGGGCGTTAGCCGAATTCAGCAAGAGGCCGGATTGCATGTAGAACTCATGCACCGCAATGTTCGCCGGCAAAGTGCCGCGAGCCTGATCGAGCGCATAGTGCGGATCTACGAAGTCCGTACCGAAATGGCGTTCCACGAATGGCCTGAGAAAACGCGCTTCCAATTCGGAACTGGGTTGCGGTCGCGTGAGCGATAGCGCCGTATACAAGGTCATGGATCGCCAGGTATCTGCCACCATCAGGGCGTAAAGCGCATTCAATAACCCATGCGGCTTGCCCAGGCCCAAGGGCGCCGCCACGCGCAAATCCGCCCCCAGGCGCTCAACGATCAGCTGCGCGCACGCATCGGTATCCGTAAAGCGCTGCTCTGGCAACATGAAGTCATCATGCCAGAAGGACCGGTTCCCCAGCGCACGTTACGGCTCCCCATTCAAACCACCAAGTTATCTCCGATATACGAAGGCTCTATGCACGATGCCACCCGTCGGTGAAGAAGCATTGAACAGAGCCGCTTGCTTGAGATTCTGGAACCTCGTATTGGGATGGCGAGAGGCTGCTGCGCGTGAGTGTCTTTAGCAGGATTTGGGATGGCGCAACGCCTGGCCTTGATCACCGTCTGAGGGGGAAGCCGCTGGGTAGATCGAACCCCAGCGTGGCAACCGAGAACACAAGCCAAGCAATACCCCTTGGATATACTCGGTGGATGGTCTCTTCCTTATCGCCTTTGCCAAGCCGACTGCTGGCCGAACAAGCACTGAGCCGGGCCGCGGGTGCGCCCTTGCTTGGCGGCAACAAAGTCGATCTGCTGATCGACGCGCAACAACATTTCGATGCATGGCTGGAGGCCATCCAGCATGCACGCGAACGCATTCTGTTGGAGAACTACATCATCCGCGATGATGAAGTAGGCCGAGCCTTCCGTGATGCCTTGACGGAACGTGCGCGCCAGGGTGTCTACGTGGCAGTGATCGCGGACTGGCTGGGATGCCTGGGTCAATCCGGTGCAGCTTTTTGGAAACCCTTGCGCGACGCCGGTGGTGAAGTGCGCGTATTCAACCCGCCCCAGCTTGGATCCGCGCTCGGCTGGATGAGTCGTGATCATCGCAAACAACTGATCGTCGATGGCTGCCTGGGTTTTCTCTCCGGCGTGTGCATCAGTGCGCGCTGGTTGGGTGATCCGGCTCGTCGCGTGCCGCCGTGGCGGGACACCGGCGTCGCCCTGCAAGGTCCTGCCGTGTTGGAGCTGGAAGCGGCTTTCGCTGACAGCTGGCAGACAGCGGGCCATCCACTGCCCGGCTTCACGCGCGCAGCGGAGGCGATGCATGCCGGCGAGGTTTCTTTGCGGGTCATCGCTACGCAGCCAGCCACGGCCGGGATGTATCGGCTCGATCAACTGATCGCTTCGATGGCACGCCGCAGCCTGTGGCTGACGGACGCTTATTTCGTGGGGGTGGCACCCTACGTACAGGCTTTATCCGCCGCCGCAAGAGATGGGGTGGATGTGCGCTTATTGGTCCCTGGCAGCAGCGATATCCCGCTCGTAGCCAGCATGTCGCGTTCTGGCTATCGCCCGCTGTTGAAAGCCGGCATCCGCGTCTTCGAATGGAACGGCTCGATGCTGCACGCCAAAACAGCGGTGGCAGACAGGCAGTGGGCACGGGTGGGCTCGTCCAACCTCAATCTCGCCAGCTGGCTCAATAATCGTGAACTCGACGTAGCCATCGAAGACCCCGGCTTTGCCACACTGCTCGCCGAGCAATATGAAAAAGACCTGGCGAACGCTACCGAGATTGTGTTGGCGCCACGTCGCTATCGTCGCGGGGAACGCGTGCGTACCAGCGAAACCCGCCCTCCCCAACCGCGTCGTGTCGGTGGCAGCTCCGGCCGCGCCGCCGCGGGTGCTCTTCGTCTCGCCAATACAGTAGGGGCGGCGCTGAGTGAACGAAGGGTGCTTGCGGATACCGAGATCGGTTCGCTGGTAGGCGCAACGGCCGTGCTACTCGTATTTGCCATGATCGTCGTGCTCTGGCCGGCAGTGATCGGCTGGCCGGTGGCCGCCGTTGCTGTGTGGTTTGCGCTCAATACCGCTGTGCGTGCCAGGCGATTGCATCAGCAGCGCAAGCGCAGGCAACAAGGATGGGATAGTCCAGATCAGGACCCGTGACGTTTTTTACCTTTGGTACCGGTGAGAAAAATTCGGTAGCTTTCACTGCGCGGGCTTGAACGGATTGCTCTTCCGCTGCAGATAAAGTTTGCCCAATTGATAGGACGCATAGTCCGTCAGGTGACCGACATCGCGATAGATCGGCATGCCGTCTATCTCGGACAAGCAACTGTCCCCTTCGCACTGGGCATCCTTGGGATCGATGAGAATCAAGGATGGATAAGCCAGTTTCAATCTCGCAAACAATTGCTGGAGCCATTGGGCAGTGGCGTCGTCGCGCCGGTGCACCGGACAGGCATCGCTCGTTGCCAGCGTACGTAACTTGAGGTGGCGGTAAAAACAGGCCTGGTAATCGGCCGGCATGAGCGCAGGACTTTCAAGCAAGACTGGCGTTGCACCCGCGCCAATAATCAAATCCAGCGCTTGCCGCATGGCCTTCTCGAGACGATCGCGTCCAGCCTGGATCGAGCGCGGATCGCCCAAGGTATTAACGATCGCATCCGGGTCGTAATAGTGCCAATTCTCACCGACGATGACGTACTGATAATGCCCCGACGCAATGCGCTGGTAATCCGTCTGGATGTGATCGACACATACCTGGTATTGGCGGTTATTCATCTTCCACCAACCCTGCATGGTGAGATGAGGAAATGCCAGGCAGGAAGGCGTCGATACTGCGGTGACACGAATGCCTGCGTTACGAGCAAGCACGCCGATGAAATTCCAGCTCTGATTGGAATAGGAGTCCCCGATCATCAAGGCGCTGCGTGCGGCGCGGGTATCGCCTAACACGCACAGGCTCATATCTGCCATGCGTGGACCATGGCTTTGCATGCAGTGCTGACGCTGAGCCGGGGTATATTGCTCCAGTGTGGTATCGATACGTACCATCTCGCTGCCAAAACGCCGTGGCAGAAAATGCAGCCGGTCGCAGACACCGTATGCCGCCGAAATCAGCAACAAGGGGATAACGACCAGCCATAACAGAGATCTCCGCAATCCCGGCCGTTTCTTGCGAAAAGGCTCTTCGATGTAACGATACGAAAGGTACGCGCAGAGCAGCGTCAATGCATAACACCCCAGGAGCAGCCCTGTTCCTTCGGACAAACCCAGGTAGCGAACCAGCGCGAAAATGGGCCAGTGCCAAAGATAAAGCGAGTAGGAAATCTCGCCAAGAAACTCCGGCACCCGCCATGACAGCGCGCGTGCGGCCCAGCTGCGTTCGTCACCGCCAGTCCAGATCACGGCAGCACTTGCCGCGCTCACCCATACTGCATAACCGTTCGGATAGTTCGAGATAACACCAGGAATCATCGCCAGGCCGATGATGGCGGCCAACGACAAAATGCCCAGGCCATTCGTCAGCAGATTGCCCTGCAGCGGCGCGCGATTCTGTGTGAACAAGGCTACCGACGCGCCAAACAGAAATTCAAAAACCCGCGGCGTGAAAAAGTAGTACGCGCTGCTACCGGTTTTGCGCACCAGGTACAGTGCCAAGATGGTCAACAAGACAGTGAAAATGCCGACGAATACCCTGCCCTGTGCTGGGGAAAGCCAGCGATGCAACAGCATCAATGCCCAAGGCAAAATCAGATACCACTGCCATTCGATCGACAGCGACCAGGTATGCAGCAACGGCAGCACTTCGGCGTCTGTGGCCGCATAGGCGGTAGTCGTGCGCGCAAAATAACGATTGGAAACGAAACCGACGGTGTTGATGGCTGATTTCAGGTAGGACTTGAAGTCGGACGGTAGGTAGAACACCAGCGCGATCAGCAGCGTCGCCAGCACTACCGCAAGCAGCGCCACCTGAATGCGCCACAGCCGGCGCACGTAGAAATCCGCCGGGGAAAAAATGCCTTTGTCGAGCTGGAACTGGATGATCGACGTGATCAGATAACCTGAAATCACGAAGAAGACGTCAACCCCGATAAAGCCGGAGGGGAACGCCGCAACCTGGCCATGGAACAGCAGCACCAGCAACACCGCTACCGCTCTCAGACCACTGATATCTTTCCGGTAGCGCATCGAAAATAGGCTGGAGTCGCTGAGGCGGCGGGGTACCCAAAATGACCCGCGAACCTAACACACGAACTGTCGGGTGCGGAAGATGATCCATGTCGCGGTTACCCCGCTGCGCGACCTACGCGTTCCAACGGAGGCTGGAAAAGGAGTCGACAGATCGTCGGTAGTGGCTATTTATAAGATTTAAATCAGCTACTTGCAGAACATGAATGACAAAATGCCTGCGTATCGCCCGCCAACAGGATGTTCTTGAAGCCGTTCGTGTTAGTCTCCCGCCTCCATGCATCCGCACGATGACTTCAGCGACGATGCCGGTGGCCAGCCGCCCCGGCACATCCTCACGCCCAGCACGCTCAACCGGCTGGTGCGCGATCTGCTGGAAGATGCGCTGCCGCTGGTGTGGATCGAAGGCGAACTCTCCAATGTGGCGAGGCCTGCCTCCGGGCATCTCTATTTCACCTTGAAGGACAGCGCGGCGCAGGTGCGTTGCGCCATGTTCAAACCCAAGAGCAGCTGGCTGCGCTTCAAACCGGCAGACGGCATGCACGTGCTGGTGCGCGCACGCGTCGGCCTATATGAGCCACGCGGCGAATTCCAGCTGGTTGCAGAGCATATGGAGCCGGCCGGCGAAGGAGCCTTGCAGCGGGAATTCGAGCGGCTGAAAGCGCAATTGGATGCCGAAGGCCTTTTTGCGCAAGAGCGCAAACGCCCTCTTCCCCGTTTCGTGCACCGCCTTGGTGTGATTACCTCCGCCACCGGCGCAGCCATCCGCGACGTACTGAGCGTGCTTGACCGCCGCTGGCCGTTGCTAGAGGTGGATGTGCTGCCGGTTCCCGTCCAGGGTCGCGAGGCGCCCGCCGCGATCGTATCCATGCTGCGCAGGGCGTCAGCCAGCGGCCGATATGATGTCCTGCTGCTCACCCGCGGTGGCGGCTCATTGGAAGATCTCTGGGCTTTCAATGATGAACAGGTGGCCCGGGCCATTCACGCCAGCAGCGTGCCGGTGGTCAGCGCGGTGGGGCATGAGATCGATTTCAGCATCGCCGACTTCGTAGCCGACCTGCGTGCGCCTACGCCATCGGCCGCCGCCGAACTGCTGGTACCTGATCTGTTTGCCCAACGCAGGCATCTCGATCAGTTGCGTCAACGCGTTGCAGCCATCCAGGAACGACGCCTGCAGGCGGGAATCCAGCGCATCGATCATTTACTGGCACGTCTGCAAGCGCAGCGCCCTCAAGCTCGGCTGGCGCGCGACCGGGAACGCCTGCAGCATCTGCATCGGCGCCTGCTCGGTGCTCGCCTTGCCCAGCTCACCCAGAAAACCGTCCGAGTCGACCGGCTGCATGCACGCCTGCTTGCGCGTCACCCACAGCAACAACTCGCCATGCTTAGGCAACAGCTGGATCAACATGCTGCGCAGCTGAAACGTGTCACCGCCTATAAGCTGGAACGCGACCGCCTGAATTTGCAACAGACTGCACGGGCGCTACATGCCATCAGTCCGCTTGCCACGCTTGAGCGCGGTTACGCGATCTTGTTTGATGCCGAGGGAAAAGTGCTCCGTTCTGCCCAACACGTCGCCGTGGATACGCAGTTACGCGGCCGTCTTGCGGATGGCGAACTATGGCTGCGCGTCAACAAGGAATGATCGCTGCCTTGCGCGCTTTCATTCCTTGCACGAATGAAACGTTTTCCCGCATGAATCGAACATTGGTGCTACATATAGCACCGGCCAATTTCCGGGAGACGATGCATGAAGGCTGCCGCTCTGTTCGTGAAAGCATTGGAAGCCGAAGGGGTACGCTGCATTTTCGGCGTGCCTGGTGAAGAAAACCTCGATCTCGTCGAAGCGCTGCGCGAGTCGTCCATTCGCTTGATTGTGACGCGTCATGAGCAGGCCGCCGGCTTCATGGCCGCGACCTGGGGCCGCCTGACCGGTGAGGCCGGCGTTGCGCTTTCTACCCTGGGCCCCGGAGCGACCAACCTGGTTACTGCCGCTGCCTATGCACAGCTCGGCGCGATGCCGATGCTGATGATCACCGGCCAGAAACCCATACGCACGCACAAGCAAGGCCTGTTTCAGCTGGTCGACGTGGTCGACATGATGCAGCCGCTGACCAAGTACACCCGCCAGCTCGTTTCCGCGGCGACTATTCCCGCCCGTATCCGCGAAGCGTTTCGCCGCGCTGAAGAGGAACGTCCCGGCGCCGTACACCTGGAATTGCCCGAAGATATTGCTCGCGATCACGTCGAAGACGCGATTTTGCTTCCTACCGAATATGCGCGGCGTCCATCGCCTGACGACGCTGCGCTGGTCCAGGCCGCCGAGGCCATCAGCGGCGCCAAGCATCCGATCTTGATGATTGGCGCGGCGGCCAACCGTCAACGCACGGCGGTTGCGCTACGCAGCTTTATCGACAAACTTGGCCTCCCCTTTTTCACCACACAGATGGGCAAGGGTGTGGTCGACGAAGACCATCACCTTTGGCTAGGGAATGCGGCGCTTTCCGACGGCGATTTCGTACACCGTGCCATCGACGCCGCGGATGTGATCATCAACGTCGGTCACGATGTGGTCGAAAAGCCGCCATTCTTCATGCAGCGCGGTCGCCGCACGGTCATCCACATCAATTTCTCATCCGCTGAAGTCGATACGGTGTATTTCCCACAGATTGAAGTAGTGGGCGATATCGCCCATTCCGTTGAACGATTGACGGATGCACTCAGCCCGCAGGCTCACTGGAATTTCAACTATTTCGACCAGGTCCGCGAGGCCTTTCAAACCCAGCTGCACCAATACACTGATGAAACTCGTTTTCCAATGCATCCTGTGCGCATCGTCACTGACACGCGCCGGTATATGCCGGACGACGGCATCCTGTGCCTGGACAATGGTATGTACAAATTGTGGTACGCGCGCTACTACAAAGCACGCCAACCCAATACGGTCCTGCTGGACAATGCGCTGGCCACGATGGGTGCGGGGTTGCCGTCCGCCATGGCCGCCAAACTGGTGCATCCGGATCGCAAAGTGCTCGCCATCTGCGGGGATGGGGGCTTCATGATGAACGCCCAAGAGCTGGAGACCGCTGTTCGCTTGAAAATGGACCTGGTGATATTGCTTTGGCGCGACGATGCCTACGGCATGATCCGCTGGAAACAGGCGGATATGGGCTATGCAGATTACGGCATGGAATTCGGCAACCCCGATTTCGTGCGTTTCGCCGAAGCACATGGCGCGCATGGGCACCGTCCTGCAAGCGCCGACGAGCTTCTGCCGACGCTGAAGCGCGCATTCGACCAGGGCGGTGTGCACCTTATCGACCTTGCCGTCGACTATTCCGACAACCATCGTGTACTAGATGAAGAAATCCGTCATCTCAGTGCCGCCGTGAAGGAGTGATCATGCTTAAAAAGCACTATCCCTATTACCTGGCCAACCAGCCGCAAACATCCGACATCCTGATGGATGTGCATGACAAGTTCAGTGGCGACGTGGCGACGCGCGTTGCCGTACCTGACGAGGCCGCGACCGAAAAGGCGATCATGGCTGCCGTGCAGGCTGCCAGTCCGATGAAGCATTTTCGCCCCTGGGCGCGGCAGGCCGTTTTGCAGCATTGCGCGAAACGCTTCGAGGAACGTCATGAAGAACTTGCCATGGCCTTGTGCATCGAAGCCGGCAAGCCGATCAAGGACGCCGCCGGCGAAGTCACACGCCTGATCGAAACCTTTCGCATCGCCTCAGAGGAAGCCGTACGCATCAACGGGGAGACGATCAATCTCGAAATTGCTTCACGATTGGATGGTTACCGCGGCTATACGCAACGCGTACCGGTCGGCCCCGTGTCGTTCATCACGCCCTTCAATTTCCCGCTGAACCTTGTTGCACACAAAGTGGCGCCAGCTATCGCCGCTGGCTGTCCGTTCGTACTGAAGCCATCGGAGAAAACACCGATCGGCGCCTTGATCATCGGCGAAGTCCTGGCCGAAACCGATCTTCCCAAAGGCGCTTTTTCGGTTCTCACCTTGGACGGTCGTCATGCTACGCCGTTGGTGGAAGACGAGCGTCTGAAGCTGCTCTCCTTTACCGGCGGCCAGATCGGCTGGGACCTCAAGGCGCGGGCGGGCCGCAAAAAGGTAACGCTGGAATTGGGCGGCAATGCGGCTTGTATTGTCGATGCCGATCAAGCCGCACACTTGGATAAGGTCGTTGATCGATTGATTTTTGGTGCGTTCTATCAATCAGGCCAAAGTTGCATCAGTGTGCAGCGCATCTATGCACACGCATCGATTTACGAAGAACTCAAGACACGCCTGGTCGGTGCCGTCAAACAACTGAAGGCCGGCGATCCGAAAAATAAAGAGGTATTCCTCGGCCCAATGATCGACGATGCGGCTGCCGAGCGCCTGCAAAACTGGATCAAGGAAGCGCAGCAGGCCGGCGGCACCATCCTGTGTGGTGGTGGGCGCAAGGGCAACATGCTTGAAGCGACGGTGATGGAAAACGTGCCCAGCGATGCCAAGGTGAATCGCATGGAAGCGTTCGGCCCGTTCGTGCTGCTTGCGCCTTTCTCGCGTATCGAGGATGCCTTCGCCATGGTCAACGATTCCGACTTTGGGCTGCAGGCGGGCATCTTCACCGATAGCCTCGATCATGCGATGCGTGCGTGGAATGAGCTGGAACAAGGCGGTGTCCTCGTCAACGACGTGCCTAGCTTCCGGGTGGACAACATGCCCTACGGCGGGGTCAAGCTCTCGGGCATCGGACGGGAGGGCGTGCGGTACGCCATCGAGGACATGACGGAAATCCGGTTGATGGTCATGCGCGAGCAGTGATATTGCAGAATGGGAAGGGTGAGTTGAACGCATGGCCCGGATCGTGCCGAACTCACCCTCGCCCAGGTTTTTACGCCACGCTGCCAGCTTCGACGAAGGAACGCTTGCCTACCTGCCGCAATCGGTTCACGTCGCGCAAGGGCGGTGCGCCGTGCTGGCGGCTGTACTCACGACTGAATTGCGACGGGCTTTCATAACCTACCCGATGCGCCGCCGTAGCGACATCGCAGCCTTCCGTCAGCAGTAATCGCCGTGCTTCATGCAAGCGCAGCACCTTCTGATACTGCAGCGGGCTCATGGCCGTGATCTCACGGAAGTGATGATGCAGAGAAGAAGGACTCATGTTCACCATGCTGGCCAGATCGCCGATGCGCAGTGGCCTGTTGTAGTGCTGCCTCAGCCATTGGATCGCACGTGCGATTTGCTGCCCCTGTCCGCCGGCAACCGCGATTTGCGCCAGACGCGCGCCTTGTTCCCCGGTAAGCAGGCGGTAAATGAGCTCGCGCTCGATCAGCGGCGCAAGCAGGGCCAGATCGTGCGGTGAGTCGAGCAAGCGCACCAAGCGCAGCAGCGGATCGAGCACTTCCTCGGTCAACAGGCTCAATGCGATGCCGCGTGCGGTAGCCGTCGCTGGCTTAGGCAGCTTCACTTCCGAGAGCCATTCGCCGATACGCACCGGATCGAGGCGCAGGTTCAGGCACAAGCAGGGCACCTGCGAGGAAGCGTGCATCACCTGTGCGGTTACCGGCAGATCGATGGAGTTGATCAGGTAGCGCCCTTTTTCCTGCTCGTAACGATCCTCGCCAAGCAGGATGTGCTTGTTACCCTGCAGGAGAAGGCCCAGGCAAGGCTCATACATCGCGCAGCTACGGTCGCTGGGGGCATCGGCACGAAAGAAGGTCAACGCTGGCCACGCTGTCGGCGTGACGCCCTCTGCCTGGGCGTATCGTTCAACCAGGGATGTCAATTCCTCGCTATCCTGTTCTAAACGAGAAAAGGTCTCAATAGGCTTGAGTAGAGTATTCATGCGGGAAATGTGCTCAATTCGTGGGAAAGAGATTGCACGTTCCTGCGGATGGTTGCGAGCCCCCGAACAGTGTTTTGCAGGATCATGCAAGCATTTCGCAGGATCCGGCTACCGGGCCCTTTGCTGCACTGCGCATACTTTTGTTTTTGACGTTCTACCAGGAGAGATACATGGCCTTGAACATCCGTGGCTATGCCGCGCAGTCCGCTACCACACCGCTGGCACCTCATCAGTTCGAAAGGCGCGACCCTCGCCCCGATGACGTGGTCATCGACATCCTCTACTGCGGCGTGTGTCACTCCGATATCCACCAAGCGCGCAATGAATGGGGCGGCGCCCAGTATCCCCTGGTGCCCGGACACGAAATCATTGGGCGCGTAGCCTCGGTAGGCACGCAGGTCAGCCGCTTCAAGCCCGGCGACATGGTGGGCGTAGGCTGCCTGGTCGACTCCTGTCAGCATTGCGATGCCTGCGCACAGGGGCTTGAGCAGTACTGCAAGGAAGTTCCTACCTTTACCTACAACAGCATCGATCGCCACGATGGGCGGATAACCTATGGCGGTTATTCCGAGCGCATGGTGGTGTCGGACAAGTTCGTCCTTCGCGTCCCCGAGGGCATCGACCCGAAAGCCGCTGCTCCCTTGCTGTGCGCCGGTATCACGACCTGGTCGCCGCTGCGTCACTGGAATATCGGCAAGGACCACAAGGTGGCCGTGATTGGACTCGGGGGCCTTGGCCACATGGGCTTGAAGTTTGCCAAAGCAATGGACGCGGACGTGACCCTGTTTACACGTTCGCCTGGCAAGGAAACGGAAGCGCGCCGGCTCGGTGCCGATCATGTAGTGCTATCGACCGATCCGAAACAGATGGAAGCGGTCGCCGGCCATTTCGATTTCATCCTGGATACGGTGCCGCACCAGCACGACCTGAATCCTTATCTCGCCACGCTGAAGCTCAATGGCGTACATGTGCTGGTCGGCCTGGTCGAACCGGTGAACCCGCCCGTTCATGCCGGCGTGCTCATCTTCGGTCGCCGCTCGGTCGCCGGCTCCCTCATCGGCGGCCTTCCGGAAACGCAGGAGATGCTGGATTTCTGTGCTCAGCACGGGATCGGTGCGGATGTGGAAATGATCAACATCCAAGATATCAATACCGCCTACGGCAGGATGCTCAACAGCGACGTACGCTATCGCTTCGTGATTGACATGGCTTCGTTGAAAAACGCAGCCTAGTTTGCGCAGGACATTGCGCGCGAAGCTGCATGCAAGGGTTTCGCGCGCAATGTCCACACGGCTGCCTCCTTCCTTCGCGTCCTCGAACGAAAGCAGGCGCTCGTGGTTCTCGGTGTTACGGAGCACCGTAGCGGCTGGGTGGCGTGTTCCAGCCCATGGCGTTGTACAAGTGATACGTCAACACGCCGAGGTATTCATGCAGGGCAAATTCCGTCAACGCGACATTCCACCCGTTGGGGAACCAGGTCAGTCGCACATCTGCGTAATCACCGCGCACCGGTATCACGGACATGCCAAAGTGTTCAAAATATTTGCTCGCACGGCGCAAATGCACGGCTGACGACACCAACACCGTGCGCTGTGGTGCATACGCTTTAAGCATCGGTTGTACGAATTGGGCGTTCTGCCAGGTATTCAAGCTGCGCGTTTCCAGCATCAGATCCGAACGATCCACGCCCATTGCCGCCAGTACTTCCCCATAGACCGCTGCTTCCGACTTTCCGTTATGGAAAGGATCGCCGCCGCTGACAATCAGTCTGCATTGGTTGCCAGTCTGCTTGCATTGGCGATACAGGATAAAGCCTTCTGTGAGCCTTCCTCCTGCGAATACGGTAGGAACGATCTGCGAGGTGCCGATGACACGCGATGTTCCCACCCCTAATACGACAATCGCATTACGAGGAGCCCAGGTGATGGCCGGTCGCGTTGCGTAGGGGGCCTGCAAATGCGCTAGCAACCAGGCGGGCAATGGACCGCACCCCGTCGCCAGAAAAAGCAGAAAAGCCATGCCGCAAAGTGCCCATCCGCTGCGCTTTCGTCGCAGGCGGTGCAGCAGATATCCAAGCAGACAAAGCAGGACCCATACCATCAACATGCGCACGTCCTTATTTCAAAGTATCGCCGTAGAGTACGTCATGCCGTGTGACTCGCGAGGGTGCTTGCCCTACTCTGCATGGCATGAGTTCAACGCTGCATACCCTCCTGGCCCCCTTCGAGCACAGCGAAGAGATTCGTAAAAGTCGGTTTCTGGCCAAGGCAGCCCCGGTCGACACCGCAGCGCAGGCTCTTGCTTTCGTCCATGCGGCAAGTGACACCACGGCAACCCACAACTGCTGGGCTTACCGTATCGGCCAGGATTATCGCTTCAACGACGATGGCGAGCCCGGCGGCACGGCTGGACGCCCTATCCTGCAGGCCATTGAAGGACAAGGTATCGACCGGATCATCGTGGTTGTCACGCGCTGGTACGGCGGCATCAAACTCGGTGCGGGCGGCTTGGCGCGAGCCTACGGCGGCACCGCCGCGGCATGCCTTCGGTTAGCCGGGCGAACCCCTATCGTGGCAACCACACGGCTAGGAGTGCATTGCGATTTCGCCGCACATACCCTGATGAAAGCGCGTCTTCGAGACATCGGCGCCGAGATCGAACAGGAAAACTTTGATGCTGCGGGCGTTACTTTGCACCTGCGCCTGCCGGTGGAACGCGTGGACGATGCCAAGGCCCGCATCGTGGATATCAGCCGAGGCCGTATCGAGGCTTATCTGTTGGATTGAAGCACCCCGTTGTCCATGACGCTCGCGCAGTATCTCCACGGACATGATTGAATCAGAGGCCCGGGTCCCCAATCTGATTTCGATCCAGATTGCGACAGGCCCCTATGAGCACCTCTCCAGCGAATGACCCCAAGCCACGTCGTCGCGTAGGCTCGCTGCGCCTGCTCTGGCCATTCATGAGACCCCATCGCACGCTGGCATTGGGATGGCTGATATTCCTGGCGATCTCCTCCGGTGCCACCTTGGTGTTGCCTACGGCGGTGCGGCACATGATCGACCGCGGCTTTCGCCATTCCAGTCTTACCGCGATCAACCATAGTTTCCTCGGCTTGTTTGCAGTGGCGTTGGTGATGGCCTTCGCCACGGCGGCTCGGTTTTATTGCATCTCACTGCTGGGCGAACGCACACTGGCCGCGTTGCGCTCAAAGTTGTATGCACATGTGATCCGGCTCGATGTGGGCTTTTTCGAACGCAGCCGGGTGGGTGAACTGATTTCCCGGCTCGGCACCGATACGGAGGTGGTGCAGGCACTCGTTGGGTCGGGCATTTCGGTCGCCTTGCGCAGTGCGGTGATGCTGGTGGGTGCTACCGTCGCCATGATCTGGACCAGTCCGCATTTGGCGGGACTTACTGCGCTGGTGATTCCTGCAGTCGTGTTGCCGATTCTGATTTTCGGCCGCCGAGTACAGCGACTTTCACGTGCCAGCCAAGATCGTCTTGCTGACGCGGCCGCGATCGCCAACGAAACGCTCAACGCGGCCACGGCCGTAAAAGCCTACGCCCGCGAGAATATCGAGAGCGGCCGATACGGCAACGCCATCCAGCGTGCATTAGCTACGGCTCGCCAGCGCATTGGCACGCGCGCGATGCTTACGGTGGCCGTCATCGTGCTTTTTTTCGGCGCCATTACGTTGGTGTTGTGGGTGGGCGCGCGCAATGTGCTCACTGGCAGCCTGGATGCCGGTGTGCTGGCGCAATTCGTGGTGTACGCCATGCTTTCCGGCGGGTCGATGATGGGCTTGTCGGACGTATGGGGTGATGTACTGCGCGCTGCCGGTGCCATGGAGCGCATAGGCGAGCTTTTTCACGAGCAGGCCAGCATCGCCGATCCAGTTCATCCACAGCATTTGCCGCGACCGATCCGTGGCAGCCTGCGGTTCGAAAACGTCGGCTTTCACTACCCTACCCGGCCCGATGCTGCGGCGCTGCATGAATTCAATTTGGAGATACGCCCAGGCGAAACCGTGGCGCTGGTCGGTCCTTCCGGCGCAGGCAAGAGTACCGTGCTTGCGTTGCTGTTGCGTTTTTACGATCCACAGCAAGGTCGCATCAGCCTCGATGGCGTCGATCTGCGCGCGCTCATGCTGCCTGAACTGCGAGGCGCAATCGCGCTGGTTCCCCAAGAGACCGTGATCTTTGGCGACACCGCCGCAAACAACATCCGCTTCGGAAGACAGGATGCCAGCGATGAAAAAGTGCATGCCGCCGCCCGTGCAGCAGAAGCACATGAGTTCATCCAGTTGCTACAAGGAGGGTATGAAGCGCAATTAGGCGAACACGGTGCGCGATTGTCGGGTGGCCAGCGCCAGCGCGTCGCGATTGCTCGCGCCATTCTGCGCGATGCGCCGCTGCTCTTGCTGGACGAGGCGACCTCCGCCCTGGACGCACAATCGGAAGCCGCTATCCAGCAGGCCCTGGAACGTCTCGAAAAGGGGCGGACAACCTTGGTCATTGCCCACCGCCTTGCCACCGTTCAACGGGCGGATCGTATCGTGGTGATGGACGGCGGAAGGATCGTGGCGCAAGGCACCCATGAAAGCCTGCTTGACGAAGGCGGCTTGTACGCTGAACTTGCACGCCTTCAGTTCGTTGCCTGATTTGTTCCTGCTTTGCTTTTCAACAGAAGGCGCTTCGGGTTTTGTATCGATTCAAGCGTGGAGCGTGCAGAACTACACGTATAGGCCTTTGAAAAAGAGAAAGCCTTGCGCAAGACAAGGCTTTCTCTGTACTACTCGATTAAAGCAACGACGGCTTTGATCAGACCGCGAGTTCGACCCCGGAAGCCTGGGCACCCTTCGGGCCCTGGGTAACTTCGAACTTCACGCGCTGACCTTCCTGCAGGCTGCGGAAGCCCTTGGCATTGATCGCCGAGAAGTGGACAAACACGTCCTCCCCACCATCCTCGGGCGCGATGAAGCCAAAGCCCTTGGCGTCGTTGAACCACTTGACCGTACCGAAACGCATTGCGTGAACCTCTGAATCTAAGGACTGGATGCACCAAGTCTCTGCGAGAACCACCTCTACCCCTAGGTCCGCCGCCCCTGGCACAGAGAAAGTATCTGCATGTTTTCAGGCAAAGCGCAATATGCGCCTGCGTCAGGTGCGACGTCGGAGGACCGATTGCTTAGCTTTTGAGCAGTTCGGCGATGATCGGCGGGACCGTTTCGGTCGCCGCTGCAAGGTGGGCGAAGATCTCTTCAATGCTGATTTCAGGCTCATTTCCGCATCCGGCAGCGAAATTGGCGACGAGCGCCAGGCACGCATAGTCCATATCCAGTTCTCGTGCCAAGGCAGCCTCCGGCATGCCGGTCATGCCGACCAGATCGCAGCCGTCGCGCTTCAAACGCACGATCTCCGCACGCGTTTCCAGCCGCGGCCCCTGGGTGGCACCGTAGCAGCCACCATCGATGACATCGATACCGGCGCGCCGCGCTGCGTCAATCAACGCCATGCGCAGCGGCGCCGTATAGGGCTCGGTAAAGTCGATGTGTTTGACCTCGGCACCTTCGATATCGCAAAAACTCGTGTAGCGGCCACTGGTGTAATCGATGATCTGATCGGGCACTACGATGGCTCGCGGGCCCATATCATCGCGAATGCCGCCCACGGCATTTACGCCGATCACTCTGCGCGCCCCCAGATGGTGAAGAGCCCATACGTTCGCACGGTAATTCACACGGTGCGGAGGCAGCGTGTGGCTTTCGCCATGGCGAGCAAGGAATGCGATCCGCCGCCCTGCGAAATCTCCCATGACAACCTCACCCGAAGCCGGGCCGTACGGTGTGTCGACCTGCTGCCGCACCGGATTTTCGAGGCCAGAAAAACGATACAGGCCGCTGCCGCCGATGACGGCAAGATCAAGGGAATGGTTCATGACGGTAGGTTCCGGGAATCACGATAAAACAGAAGATAGATAGATCGCGGCTCGGCGGCACGTGGCCACCGCCGTAGCGAAACACATCAACGGTCGGCCTGAGGAGGTGCTTCCTCAACGCAATGCATAGATACCTGGCAAGTTACGCCCCTGCTCGTAGTAGTCCATGCCGAAGCCAAAGACGTATCGATCGGGGAGGTCGACGCCGTTGAAATCGCTCTCGATGCCGTCGACGCAGCGATCATGCAGCTTGCGGCACAACGTGGCGACGAGCACGCGTTTGGCACCGCGACGGAAACAATCATCCCGTACAGCCTTGAGCGTGTGTCCTTCATCAAGGATGTCGTCGACGAGCAGCACCGTACGCCCTTGCAGCGATGCCGTGGGTTCGCGCAGCCAATGCAGGGTGTTGCCGGTAGTGGTGCCACGGTAGCGGGTAGCATGGACATAATCGAATTCGAGATCTGTACGGATGGACAGCGCAAGCTGCCCGCCGAACATCAGCGCCCCGTTCATGACCGTGAGAAACACGGCACGTTCGCCATCAAGCACCGCATCGATGGCGCGGCCCATGTCGGCGATCACAGTCTCCAGCTCTGCCCGTCCGAACAATACATCGGAATGAGTCAGCGCCTCGGCGAGAGATGGAAGATCCTTGCTGGAAGGAGATGAAGTCATGACGTACCTCAATGGTCCAATGCTGTGACGCGGGCGACGAAACGGTCGCGCTGCGGGTTGTCGAGCAATCCTTCCCAGGTAGCGCCTATTGCTCCCCGCAGCGCCGCAATACGATTTGTGCTCGCTTCGCTGGGCTGAGGGATAGCTGCAATGGCTTCTTCCACCACTTCGGGAAAACAGGCAAGCACCAGATCGCAACCGGCATGCAAATGCGCTCGCACGCGCCGGCCGATATCACCGGCAACGCCAGCTGCGGCCATGCTGATATCGTCGCTGACGATGGCCCCCTGAAATCCCAATTCGCCACGCAGGATGTCGCCAATCCAGCGCGGGGAATAGCCCGCGGGCTGGTCGTCCACGGCAGGATAGACCACATGGGCCATCATCACGGCTTCCGCATGCGCGAGGAAACCCTCCTTGAAGGGGCGAAGATCATCGTGCCGGATTTCATCCAGCGAGCGCGGGTCGATGGCCTGGGCCTTATGGGTATCGGCCGCGACCGAGCCATGGCCGGGGAAATGCTTGAGCACGGCAGCCATGCCGCCTAGATGCATGCCTCGTACGTAAGCGTGAACCAGTTCACCCGCAATATCCGGATCAGCGTGGAAAGCACGCGTGCCGATGGCAGCATTGCCACGAGCCAGATCCGCCACTGGCGCGAAACTGAAATCGATACCGCTGGCACGCAGCTCGCTGGACATGATCCAGGCATGCTCCTCAGCCAGTCGCGTAGCCTCGACCGGGTCCTTTTCATACACCTCACCGAGCTTCGCCAAGGCCGGCAGACGGGTGAAGCCTTCGCGAAAACGCTGCACCGGACCGCCCTCTTGATCCACGGCAAGCAAAAACGTTTCGCCGGCTACCGCACGAATCGACTCGGTCAGTGTCATGAGCTGTTCGCGATGAGCATAATTGCGGGCGAACAGAATGACGCCCGCTACGCCCGGAGCCGTGAGCCATGCTCGCTCGTGCGGCAACACTTCGGTTCCCGCGATCCCGATCAACAACATCAGGCGTGGTCCCCCTGCAATATATCGGCATTCGCTTCACGCTCCGATGAAGTCCATGCAGCGTAAGGGTACTCGATCAAATTGACGTTGTAATAGCGTGCCAATTCGCTGACCTCCGGTCCAAGCCAGGAAGGCCGCGGAAAAACAGCTTCCGCAGTAGGCAGTTCGATCTCGGCTACAACAAGGCCGTGATTCTCGCCCAGGAACTCGTCGACCTCGAACAACCAGCCGTCCACTTCCACGTGATGTCGGATTTTTTCCAATACGCCATCGCACAGTGAATGAAGCATCACCTGCGCATCGGCGAGCGGCAAAGGTAATTCGTACTCGGCACGCGCCACGCCCAGCTCCACCGATTTGATATTGAGCCATGCCTGCTGACCACTGATCCTGACTCGTACCGATGCCCGTGCAATGCCTTCGCGAAGGGCGCGCACGCTGACGAGATAACCTTGTGCAATAGGTCGGCTTGAGGTGACAAGCGTGCGCCAACTATCGTCGGCCAACAGGAATTTTCGTTCGATTTCGATACCCATGCGGATGCTACCTGCGCTCGAACAAGGCAATGGATTCGACATGCGCCGTATGCGGAAACATGTCCATCACACCAGCCGACACCAAACGAAAACCATGCCGCTCGACCAGGATGCCGGCATCACGTGCCAATGACGCAGGATGACAAGAGACATAGACGATCCGTGACGTTGCTTTGTGGGGAAGGTATTCCAGCACTTTATCCGCACCCGCACGAGGCGGATCGAGCAACAGTTTGTCCCATGGCTTGCGCGCCCAATCGGTACCACGCTGATCTTCGAAAAGATTGGCCACCTGAAAATAAGCATTGCCAAGCCCGTTGCGTGCGGCGTTATCTGCTGCACGTTCAACCAGGCCATGCTCGCCTTCCACACCAACGACTTCGGCCGCACGCCGTGCCAAGGGCAAGGTGAAATTACCCAATCCACAGAATAGATCCAGAACGCGGTCCTGCGGTTGTGGATCCAGCAACGCCAGTGTCCGCGCAATCATGCGCCGATTCATGCCGGCGTTGACCTGCACAAAATCAAGCGGCTGAAATTCAAGCTCGACGTCGCTCGTACCCTCGCCTGCCGAAACATGAAATGCGAGGCGAGGATGCTCTGGCCACAATGGATGCACACTGCTGATACCGCCGGGCTGCAGGTAGATGGCGAACCCGTGCAGCTGGCCGAACGCCACGAGCTTCGCGCGATCCTCCTCGCTCAATGGCTTGAGGTGACGAAAAACCAAGGCGACGGTGTCCTCACCGGCAGCAAATTCGATTTGCGGGATATCGGCGGCAGCGTGCATGCCACTGATCAGATCGGCCAGCATCCCGATCTTCGGCCCGAGCGCAGGATGGACGACGTCGCAATGCATGATGTCGGCCACGAAGCGCGGATTGCTCTCCTCACGAAAACCCACCAATACGCGACCTTTTTTCGCGACGGCACGCACCGACAAACGACCTTTGCGGCGATAGCCCCATGCATCATCGGTGAGCGGTGACAACCAACTTTCCGGCTCCACTTTGCCGATGCGTGCGAAGTTGTCCATCAATACACGCTGTTTCGCTTCGATCTGGGCGGCAGCATCCAGATGTTGCAGCGAACATCCGCCGCATTGACCAAAATGCGCACACCTTGGCTCCACGCGATGGGGTGATGGCACGAGAATTTCGATCGCTTCAGCTTCGTCGAAATGGCGATGCCGCTTGCGAATACGCAGACGCACTTGTTCGCCGATTAATGCGCCGCTGACAAAAACCGTCTTGCCATCGATGCGGGTAACCCCACGGCCATCATGACTCAAATCGATGACGGAGACTTCGAATTCGTTCATTGATGCTCTTGAAAACGGAGGACCTGGATCGGACGACCCAGACGGATAAGAAGAAGGTTCAGACCTCGCCTTGCCGGCTCGGTTATTCAGCCATGATACCAGCCCGGCACAGCCGGCTTAGCGGTCCACGACAGCTCCCTGGGACGCTGTCTTGAGTCGATGAACCAGTACCGGCCAATCGATCTTGGTTTGGGTACCAACGACGTGGACATAGGGCAGGCCGCTTCCCTCGACAATCGAGTAGCCACTGACATCGCCGTCCAGACCGCCAAGCGTACATACACCATTCTGAAGCTCGGCACGAATACCCATGCGCTTGTAATTGAAAGTCTTGAAAAGCCGCATCACCGCCCCTTGCAGTCCGCTTGCTGCCGCTCCACCCGTGATAATGGAAAGATTGTTGGCTGCGCGCAGGCTGATCCGCCCATCACTCTGGGCTTGCAAAGAAGCGTTGAACGCGAGGGGGCCACCGGCGGCGAGTTGCAAGCCGTCAATGGAACCTTCCAGCTGCCCCGTGATATTTCCAAAATTGAAGGCATTGGTAAGCGCCGCAAGATCGATCTGATGCAGGCTTATATCCCCTCCCCATACGGTGCCGGCACTCCATGGCTGCTGCACGGAGAGGTGATTTACCTCGGCCGTGCCATTGAACGCCTTGATAGTGAGTTGGCCGTCCAAGGCATAGCGATCTCCTGCCCACTGTATCGAGGAAATGGTGCCGTTCAATGTGCCAGGAAAAGGAATCCAACCCATCGTTTGATTGAACGCCGCCATGTCCAAATCATGCAGGCCAAGCGCAACATCAAAGCGCTGGTTTCGCGCCGCATTGGGTTGCCAGCTGAATCGGTTGATATGCACCTGCCCCATGAGCAAAGCCACATCCAAAGGTGATTGCAGGCTCAGATGTCCATCATGGCTGCGCCAGCGTGCCTGTCCAGCGCCAAGTACAAACTGGCGGAGAGCAAGTTCATCCCAACCCAGTGTCGTTGCTGATCTTTCGTTCTGGTCCGACCAATCCACATCGCCATGCAGACCCTTGGCTTGCCACTGGCCGGAGCTATCCGAGATGCTCAGCCCGTTGGTATGGAATGCAAAGCTGCGCCACGTATTGTTGGTGTAGTCGACATGCCCTTCGAGTTGCCCTGCCATCTGCACGGAAGGCGTTGCGAAGCCGTCATCCAGCCATGGCTGGCCGTAGCGATCATACGCGGCAGGAAACCGCGCCTGGAAATGCTCCAGTCGAAGTTTTTGGAGATCACCCTTGGCATCGAGGGTGAGAGCCCCTTCCAGATGGAGCGCATCGGGATCGTCAAAGCGCAAATGGCTGATACTGAGTCCACCGCGTTGCGAGGATGCACGCAGATCCATGACCACATCGTGGGAGGGAAGCCGGGCAAACACCGGCCCTAGCTGTAATGCTCCGCCACGTATCCCGCCATTCAACATCAGCTGGGCCGGAGACACCATAGCGTCGAGTGTGAACCGTGCATGCCCGGCCAATCCCTGCCCTCCCACATTGCCGGTGGGAGTGGCGTAATGGAGATCTGCAACCGTGAAATCGCCCGACGCTTGAAAGCCCTGGTCGCGCACATCCAGGGCGAGATCCGCATTGAGCTTGCCACCCGAAATATGGCCCGCCCACACGGTTCCTAGCAGCCCTTGCAGCCATCCAGCCGGAAGGTTTTGCAGATTGATCTGGGCGTGCGTGGTTTGATCGAGCGGAAAAGCCGTCCCGATATGAGCCGCGCCTTGATCGACGTCGACTTCCAGAGTATTGGCCGAGGTATCCACTGTCATGCTGACCGTGGCTTTGCCAAACGCGCCGCCTGGAGCACCGGTCAGCTGGGCTGCTCCCGTGAAAATCCAGCGTAATTGCATGTCGCGTTGCAGCACACCCTGCAGTGCCAGATTCACCCTGCGCCACCCAAAGCTGGGGATGCCCACCTTGCTTGCGTGGATGGTGACTTGAACGGTGTTAGGGTCAACCCCCTGAATCAGCTGCACTTGAACATCTTGAAGGCTGACGCCCGGTAGCTCGATCCTTTTGGCGGAAACGACAGAATCCGCCCAGGCGGGCGCCACCCCAAGCCAAAGCAGGGCAACGACAAGGACGAATAGGCGGCTGACTGTCAAAACCATGGAGGGGTCATTCTGCCAAACTAAGCTGAACGATGTGGACACGGACCCATGCCATATCCCCCAGACACCCCTGCCCCTCACCCTATGAACGCGCCATACGTGCTGGTCGCCGACGATGATGCCCCCAGCCGCTATTTTCTAAACGATGCGTTTCGACAATTCGGCGCCCGGGTCGCACTCGCCTCGGACGGAAACGAGGCTTTGACGTTGGCTCGCGCAGAGGCATTCGACCTCCTCATACTGGACTGCCGCATGCCCTTCAACGGCGCTGTGGAAGTGCTGGCGGTGTTGCGCAATGACGCGCACGCGCGCTCGGTTTCCAGCCCCGCGGTTGCCAGCAGTGCCGAATTGGATGCACATGAGCAGCAAGCTTTGCTCGCCAAGGGCTTTCATGCCGCGTTGCTTAAGCCCTGTTCGCTGCAAGATTTGCGAAATATTCTGACATTGGCCATCACTGGCCAGCGGGAACTTCCGCTACTCGATGACGCGCTTGCGTTGAACGCAAGCGGTGCACCAGCAGCTGTTCAAGCACTGCGCAGGCTGTTTCATGCGGAACTGCTAAAGCTTTCGCATGAATGGGACGAACTGAGTTCAGATCCGCCTGCGCTGGAAACTCGCCTGCATAAATTGCGCTCATCTTGCGGCTTCTGTGGAGCAACCTCACTATCCGAACGTATTGGCTCGCTCCAGCGACATCTGAAGTTGGGCCATCGAGGGGCTATGCTGCCACTGGCAGAATTTCAGCGATCACTGCTGCAAACCATCCAGGCTCTGGAAACGCGCTAAATCCATGCCTTCAAATGCACAAGGCTGATCAACGGCGAGAGAGAGCACCTCGCAGTACTCGCCACGCACGCAGATCAACGCCTCCAAGGTGAAACCGGATTAATTCGCGCATCATCGTGCGCAAGCTGTGCAGTCCTTGCGCATCCGGCATCCGATCTTCCGCCAAGGCGAGCAAGTCGCTGCCCCGCAAAGCGCCCGAGTCCGTAGACCTGCAGCGCACGGGCCCATGTTCCGGTCGATAGCTGTAATGAATCTGGGCATGCAATGGCTCAAGGCTATGACCCTCAACGTCCAATTGCAGCCCGTAACCGAGCGCCGCCAGCAGGTCCCGTTCAAAGCGGCGCAAATGCCAGCTCAGACATTCTCCGGCGGCCAAACGCGTGAGTGTTTGGCTATAGATGTGAAAAAGCCCCGCATGCGGGTCCTGCCGCTCGGTCAGCCGGACTACAAGTTCGTTTATATATAAACCCGCCACACTGGCATCACCGGCCAAGCGCAAAGGCGAAGATGTCATCTCCGCACCCCGCAAGGTGGCCAGTTCTCCGCGCATCTGAAGGTCTACGGCTAATAGCTGGAAGGGTTCCAACTGTGAGCGTTGCAAGCGCCCTCTTGGACTACGTACGCCTCGAGCCACCGCGCCAACGCGTCCATAGTCTCGGGTGAGGCACTCAAGCAGCAGCGATGTTTCCCGGTAAGGGCGGGAATGCAATACATAAGCGGGCTGCTGCAGGAGCATAGATCTTCACAAATCAGGGAGCAGCAACTGCGACCCAGGCTTCATATTGCGCTCCGTGCTGATCGTCTGGATTAGACCTTGTCCATTATTCAATCAGTGTAGCCAAACTGTTTCAGCATGGCCTCGTCATCCACCCAACCCTCGCGCACCTTGACCCACAGCCGCAGAAAGACCTTTCGATCGAACATACGCTCCATATGCCGGCGCGCGGCTGTTCCGATCGCCTTGAGTTGCGCGCCACCCTGACCAATGACGATAGCTTTCTGGCCCTCACGCTCTACCCAGATCACGGCGTGCACTTCGGCCACACCATCAGGGCGATCGTTGAATTGCTCGATCTCTACCGTGGTGGCATATGGCAATTCCTGGTCGAGACGTAGCATCAACTGCTCACGCACCATTTCGGCAGCAAGAAAACGCTCGCTGCGATCCGTGATTTCGTCTTCGCCAAAAATCGGCGCACGTACCGGCAGACGCGTAAGAATATCGTGTGCCAACGCCTCCAGGCCTTTGCGCTTGAGTGCACTGACATAGTGCACGGCATCGAAGCTGTGCTTGTCACAGAGATCGGCCACAAAGGGCAATAACGCAGCTTTATCCTTGCTGAGATCGACCTTATTGATGGCTAAAAGACGCGGAATATTTTGCTCAGCCAATGCCTCGTAAAGCGCTTCATCTTCATCCGTCCAGCGTCCCGCCTCGATGAGCTGAAGCGCCAGATCCACGTCGCTGATGGCGGAACGAACAGCACGGTTCAAGCTGCGGTTCATGGCGCGCTTGGCGCCACGATGCAGCCCCGGCGTATCGACGTAAAGAATTTGGCCGGCGTCGCTGGTGGCAATGCCTAGAATGCGGTGGCGCGTTGTTTGCGGCCTGGGACTCACGATCGACAATCGGAACCCGATCAGGGCGTTAAGCAAGGTCGACTTGCCCACGTTCGGACGTCCGGCCAAGGCCACCGAACCGCATCGAAAATCCGGGTGAGGGGGAGCGGTTTGGACTGTGTCGTCTCGATCGTCATTCATGGCAGGCAGACTCTTTTCAAACGGTATAAGCATGGCGCCGGGAGCCGATAAACGCCACCCGCGCGTGTAAAAAAACATAGTTCGGTCTAACCGATTCGCTAGGAACTGCTGCCTGGTCTTTCTTGGCTGCCGATGAGCTGCGTCAATACAACTTCCGCCGCATCCTGCTCCGCAAGACGCCGGCTGCTGCCCCGACCGGAGGCCGTCACGGCAAGCGGCTCGATCACGACGCAATTCACCTGAAAGATGCGCGCATGCTCTTCGCCTTCCGCCGCCACGAGTTCATAGTGCGGCAAAGGCCATCCCTGGGCCTGGAGCCATTCCTGCAATCGAGTCTTGGCGTCCTTGGAAGAACGCGGCAAAGCTGCTACACGGCCCGCAAAAAGACTGCGTACGGTGTTCCTGCAAGCATCAAAACCACCATCGAGATAAATGGCGGCGACGAGTGCTTCAAACGCATCGGCAAGGATGGAGTCCCGCCTAAAACCGCCACTCTTGAGTTCTCCCGAACCAAGCCTCAGCCGATCCCCAAGTTCCAGCTCCCGTGCCATCACTGCCAGCGCCTGGCCGTTCACCAGCTGCGCACGCAGGCGTGACATTTCACCCTCTGTAGCTTTCGGATGGGTCTCGTAAAGCATCTCTGCCACGATCGCGCCCAACAGCGCATCGCCGAGGAATTCCATGCGCTCGTTATTGGGCTTGCCTGCACTGCGGTGAGTCAGTGCGAGCGTGGCAAGCGAGGCATCCCGGAAATGATAAGCCAATTCCACTGCGATCTTACGGCGTAGCCATATTACCCGCCACGGGTACGCTTTTATCGAAATGAATCAGGAAATCAATGTTGTATATGAAGGGCACTTGCTTATCGTAGCTGACGCGCAATTCGTTGCCGCTGGCACCTTGCCCGATGGTGATGTCACTGGGATGAACCGTGGCGTCATCCACATATTGAAATCCAAGTTTGAACATCAACTCCCGGCGAATCTCATCGATTGATTTGCCATCCACGCCTTCGCTGGAAATCTGATTCATCGCCTTTACCACACCCGCGTACTCGATATACGCAGGCACAAGTTTCATTGCCATATAGGCAAAAAAACCTGCGACTGCCAACACCACCAGGAAGCCGATGAGCGTGATGCCCGCCTGTTTCGATTTCATAGTCCCCTCACTATGCCGATTGACCGGCCCACCCAGTTTCAAACCCTAACGCTACAACCGTACTTTGCCTGGTCCAGATTACCGCTGCCAGCGATGGATTCACGGTTCCTGATTCTTGGCCATGCGCATCAATGAATGATGCTACCAATGCGATGGAAGCCCACGCCCCCTGTGCCCCAGCCTTTCCAGCTGAACCAGATCATGAAAGCTTTGCCAACCAGGTTCTTCTCCGGCATGCATCCCCACCAACGGCTGTCTTCGCTGTTTTCACGGTCATCCCCCATCACAATGTAGCAATTTGGTGGTATGAGCGATGGTACGCGGGCATTCGGGATGGGAGGTGTCGGACCACGAGAAGGCATGCGTGCGATCAAATGATTGACAGCGCCCAGCTGTTCGCGCCAGATCGTCGCGTTGTAGTACATCAATTCATTATCTTCGGGGCGCGCTGGATTTCCCTGGAAAGGGCCAATTTCGGTGTCTACCACGGGTTTGCCATTGATCAAGATCTGGCTGTCGTGAACTTCGATGGTATCTCCCGGCAAACCGATAATGCGCTTGATCCAGTTCTCGCTTGCGACCGGCGCATGCGGATCGCTGCAGGTCACATCGCCGCTACGGACGATCCGTCCACTCTCATCCTGGCAGAGGAAGCCTGGAAATCGAAACACCACAACATCCCCACGCTTAGGCTCGCCTATGCTGAGAATCTTGTTGTTGAAGGCAGGCAGGCGTAACCCATAAGCAAATTTATTGACCAGGATGAAATCTCCGACATCGAGGGTCGGCATCATCGATCCCGATGGAATCCGGAACGGTTCGGCGACAAAGGAACGCAGCAACAACACGACAAAAATCACCGGAAACAGCGAACGGGCCCAATCCACCGGTACCGGATCGCGATAATCCTCGCCCGAGGCTGCAAAACGAGCCTTGCGCTTCTTGAAAAAAAACAGGCGATCAAAGGCCCACACCACACCAAAAAGTACGGTGAGTCCAAGCAAAATTGCCGAAAAATCAAAATCCATGCAATGACTCCAAGGCCAGCTGCTATTTATCTACTTTAAGCACGGCAAGAAAAGCTTCCTGCGGAATCTCCACCCGACCGACTTGCTTCATTCGCTTTTTACCTTCTTTTTGCTTCTCCAGAAGCTTCTTCTTGCGGCTGACATCACCGCCATAGCATTTAGCCAGCACATTTTTGCGCAACGCTTTTACCGTTGAACGGGCGATGATCTGAGCGCCGATGGCTGCCTGAATGGCCACATCGAATTGCTGACGCGGAATCAAATCCTTCATGCGTTCGACCAGTTCACGACCACGGCGGTCCGCATGACTCCGATGCACGATAAGACTGAGCGCATCAACACGATCGCCATTGATCAGAACGTCGACCCGCACGAATGGACCTGCATCGAAACGTTCGAACTGATAATCCATCGAGGCATAGCCTCTCGATACGGATTTCAATTTGTCAAAGAAGTCCAGCACCACTTCCGCGAGCGGCAGTTCGTAACTGATCTGCACTTGTGTGGCGAGATACTGGATGGAACGCTGCACACCGCGCTTCTCCTCGCATAGGGTAATGATGTTCCCGATGTAATCGGGGGGCGTGAGAATATGGGCGACGATGATGGGTTCGCGGATTTCTTCAATCTGTGGGATTGGTGGAAGGCGCGCAGGATTATCCAGCGACATGACTGTCCCGTCGCTCTTCAGGACCTCATAGACCACCGTGGGTGCCGTGGTGATTAAATCGAGGTCGTACTCGCGCTCAAGGCGTTCCTGCACGATCTCCATATGCAACATGCCCAGGAATCCACAGCGGAAACCGAAACCCATCGCTTCGGAACTTTCCGGCTCGAAGAACAGGGCCGCATCGTTGAGACGTAATTTGTCGAGCGCCTCGCGCAATGCAGGATAATCGTCGGCCGAAACCGGGAAGAGACCGGCAAAGACACGGGGCTGCATGGTCTGGAAGCCGGGGAGTGGATGGGGTGCTGGCTTGGCGGCCAAAGTCAGCGTATCGCCGACCGGGGCGCCGTGAACATCCTTGATCGAGGCAGTAATCCAACCCACCTCACCGGCGGAAAGCTTGTCCAGCTTCTTGCGTTTAGGTGTGAATACGCCGACTTCACCGACCTCATGGGCGCGACCGGTAGACATGACCAGCAATTTGTCACCCGGCTTGATCTCGCCCTGCATGATTCGAACCAGCGATACCACTCCAAGATAGTTATCGAACCAGGAGTCGATGATCAATGCCTGCAAGCGATCGGTGTCGCGCGGCTTTGGTGGCGGAATACGTGCCACGATCGCCTCAAGCACTTCGACAACGTTCTGGCCGGTCTTGGCGCTCACAGCCACCGCGTCATCGGCATGAATACCGATGACGGCCTCGATTTCGCCCTTCACACGCTCTGGATCGGCGGTAGGCAGATCGATTTTGTTCAGTACCGGAACAACCTCCAGCCCCTGCTCTACGGCCGTGTAGCAATTGGCCACCGACTGCGCTTCCACACCTTGGGCTGCGTCCACGACTAGCAGGGCGCCTTCGCAGGCGGCAAGCGAACGGCTTACTTCATAGGAGAAATCGACGTGCCCGGGCGTGTCGATGAAGTTGAGCTGATAGGTCTTCCCGTCTCGCGCCTTGTAGGGCAGCGATACCGATTGCGCCTTGATGGTGATGCCGCGCTCACGCTCGATGGGATTGCTGTCCAGCACCTGGGCTTCCATTTCGCGCTCGGCCAGTCCGCCGCAAATCTGAATGATGCGGTCGGCAAGCGTGGATTTGCCGTGATCAATGTGGGCGATGATAGAAAAATTGCGGATCAGTTCCATGGGCACGCTGTAAGCTTCACCGCCTCGCGCGATGCACAGGCAGCCTATCACCGGGATGGCGATATTAGCCGTTCATTATCGCACGGATTGAGAAGGCAAACGGCAACGTGAAAATCCGCAAAGATGTCAGGGGCGCCTCTGTAGGCGCCCCGTGGAGGTCATTCATCCTTGCCGCTGGGAACTGTGAGCGCGATGAAATTGCTGGAATCGCCCCGGCGGACCAGCAGTAGCACAGTGTCTCCGGGCTTCACATTGGCGGTGGCCGCTCGGAACGCTTCTACGCTACCCACTTTCTTCTGGTTGACCATCAGAATCACATCGCCCGGCTGCAAACCCGCCTGAGCAGCCACCGGACCGGTGACATCCGAAATGGCCACCCCCTCACCAGCCTTCAGGCCGAGTTGACTACGCGTGGAAGAATCCAGGCCTTCTACTGTCAGGCCTAGAGCAGCTGATCCCGTACTTGGGGCCGCCTTGCCAAATGCGGAGGCCGCACTCTGCCCTCTCGGCATGGTGCCAATGGTGGCCTGTAAAGTCTTTTCGCTTCCATTGCGGAGAACCTTGATCGGTACGGTGGTGCCTGGTTTTGTCATCGACACCAGCGGAGGCAGATCGGAACCTTGCTCGATGGGCTGCCCGTTATAGGCCAAGATGATGTCTCCCGCCTGCAAACCTGCCCGCTGGGCCGCGCTATCGGGCGACACACTCACTACGATGGCCCCTCTTGCGCTATCCAGTTTAAGCGCTTTGACGACATCATCATCCACCGGCTTGATCATGACACCCAGTTCGCCGCGCGTGACGTAACCCTTCGTCTTGAGTTGCTGAACGACGTTCATCGCAAGATCGATCGGAATCGAGAAAGCCACGCCCTGGTAGCCTCCCGTGTCGGAATAAATCTGCGAATTGATACCTACGACCTGCCCTTGCAGATTGAATAACGGGCCACCGGAATTGCCGCGATTGATCGGCACGTCAGTCTGAATGAAGGACGTGCTGGGTTGATCACCCGCGCCCAGGCTGCGGCCCACTGCACTGACGATTCCCTGCGTCACGGTGTAGTCGAACCCAAATGGGGAACCAATGGCCAACACCCATTGGCCTGGCTTGAGCAAGCGTGAATCGCCAATAGTCACAGTGGGCAAGCTGCCCCCCGCGTTGATCTTGAGCAAGGCAATGTCGTACGTGGGGTCGGTACCAATCACCTTCGCCGTCAGGATCCGACGATCCTGTAACCGCACAGTCACCGAATCGGCGTGATCAACCACATGGTTATTGGTCAGAATGTATCCATCGCTGGAGATGATGAAGCCCGAACCAAGCGAGGTATGTGCCTGTTCTTCCGGAGAAGGAAGCATCGGCATGCCGAAAAAGCGGCGGAAAATTTCAGCCTGATCAGGCGGCATGCCCTGCAGAGGAACACCACCAGCAGCTTTAGGGCGGCGGCCGGTGTATTTGGCTTCTACATGCACGACCGCGGCCGCATTTTTCTGCACGATGCTTGTGAAGTCCGGCAAGCCCGTGACTGCGGCATTCTGGGCTAGCACTACGCCAGGCATGGAAAAACCCGTGATCAAAGCGCAGCCCAAAAGGCTACTGAAAATGCGGCGGCTGACGAGACGGGGGTGACTCATGATTCCTCCTCTGATGCTAGGCGCCCCACTTCCGCTCCTAAGCCGGTAGGGTGGAACGGGAGAGAGGGTGGAATGAAGAAACCGGGAAACCCAATGCCAAGGGTGTCCCTGACCGCCGAGGCATGCAAGAGCGCCCGGCGGTTCACTTTAGACCGCACTATTAGCGGGCACTTGACGCCGTAGGCTTCACTTGCGGCGTATCGATCAGGAGCAGGTAACTTCCGTCCTGATTATTCAGCGCTTTGTAGCCGTGAATGGAATAAGCCTGGCTGGAATAGCGCTGAAACAAAGGGTTGTCCGATGGATCGCCAAGCGTTACCGAAGCCCGTTGGCTCAATGACGATGCCGAATAGGGACTCAACGAGGGAGGAACGGCTGCGAGCACATCATTCGTGCGTGCTGCTGGGGCCATCGATGCCAATGCTGCCCCAGCGTGAGGGGTCCCATTAGACATACTACCGCTCGCGGTCAACGATACGGGATGTTCAGAATCAGGAGCCGTCGGCTGAGAAATCATCAGTGCTGCCACTGCAACACTGGCGGCGATGGCTCCACCCACGGACAGGCGCAACCAATCTCGCTTGGGCGTAGTACGTGTCGCTGCCTCACCCTCAATGGCCTCCATGACGCGCGATGCGAATCCTGGATGAGTTATGGCAGGCAAGTGACGACGCAAGCTGTCGCCGGCAACGTGGTATCGAGCCCATGTCTGCTGCAACGAAGCATCGTGGTCGAGCCTGCGCAGCAGAAAGCGCAGCTCCTCCCTCGACAGCTCGCCGTCTACCGCAGCAGAAAGGGTTTCCTTGTTGGCTTCACTCATGACATCCGATCCTCGCGGTCTGAAAGCAATGGCCGCAACTTCTCGTCGATTGCCTCACGTGCCCGGAAGATACGCGAACGCACCGTACCGATCGGGCAGCCCATGGCTTCGGCAATCTCTTCATAGCTTAGGCCTTCCACCTCTCGTAAGGTGATAGCCGTCCGCAGCTCCTCGGGCAAAGCTTGGACAGTAGCAAACACAGTTTGTTCAATTTCCTGTCGCATTAATTCGCGCTCGGGGGTGGCCCCCTCCTGCATGCGGTCCGCTCCCGGGACGAATACGGCGTCTTCGACGGAAATATCGTCGGCCGGTGGCCGGCGGCCCATGGCAACCAAATGATTTTTCGCCGTATTCACCGCAATTTTGTACATCCAAGTATAGAAAGCGCTCTCCCCGCGAAACGACCCGATCGCCCGCCAAGCTCGCACGAATGCCTCCTGCGCCACATCCTCGCACTCGGCATAGTTGTGTACGTAGCGGGAAATAAGCCCAATCACCTTGTTCTGGTACTTGCGCACCAGCAAGTCAAAAGCGCGCCTGTCTCCGTTTTGTACACGCTCTACCAGCGCACTATCGAGTTCGTTGTCGCCCATCCGGGCCGTCTCCTTCGTCACTGGACCATACCGGGATGCTTCCATCGGATGGGTGAGCTGCTCTGACCGGCTTCACGCCCGCAAGTTCAGCACGGAGCCCTACTCCGCAGCATTCTAAAGTAGGGGCTGCCTATAGTAGGCTCAAGCAAGCAATCCAGGCGGCTGATTATTCTGCTATGCGGAAGCGGCCGATAACCCTTCGCCAGACATCAGGCGTTCACGCTCAGCCAGCAAACGCTCAAAACTGCCGTGCGGCAACGGTCTGCAGAACAGGTACCCCTGGAGCTCGTCGCAATGATTCGCGCGCAGAAACTGAAGGTGTTGTTCTATTTCCACACCTTCGGCAACCACGCCTCGTTTCAGGCGATGGGCCATTTCGATAGTCGCGCGCACAATGGCCTCATCATCGGGATCAACGCCGATATTGCGAACAAAGCTTTGATCGATCTTGATGCGATCGGCCGGCAGTTTCCGCAAATAATCCAACGACGCGGCACCGGTACCGAAATCGTCGATAGCGATGTGGCAGCCAAGCCGATGCAGTCTTTGCATGTTCTCCATCAAGTTGGGGGCCGCCTTGATGCTGATACTTTCGGTGACCTCCAGCTCAAGCAACGCTGGATCCAAACCCGTCTCTTCCAGCACAGCACCTACGATCTCAGGCAGATCCGGCTGCATGAGTTGGACTGCCGAAAGATTGACACCCAATCGAAGGCGCAATCCAAAACGGTCATCCCAAGCCTTGGCATGCTTGCAGGCAGTCCGTAGCACCCACTCGCCGATGGAAACGATAAGCCCCGTCTCTTCGGCCAATGGAATGAAAAAACCAGGGCCGATGTTTCCAAGCTCGGGATGCTCCCAGCGCAAAAGCGCTTCCATGCCGACGATATCTTCTGTCTCCGCATTGATCTGCGGCTGGTAGAAGACACGCAACTCACCATTGCCTTCGGCATGGCGCAGCCGTGCTTTCAGCGCAGCATTCTGTTGCTCCTGAGCAGGACTGACGTCATATACGCGATAATTGTTTCGCCCCATGCTTTTCGCGGCATACATCGCCTCGTCCGCGTGTTTGAGCAGCGTTTCCGCGTCCGGCGCGTCCTCCGGGAAAAAACTGATGCCGATGGACGCTGTCACCTGCAATTCCGGGCCATCCTGCAAGTGCAGCGGCGCTTCCATCAGCTGAACGATCTTTTCGGCCACGCGCACGACGTCGTCCGTCTTCACGATGTGCCGCAATACGATTGTAAATTCGTCGCCCGCATACCGTGCCACCGTATCGGACGCGCGAACGCTACTGCGCAGTCGCTGCGTGACAGCCACCAGTACTTGATCGCCCACAGCATGTCCAAGCGTGTCGTTAATGAATTTGAAGCGATCCAGATCAACAAACAACACCGCGAAGGTTTCCCCAGTCCGGTTGGCTTCGCGAATGATGGTGTCGAGTCGATCGTTGAATAACAAACGATTGGGAAGCCCCGTCAAAGCATCAAGCAAACCCTCCGCGCGTCCCTGCTCGCGCGTGCGACGCAGCTCCAGCATATGGGCAAAATGTGCCGCCGCGCAGTGCAGCACAGGCGTCATGACCTCAGGTTCAGTGAAGGGATTGCGGCTACCTGCCAGCAAAGCGCCCAGTACCGCCCGGCGCTCATCAAGCAGAGGCAGGCCGATGAATCCGCGCAGATCCAACAACCCGATCAATGGGTCCACATCCGCAAGCCGTCGGGCATCGTGGGGGTGCAGCAATGTTCGCCCACCTAAGACAAGCCTCAATGAGCTTTGCAATTGAGGGCCCGGCCAGATCGGCTCCTCACCCTGCCAATGTTGCACTACTTGTACTGGCACACTGCTTTCTTCAGGACGCGCCGACCACACGGCAAAATAGTCGAGCTCCATGCCTTCCAGCAGTGATCTGGCGGTCTCTCCGATGCTTGCATCATCGTGACCGGCGCTAAACAATTTCGCCAACAATGACAAAGCAACAGCGGGACGCACGCCAGCGCTGGCACTACGAAATTGCAGCGCGATCAGATCCCGGCCACCGTGACGCACACGACGTACCACTGCCTCGCCCATGTCATGACCGCGAATCGATTTGCGCCGGCATGGGAGCCACTGTCGCGGAGTGTCGGCAATCACTGTTTCAACGCCGCCGTTCTCGAATGCGATCGCATCACGCAGGGATAAGCCACTCAGCACGCTATTAGCCAGACCGCTACGGCGTACATATGCGGGATTCGCCTCCACCACTCGTTGCGCCGTCGGATCCACGATCAACCAATCATTGCGATCGTCTTCAAACGCGAAGCGATAGTCGCCCGCCGATTGCGGCGGAATCGAAGAAGGTGAATGGATGGCATGAGTCACGTGCTCTTCAAACGGAGCTGCGCCTTTGCCATGTAATCCCTGCCAACGAGAAATGAGCTCGGTGCGGACCTGAGCGGCATAAAGCCAGCTTTCAATGATAGAAGGCAGCTGCGCCGGCTTGATGACAGCGTCGTCAGATAGCACAGCTATGACCGGAGCACTCGCGCAAGCAGGCAGCAGCTTCAGCTGCTCACACTGCACCGTGCCCGATCGGCCGTCTCCGTTAAAAACCATCACGATCAAAGCCAGCGGCTCTCGCCCTTCCAGCAGAATGGCGGCATGTGTCGTATCGCGCGCTGAATGGATCGGTGGATGGCCCTCGCGATCAAGTATGTCGAATAACTCCCGACGAAGCTCTCGTTCGGAAGCCACCAACAGGACACCGGCTTGCAAGGAGGTCGGCGTCATAGCAGCCATCGGCCATCCCGCAAGCGGGGATGCTGTGCCGCCTTGGCTGTGCTCCTCATGCGTACGGCCACATCGTCCACGCTCGCCACCAAGGCAGGAACCGCATCCAGCAAAACTACACGGCGAACATGTCCTGCGGGAGTACGGGCCAGTTGCCTTAGTAAGCTGCTTTCTGCGGGCACCAAGGGCAATGGAAACCGTGAAAGCAGATAAATACCAAAGTGGATGCTTTGTTGGATATAGCGCAAGGCATTACCAAGCCGCTGCGACCCTGGAATATGCGCGTGGGCTTCCCGTAGGTTTTCCATGCCGCTGTCCGGTCGCCAAAGGTAAACGGATTGCCCGTTATGTCGGGCTACCGCCCGGAACTGCTCCACCAAGGCCTGGCTATCCACATGCTCAAGCACGATCAAACCACCGGGGGCGGTCAAGATGCGCTCATAAATATCGCTGCCGGCAAGCGGCGCAGGAGCCATCAAGGAGGTCATAAAGCCCAAGGGAAGTCGTCGCGTCTCCTACGTTACGCAGTCCTATGCGAAGCGCAATAGGCGGTATGCCACGGCGTGACGCATGCGGCATACCGGTAATCCCGGAGGCGTCTCGCAATCATCGCTGCGGGACGGTATGGTGAAGACTTCCCAGTCAGCCCCCTATCCCCATGTTCGAAGGACTGCGCTTTAGCCATTGGAAAACGAGCCTCGACGACAGCGGCATTGTGACTCTCACCCTGGATCGTGCCGGCGCCAGCGTGAATGCCATCTCGCGGGAAGTACTGGACGAGCTGGGCCAGATTGTCGAACGACTGGCGATCGAAAAGCCCGCGGGGGTAATCATCCATTCCGGCAAACCCAGCGGCTTTGCCGCTGGGGCGGATATCAAGGAATTTGTCGAATACGCCCGAAAAGGCACCATCCAGGAAAATATTGAGCAGGGACAGCGTGTCTACGAGTCGCTGGCTCGTTTACCTTGTCCCACTGTCGCGGCAGTTCATGGGGCATGCATGGGCGGAGGCACCGAGCTGATTCTGGCCTGCCGCCAACGCATCGCGGTCGACGATGAGAAGACCCGGATCGGTCTGCCGGAAGTGATGCTGGGCATTCATCCAGGCTGGGGAGGATCCGCCCGCCTGCCCCGCCTGATCGGAGCCCCCGAAGCGCTCCCTCTGATGCTGACCGGCAAGCCCCTGAGTGCCCGCCGCGCCAAAAGCCTAGGCCTCGTCGACAGATTGGCGCGTCTGGATGAGCTCATGGCGGAAGCACGTTCCCTGCTTCGCCATCCGCAGCCGCGCCCATTGGCACAACGCGTCATGGCCTGGGCGACAAATACCTGGCTGGCCCGGCAGATACTTGCTCCCGTGGTCATCAAGCAGACCGCGGCCAAGGTACGCAAAGAACATTACCCTGCCCCCTTCGCCCTGATTGATGTGTGGAAACGCGGCGGCAATCATATTCAACAACGGTTAAAACTAGAGGCGCGTTCAGTCGCCAAGCTCGCGCAGACGCCAACGGCGCATAACCTCATCCGGATTTTCTTCTTGCAGGAACGCTTGAAAAATCAGGGCAGCGGTATCGACGCAAACATTAAGCATGTGCATGTCGTCGGCGCCGGCGTGATGGGTGGCGATATTGCTGCATGGGCTGCGTTCAAAGGCTTTGATGTATCGCTGCAGGATCGAGACATGAAATACGTCCAGCCTGCACTGGATCGCGCCAGGAGGCTTTACGAGAAAAAACTCAAGGTACCCGAGAAGGTGGAAGAAGCATGCCGTCGCCTGCGGGCGGACATCGAAGGTACCGGCGTCTCGCAGGCCGATCTCGCTATCGAGGCCATTTTTGAAAATGCCGAGGCGAAGGAATCTCTCTATGCTGTGATCGAGCCTCAGCTGAAAGAAGACGGCGTGCTCGCGAGCAATACATCCTCGATTCCCCTTGATGAATTGCGCAAGAAACTGAAAGCCCCGCAGCGCTTCCTCGGTCTCCATTTCTTCAATCCCGTGGCACAAATGCCCTTGGTTGAGGTAGTGCGCCACGAGCGGCTGGACCCAGCAATCGAAAAGCGCGCCATGGCTTTCTGCAAAGCACTCGGCAAGTTGCCGGTTGCCGTCAAAGGCACCCCGGGTTTCCTTGTCAATCGCATCCTGATGCCTTATCTACTGGAGGCACTGCGTCTGTACAACGAAGGCGTACCGGGTCCGGTGCTGGATAAGGAAGCCAAACGTTTCGGCATGCCGATGGGGCCAATCGAATTGGCTGATACTGTCGGCCTTGATGTCTGCGCCTCGGTCGGCAAGGAGCTGGCACCTTTTCTGGGCCTGGAGCTGCCGCCAGGCTTGGAAGAAAAGTTGGAAGCTGGAAAGCGCGGTAAAAAGGATGGTCAGGGACTCTATACCTGGCAAGACGGCAAACCCCAAAAGCCGGAGATCGATGCCGATTACACGCCGCCGCCAGACCTGCAGGATCGCATGGTATTGGCGATGGTCAATGAGGCCATCGCCTGCCTGGGGGACGGCGTGGTAGACGATGCCGACTTGCTCGATGCGGGCGTGATCTTCGGCACGGGATTTGCTCCTTTCCGTGGCGGTCCGATCCAGTTTGTCCGCAGCGAGGGCGTGCAAGCAGTTCGGCGAAAACTGGAAACACTAGCAACGCGCTACGGCGAGCGATTCACTCCCAAGAACGGATGGGATCATCTTGCGCTTCAACAAAGCACCCTTGAATTTCCGATCTCAGCCTGAGTGCTACCTGGGAAGATTGACGACCGGATCGCGATTTGCATCCGGTCCCGCCCCCTCACCACATCAGGTCATCCGGGATACCTTCCTCATCAGTGCTGCTTGCCGACGGATCAACCCATAGTGCAACCAGATGCGAATCTATATCCCGCACTTGCTCAGCAACGGATTGCGCAACCAGCAGATAACGACCACCGTTTTGCACAATGGCCAAGCTTCCCGCGTTAAGTTCCGCCAGTTGCTTGGCATCTACATAAACTCGTCGGATTTTCCCACCGTATTCAAAATGACGCGCCTGATCGGCATCTGCTTTATTGAGCACATTGCCTTGCAATAGCTTTTGCACTTTTTCTTTGCGCTCGCGCTTTAGCCTGGCGCGTTCAGCCGCTTCCTCTTCGGCCCGTTTACGCTCTGCCGCCTCCGTTTGCGCCCGGATTGCGTACGCTTTGGCCAGATCGATTTCTTCGCTATGGCGTGGGGGGCTCGCTCTCTGCGGCGGCTTGCCCCTGACAACAGCCGCTGACGGTTTCGCCGCAGGACGGTGCTGCGGTTTCTCTTGTTTGAGCTGTTTGACAATGCCGCTCTTGAGCAGCTGATCTCGCAATGAATCAACCATGTCCGAATCCGGTATTACCTATCGCGTCTCAATAGTGCGGCGGCGGTGGTTCGCTGTGGGGATCGCCAGCCTGCCCTGCTCGCAACGTTTCCAGCTCGCCGCGCAGTTCCCGCAGGATCCGCTCTAACGTAGCAAGACGCAGGGATTGTTCTGCGTCCGCGACCACGAGCGCCTGAACCGCATCATCAATAAAAGCGAGCCGAACTTCCAGCTCTGTAAGGCGTTGCTCGTTATCCATGGTTACGCAGATCGCATAATACTGCGCCCCCTGCCAATACCGTAATAAGCCAAGCCCGCCTCTTCCACAACAGCAGGCTCGTACATATTACGGCCATCGAAAATTGCCGGTTCCTTCAGCGTAGCCCGAATACGTGCAAAATCCGGACTGCGGAAAGCTTTCCACTCGGTGACGATGACCAGCACGTCGGCACCATCCAGTGCCTGATAAGCGTTGTCGCAGAGCGTCAAATCGCTACGTTCGCCATACAGGCGAAGTGTTTCATCACGTGCTTCCGGATCGAACGCCCGTACTTTGGCGCCTGCGCTCCATACAGCTTCCATGAGATGACGACTGGAAGCTTCACGCATGTCATCGGTATTGGGTTTGAAGGCAAGCCCCCACAGGGCGATCGTGCGCCCGCTGACTTCCCCTCCAAAATAATCCCGAACGAACTCGAACAACCTGGTTTTTTGGTCGTGATTAACTGCCTCGACTGCGCCCAGCAACCGTGCATGATAGCCAACCGATCGGGCGGTACGTTCCAACGCCTGCACATCCTTGGGGAAACACGAGCCACCATAACCCGCGCCCGGATAAATAAAGTGATAGCCAATGCGAGGATCGGAGCCTATGCCCTGCCGCACAAGCTCCACATCCGCACCCACACGCTCGGCGATATTGGCGATTTCATTCATAAAGCTGATCTTGGTCGCCAGCATGGCATTTGCAGCGTATTTGGTGAGTTCGGCGGACCGCACGTCCATGACGACCGTACGATCGTGATTTCGATTGAACGGCGCATACAACTTGCGCAGTAAGCCAATGGCTCGCTCGCTCGAACTGCCAATGACGATGCGGTCCGGACGCAAGCAATCCTCTACCGCATCGCCCTCTTTCAAGAATTCAGGATTGGATGCGACATCGAAGTCAATATCAACACCTCGTGCACTGAGTTCCGCAGCCACAGCCTCTCGAACCCGGTCGGCCGTGCCTACGGGTACCGTGGATTTATTGACGATCACGGCATAACGATCAAGATGCCGACCGACACTCCGAGCCACGCCCAGGACGTATTGCAGATCGGCACTGCCATCTTCATCCGGCGGCGTACCTACGGCGATAAAAATGATCTGGGCATGCGCCACAGCATGCGAAGCATCCGTAGTGAATTCCAGCTGCCCATTGGCATAGTTACGCCGGACGATCGGCTCCAAACCGGGTTCGAAAATAGGTATTTCTCCCCGCTTAAGGCGGGCCACCTTGCTTTCATCGATGTCAACGCAAACGACATGGTTACCCATTTCGGCCAAGCAGGCCCCGGTAACCAGGCCTACATAGCCAGTGCCAAAAATGGTGACTTTCATCGTATGAGATCAACGCCTTGTTCAGGAGCAACGATTTTAACAGCCTCAAAAGAAACGCCTATGTCAACGACGCCAAGCACGTATCCCTTCGCAAAGCGAACGGGGCGCGAATGAATCGCGCCCCGTTGTCGAACAACTTGCGTTGTATCGCGACGATTACTTCCCGTCGTCGCCACCCTGCGAGGAAGCAGGTGTCGGGCCGGTGCTTACCAGCGTCACGTCAAAGATCAGCGTTGCATTCGGCGGGAACGGACGGCTAGGTTCAGCACCATATGCCAGATTCGGCGGGATGAAGAACTTGTAATGACCGCCCACCTGCATCAGCTGCAGACCTTCACGGAAACCAGGAATCACTCGAGCCAGCGGGATCGAAGTCGGCCCCGGCGGGTTGTTCTTCGAGGAGCTGTCGAACACTTCGCCGTTCACGAACGTGCCGGTGTAATTCACCTTCACGGTGTCGTTCGGGCCAGGACGAGCACCGGTACCTTGCGTGAGCACCTGATACTGCAGACCGGAAGCGGTGGTTTTCACGCCCGGGGCATTTTTGTTCTTGGCAAGGAAAGCTTCGCCCTCGGACTTGTTCTTCGCCGAAGCCGCATCAAACTCGGCCTTTGCCTTGGCGCGCAGCTGAGCTTCGAAAGCCTGAGCGGTGGAATTGAATTCCTGTTCGCTCATCGGTGGCTTTTTGCCGGACAGAGCGTCCTGAACAGCCTTTGCAACGGTCGCCGGATCCACAGCTTCACGCATGATCGGCGGTACGGAACCAGCCAGTTCATAACCGACAACGGTGCTGGCTTTGATCTTGTCAACCGTACCGGTAGCGCCGGTGCTGCTGCTCTTGGGCGTCTGGGCCTGCGCGCCAGCGGTGATGCCCAGCGCAACAGCCAGGGCGGCCGCCGTCAGCGTGGGTCGCAGAAATTGCTTCATTTGGAACTCCCTAGTCATGGATATGCCGGCGTGCCGCGCCGGACCTCCCCCCAAATGGAGGCTGGCCACGCATTGTGCTGTGTCCAGTCAGGTCTTGGCAACGACGATTCGCAGTGGACCGTTAGCCCAGGTAAAAGTTCATGCCTGCCGCTGTGCGCAACATCTCGTTCAGCTTGACTCATTGGGAGAAGACGGAGGTTTTTCCAGCGTGTCACGCAAGGCCGCCTGTAACCTGGCATGCAACTTGACGAACCCCCGCCAAAGGACAACGGCAAGCATTACGCATACGGCAAGAAGGGATAGCGCCACTTCCCGAGGTGGCAATATCGTCGAGCCGAGCACCCCCACCAGAACAGCCAGTGCCAGTAAGGTCGCCAACGGAATCAGCTTCGCAAGAACCTGTCGGATGGCCTGTGTATACGCCCCTGTAAACCGTTCGCGGATACCTACCTCCGCCAGCAACATGCCTAACGCCTCCGCCTTGCGATACACCGCAATCAGCAACGGCAACGATAAAAACAAGGCACAAGCCCAAATCAACGAATGCCGCACATCAAGACCAAGGTTCCAATGCTCGAACCATCCAGCGTGATGCGCGTTGATATAGGCCCCCATCACAAACAGCGTGACCACCAACGTTACGTTGACTGCAATATGCCAAATCAACCGACGAAACATCTTCGCGAGAACCACGTTCTCATTCACTGGCCGCAGATTCTCGAGCCAACCACTGTAACTGGTGATCACCAACTGAAGCGGCCGAGGAAGAACGTATCGCCCGATCTTCGCCATGAGGTCGGCAGAGCGCAGTAGATAGGGTGAAACGATCATGCAGATCAACGCTGCCGCTACCGCCGTTGGATAGAGAAAACTATCTACTGCGTGGAGCGTTAGCCCAAGCGTGGCGATCACGAATGAAAACTCGCCTATTTGAGCCATGCATAAACCGGTGCGCAATGATGTCCGCAAATCATGTCCGATGAAGAACATGCCAATCCCGCAAATAACGCTCTTGCCAATCATCACTGTAAAAGCAATCACTATGGCAGGGACGGCATAGTGCACGATCTGAGATGGATCGATCTTCAAACCGACAGCAACGAAAAACAACGCAGCGAACATATCGCGCAACGGTTCAACCAGATGCACGATGCGCGATACGCTGCGTGCTTCCGCTACCACCGCCCCGGCCAGGAATGCGCCCAAGGCGACACTGAAGCCGAGCCGTGCCGCCAGCAAGCTGGCGCCAAAACAAATACCAAGCACGCTGACAAGCAAAGTTTCGTCGCGATCGAATCGCGCCACGTAATCCACGAGCCGAGGCAGCAACAGCAATCCAACGATCATGCCGGCCACAACAAACAGACCGAGGTGCCCCACCAAACTGACTGCCACCGCAGGTTGTACTGTTCCGCTCAGTGCAATCGCCGTGAGCAAGGTAAGAATCACAATAGTCAGCATGTCCTCGGCCACCAGCATGCCCACCACCATGCGTGCAAAAGGCCATTGCAACAGACCGCTTTCGGTCAAGGTGCGCACCGCCACCATGGTTGAGGACAATGCCATGATCGCGCCAAGAAACAGGGCATTTCGGCCGCCCCATCCAAACAAGGTACCGAGCTGATAACCGACCCACAGCATGAGACCGACTTCCATCACGGTCACCAGCATCAGCATCCCACCCACCTGGCGCAGTTTGCGAACGCTGAACTCCAATCCCAACGTGAACATCAACAGCACAACGCCAAGGTTGGAAATGTCGCCGATGGTACGAGGATCGTGGACCAGCACGCCCGGGGTATGAGGGCCAATGACCATGCCGGCAAGGATGTAACCAGGCAGCACAGGTAGACGCAGCCGTTGAAAGAGCACAGTTGTAGCGCCAGCTACCAACATCACCAGCGCTAAATCGCGGATAAAACCGATATCGTGCATGCCGCTCTCGTTGCTGTACTCCACTTTCAGCTTAAACCGAAGCCCTGTCTAGGCCGTACTGATAAGGGCCATACAGGCAACCTCGCCAACAGCGAAATTTTTGAAAAAAGCGCTTGACGGAATTCCGAACCCAACCTATTCTTTCTTGCTTCCAGCAGGGGGCCATAGCTCAGCTGGGAGAGCGCTTGCATGGCATGCAAGAGGTCGCCGGTTCGATCCCGGCTGGCTCCACCAACACATACGTCCCCATCGTCTAGAGGCCTAGGACATCACCCTTTCACGGTGGCGACCGGGGTTCGAATCCCCGTGGGGACGCCACTCCAAACCGGTAAGCGGATGGAGTGGAAATGGACTTGATGTGCAGAACTGGAAAGTGTTTTGAAAACGCGGAGCGGTAGTTCAGTCGGTTAGAATGCTGGCCTGTCACGCCGGAGGTCGCGGGTTCGAGTCCCGTCCGCTCCGCCACGTTATGCAAAGAGCCCACGTCATCGTGGGTTTTTTATTGTCTGTCGACCTAGCCCGGTACCCGTTCCAGCGTACCCGCCGAATGCCCCTGTTCCGCCAGATATTCCAGCCAACGCGCAAGAAAACTGTTCATCTGCAGCCGATGCTGAAACACCGTGTGGGCTGGCGAAAAAGGTCCCAGCACTTGCCAAAGATGACGCCCGGGATGGCAGTGCAAAGCCTCGGCGACATGCGCGTCGCTGTACACGCGTAACTGCGCTGACGGTGCTCGGCGTCCCGTCTGAGCATCGACAAAGCCGTAGGTCAGTTCCAGTTCCAATGTGTACGGATGCCGCTCCTGCAGCACCAGATGAACAGGAAGGCCGTCATCGACGTCCGAAATGTAATCGCCCAGCTCCAGCTTCTGGGGAGCAAACAGGCGTGTCAATCGATGGTAATTTTCGGCATAGAGGCCCATCAGGAACTCAAAGCGTCCTGGCAACAAAGCGGTTGGGCGGTCGAGAACAGCACTCATAGCGCTAAGACTATCCCTCAGAACATGGTTTTATCGATACCGAACTGATCGAGGATCTTGCTCGCAATCTCCTCGATCGATACGTGAGTAGTGTTGAGATACGGGACGCCCGCCTGGCGCATCAGCCGGTCGGCTTGCTCCAGCTCCCAGCGGCATTGCTTCAGCGTGGCATAACGACTTCCCGGACGTCGCTGCTCGCGGATTTGCGCCAGACGCTGCGGCTCGATCGTCAGGCCGAACAAACGATCCTTGTAAGCGCGCAGGTGCCCAGGCAGCTCCAGCTTTTCCAGATCCTCATCGGTTAAAGGGTAATTGGCGGCACAGACCCCATAATGCAAGGCCAGATAAAGGCAGGTGGGTGTTTTGCCTGAGCGCGATACACCAATCAGGATTAAATCCGCCTGCGCGTAATCAATGGCAACACCATCGTCGTGACTCAAGGCGTAATTAGTGGCGGCGATGCGCGCCTCGTACTTAGCGAAGTCCACCAGTCCATGCGAGCGATTGACAGCGCCAGAGTGCCGGGTACCTAGCTCGTCCTCCAACGGCCCGATAAACGGCGCAAAGACATCCAGCATGAGCGCACCGCTGGTCGCCACGATTTCACATAGCGCTGAATCGGCCATAGTGTTCACCACAATAGGGCGCTGTCCGCTTTGCGCATACCGGATCTTGATCCGCAAGGCAGCATTCTCTGCCTTATGCGGATCGTCGATGAACGGTAGTCGATGCTTTTCGAATTGCACACCTTCAAATTGCGCAAGAATGCTGTTCCCGATTGTCTCGGCCGTAATACCAGTAGAATCGGAAATGAAAAAAACCGAGCGTTGCATGAGGGTTCCGTGGGCTGAGTGGATCCTTGCCTTGCACCATATCGCAAGCACGAACCCCTGTCTTTGCTTGACTTTTTGCTGACTGGTATGCAGGTGGCGCGGCGCGCGGCAGCAATGGTCTTCTTGTGCCATGCGTCATCGACCAACGACAATACCAGTCTTACGCGGCGCACCTCACCCTTGCCGCCCCTGCTTACTAACAAGCTCTGAGGAGACCCCCTTGAACGACCTGGTGCTTTGGCTCGACCAATTGCGCATGACCGACCTTGGCAAGGTTGGCGGCAAGAATGCATCACTCGGCGAGATGATCGGCAATCTGGCTCAACTCGGGGTATCCGTACCCGGCGGCTTCGCCACCACAGCTGACGCTTTCCAGCAGTACCTTGAAAAGAGCGGGCTGTCCAAGCGGATTGTCGAACGGCTTGCCACACTGGACGTTGATGACGTGGACGCCTTGGCGGCAGGTGGCAAGGAAATACGTGGGTGGATTATCGATACGGCATTACCGGCCGATCTCGAAAAGGCTGTCCGCGAAGCCTACGCCAAGCTCTGCAAAGACACCGGAGCCGAAAACATTGCCGTAGCCGTGCGCTCTTCTGCTACCGCGGAAGATCTTCCGGATGCATCCTTCGCTGGCCAGCAAGAGACCTTCCTTAACGTCGTCGGTATCGAAGACGTGCTGCACAAGGTCAAGGAGGTCTTTGCATCACTTTACAATGACCGCGCGATTGCCTATCGCGTGCACCAGGGCTTCAAGCACGAGGACGTATTCCTCTCTGCAGGCGTGCAATTGATGGTGCGCTCGGATGTAGGCGCGTCGGGCGTGCTATTCACACTCGACACGGAATCCGGTTTTCGTGACGTCGTGTTTGTGACTGGCAGTTACGGCCTGGGAGAAATGGTTGTACAGGGAGCGGTCAATCCGGATGAATTTTACGTCTTCAAGCCCACGTTGAAAGCCGGCAGGCCCGCTGTTTTACGCCGCAGCCTGGGCGCCAAACAACAGCGCATGGTGTACTCCGACAAACCGGGCGAACGCGTACGCATCGAGGAAACATCCCTTGCTGACCGCAACCGCTTCTGCATTACCGACGAAGACGTGGAAGCGCTCGCCAAGCAGGCGTTAGTGATCGAGCATCACTACCAGCGTCCCATGGACATCGAGTGGGCGAAAGATGGCTACACCGGCAAGCTTTATATCGTGCAGGCACGCCCGGAAACGGTGAAATCGCGTGCACATGCGACGCAGCTGGAACGCTTTCATCTCGTCGAGAAAGGCAAGGTGCTTGCGGAAGGCCGCGCTATTGGTCAGAAGATCGGAGCAGGCAAGGCCCGTATCATCCGCTCGCTGACCGACATGAACAAGGTTCAGCAAGGTGATGTGTTGATCGCCGACATGACTGACCCCGACTGGGAGCCGGTGATGAAACGTGCCTCAGCGATCGTTACCAATCGTGGAGGCCGCACTTGCCACGCCGCCATTATCGCTCGGGAGCTTGGTGTACCTGCCGTCGTAGGCACCGGGAATGCACTGGATACCATTCCGGACGGCCATGAAGTGACTGTCTCATGCGCCGAAGGCGACACCGGCATGATCTACGAAGGGCAGCTCAAATTCGATCGCGTAACCGCCGACCTTGGCGCCATGCCCGAAGCGCCTCTGAAAATCATGATGAACGTCGCCAACCCAGAACGCGCGTTCGATTTTGGCATGCTGCCCAATGCAGGGATCGGCCTGGCCCGCCTGGAGATGATTATCGCCAGCCACATTGGCGTGCATCCTAAGGCGCTACTGGAATACAACAAACAAGACGCAGAAACGAAAGCGAAGATCGATACGCGCATCGCCGGCTATAAAGATCCGGTGAGTTTCTATGTCGATCGCCTCGCCGAAGGCATCGCCACGATCGCCGCGTCCGTTTATCCCAAAACGGTCATCGTGCGTTTGTCTGATTTCAAGTCCAATGAATACGCCAATCTGCTAGGCGGCCAGCGTTACGAACCGCATGAAGAAAACCCCATGATCGGGTATCGCGGTGCCAGCCGTTATGTCGATGCCGGCTTCGCCGAAGCCTTCGGTCTGGAGTGCAAGGCCGTCAAGCATGTCCGCGAAGTGATGGGGCTCACTAACGTATGGGTGATGATTCCGTTCGTGCGCACGCTGGAAGAAGGCCAGAAGGTGATCGATGTCCTCGCCCAGAACGGACTCAAGCAAGGCGAGCATGATCTGAAGATCATCATGATGTGCGAACTCCCCTCCAACGCCTTGCTCGCGGACGAGTTTCTGGACATCTTCGATGGTTTTTCCATCGGATCAAACGACCTCACCCAGCTAACGTTGGGACTGGATCGCGATTCCAGCGTGGTCGCTCACCTGTTCGACGAGCGCAACCCTGCTGTGAAAAAGCTACTCACCATGGCTATCAAGACGGCCCGCGCGCGTGGCAAATACATCGGCATTTGCGGCCAGGGGCCATCCGATCATCCCGACCTGGCCGAATGGTTGATGGATCAGGGCATCGAATCGGTGTCACTTAATCCGGACACCGTAGTGGATACCTGGCTACGATTGGCCAAGAAAAAAGCGGGTTAAATTGTACTTTGAGAAAAGCAGGGCGATGGCGACATTGCCCTGCCCGCTTTTGGGGAACCCCAAAACGTGGCACTCCCTCAGCGAAGCTCAAGATTTCGGTGCCACGAAGGCCCTGGCCGGCCGGTAACTACTGCCATGCGACAACACTAGGGGGGTTCTCTTCACGTAGTGGAATCACAGGATATTCACCGTATGCGGCCTGGCGGCGAGGGCCGGAAAAGCTAATGCCTACCCATAAAACCTCGTTTACGACCCGTCCTGACGATCCTATTGTCACAGCCAGGCACAACCCTTATGATGACCGGCTCGCGCGGGCCACGCGCGCCCTCTCGGAGAGGTGGCAGAGTGGTCGAATGTACCTGACTCGAAATCAGGCGTACGTGTAAGCGTACCGTGGGTTCGAATCCCACCCTCTCCGCCAGAAATACAAACGCCCCCTGCTCGGGGGCGTTTGTATTTCTGGCGGCAGCAACGCTCAGACGCCCCAGTTGTTTCTGCAGGGGACGTACGTAAGAACCAGACTCGCTCGCATAAATCGTTCAATGCCCGCATCAGCTAAAAAAGCAAAGCTATCCAGCACTGCGAGCAAGGTGATCGTGCACAATGCCGCGCACGGCGCCCGTTCACGCAAAGCCCCTTCTACGATTTTTTGCGCCAAGCATCCACATCCGGCATGCTGCGTATATCTACCTAGCAAACACCTATGATCGAATTCGGACACGGAACCCACGTCGGATTGCGCCGCACGCGTAACGAAGACACCTACTACGCCGATGCAACACTCGGCTTGTTCCTTGTCGCCGATGGCATGGGCGGGCATCAACATGGAGAGGTAGCCTCCGCGTTGGCGAGAGATAACGTCGTGGCATCAGTTCGGCGCGGAAATTCCCTGATCGAAGCCATCCAAGATGCTGCAAGCAAATTGCTTGAACATGCACAGCGCTATGACGATGCTTTGCCAATGGGCACCACCCTCGCTGCAATTCGCTTCTCCGAGCAAAGCTATGAGGTGGCATGGATTGGCGACAGTCGCATTTACCAATGGAAAGGCGCTCTAACTCGGATCAGTCACGACCACTCCCTAGTGCAGCGCTTGGTAGAAACAGGCGCGATCAGCGAAGCTCAAGCTAAGCGTCATCCTCAGCGCAATGTTCTCACGCAAGCACTAGGCATTACGTCACTCGATCAATTGCACATCAGTATGGCGACAGGCCGCGCCTTACCCGGTATGAGCTTTCTGGTATGCAGCGATGGATTGACCGAAGAGGTCGGCGATGATCAAATCGCGAAAATTCTAGTCCGCAACGATTTGGCGGCACAGGAGTGCATCGATCATTTACTGCTTGCTGCATTGGATGGCGGCGGCAATGACAATGTTACGGCAATACTGACGCGCATCCAGTAACCCGCGCATCAGGCTTCCGCTTCCTGTTTCCGCCATACAGACTGCCCTCCCACGCTTTTGTCCAAAGCATCAAGGCGCCGCAGATGGGCGTCGATCTCCTCCTCGCTTGCTCGCAAAACGCGCGGTCGCCGCGCCAGTACGACCGGAGTCACCACCGTGCGAATCCGGGTTTCGGCGTCCCCCTCGAATCCCAGGTCTAGCACCACCTGACCGGACGTCATCGCAAGATAAACGTCTGCCAGTAACTGTGCGTCGATCAAACCGCCGTGCAGATCGCGGGCAGAGTTATCGACACCAAGGCGTTTGCACAGCGCGTCCAAACTATTGCGCTGACCGGGATAGCGCTCGCGCGCCATGACAAGCGTATCCAACACCTGGCAGCGATCCGCAATACATCCGAAGCTCTCGCCTAGGCGTGCCAGTTCGGCATTGAGAAATCCAACGTCGAAGGTGGCATTGTGGATGATAAGTTCAGCGCCATCGATGAACGCCAGGAATTCATCTACGACTTCATGGAAGCGTGGTTTATCAAGTAAAAACTCATCGGCAATGCCCGTTACTTCGCGCGCGCCCTCATCAATCGCACGCTCCGGGTTGAGATACGTTTGATAGTGACGTCCGGTTGGCCTACGTTCGACCAGCTCGACGCACGCGATTTCAATCAGCCGATGACCTTGACGTACTTCCAGGCCGGTTGTTTCCGTATCGAGAACGATCTGCCTCATGTCAATTCCTGAATTGCTCCGCTTGCCGTCGGGCAGCCTGATCTACGCGTTCGTTTTCAACGTGGCCAGCATGTCCCTTCACCCACTGCCATCGTACTTGATGGTGTGAGACCGCTGCCGCCAGGCGCTCCCATAGATCCTGATTCTTTACGGGCTTCTTATCGGCCGTCCGCCAACCGTTGCTGATCCAGCGTGGCACCCATTCCTCAATGCCCTGCATGACATAACGCGAATCTGTGGTCAGTACCACCTGGCACGGGCGCTTGAGTGCTTCCAGCGCGCTAATCGCCGCTAGCAGCTCCATGCGGTTATTCGTCGTTTGTGCTTCCCCGCCACTCAACAAGCGCTCATTTCCTTTTGCCCTCAATAATGCAGCCCATCCTCCTGGCCCTGGATTGCCGAGGCATGCGCCGTCGGTAAATGCTTCTACATCCGTCACGCGACCTTCGCTCCGGTTTCTGATGTGTTCTTTGTTCGTCCAGCGATCAACTGACGGAGTTGCGACGTGCTCCTGGCGCAAGCCCCCCTCTTACGGGCGCTGTCACAGGTTTAGACCGCAAACGTGTTGGCGCGATCATGGCCCCCTTCTTGCGAGCGACCAGTACGTAACCTCCACCAAGCCATCCCGATGAGCGTCCTTGCGCAGCCGACGACAGAGGCAAAAGTCGCCCAACATGCTGCACACGCTCCACCTGAAGGTCCGCGCGCCGTAAATGCGCTACAAGCTGAATGGGTGACTTAGCACGCACATCGCTGCCGCGAGTCTGCCATAACCACCATGGCGTCCATCCGCTCAATGGATTGATACCCGTCAGCACCAACAAGCCACTTGGCGCGAGCACACGGACAAATTCATCCAGCGTAAGCGGAGCGGACTCTAAGGCATGGCGCAGCAGAACAAGATCAAATACCTGATCCAGAAATGGCAGCGGCTCATCTGCGCTTGCGCATATATCACCCTGAAAGCGTCCTTGCGCCAGTCGCAAGTTGACCCACTGCCCTAAATAAGGGGAATTAGGGGGCTCGTCATGGGTGGCTGCAGAAAGCAAAAGAGCCCTTGTTCCCGCACAACGACGTACATCAGGCATATAAGCCTCTGTCTCGTCAGCCAGCAGACCACGCATGGGCGCACTTGCATAAATATCTTGGGCGCGCTGTTGCATCGATCCGAGGCCTGTCGCGGGGCGTATTACGCAAGTTTACTGGTTGGCTTCACAAAGACGAACCAGTACGCAATCACTTTCGAACAATATTTCGATTAACGCATATCTAACGATCTGGCCGCGATTGAGCCTTATAGTCGGTGGTCTCGCGCATGCCGGATGCCTGCGCCAGTCGATACGAATAAACAGAGCGGAGATCGCCTTGCACGTCGTACCGTTACCGGCGCTAGCCGACAACTACATTTGGTTGCTCTACGACGATGATGGTCAAGCTGTCGTGGTCGATCCCGGCGAGGCGGCCCCCGTCGAGGTTGCGCTGCGTGAACGCCATCTGACGTTGCGCGCGATCCTGCTGACTCATCATCATCACGATCACATTGGTGGCACGGCTCAGTTGCATGCGAGGTATCGTGTTCCGGTATATGCCCCCGACGATGAGCGCATTACTGTCGCCACCCATCGTGTTAAAGACGGTGATGTAGCCGCATTACCGGCGCCTTTGGCGCGCTTTGAGGTGATTTCCGTACCGGGACATACGCTCAGTCACATCATTTATGTCGGCGAAGGCGTTCTACTGTGCGGCGATACATTGTTTAGCTTAGGTTGCGGCCGTCTGTTCGAAGGCACACCGGCGCAAATGCTGTTTTCCCTGCAGCGCATCGCTTCACTGCCAGGTGACACTCTAGTGTGCTGCGGTCATGAATACACGGCGGCGAATGGGCAATTTGCACTCTCCGTAGAACCGGAGAATACGGCGCTGAAACACCGTTTGGCGGAAGTTGCAAAGCTGCGTGCTGAGCAGCGCCCCAGTGTGCCTGCGTTGCTATCCAATGAACTTGCCTGCAATCCCTTCTTGCGTGTCGATAGCAACAGCGTGATTCGCTGGTGCGAACAACACGGAGCCGCCAGTGATTCGGTTGCCCGTTTTGCCACGCTGCGTTCGGCCAAAGATACGTTCCGGGCATGAAAGCCGCGAAACGACTTTTACCGGTTGTGCTCGCTTCTTTGTTGGCAGCGTGCGCAACGCCATCTGCGATCAGGTCAACGCATGCACCCTCCGTTTCGCCCTCGACCCCGCCGCCAGTTGCTGCACCGCCGACACCCGCAGAGATCACCACGCCTTCAGCGCCACTCCCCGACATGGCAACGGTATGGGATAAGCTGCGTAGCAGTTTCGCCATGGCCGACTGCGATGCGGATCCACAAATCATGGCCTGGGCACACCGCTATACGCAAAATCCCAAGCGTTTTGAAGCACAAATGGATGGCGCGCTATCTCAACTCGTCTATGTGCAGCAAATCGCCCAAAAATACGACGTAGCGGGTGAATTCGTTCTATTGCCTTGGGTAGAAAGCGAGTATCGGCCCGTACCCGGACATCGAAATCTACCAGCCGGTATGTGGCAACTCGTGCAAAGTACGGCTCGCGTCATCGGTCTCCATGTGAGTCGAAACTATGATGCTCGCCTGGACACCTCTGCTTCGACCGATGGTGTCATGCGCATGCTGAAGGATTATTACAATCAGCTACACGATTGGCGTCTTGTCGATTATGCATTCAACCACGGCGAATATGGCGTTCAACGACTCGTTCAACAGCACGGATTACCACCCGATGAGCCGGTGATTCCAAGACTGCCGGTGCCGCGTGTGACACGCGAACATCTGACGAAGCTATTGGCCATTTCTTGCGTAGTGCGTAACCCTTCACGCTTCAATGTCGAACTGCCGACGCTTCCCGCTGATCAGCATCTAGAAACAGTTGAGGTACAGCATGGGACCTCGCTGTCCAACGCCGCCGATCGCGCTGGCATGGATATGGAAGCTTTGCGTCATCTCAATCCCGCCCTTAAAGGCGATTATCTGGGGGATAACGCGCCTGGCACACTGCTTATGCCTCATCGCAACGCTGAGCAACTCCGCAATGCAGTGGAGATCGCCAACGCACAGGACATGACGGCAAGTGCCTCGATCTCCAATGACCCACCGGTTCCACTGGTCTACGCCACTAGCACCGATTCATCTGAGCCCACTTCAAAGCATGTCAGGGCGCATGTGGTGCGTCCCGGCGAAAGCTTGTGGCAAATTGCACGACACTACTCGGTAAGCGTCCACACGCTGGAGCGTCTCAACCATCTGCGTGGCAAGACGCTGAAACCAGGGCAGGTATTGAAGCTTGACTCACCACACTAGATCATGCGGATGCATTTTCTATGCCCGCACCAGAGTCAGGTATTAATAGTGAAATTGCCCATAGGATTGCTGGGCACCACAATCTTTGAGACGAAGGCGAGCCATTTGATAAAAAAGGGCGACTCGCCGAGCCGCCCTTGATGCAATGCGAGAAACATTGGCATCGCCAGGACTTACATGCGGTCCTTGGCAATTTCAATCTTCGTATGGGCCTTCAGCATGTCCACAAAGCCCTGAGTTTCCACGCTACCGTAGGCCTGCATCATCTGGCGATAAAGCTGCAGGCGATCGTCAGCCGTCATCTTGGAAAGATCGCCCCCCTCCACCTTGTCGACGGCGAGCACCGCATACATGCCATGGTCAAGCGAAACGTCAGCGTACTCGGGCTTACTATCCACCGGATGCGGCGTCACAAAAGCCTGGGTCAGGATGGGTTGCGGTACCCCTTGCTGCACACGTTGCACTTGGTTGGCCGTCTGCAAATCCGCATGTTCGGCCTTGGCAATCGTTGCCATATCCTCGCCCTTGGCAAGGCGCTGTACCAGTAAATCAGCCTTTTGGCGGGCCGCATCAGCAATTCGTTGATCAAGAATTTTCTGAACAATGGCGTCATGCACTTCCGCAATCGGGCGTGACGACGCCGGGACATGTTTGCTTACACGAATAACGACTGCATCGTCTTTGCCAAGCTCGATCAAATTGGAATTATTGCCCGATGCAAGCACATCACTCGAAAAAGCTGCGGCAATGACTTTGGGGTTGGCAGCAATGCCTTGACCACCCTCTCGACTGAACAACGGCGTTTGCTTGATCTGAAGCTGCAATGCCTGCGCGGCGGGTTCAAGCGAGCCAGGGTTCTGCGACGTCAGATCGGTCATCTTGCCTGCGGATTCGTTGTAGGCACGATCACGATCGCCTGCCATGGCTTCTAGCAGAAGCTGGTCACGCACTTGTTCGAAGGGTTTGGTCTGCCCGCTGCGAATATCGCGCAGGTAGATGATGTGATAACCCTCATCAGATAACACAGGCTTGGAAATCTGGCCCTTTTGCAACGAGAACATCGCTGCGTCGAACGCAGGATTCGTCACACCTTTCTGCAGCCAGCCAAGGTCACCACCCTGCAATTTCGAGCCGAGATCGTCCGAATACTGTTGTGCCAGCTTGGCAAAATTACTCGGCGTCGCCTCGGCCGCGATCTTGTTAGCTTTATCCAGCGCTGCCTTTTGTTGGGCCGGTGTCGCATTCTTCGGCACATTGATCAGGATATGCGACACCTCACGTTCTTCAGGCAGACCGAAATGGGAGAGCTCAGCTTGATAACGCTTTTTGAGTTCTTCATCTGTCGGCTGCGTTTCCGACTTGAGATCAGACCCATTCACTTCGATGTATTTCAGCGACACCTGTTCCGGATTCATAAAATCCGCTTGATGCGCTTTGTAGTAATCCTGTACCTGCGCGTCCGTTACCTGGCTATCGGTTGGAGCAGGCCGCGGCAAGACAAAATAACGGATGTCTCTGCGCTGCAGCTTGATGTCCAGATAGTGGTCGACGTCGACATGGGTAATGATGGTGCTGCCGCTGATTGCATCCGGTAGCAGACTGCTTTGCAAAGACGTGCGTACGCTGCCCTGATACATGTCGGGAGTCATGCCGGCGGCGGCCAGTTGAGCACGATACATGTTCGCATCGAACTCGCCGTCAACCTGGAACGCCGGATTGGCGGCGATGGTGTCACGCAGTGCTTGGTCGGACACGCGCATGCCGAGATCTGCGTTAGCCTGCAACAGAAGTTGCTGATCGATCAATCCATCAAGCACCTGCTGCTTGAATTCGGGCTTATCAAAGACCGTCGGATCGAACTGATCGCCCAGCTGCGCTCGCTGCTGCTGACGAATGCGATTCATGGCATCTTGGTACTGCTGCTGGCTCACTTCACGCTTGCCGACCTTCGCCACGAAGGTTTCGGCTTGAGAGCTGAAATAGCCTTCAATGCCAAAGAAAGACATGGCAAACACAGCGATGCCCAGGACAAGAATGGCCGGCCATCCGTGCATTTTGTCGCGCAGTGATTGCAGCATGGAATCTTCTTCCCGCGATGATGTTGGCGCGTTTCCGCGCATGACCTAAACAACAAAGGCGCCACGGGGGCGCCCTTGCATACCGTGGCGGAGCGGACGGGACTCGAACCCGCGACCTCCGGCGTGACAGGCCAGCATTCTAACCGACTGAACTACCGCTCCACGTTCTGGTGGGTGCTGTAGGGATCGAACCTACGACCCTCGCCTTGTAAGGGCGACGCTCTACCGCTGAGCTAAGCACCCGCACCCCATTGGGCCGCTTAGTTTAAGGCGTCCTTCAACGACTTGCCAGCCTTGAACGCAGGGACCTTGGAGGCGGCGATCTTGATCTCCTCGTTCGTACGGGGATTACGACCGGTGCGGGCAGCGCGGCTGCGTACGGTGAAGGTACCGAAGCCGACGACCGAAACATCGTCGCCATTCTTCAGCGCCTTCTGTACGGTCTCGAAGAACGCTTCGAGCGCACGGCCTGCGTCAGCCTTGGTCAGTTCGGCTTGTTCCGCGACGGCATTGATCAGATCGGTTTTATTCATTGAGTTACTCCCTTAAACAGGTATTCGGCCCGCGAACGAGATTGGGACGGGCAACGAGGGGAAAGATCATCGATTCAGGAAGGGCGCTGACGCGCCATCCCGCATCGCTGTGCATTCTGCTGAAGCTTCAGGATAGCGGTGAGCCTTTATACCAGCGCCCCAGGGGGTCCGCAATACGAGTACTAGCAACGCATTGCGCGGATTCAGCAGCGTACAGCCACTGAGGTGAAATCCATCACGAACACGGTTTGCAACAATATTGCACAACCGAAACGGGCGACACATTTCAAGTGTCGCCCGTTATCCGCAAGTATCACTGATCAATCAATGCGTGCGTGCAGGAGCTTCAGCACCATCGTCATGCGAGGACGTCGTTGTCTCGCTTGTCGTCGCAGCAGCATTCTCAGCCCCTTCCTTAGCCGGCAATGGCTGCAGAGGGCGCTCCAGCGCGATATCAAGTACTTCATCTATCCAGCGCACCGGATGAATATCCAGCGAGCTGGTGATATTTTCCGGGATATCCGCTAGGTCTTTGCGGTTCTCGTCCGGAATGATGACAGTGGTAATACCACCGCGATGGGCAGCAAGCAATTTTTCTTTCAAGCCCCCAATAGGAAGTACACGACCCCGCAGGGTGATCTCGCCTGTCATGGCCACTTCGGAACGAACCGGGACTTTGGTCAGCGCTGAGACCAGTGCCGTACACATGGCAATACCTGCACTCGGTCCATCCTTCGGTGTAGCACCTTCGGGTACATGGATGTGCAAGTCGTATTTTTCATGGAAATCAGGCTCGATACCCAACCGACTGGCACGTGCGCGAACTACCGACAAGGCCGCCTGGATCGACTCCTTCATGACATCACCGAGCTGGCCGGTATGCACCTGACGTCCCTTGCCGGGCACGATCGACGCCTCAATGCTGAGTAGATCACCACCGACTTGCGTCCACGCCAGTCCCGTGACCAGACCGACTTCGTTCTGTTGCTCTTTCCGACCGAAATCGAAACGACGCACGCCCAAATACTGATCAAGGTTTTCAGAGTTGACACTTACCTTGCCGAGAACTGCAGCCTTTGATTTCTTCTTCGACTCCGTTGTTTTGGCGGACGATACGCTTTTCTTGACATCACCAAGCGTCAACTGCTTCACCACCTTGCGGCAGATTTTGGAAATTTCGCGCTCAAGATTACGTACGCCTGATTCACGCGTGTAGTAACGCACGATGTCACGCAACGCTTCTTCATCTACTACAACTTCATCGGGCTTCAAACCATTCGCCTTGATCTGCTTCGGCAGCAGATACCGCTGCGCGATAGCAAGCTTTTCATCCTCGGTATAGCCAGGAATGCGAATGACTTCCATGCGATCGAGCAGAGGGCCCGGAATATTCAATGAATTTGCTGTCGCAATCCACATCACTTCCGAAAGATCAAGATCGACCTCCAGATAGTGATCGTTGAACGTGTGGTTTTGCTCGGGATCAAGCACTTCCAACAATGCCGACGAAGGGTCCCCACGAAAATCCATCGACATCTTGTCGATTTCGTCGAGTACAAAGAGCGGATTCTTGGAGCCGACCTTGTTCATGTTTTGTACGATACGACCGGGCATCGAACCGATGTAGGTGCGGCGGTGACCGCGAATTTCTGCTTCGTCCCTTACTCCTCCCAAACTCATGCGAACGAATTTGCGATTAGTTGCCTTCGCAATCGATTGCCCCAAAGAGGTCTTGCCGACGCCGGGCGGACCCACCAGGCACAAAATCGGCCCCTTCATGGTGCTGACCCGTTGCTGCACAGCCAGATATTCGAGAATTCGCTCCTTCACTTTTTCCAGGCCAAAGTGATCTGCATCGAGCACCTGTTGCGCGAGAGCGAGGTCCTTGCGGACCTTACTGCGCTTTTTCCAAGGCACGCCGATCAGCCAGTCGAGGTAATTGCGAACGACAGTCGCCTCGGCCGACATCGGCGACATCTGCCTCAGCTTCCCAAGCTCCTGCCTGGCCTTGGCAAGAACGGGCTTCGGCATACCGGATTCTTCGATCTTTTTCTGCAGCTCCTCGATTTCGTTCGGACCCTCTTCGCCTTCGCCCAGTTCCTTCTGGATCGCCTTCATCTGCTCATTGAGGTAGTACTCGCGCTGACTCTTTTCCATCTGAGACTTGACGCGACCGCGAATCCGCTTTTCCACTTGCTGGAGATCGATTTCCCCATCGACCAGGCCAATAAGCAATTCGAGGCGCTGGCCGACGTCCGCAGTCTCGAGCACCTTCTGCTTATCGGACATGCGCACCGAGAGATGGGCTGCGATGGAATCCGCCAAGCGTGAAGGATCCTCAATGCCTGATAATGTCGCGAGCACTTCCGGGGGGAGCTTGCGACTCTGTTTCACTAGCTGCTCAAACAGTGAGACAAGGGTCCGCGAGACAACATCCAACTCACGTTCTTTGACGCTGTAGACGGGTTCTATGACGCGAGACCGCGCCGTAAGCATGCCGCCATCATCGTGATATTCCTCGATGGACACGCGTGCTTGCCCTTCAACCAACACCTTCACAGTGCCGTCAGGCAACTTCAGCAACTGCAGCACGCCAGCGAGCGTACCAACTTCGTGAAGATCCTTGATTGCCGGATCGTCGATATCCGGGCTTTTCTGTGCAACCAGAAGGATCTGTCTCTCGCCTTCCATGGCGCGCTCAAGAGCGCGCATGGATTTATCCCGCCCAACAAACAGCGGAATCACCATGTGTGGATACACGACGACGTCGCGCAGCGGAAGTACTGGCAACGGATCCAAAGCAGCACCCGCCGTAGCAGGTAGAGAAGTGGCATTTTTTGCCATCGCAGGAAATTCCTCGCGAAAAATGAAGCGTTCGGCCCTGACACTGCGCCCAGGCCACTGACTCGTCAAGTGGAGGCGGCACGCCGCACACTCAAGTGCTGGCGCCATAACGAAAAAAACACGGCCCCGGGGTACTGAACACCGGGGCCGTAGATGTGAACCTATTTAGGTTTCAGGCAGCAGCGTCGCCGCTTTCGCTGCCAATCCGCTGCTGTTGTTGCTGCAAATTTCCGCGGTAGATGAGATACGGCTCGGCTTGCCCCTCAATCACCGCGTCATCCACGACAACCTTGCTGACATGTTCCAGCGAGGGGAGCTCGTACATCGTATCCAACAACACTTGTTCGAGAATGGTTCGCAAGCCACGCGCACCCGTTTTCCGTTTAAGCGCTTTGCGTGCAATCGCTTGCAACGCTTCCGGACGAAACTCCAACTCTACGCCTTCCATCTCGAACAACTTCCGGAATTGTTTGGTGACAGCGTTGCGCGGCTCGGTGAGGATCTTGACCAGCGCCGCTTCATCCAATTCGTCCAGCGTTGCCACTACAGGCAAGCGACCGACGAATTCGGGAATCAAACCAAACCGAACCAGATCCGCGGGCTCCACCTCCGCCAGCACCTTACCCAGATTCTCTGTTCGCTCCTTCGAACGCACCTCGGCTGAGAAGCCAATACCCGTCGTCTCCGAGCGCTGCTGGATGACTTTTTCCAAACCTGCGAAAGCACCACCGCAAATAAACAGGATGTTTTTGGTATCGACCTGCAGAAATTCCTGCTGAGGATGCTTACGACCACCTTGTGGCGGTACCGAAGCTAACGTGCCTTCGATCAATTTCAACAGTGCCTGCTGAACGCCCTCACCGGAAACGTCACGCGTAATCGACGGGTTTTCACTCTTACGCGAAATTTTGTCGATTTCGTCGATGTAGACGATACCCGACTGCGCCTTTTCAACGTCGTAGTCGCACTTCTGCAACAGCTTCTGGATAATATTTTCGACGTCCTCGCCCACGTAGCCGGCCTCGGTCAGCGTCGTGGCATCGGCGATGGTAAACGGCACGTTGAGGAGACGCGCTAACGTTTCGGCCAGCAGTGTTTTACCTGAGCCGGTAGGACCGATCAGCAGGATGTTGGACTTGCCCAGCTCGACATCGTCGCTACGCTGACGCGATTCCATCCGCTTGTAATGATTGTAGACGGCGACCGCCAACGCTTTCTTGGCGCGCGTCTGCCCGACCACGTACTGATCGAGGGTCTCCATGATCTCTTTGGGTTTTGGTAGCTGACTGCGCCCGGAGGCAGCCTTCTCTTCCAACTCCTCACGGATGATGTCATTGCATAGCTCTACGCACTCATCGCAGATGAACACGGACGGACCCGCGATCAGCTTGCGTACTTCGTGCTGGCTCTTACCGCAGAAGGAGCAGTAAAGAATCTTGCCGCTGTCGTTGGAACGGCCCTGCCGCTCGTCGCTCATTCGTTTGATCCTGCTGAAAAATCCCGGTACGGGTCGAGAATAGCACAGGGCCCCGAGTCCGCACCCGGACGCGGGACCCCGTTTATACATGGGAATCGGCTCAAATCAGGCCGACTTGACCGTTTCAACAGCACGACGGTCGAGAACCTCGTCGATCAAGCCATATTCCTTGGCCTGCTCCGCGCTCATGAAACGGTCACGCTCCATATCACGCTCGATCTTTTCCAGGGATTGGCCAGTATGTTGGACGTAAATATCGTTAAGACGCCGGCGCAAGTACAGGATTTCCTGGGCTTGGATCTCAATATCCGTCGCTTGTCCCCTGGCTCCGCCGGAGGGCTGGTGGATCATCACGCGTGAATTGGGAAGCGAATAACGCTTACCCTTGGCTCCGGCCATGAGCAGCAGCGATGCAGCACTGCACGCCTGACCCACGCACATGGTGCTCACGTCAGGCTTGATGAACTGCATGGTGTCATAGATGGCCAAACCCGCTGTTACGGCACCGCCGGGGCTGTTGATATAGAGATGGATGTCCTTGTCCGGATTCTCCGACTCCAAGAACAGCATCTGCGCTACCAGCAGGTTGGCCACCTGATCATTGACCTCACCCACCAGAAAGATCACTCGTTCCTTCAGCAGGCGCGAATAAATGTCATACGAACGCTCGCCGCGAGCGGTCTGCTCGACAACGATCGGCACCAGGTTAAGGTTCTGGATCGGGTCCATGGCCATACGTGTGACTCTCCGAGGGTGTGGGACTGAACAACGATTCGTACGATCAGGTCGAACTGCAAGTAGGGCAGCGCCTTCGATGAGTCACTTTAAGTGCCCTAGTCGCTGACGTCGAGCCAAACCTGACCCGGCTCGGCAGCCGAGAAAAACTCTCGCCTGCCGCTCGGGAGCCTGATCCAATCGCTTCAGGCTCCGACCGGGCGCATCACTTCATCAAAACTCAGATTTTGGGGTGTGACTTTGGCGTGCTCAGCCACCCACTCCGCCACCTGATCTTCCATGACGCGGTTTTGCAACCCGGACATCAACTGGGGATCGCCGTTGTAAAGTTCAATAACCTTCTCAGGCTCCTCATACGTCGATGCAATCGCAGCGAGCTGTTCGGCCAAGCGGGTGCGATCCAGCTTCAGCTCCTGTTTGCGGGCGATTTCACCCATCAGCAAGCCCGCAATGACACGCATACGGGCTGCGGGTACAGCTGCATCAATAAGCTGTTGGGGCGGTTGCTGACCGCGCGGCACGCTGCCCGAAGCCAGATTGCGCGCCTCCGCCTGCACCATCAGGTTAGGCACGTCCAAACCGCTATGGGCCTGAGCCAGCTTTTCAGCGACCTGTGACTTCAAACGTCCCATTAATGCAGCCTTGAGTTCGCGCTCGAGATTGGCACGTACTTCCTTACGGAAATGCTCAAGGTCACCGTTGTTGATACCGAAGAGCTCGATGAATTCGGCATTGACCTCGGGCAACCGAGGTTCCTGCACCTTCACAATGTTGAAGCTCACGCTTGCCGTCTTGCCGGCAAGCTGATCATTACGGAAATCGGAGGGGAATTCGATCTCAGTCTGATACTCCTCACCCGCCTTCCGCCCCGTCAATGCACTGTCGAGTGCCCTGAACAGAGCGCCAGAACCGATCACGCTGCCGGCACGCTCCAATCCCTCGGCCGGGAAGCGATAGTCGCCAACGACGGCGGCGTATTCGAACATCACAAAATCGCCCTCAGCGGACGCACGCTCAACTTCGTCAAAGCTTCGACGCTGTTGACGCAAAGTTTCGATCATCTTGTCGACATCAGTGTCGGAAACCTCTGCCAAAGGACGTTCGATTTCCAGGGTGGAAACATCGACATCCGGAAATTCCGGCATAACCTCGAACGTAGCGGTGTAGGCGATTTCACCGTTTTCCGGTTGACCAGTGGTATCGATGGATGGATTGGCGACTGGGCGAAGGTTTTCCTTCTCGAAAGCTTCGCGCAACGTGCTGCCGATCAGATCGGAGAGCACTTCGCCGCGCACCTGTGCACCGAAGCGCTGCTGAATTACGTTGGCGGGAACCTTGCCCGGACGAAAGCCCTTCAGGCGCACCGTACGGCTCATCTCAGCAATGCGAGCACTTACTTGCGTCTCAAAGCGCTCTGCCGGAAATCTAACCGTGAGCTTGCGCTCAAGCTTGCCGACGTTTTCAACCGAAAACTGCATGACGTCTCCTGGAATTACCTGTAATGGCCCGTAACGGCACCGCGGCGGCCCCAGCCGCCCGCTAATCAAGCCCAAGGTCCGAATGGTGCGAAAGAAGGGACTCGAACCCTTACGGGGGTTACCCGCTGGAACCTAAATCCAGTGCGTCTACCAGTTCCGCCACTTTCGCGTCGTTCGCCGGATTGCAAGCGACAGATTTGTAACGACTTTACAGCGGTTACGCCGAATCGTCGAACAGCCGTCGGGTTGCGACCCTGAATCAATGACTACCTTATGCCAAGCCCGCCATTTTAGGGGTCCCTAACCAGCCAACACAAGCACCGTATTGCCCTATCCAGCACTGTCCGGCGGCAACGACAAGCACAAAGAAAAAGGCACTTAGATCAAGTCTAAGTGCCTGTTTTAGCTGGTGGGCCGTGTAGGATTCGAACCTACGACCAATTGATTAAGAGTCAACTGCTCTACCAGCTGAGCTAACGGCCCAGAACTACATTGAATTGGGGTGGACGATGGGACTCGAACCCACGACAACCGGAATCACAATCCGGTACTCTAACCAACTGAGCTACGCCCACCGTAACCACGAACTGGCGCGCCCGACAGGAATCGAACCTGCAACCGTCGGCTTAGAAGGCCGATGCTCTATCCGGTTGAGCTACAGGCGCTTGACTAAAAGCAGAACACCTGCTGGTCGGGGCAGAGGGATTCGAACCCACGACATCCAGCTCCCAAAGCTGGCGCTCTACCAGGCTGAGCTATACCCCGTTTTTTTCGAAACCCGGTCAGCTTTCGCACTACCGAAGCCTTGAAATGCTACGGGTGACACTCTGGCCAGTCAATCCGTATCGAACACACCGGACTTTAATCTTACTATCCGGTTTTACAAGCGGTGGATTACCTGTATGCACGCGCGACATCTCAAAACGTCATGCTTGCTAATTTGGCGCGCCCGGAGAGATTCGAACTCCCGACCACCAAGTTCGTAGCCTGGTACTCTATCCAACTGAGCTACGGGCGCGTGGCTAAACCTTTCTGCCTCATGCCTGCCGAAACCGATAGGCGCCGAAGCAAGAAGCGGAATTATTCAGGTAGTCGTCGCAGCCGTCAATACTCTTTGTGAAGTTTTTTTGAAACATCCGACCACTGTTGGGATTGGCTCACTCGCATGACGATCCAGCGTGCCGCTTCACTCACTCCGTATGAAGCGTGAAATCATCCGCATCCATCCATGCAGGAAACCGCTCACGATGCGCCAACAACGGAGCAGGATCCAGCGATGCCGTAACCACCTGCTCCTGCGCGCCAAGCTCCACCAAAGGCTCGCCTATTGGATCGATCACCGCACTGTCACCCGCATAGGGGAGATCGTTGCCATCTATTCCAACCCGGTTTACACCAATGACGTAAGCAAGGTTCTCAATAGCACGCGCCCGTAGCAAAGTGCGCCAAGGCTGTCTGCGTGGCGCAGGCCAATTGGCAACGAACAGTGTCAAGTCATAGTCCATGCCACCCGTCGCAGATTCCACACGTCGATTACGAAGCCAGACCGGAAAACGAAGGTCATAGCAAACTTGCGGCAAGATGCGCCAACCTTTTAACTCAACAATAAGGCGGTCCGCACCACCACCGTAACGCGTATGTTCGCCAGCCATGCGAAATAAATGACGCTTGTCGTACTGCGCGTAGCTACCGTCCGGGCGTGCCCAAATCAATCGGTTATAGACCTTGTCGCCTTCGCGAATGGCGAGACTACCCGTGACCACGGCATTGACTTCGCCAGCCAGTCCGCGCATCCAAGCCACGCCTTCGCCATCCATGCCCTCAGCACTGACTCGCGTATCGTTGCTAAACCCCGAAAGAAAGGTTTCCGGCAATACGATCAAATCGCTTTGACCTGCTAGACACCGAACCAATGCACCATAGTATTCACGATTGGCAGGCGCATCATGCCAACGCGTAGCACCTTGCACGAGAGAAACATTTAGAGCTTGCATAGACGCGCTGCCGCAGCCTCCATCGTAGCGTCACTTTTGGCAAAACACAGACGCGCGAGACGCGCACCCGGAGCCTTCTCGTAAAACGGTGTCAACGGAATGGCAGCTACGCCACCTTCTTTGACAAGCCATTCGCAAAAGTCGAGATCGTCTACATCACGGACAGCCGCGTAATCGACCAACTGAAAATAACCGCCCGGTACATCAAGCAAATTAAAGCGGGACGACGCAAGCAAATGCCGAAAATGATCACGCTTGACTTGGTAGAAAGCCGGTAGCCCAAGGTAGTGTTCGGGCGTACTTGCCAAAAATTCCGCAAACGCAACCTGTGCCGGATGAAAAGTGCAGAAGGTGAGGTACTGATGCACCTTCCGGAATTCGGCGGAAAGATGAGGCGGAGCCACCGCGTAACCAACCTTCCAGCCGGTGCAATGATAGGTCTTGCCAAAGCTGGAGACGACGATACTACGCTCCGCCAATTCCGCATGACGCAGCACGCTTTGATGCGCAGCACCGTCATACACGATGTGCTCATAGACTTCGTCGGAAAGAACGATAACCGGCGTATCACGCAACAAATCTGCCAACGTATCCAGATCTCGCGGCGAAAGCACGGCTCCCGAAGGATTATGCGGACTATTGATAATGATCATCCGCGTCTTCGGTGTTACCGCTTCTTGCACCCGCTGCCAATCGATCGCAAAACTGGGCAAAGCCAACGGAATATGGATTGCACGAGCCCCTTGCAACTCAATGGCGGGCTCATAAGAGTCATACGCCGGATCGAACACGATTACCTCGTCTCCGGCCCGGACGATTGCCGCAATAGCAGCAAACAACGCTTCCGTTGCACCGGAAGTGATGGTGATATCACTATCCGGACTGACTTTACGTCCATAGAGCCGTTCGGTCTTGAGCGCAATTTGCTCGCGCAGCGAGAGGATTCCGATACCGGGGGCATACTGATTCAGCCCATTTTCCATTGCACGACTAAGCGCCTCGCGCAAGGCTTGCGGAGGCTCGAAGTCCGGAAAGCCTTGGCCAAGATTGACCGCTTTGTGCTGCACGGCCAGGTGACTCATCACACTAAAAATGGTTGTTCCAACTTTCGGAAGCTTTGTCTCGATGGTCATGAGCGGCAGTATGGATGGCTAAACGCAAAGACTAACATGGCTCGCTGCCAGACTACTCGGGCTTTTCCAACGCATTGAGCGGACGCTCCATGCACCTTTCGTGACTCACCCGCGTGGCCTCCGGCAGCCGCTCGGCGAGGAAATCCACCAAGGCACGCACGCCCGGCAACATGCCACGACGGCTCGGATACACGAAGTGCATGACTCCTTCCGGTACGCTCCATTCTGGCAGCAGTACCTCGAGGTCGCCGCTGGTGATAGCCGGCGCGCAGACAAACTCCGGTAGCAAGGTGACACCGATCCCACGGCGTGCCGCCTCCAACAGCATGGCGAAATCTCCGGTAATCAAGCGGGCCTGCACTTCCACACTGACATGTTCGCCGTGAGTGCCGATTAATTCCCAGATTTGAGCACCTTCATGTTCTTGCACCGATAGTGCCGGCAGACGCACCAAGTCATTGGGATGCATGGGCCGACCATGCGTCTTGAGCAAGGATGGACTGGCAACGGGCAGCACGCGCGATTGACCAAAGCTCCTTACGATCATGTTGGCGTCCGTGTCGAACTTGGTCCGTACGCGGATGGCAAGGTCATACCCTTCACCGATGAGATCGACACGCCGATTATTCGACAATACCCTCACCTGGAGCTTGGGGTACATCACCATGAACTCTGGAAGGATATGTGCAAGCACCGTCTGAGCCAGGGATATCGGGCAGCTCAGACGCACCACGCCTCGCGGCTCTGCGCGTAGCTCCTCCACCGCCTCCTGCGCTGCCCGCGCCTCTTCGAGCACGGCTCGACAGTGGCTGTAAAACCGCTCACCCACTTCGGTAACGACAAAGCGCCGTGTCGTACGCTGCAAAAGCCTTACACCGAGCCGGTCTTCCAATTGAGCAATTCGCTTGCTCAAGCGGGATTTGGGCACACCGAGCGCACGCCCAGCCGCGGAGAACCCCCCATGCTCGACCACGGCCGCGAAGAAATACAGATCGTTGAGATCCTGCATGGCACCCGGTAAAAGGGTCATCGTCGTTTCCCGTTGAGAACGATAAGTTCTGAACAATCTATCTTATCGCCGGTTCGTTCGGAATTTATCTTTAATGCCAACGTCGGCCCGCCCGACTGGCATTGAGATAACACCATGAAAGTTTTGCACCTTGACGCAAGCCCACTGGGCCAGCACTCCGTCTCGCGCGAACTAACCGCGGCCATCGTTGCCCAGTTGGCCAAAGAGCATTCGTCCGTGAATATCGCCTACCGTGACCTATCGGCAAACGCCCTGCCTCACTGGGCTCCCGTCGTCGACGCCGAAAGCGATGCGGCAAAGCTCGGCCAGGAAGTGATGGAGGAATTCCTCGCCGCCGACGTGATCGTTATAGGCGCCCCCATGTATAACTTCTCCATACCGAGCCAGCTCAAAGCCTGGATTGATCGTGTCCTGGTCGCCGGCCAGACGTTCCGCTACACAGAGAAAGGCCCCGAGGGCCTGGCGGGCAGCAAGCGCGTGATCGTCGCCTCCAGCCGTGGTGGCGTCTACAGCTCCGGACCGGCTGCCAGCATGGATTTCCAGGAAGGTTACTTGCGTACGGCACTAGGGTTCATCGGTATTACGGATGTGCAGTTCGTCCGCGCCGAGGGTCTCAACCTCAGCGCTGACCATAAAGTAAAAGCCATTGCTTCGGCCCGGAACACCATCAGCTCCCTAGCCACCAAGGCTGCCTGAAAGCAGACAGCTCCCCTTCCCCACTTACAGGGCGTCCCATTGGGACGCCTTTTTTTGACGGAGAACTCAGCGACCGAAGCGGATCTCGCCACCGTCGTGCTCGCGATCCCAGCCTCGCAATTCATCACGAATATGCGCGATACGCTGGCGTCCTAATGCGTTGCGTTCTTCGTCCAGCACCTGACCATCGAGCAACTCAGCCATGCGTTGTGCGGTAGGCAGCATGGCATCCCAGGCATCCAGGGCCGCCACTGGACCCGGGAGTGCCATGAAAAAGCTCAATCCCGACGTATGCAGCGCATCGAGCCTCGTCAGATCAAAGCTGCCCGGCTTGAGCATGTTGGCAACACTGAAGATCGGGCCCAATTCACGCCGACCGTCCACAAGGCGGTGGTAAATACCCATGTCGCCGTATTCCAGGCCGGCTTTTTCAGCCGCCACAATTAAGTCGGCCCCATTGAAATGATCTCCATCGCGAGCCACGACAAACAGGCTCACGATGCGCTCTACCGGCACCTGCGGCGGGCGTTTACCCAAATCGGAACGAGGGGGAATGCGAGGGGCAGGGGTTGGGGAGGTTGATGGCTGGGCAGCCTCGTGCACCGGAGAAGGCGCCGGTGCGGAGGAAACCGGGACTGGCTCGTGGTCAATAGGTGCCGCCTTAACTACCTCGGGCTGGGAAGGCGAGCGCAGCACCTCCACGATAGAGGCAGCATGGCCGGTAGGCTTAGGCATGTGCATGCCTGCTTGACGCTGGTCGGCAAGGGTGGCCCCCAACTTTTCCAGCTCAGCGCGCAAATTGACGTCCAGTTCGCCTTGTTGCGGTGCCGGCTCTCCAAACAAGGGATCGATCCGATGATGATCCCTTGCCTCATCGTCAAAGCCATCTCCCTCATCAACGGGGTCACCCAAGGTGGGTTCGCGTCTTTCCATATTCGGCTCAGGGGCAACGCGCCGCTTGCCCTGCTCTTTTTTCGGCTCTCCGAACAACCAGACAAGCACCAAGACGATCACCCCTACGATCAGCATCGGGACGCCGACCCACGGGTTCCATACAAGAGCCAATTCGGATGCAGGCAACATATCGTTCAGTCCTCAGGCAGCGCCGGCCAGCTTGGTCGCTTCGGCAAGGTCCACCTGCACGAGGCGCGAAACACCCGGCTCACGCATGGTAACGCCACAGAGCTGGCTGGCCGCCTCCATCGTCGCCTTGTTATGGCTGACGAAAATGAACTGCACCTTTTCGCTCATCTCTCGCACCATGTTTGAGAAGCGACCCACATTTGCCTCGTCAAGTGGCGCGTCAACCTCATCCAGGAGGCAGAACGGCGCAGGATTCAACGCAAAAATCGCGAAAACCAGCGACACTGCCGTAAGCGCCTTTTCTCCACCCGAGAGCAGGGTGATGTTGGAAACGCGCTTGCCCGGTGGCCGCGCCATGATCGATACACCGGTGCTGAGCAGATCGTCTCCGGTCAGCTCCAGATAAGCGTGACCGCCGCCAAACAAACGCGGGAACAATTCCTGGACGCCAGCATTGACACGATCGAAGGTTTCCTTGAAGCGCTGGCGTGTCTCGCGATCGATCTTCTTGATCGCGTTCTCAAGCGTTTCCATGGCACTGGTCAAATCAGCGAGCTGGTTATCCAAGTAGGTCTTGCGCTCGCTCTGCTCTGCATGCTCCTGAATCGCCGCCAAGTTGACGGGCTCCAGGCGCGCTATCTTCTGCCCAAGATCAGCCAACTGTTGACGCCATTGCGTAGCATCGACGTCTTCCGGTAATTCCGACAACAACGTTTCCAGATCCAGACCGGAGCCTGCAATCGCCTCCGCAAGCTGGTCAGCTCGCATCTGCAGTGCCTGTGCCGCCAGACGCTTCTCCGACAAGCTTTCACGCAAGCCCGACAACTCCTGCTCCAGGTTGTGTCGCTGCTGCTCAAGTTTGCGCAACGCAATATCACACTCCTCGAGCGCCCGACGTGCTTCCACCAATTGGCGATCCACCAACAGGCGCTGGTCGAGATAAGTCTGGCGCTCCGCTTCCAATTCAGCGATCGGATCCGAGCCGGCTTCCAACTGTTCGGTGATTTCAGTACGGCGCGCTTCAATCTGGCGCATCTGGCCATCCATGCGCGCCAGCGCTTGCTCCAAGGAAGTCAGAGAGGAACGTTTGGACTCCATGCTGAGCGCCAGTGCATGTGCCTGGTCGGCTGCCTCACGTGCATTCATGCGTGCCTCTTCACGCGCCTCCAGCAAGGCGCGCCGTTCGTTTTCCAGTTCGCGGCGCTGATCCTCCAGATCACCCATGTTGTTGACAGACTCATCCAGTCGCGCACGTGCATCGCGCGTCTGTGTCTGTAGTTCGTCCATCTGCTCGATCAGCGCTGACAGTTCGCCGGCGACTTTTTCAGCCCGCGCGCGCGCTGTCTCCACTTTGCCGCGATGACTCTGCAGCTGGCCGGCGAGTTCCGACTGACGCCGATGCGCATTGTAAAGCTCGCGCTGGGCATCGTCACGAGCACGTTCCGCCTCAAACTTGCTGGTACGCAGATCGTCGAGCCGGATGCCTGCCTCCTCGATTTGCCCTTCCAGCGTCTCAATTTTCTCGGTCAACGTGCGAATTTCGCGCTCTCGTGCAAGCACCCCCAGCTGATTTCCCTGACTACTACGCACGCGCGCCCAACCGGGACCGAGCCATTCACCACTGCGCGTAATCACTGATTGATACGGGGCTAGCGCAGAAAGACCTGTTAGACGGTGATGCGCTTCATGGATGTCCTCTGCCGTAAGTACATGGCCGAGGATGGCCATGGCGGAAGCTGGCCCGCGAACATGAGCAGCAAGGGTGCCCGCGGCTGCAGAGCCGCCTTCGGTTGCATCAAGCAGTGCGAGATCGGCGTCACTCAGTGCGGAAAACTCTTTTGCCAGATCGTGCGCGCTATCGACCAAGACGCTGTCGATAAAACCCGACAGCACGGTCTCAACCGCTGTCTCCCAACCGGCCTCAACCTGCAACATCTCGCCAAGACGACGGTTCTTATCCAAACCAAACTGTGATAACCAGCTACTGGCAGCACTTTCTTCCTGTCCAAGCGCCGCATGTTGTAGCGCTTCGAGTGAAGCAAGACGGCCGCGTGCCGTTTGTAATTGCTGGCGCGCGTCGTTGAGTGTGCTCTGTACCTGTCGTTCCTCGTCGAGTACTTTTTCATACGCCAGCTTGTGCTGGTCGAGCATGCCGCCTAGTGACTCGACACGCTCTCGCTGAGTATCGTGCTCCTGATGCAATTGCTCTGCTGCGGCATCGAGTGCCGCAACATCGGTGGCTTTCTGTTCGGTCTCCAACGCTTCCTTGCGCTTGGCAAGATCCATCGACTGACGATCGAGATAGGCCAGCTTGGTCCGCTCCACTTCAGCAGCACGACTAGCCTCGCCGGCGGTGCGGGTATAGGTATCCCAGCGCTGCTGCCAATCGGCGAGTTTGCTCTCGGTTTCGCGCTGTGCTTCGGCGGTTTCATCCTGCATTTGCTGGAATGCTTCCAGCTTCGGCTCACCCTCTGCGAGCGCCATGCGCAAGGTCTCGACCTGCTCGCGATCCGTAGAGATATGAGCAGCAAGCTCGCTGTGTTCGCGCTCGGCATCCGATTGCGCGCGCTGCAGCCGCTCGGCGGTCTCTTTGTTGTAGCGAACCTGCTGTTCGACACGTGCGATTTCAGCGCCGACCTTATACACCTCCGCTTGCACAGTGTTTAGGTGCTCACTGGCTTCCGTATGTCGTTCGCGTGCGCTTTCGATCTGTGATTCGATTTGACGTTGCTCAGCCAGTCGCTTCTCGATTTCGATTTCCGCAGTGGAAAGCCCCTGGCCCTGGCCATCGTGCTGACTCTTCAGGCCACGGTATTCCAACGCACGAAGTTCAGCTTCCTTGCGAGTTTGCTCTTCCTTGTAGGCTTTCCATCGTTCGGCGGCGCGCGCCTGGCGATTGAGATGCTCCAGCTGCTTCTCCACTTCATCCCGCACGTCCCGCACGCGATCGAGATTTTCTCGCGTTGCCTTGATGCGACTTTCGGTTTCCTTGCGGCGCTCCTTGTACTTGGAGATCCCCGCCGCCTCCTCCAGATGCATGCGCAGTTCTTCCGGATGCGCCTCGATGATTTGGCTGATCATGCCTTGTTCGATGATCGAGTAGCTGCGCGGTCCCAGGCCGGTGCCCAGGAACAGATCCGTGATATCGCGGCGGCGGCAACGCGCACCGTTCAAAAAATACGAAGACTGCCCATCGCGCGTAACCTGGCGTTTGACCGAAATTTCGGCGTACTGCCCGTATTCGCCCTGGATGGTGCCGTCCGAGTTGTCGAAGATCAGCTCAACCGTGGCCTGCCCGACCGGCTTGCGTGCGCTGGAACCGGAGAAAATCACGTCGGTGAGCGAATCACCACGCAAGCGGCTCGCCGCGCTTTCACCCATGACCCAACGGATGGCGTCGATGATATTGGACTTGCCGCAACCATTCGGCCCCACCACACCCGTCATATTGGTAGGCAGGTGCAAGGTTGTCGGGTCGACGAACGACTTGAATCCGGCGAGTTTGATCGTAGTTAGGCGCATGCAGATTCAGCAGCTTGAAAGAGGGAGACCCATCTGTGTCATGGGCGATAGGTCACTGTGCCAAACGAGGCACAGCGCCGCAATCTGTTTGGAACGAGCCCGCGACAAGAGCAAGGCCAACCAACATTCAATCGGGTGCTTTTGCGTCTATGGATAACGCATGGATACCGTCGTCCATTAATTCGCCAAGCGCAGCGTAGACTAGCCGGTGCCGTTTGATCGGCATTTGGCCCACAAATGCCGCACTGACCACACGGACGTGGAAATGCCCCTTCCCCTCGTTGGCATGGCCCACGTGCTTGTCACCTTCATCCACTACGTCGAGTTCGATCGGATCCAGCGCCGCCGTCAAGCGTCGGTGAATCTCTTCGACGATGGCTGTCGTCATGCTGGCAACACCTTGCGGAAGGGTTTCACGGAGACGCTGGCATAGACGCCGGCATCGATGTAGGGATCGGCTCCCGCCCATTGCTCAGCTTCGGCCAAGGAGGCGAACTCGGCAACGATCAGGCTGCCAGTAAACCCGGCCTGCCCTGGTTGCTCGGCATCGATAGCGGGAAATGGACCAGCCAACAACAGGCGCGCTTCTTCCTGGAGCTTCTCAAGCCGCGCCAAATGCGCTGCGCGTGCGCTCGATCTGCGCTCCAGCGATTCCGGATGATCTGTGCCGATGATGGCGTACCACATAAATTCTGCTCCCTTGGGAATTCACCATGTTAGCCGACTGCGACCGCGCATCGGAGAAGTGATCCCTGTCAGGGCCGATTGCTGACATTGCCCGCTGCCGCTCTCATTTGCAGCGGCTCATGCTCTTGCCGGCCAGCTGGATACCCTCAGCCCGTTTACACGTGTCTCAGTGGCCACTGATAGCGCGCTAGGCCGTTAGTCATACCCAACTCGCTATTGACGGCTTCTAAGATTGTGTTATAGTTCACTACAACACCGGTTCACGAGATCACCAGGAGAGCTGTCATGAAAACGCCGAACCCGATCGCCATCACCGCTGCGGTTCTGTTTACGTCGATCAGCCTGATTGCCCTGAGCCCGAATACGCCCAGGGTGCCTGCTGCCGAAATCAACGGTGCCAAGGTCATCAACCTGGCCCCTGTAGAAGTCCGCCCCACGGCCGAAGATCAACGTGCTGCCGCCATGCTGACCACGGCCAGCCTGACAATTGCCAACTTGCCCCTCGCCCGCCAAACCGAAAGCGACGCAAGCCTGCTCGGTGCACAGTTGGCCATGCCCTACTATTCGTTTGGCTCAACCAAATTTGCCAGCATCGGTAAGGAATAACTCCATGTCCATCACCTGGAACGACAGCGTCCCGATCTACCGCCAGCTTCGCGAACGCGTTGTGGCGATGATCCTGGACGGCGCCTTGAACGAGGGCGACCCGCTGCCGTCAGTACGCCAGGTGGCCGCGGATTTTCAGATCAATCCGCTCACGGTTTCCAAGGCGTACCAGGAACTGGTCGACGACCAACTTGTGGAAAAAAGGAGGGGATTGGGCATGTTCGTTACCGATGGAGCGCGCGAGGCGCTGCTCAAATCCGAACGCGAGCGCTTTCTGCGCGAAGAATGGCCAGCACTTTATGCGCGCTTGCAGCGCCTTGGGCTGGATCTCAAGTCGCTGATGCGCGAAGCGCCGCAAAACACGGAGAACCAGCCATGACCGCGGTCATTACCGCTAACGGCCTGAGCAAACGTTATAAAAACGCGATTGCCCTGGACGACGTCAGTTTTCAAATCCAGCCGGGCCGCATTGTTGGCCTGATCGGTCCGAATGGCGCAGGCAAGACAACTGCACTGAAAGCGATCCTTGGCCTGACCGATTTCCAGGGACAACTCAACGTGTTGGGCCTAGATCCACGGACTCAACGCAACCGACTGATGGAAGAAGTATGTTTCATCGCCGACGTCGCTGTGCTGCCGCGGTGGATTCGCGTACGCGAGGCCATCGATTTTATTGCCCACATTCACCCCCGCTTCCAGCGCACCAAATGCGAAGCTTTTCTTGCACGAACCAAACTCACCCCTGAACTCCGTGTAAAGCAGATGTCCAAGGGAATGATCGTGCAACTGCATCTCGCGCTGGTCATGGCCATCGATGCCAAGCTACTTGTGCTGGATGAGCCTACCCTCGGCCTAGATATCCTTTACCGCAAGCAGTTCTACCAAAACCTGCTCGAAGATTATTTCGACGAAAACAAGACGATCATTGTCACGACCCATCAGGTCGAGGAGATCGAACACATCCTTACCGACCTGATGTTTATCCGCGACGGCAAGATCGTGCTCGATACCGACATGGAAGCCATGGGCGAACGATTCGCCGAAGTCATGGTTAATGCAGACATGGCCACAGCTGCGCGCCAGCTCAATCCGCTGGACGAACGCCAGGTGTTCGGCAAAAGCATCTTCTTGTTCGACGGTGTCGATCACGCGCGGCTTCAGGCGCTTGGTGAAATCCGCCGACCCTCAGTCAGCGACCTGTTCGTCGCCACCATGAAGGGAACCTACGCATGAAAACCCTCTATTGGCTGATCAAACGCGAATTCTGGGAACACCGTGGCGGTTTTATCTGGGCGCCAATCATCACTGGCATTGTGTTTCTCGTGCTCAATATCATGGGGATTGTCAGCGGTGAAGTCCTGGGTCTGCACCATGGATTTAACTTCGGCGAGCTGGATCATCGTGACCTGGCCGAAGCCATCCATTCACTTGATCCACATCAGATAGAACAAGTGAGTGCCGGCCTGGATTTGGCCATGCTTTCATCCAGCTTCCTGATCAGCGTAGTCTTTGCCTTCGTGGTATTTTTCTATTGCCTTGGCACCCTTTACGACGACCGGCGCGATCGCAGTATCCTGTTCTGGAAATCGTTGCCGATCTCCGATACAGCCACTGTGCTTTCCAAAACAATCGCGGCAGTACTTATCGCTCCCGTCGTGGTAGTGATATGTGGCGTGCTGACCGGTATCGCGATGTTGATACTCTTCGCCCTCGCACTATCCTTCCATGGTGTCAGTGTCTGGTCGCTGCTAACGCTGGCGCATCCATTCCAAGTCATCGGCTTTCTGATCGGCAGTATTCCGCTCTACCTGCTATGGGCCCTCCCAACCGTGGGCTGGCTCATGCTGTGCTCGGCCTGGGCCAAGAGCAAGCCTTTCCTGTGGGCCGTGGTAATACCGGTTGCACTGGGTGTCATGATCAGTTGGTTCGACCTGCTCGGCTCAGCCGGATTAAAAGGCGGCTGGTATTGGCGTGAAATCGCAGCGCGCGTATTGTTCAGCGTGTTCCCGGGCGGATGGCTGCGCGATACCGCCGCAAGGCAATGGGGCAACAACCCGGAATCCATCGGCCACCTCTTCAGCCTTTCCAACTCTTACGCGGTACTGGCCTCGCCCGAGATATGGATTGGTGCGATTGCAGGTATAGCGATGCTTGCAGGCGCTGTATGGTTCCGCCGTCGGCGTGACGATAGCTGAAAGCTCGACCCCTGGCGTAGCCATCCATGATCAGAAGGGGAACACGTCATGAAGCATCAACGGATGATCTTGCTGCTGGCCTTATGCGTCGTTACCGCAGCCTGTGGCATGCCTGATTTCTCCTATACGGGAAAGAACGGCAACCTCACCTTGAAAGGCAACGTACTGACCCTGCATGTCCATGGCATCCCAAATGCATCGATAGGCTCATCGGGGGACTGGAACGTTGATGGCAAAGCCGTATCGGTCACACCATCGGAGCGAGGCCTGCTGATGCTGTATTACCAGGACGTCATAAATATCCGCACGCAGAGTGTCGAAATGGGAAAAACAGGTGCGGAAGAAAGCGTCAAAGCCATCAAGAATTCGATAGCTGGAAAATCCGAGCCAAATAAAAAGCAGAAAATCTATAATGAAGTAACTGCACAGGCGAATCAGCTCTCGCTGAAAATGTGCCAGGACCAAGTAAACCTCAAGACACTCCAGGATCAGCTCGTGAAGCAAATACCGAGCTTCAAGCCGTACGGAGCTATTTTCGCAAGCAACAGCGTCGACGAATGCATGAAAGAAAACCATGACTAATCATTCGGAGAACCTTTTCATGCGGCATTGCCTCTTATTGGGTCTCGTCGCGCTATCTTGCCCGTTGGTCGGCTGCGGCGATCACTCGGACCAACATTCCATCACCATTGTCCAATCTGGCGACCACCTCATAACGATCGATAGCGAAGCAAGCGAGCTTAGTCATGGCAGTCTCCAGCTCGGCAGCCATCAAGTGACGATCCATGCGCACGCTGCGCCTGATGCGGTCATTCACGCCAACGGCGATTTTGAGGTTAAGCAGCAGACTGTCGCTGTCGATACTGCAGTCCGCGAATTACTCAAAAGTTACTACCGCAATGCTTTGACGATACGCACTGACGCCGTCGCTACCGGCAAAGCCGGCGCTGCCGTAGGGGAACAGGCGGCAAAGAGTGTGCTTGCGCGTTTGGCCAGCGGCGATCCAAACGCCATCCAGCACGACATCGACGCCAAGGCTCAACTGGTGAAAGAAGCCGCTGCAAAAATCTGCCAGGACCTACGCAGCATCAAGGATAATCAGGATCAACTCGCCGGTATGCTGCCTGCATTCAAGCCTTATAGCCACCTCGTCGTCGACAAGGACATCAATGATTGCGAGAAGAATCACGGTTGAAGTCGTTAACCAAACGCACGTACCTCTATCAAACATGCATATTGGCAATCGAAATTGATCACTTACTGACGCAATATGTCCACACCGCCGGCATGACTTCGACAAGTCATGTTTTCTTATTCACATGGTCCGCATGAGGGGACGCATCATGAACTACCGACGGACAATAACGCTACTCGCACTCTGTGCCACCATCAGCGCATGCGACGTACCCGATACCACCATGATGAACGGTGATATCACACTCAAGGACAATCTCCTGGCGCTGCATGTCGACGGCGCGCCCGACGCCCTGATCAACTCAAGCGGAGCGTTGCAGATCGGTGGCAAGACCATCCCGGTTACCCCCACTCAACATGGTCTGCTGATGCTCTACTTTCAGAACGTCATGGATGTCCATCAAACCGGCGTGGACATGGGCAAAATTGGTGCAGGCATAGGCGCCAAAGCATTGAAAAATGTCTTCGACGGCAAGTCCAAGGCGAAACAGGATCAGGATGCGGAGGCCGGCAGCAAGCAATTGGATGCGCTTTCACAGAAAATCTGCCAGGACGAAGCGAATATCAAGAATGTGCAAGACCAGCTTGCCGCTCAATTGGCGGCCTTCAAGCCTTATGCAGGCATCGTTACCAGCGAACGCCTGGCGGACTGCGCAAAGGATTAATGCAGGCGCACGGTGAGAACCCTCTCCTCCGTACTATGAGGAGAGGGTGGCACAACTGCCTCAGCCGCTTGCACCTCCACCACCATGGATGCCGCCCTTGGTCAACGCGCGCGGATCCAGTAGCTTCTTCAGTTCATCCTTTGAGAGTCCCGAGCGCTCCAGCGCGACATCCATGATGGGACGTTTTTCTTTATAAGCCTGCTTGGCGATCGCAGCACCCTTCTCATAACCAATTACTGGATTCAAGGCGGTGACCAGGATGGGATTCATCGCGAGGGCCTGGTTGACCCGCTCTACGTTCACGTGAAAACCCGCAATAGCCTTGTCGGCCAGCAACCGCGAGACATTCGCCAGGATCGTGATCGATTGCAGCAAGTTATAGGCGATCAGCGGCAGCATCACATTGAGCTGGAAGTTGCCGGACTGGCCAGCGATAGCAATGGCCGCATCGTTGCCAATCACCTGCGCCGCTACCATGGCGGTGGCCTCCGGAATGACCGGATTCACCTTGCCTGGCATGATGGATGATCCGGGCTGCAATGCCGGCAGCTCGATTTCCCCCAAACCGGCCAACGGACCGGAATTCATCCAGCGCAGGTCATTGGCAATCTTCATCAACGCCACGGCGATGGTTTTGAGCTGGCCGGACAGCTCCACCGCGGCATCCTGAGCTGCCATGCCTTCGAAATAATTGGCCGCGGAATCGAAACGCACGTTCGTCAACTTCTTGAGTTCTCGAGCCACCGCTGCACCGAATTTGGGGTCCGCATTAATACCCGTGCCCACTGCAGTGCCGCCCAGCGGCAATTGACGCATACGCTTGAGGCTGTCCTGAATCCGATCTTGTGCCGATGCGATTTGCGCCGACCAGCCGGACAGCTCCTGCCCGAACGTAACCGGCATGGCGTCCATCAAATGCGTACGCCCGGTCTTCGGCACGTTACGCAGTTCGCGCGCACGCTGGTCGATTACCCGCCTTAGGTGTTTCAACGCCGGCAACAGCTGCTCGTGCGCGGTCAGGGTGGCACTGACATGGATCGTGGTGGGAATCACGTCATTAGAGCTCTGTCCATAATTGACGTGATCATTCGGGTGCACCTTGGCACTGCTTTTGGCCGCCAGGTGAGCGATCACCTCGTTGGCATTCATATTGGTGCTGGTTCCCGAGCCGGTCTGGAAAATATCGATCAGAAACTGGTCGTCGAATTGCCCGTCGGCCACCGCAAGGGCTGCTTTGCGGATGGCTGTCGCTTGCCCCTTCTTCAAATACCCGAGGGTGAGGTTTGCTTCGGCAGCTGCTGCCTTCACCAAGCCCAATGCCCGGATGAAGGCTCGCGGCAAATGCAGGCCGGAGATGGGAAAATTGTCGATCGCACGTTGCGTCTGTGCGCCGTAAAGCGCATCGGCCGGCACTTTCAGCTCGCCCATACTGTCGTGCTCGGTACGGAAACCTCTCATGATGACGCCTCATATCCAGGGAACTGCCCGCACTATAGGCCCGCAAACGTTTGCTGCGGGGCAATGTAAAATAGACGGTTCTGATCCTCCGGAAGCCTCCCGATGTCCTCCCACGCCTTGACCGCCCTTTCACCGCTGGATGGCCGATATGCCGGCAAGACTGAAGCATTACGCCCGATCTTCAGCGAATTCGGCCTCATGCATCGTCGCGTACACGTGGAAATCGAATGGCTGCTGGCTTTAGCGGCCGAAAGCAACATTGCGGAGCTTCCGGCCTTTACTGATGCACAGGCCACACAGCTGAGAGCCATTGCAGCCAACTTCAGTACTGAAGACGGCGCGCGCATCAAGGCAATCGAAGCCACCACCAATCACGACGTAAAAGCGGTGGAATACTTCATCAAGGAACGCATCGGCAACGATCCAGCACTTGCTCAGGCCAAGGAATTCGTTCACTTCGCCTGCACCAGTGAAGACATCAACAATCTTTCTTACGCGCTGATGCTACGCGATGCGCGTGCGCATGTGCTGTTGCCCTGGCTCGACAAAATCATCGCCAAGCTACGCGAATTGGCGCATGCCAACGCCACGCTGCCCATGCTGTCACGCACACACGGCCAGACCGCATCGCCCAGCACCTTGGGCAAAGAACTGGCCAATGTCGTGGCGCGCCTGGAACGCCAGCGCAAGCAACTGGCGATGGTGGAGATCCCGGGCAAGATCAACGGCGCGGTGGGCAACTACAACGCGCATGCCATTGCTTATCCGCAGGTTGATTGGCGCACCTTTTCCCAACGCTTCGTTACCGGTCTTGGACTGGACTACAACCCGTATACCACGCAGATCGAGCCCCACGATGGCGTTGCCGAATACTGCGATGCGGTCCGCCGCGCCAACGTCATCTTGATCGACCTCGCGCGCGACATATGGGGTTACATCTCACTCGGTTACTTCAAGCAAGCATTGAAGGCTGGCGAAGTCGGTTCTTCGACCATGCCGCACAAAGTCAACCCGATCGATTTCGAAAATGCCGAGGGTAATTTCGGCCTTGCCAATGCGCTGCTCGGACATTTCGCCGAAAAGCTGCCGATCAGTCGCTGGCAGCGCGACCTTACCGATTCGACAGTGTTGCGTGCACTCGGCACCGCTTTCGGCCACGCCCTTGTAGCACTGGAATCCCTGCAGAAAGGACTGGGCAAACTAAACGTCAACGCTGATCGACTCGCCGCGGATCTCGACGCTAGCTGGGAAGTGCTGGCTGAGGCCGTGCAGACCGTCATGCGTCGCTACGGTCTACCTGAGCCCTATGAACAGCTCAAGGCGTTGACCCGTGGACAAGGCATCACCCGTGACTCCATGCGTGAATTCATCGCAGGCCTGGCGTTGCCAGAGGATGCCAAGCAGCGCCTGCTCGATCTCACTCCTGCCCGCTACATTGGCCTTGCCGCCGACCTGGCGAAGACGATCTGATCCGCCGGACCGGACAAAAGCGAAGAGCATTTGTCATGCTCCCCCTATCCGGTCCGAACGAGCATCATGGCGCCTCTCTCCGAATTTCTCACCTTTGCCGGTATCGGCGCTCTCGCCCAGCTCGTCGACGGCGCGCTGGGCATGGCCTATGGCGTCACCTCGGCGGGCATGCTGCTCGGTGTAGGCATGGCTCCGGCGCTGGCAAGCGCCAGCGTGCATTATGCAGAAACCTTTACCTGTGGTGCATCGGGCCTCAGCCATTGGTGGGCGGGCAATGTGCAGCGTCGGCTGTTTCTCGTGCTGGCTATTCCCGGCGTGCTCGGCGCGATCTTGGGCGCGACCCTGCTTACGCACATGCCGCCTATATGGATCCGTTATTTCCTCACCCCTTATCTGCTCCTGATGGGCTTGTTCCTGGTGCTGCGCACGACTCAACGCAAAGATCGGCGCGCGGATGTGCCACGCGGCACAGGCGTATTGGGCTTTGTCGCCGGTCTGCTCGATGCGGCTGGCGGAGGGGGTTGGAGCGCCTTGACGGTAACAGCCATGGTGGCACGTGGCCAGGAGCCACGACTGGTGATTGGCAGCGTCCATCTTGCCAAGTGCGTCGTCAGCATCGCAGCGAGTATCACCTTTCTGCTCAGCATCGGCGAGAGCAAACTGCACGTGGTATTGGGACTGATCCTGGGCGGGGTTGCCGCAGCACCATTCGGCGCCTGGCTGGTTCGTCGGCTACCACCACGCATTTCCACATTGATGGCCGGCCTGACGGTACTTGCGTTAGGGGCCTACAACTTTTACCGACTCCTGCGCTGAACCTTGCATCATCCTCCTAGAATTCCCTCATGGCCCTCTCTCGCACCTCCCGCAAACCATTGCCGATCGAAGTACGCGGCACTCCCAGGTATCCGCTGGGCATGAGTCCGGAACAATTCCTGCGTGATTACTGGCAAAAGCACCCCCTGCTTATCCGCCAGGCTTTCTCCCATTTCCGCTCACCGGTCGAACCAGAAGATCTCGCAGGCCTTGCATGCGAAGAAGGCGCCCTGTCGCGCTTGATTCAACATGACGAAGATCGCCAGCGTTGGCGCGTCAAAGCCGGCCCCTTGAGTGAAAGCGACTTTGCCAAGACGGGTGATGCCAATTGGACACTGCTGGTCCAGGACGTCGACAAATGGGATATGGATGTCGCCGCGCTGCTTGACCATTTCCGCTTCCTGCCGAACTGGCGCATCGATGACGTGATGATTTCCTACGCAGAGCCAGGGGGGGGAGTGGGCGCACATATCGATCACTACGATGTATTCCTGCTCCAAGGCTTGGGACAGCGCCACTGGGCTATCAGCACCGATCCCCTGGCTCCCAAAGCATTTCGCAGCGATGTGGAACTCAAGCAACTGGAACACTTCGAGCCTACGCATGAGTGGTTGCTGGAAGCCGGAGATATGCTCTATTTGCCTCCCGGCATCCCCCATGATGGTGTCGCTTTTGGTGGCCCTTGCATGACTTTCTCGGTGGGCATGCGCGCACCGTCGCAGGCCGAACTCGTCGGTGATCTCGCCGATTACCTCGCCGAACGCTTACAGGACGAGCAACGCTACACCGATCCAGATCTGGAACCCGTCAAACGCCCTGGCGAAATCGACAAGGCCGCATTGCAGCGCGTGCGGGTCGCCGTGCCGTTCTCGACTGCGCTTGAAGACGCCACATTGATCGACTGGTTTGGCCGCTTCATCACCCGCTATCGCAGTGCTCAAACGCCGCTGTCGCCAAGTATGCCATTCACTGAAGCGGCGTTTACGAAGCAGCTTGCCGGCGGCGCTTCGCTGCTGCGCCACCCATGGGCACGCATGGCCTGGGCGCAGACCGGTTCGCGCTGCACGCTCTACGCCAATGGACACGCTTATCCGGCTTCCGTCCGATGGGCGGCCCGGCTGTGTGCAGAACGTACGTACTCCCCCCCTTTTGAGTTGTCTGGCACCGAAAGAGCGCTGCTACTCACTCTCGTCAATGACGGGTACCTGGTTCTCCGCCGCCTCCGCGGACGCGGCGTATGAATACCCCATCGGCGTCTTCTGATGATGGCGCCCACGCTATCGACGGATTCGAGGCACTCGCCGCCATACGCTTACAACTGCTAGCGGCGACCCGGTACAAGTTGATGCTCCATTTGCCAGTGCTGCCGACGAACATCCTGAGCAGCCCGGAAGAACTCACCCAGCTCCGCCGCATCGCCACCTCAGGGCGGGGTGCCGAGATCCGCATTATCCTTGGCGATCCGGTGATGGCCCTGCGCGCAGGACATCGCCTGATTGATCTGGCTCAACGGCTGCCCAGTATGCTGCGCATCCGCACCCCACCCGACGATGACCGGGACAGCGAAATGGAGGCCAGCGCCTGGCTGCTCAACGACACGGGCGGCTATCTGTTCCTCCCCGACGCCAATCGGTGGGAGGGAAGGGCGGCACTATGCGACACACCTGGACAAGCCCCCCTGCTCCTGCAATTCGAACAAATCTGGGACCGCGCCCTTCCCGCCTCCCAGTTGCAGCCGCTGGACTTGTAAACCGTTAGCTGAATACCCATGCAAGCCGGGCCTTCCGCTTTTGCACCGCGTTCGATCGCCCAAAAGCCTAAGACCTTGTCCCGGCTGCCTTCGAGCTGATTGAAAAGAATGTCGGTGATCTCTTCATGACATAGCGCATCGGCTTGCCGCGTTGCGGAAGCCGCAGGCTATAATTAACAGGATTTTTCGCCGGCGAACCCCCGCCCTAAAGGATGGTTCGCTGAGGCTTCCCTTCCCTGCCGGTGGTGACGTGAGCACAAACCTGATCAGCGAGTTTTTTGAATCCTCGCAACTCGCAGGCGGCAACGCCGATTATGTCGAATCCTTGTATGAAACCTGGCTAGCTGACCCCGCGTCGGTTCCAGCCGAGTGGAATACCTACTTCAAGACTTTCAAAGGCCGCGAATCGGGAGACGTTCCCCATACCGCGGCCATTGCGCGTATAGAAGCAGCGCAAAAACAGCGCCCCGGCTTCGTAGCGGCGGCGCCTGTCAGCGACGAACATGCGCGCAAACAGGCCGGCGTATTGCGCCTGTTGACGGCTTACCGCTCCCGCGGTCATCTGGCCGCCGACCTGGATCCCCTCGGACTGGCGCCAAAGATGCACGCACCGGACCTGGATCTGGCCTTCCACGGTTTGTCGGATGCCGATCTCGACACCGAGTTCGACTGTGGCAATTTCGCCGGCGGCGGTCAGCGCATGAAGCTGCGTGAGCTGTTCTCGCGCCTCAAGCGTGTCTATACCAACACGGTTGGTGCGGAGTTCATGTACATCTCCGACCACACCCAGCGCAATTGGATCTATAGCCGCCTCGAACAGGCCAACGGCAGCGCAGGTTTGGATAAGGCGGGTAAGCAACGCATCATGGATGGCCTGACGGCTGCCGATGGTCTCGAGCGTTACCTGCACACTAAGTACGTAGGTCAGAAGCGCTTTTCGCTGGAAGGCGGCGACAGCCTGATTCCGATGGTCGACGATATCGTGCGCGCCGCGGGCGACAACGGCATCAAGGATCTCGTCATCGGTATGGCCCATCGCGGTCGCCTGAACGTCCTGGTGAACATTCTCGGCAAGCCGCCCAAGACGCTGTTCAACGAGTTCGAAGGCAAATTCGAACACAACGATGACGACCCGGGTCATTCGGGCGACGTGAAGTATCACTTGGGCTTCTCAGCCGACGTACGTACGCCCAAGGGCGGCGTGCACGTGGCGCTAGCCTTCAACCCATCGCACCTGGAAATTGTGAACCCGGTAGTTGCCGGTTCGGTCCATGCACGTCAGGTTCGCCGCAAAGACAACGAGCGTACGCAATCGCTCGCCGTGCTGGTGCACGGTGACGCAGCGCTGGCCGGCCAAGGCGTGAACATGGAATTGTTCAACATGTCGCAGGCGCGCGGCTTCAAGATTGGCGGCACGCTGCACATCGTCGTGAACAATCAAGTGGGCTTCACTACCTCCAATCCGCAAGATGCCCGTTCCACGCTGTACTGCACCGACCTGGCCAAGATGGTGAATGCACCGGTGTTCCACGTGAACAGCGACGATCCGGAAGCAGTGATCCAGGTGACACGACTCGCCTACGAATTCCGCAAGCAGTTCCGCAAGGACGTGGTGATCGATCTGGTGTGCTACCGCCGCCACGGTCACAACGAAGCAGACGAACCGGCGGCCACACAGCCGGTGATGTACCAGATCATCCGCAAGCGCCCCCCCGCACGCGAACTCTACGCGCAGCAGCTGATCAAGGAAGGCCTGATGGCCGAAGGCGATGCACAGAAGCAGTTCGATGCTTATCGCGACCGCCTCGAAGCAGGCGCGGCGATGACCGACCTGCATCCGTCGCTGACCAAGGACGTGGAAGTCGACTGGAGCCAGTTCATCGGCAAGAAGCTTTCGACGCCAACCAATACCACCCTCCCCAAGCAAAAGCTGATCGAGCTTGCCAACCGTATCCTCGACGTGCCCGAGGATGTGACGCTGCAGTCGCGCGTGGCCAAAATCTATGACGATCGCCGCAAGATGGCCGCCGGCCAGCTACCGGGTGACTGGGGTTTCGCTGAAAATCTCGCCTATGCGACATTGATCGACGAAGGTCACAACCTGCGCATCGTCGGCCAGGACTCCGGCCGCGGCACATTCTTCCATCGTCATGCCGTGCTGCATGACCAGAAGGACGGCCATACGTTCATGCCGCTGGCGACGTTGCGTGCTGATGCCAACGTGGAAGTGATCGACTCGCTGCTCAGCGAAGAAGCGGTGATGGCCTTCGAATACGGCCACGCCACCACCGATCCTTACACCCTCAATATCTGGGAAGGACAATTCGGCGACTTCGCCAATGGCGCACAGGTGGTGATCGACCAGTTCATCAGCTCCGGCGAAGCGAAGTGGGATCGCCTGTGCGGCCTGGTGTTGTACTTGCCGCATGGTTATGAAGGCGCTGGTCCGGAACACTCCTCCGCACGCCTTGAGCGCTTTCTGCAACTGTGTGCGATGGAAAACATGCAGGTATGCGTGCCAACCACGCCGGCGCAGGATTTCCACATGATCCGTCGCCAGATGCTGCGCCCCGCACGCAAGCCGCTGATCGTCATGACGCCAAAGTCGCTGCTGCGTCACAAGCTGGCGGTATCGACGCTGGACGAACTCGCCAATGGCAGCTTCCAACTGGTGATCGGCGAACACCGCGATGTGCCGGCCAAGAAGGTCAAGCGCGTGGTGCTCTGCTCTGGCAAGGTCTATTACGACCTGTTGGAAGAGGCCGAGAAGCGCGACATCAACGACGTGGCAATCGTGCGCGTGGAGCAGCTCTATCCGTTCCCGCGCCCGGAAGTGAGGACCGAACTGGAGAAGTACCCTTCCGCGAAGGAAGTGGTGTGGTGCCAGGAAGAGCCGATGAACCAGGGCGCCTGGTTCCAGATCCGCCACCATTTGCAGGCCTGCGTGGGCAGCAAGCAGAGCCTGTCTTATGCTGGTCGCGCACGTTCGCCTGCACCCGCCGCCGGTCACCTCAACGATCACATCGCCGAACAGGTGGCACTGGTCGAGCAAGCGCTGGTGGCGCCGATCGGTCCCGATCACTCCGCAGAATAAGTCCATCTTAAAGTGCGGCCAGGATGACCGCTTTTTGACTTTCTCGCTCAGGGATGAGCGCCAAACCAAAAGGTTCAAACATGTCTACCGAAGTCAAAGTCCCCGTTCTGCCCGAGTCCGTCTCCGACGCGACCATCGCCACTTGGCACAAGAAAGCCGGCGATGCCGTAAAGCGCGATGAGAACCTGGTCGATCTGGAAACCGATAAGGTCGTGCTGGAAGTGCCTGCGCCGGTTGACGGCGTGCTGAAGGAACTGAAGTTCCAGGTCGGTGACACGGTGACCAGCCAGCAGGTGATCGCGGTAATCGAGGAGGGGGCTACTGCGGCGTCCGCACCGGCTCCCGCACCCGCGGCAGCTCCTGCCCCGGCCCCTGCTGCTGCTCCCGCGGCCAAGGGCGCTGGGGATCTTTCTCCCGCCGGATTGCGCGTAGCCACCGAAGAGAAGATCGACGTTTCGAAGGTTGCCGGTACAGGCCGCGACGGCCGCGTTACCAAGGAAGACCTGGTGAACTACGGCAAGGGCGGCGCCCCGGCTGCCGCCACACCGCCGGCAGCGCCAGCGGCTGGCGCCCGTCCGGAAGAGCGCGTGCCGATGACGCGTATCCGCGCACGCATCGCCGAGCGCCTGATGCAGTCGAAGAACTCCATCGCAATGCTCACCTCGTTCAACGAAGTGAACCTCGCCGAAGTCACCAAGATGCGCAAGACGCTTGGCGAGCAGTTCGAAAAAGCGAACGGCGTGAAACTCGGCTTCATGAGTTTCTTCGTGAAAGCTGCCGCCGAAGCCCTGAAGCGCCGTCCGATCGTCAACGCTTCGGTCGATGGCAACGACATCATCTATCACGGCTATCAGGACATCTCCATTGCCGTGGCTACCGAAAAGGGCCTGGTGACGCCGGTACTGCGCGATGTGCAGAGCATGAGCTTTGCCGATGTTGAGCGCGGTATTGCCGATTACGCCAAGAAAGCCCGTGACGGCAAGCTGGGGCTGGAAGACCTTCAGGGCGGCACGTTTACCATCACCAATGGCGGCACCTTCGGTTCGCTGTTGTCGACGCCAATCGTGAATCCCCCGCAAAGCGCCATCCTGGGCATGCACACCATCAAGGAGCGCGCCATCGTCGAGAACGGCCAGGTCATTGCCGCGCCAATGATGTACATCGCGCTCAGCTACGACCATCGCATCATCGATGGCAAGGATGCCGTGCTGTTCCTGGTCGACATCAAGAATCAGCTGGAAAACCCGCAGCGCATGTTGCTGGGCATGTGATGCATGTGAGCGCCCCGCTCACATGCAAATAGGTACGAAGCGCCGATGGCGAAGTGTGTGATAAACGACACGCTCGCCATCAGCCGCTAAAGCTCCCCCCTTGATGCGCTTCTCCCAACCAAGCGCACCAAACTTCAAGGAACAACCATGAGCGATAAATTCGACGTCATCGTCATCGGCGCCGGCCCTGCCGGATACGTAGCCGCGATCCGCGCTGCACAACTCGGCCTGAAAACCGCCTGCGTGGATGCTTTCGTCGGCAAGGACGGCAAACAGGCGCTCGGCGGCACCTGCCTCAATGTCGGTTGCATTCCCTCCAAGGCACTGCTCGATTCATCCAAGCAGTACTACAACTTGTCGCACAACCTGCCGGCGCATGGCATCAGCGTGGAGAATGCCAAGGTGGACATGGCCACCTTCATCGGCCGCAAGGACAAGATCGTCAAACAGTTTACCGGTGGTATCGGCCAGCTGTTCAAGGCCAACAAGGTCACCCCGTACTTCGGCAAGGGCAAGCTGCTGAAGGGCAACAGCGTGGAGATTACCGGCAACGACGGCAGCACGCAGACGATCAGTGCCACCAACGTGATCCTCGCTTCCGGCTCGGTACCGATCGAACTGCCGTTTGCCAAGTTCGATGGCAAATACATCATCGACAACGCCGGTGCACTGGACATCAATGAGGTGCCCAAGCGCCTGGGCGTGATCGGCGCAGGCGTGATCGGCCTGGAACTGGGCAGTGTGTGGAAACGCCTGGGTGCCGAGGTAACCGTCCTCGAAGCGTTGCCGGATTTCCTCGCCGTTGCTGACCAGGACATCGCCAAGATCGCCAAGAAGGAATTTGAGAAACAGGGCCTCGCCATCAAGCTCGGCGCCAAGCTCACCAAGGCGGAAGTGAAGAAGAACGAGGTAGTGCTGTCCTATGAAGACAAGGACGGTGCGCATGAACTCATTGTCGATAAGCTGCTGGTGGCCGTGGGTCGCCGCGCTTACACCGAGGGCTTGCTGGCTGAAGGTACAGGCGTACAGCTTGACGAGCGCGGTCGCATCAAGGTCGACGAGCACAATCACACAGGTGTAGACGGTGTATGGGCAATCGGCGACGCTGTACGTGGCCCGATGCTGGCCCATAAGGGCTCCGAAGAAGGCGTGGCGGTGGCCGAGTGGATCGCCGGCAAGGCAGGTCACGTAAACCTGGAAACGGTACCGTGGGTGATCTATACCGAACCGGAAATCGCTTGGGCGGGCAAGACCGAGAAGGAACTGAAGGAACTGGGGATCCCCTACAAGGTGGGCACCTTCCCATTCGCCGCCATCGGCCGTGCAGTTGCCATGAACGAGGCTATCGGCCAAGTGAAGATGCTCGCCCATGCCGAGACCGACCGCATTCTCGGCGTCCATATGGTCGGCCCTGGCGTATCCGAGCTGATTGCCGAATGTGTGGTCGCGATGGAGTTCAAGGGCTCTTCCGAAGACCTGGCTCGCATCGTTCACGCGCATCCGACGCTCTCCGAGGCTGTACATGAAGCAGCACTCTCGGTCGACAAGCGCGCTATCCATAAAGGCAACTGAGGTCAGGACGACTTCACCCCGAGCGACGCATGGATGCGCCATGATTCGGGGTCGACGGCCCGCTCCTGGCGACATGGGCGGGCCGTTTTGTTTCTAGAACGAGAGACTGGCCGGATATATATCCGGCCAGTCTCTCGACACCTGCCCCCTCTCTCGCCTTTCAAAATTTCACTATGCCTCTACCCACCTCCCTTTGCGTCTATTGCGGCTCAAGCTCCGGCAAATCCCCGGAATATGCTCATAGTGCCCATGCCTTCGGTACCGAAATGGCACGCCGCGGCATCACGCTGGTGTATGGCGGAGGTAAAGTGGGCTTGATGGGTACGGTGGCCGATGCCGTGTTGGCCGCCAACGGCAACGTCGTGGGGGTCATTCCCCGCCAACTGGTCGAACGCGAAGTAGCCCATCCCGGGCTGACCGAGATGCACGTGGTCGAAACAATGCATCAACGCAAGACCCGCATGTTCGAGCTATCAGAAGCCTTTGTGGCGTTGCCTGGTGGTTTCGGCACCATGGACGAGATGTTCGAAATGCTGACCTGGGCGCAGCTCGGATTACACAAATATCCCTGTGCGTTCCTTGATGTGCGAGGGTATTACAGCCAATTGCGCACCATGATGGATCACATGGTGAATGAAGCATTCGTGCGCGTCGAGCAGCGTGAAAGCATATGGTTTGGCGAAGACATGACCCAGATGTTTGACTGGATGGCCCGCTATCAAGGCGGCTATGCGCCCAAGTGGATCGATAGCAGAAGCGTTGAAGCCTGATTTCTTCCAGTTACTACTCGGACAACCATCATGAGTGCATCGACTCGTTTTCAAGCATTTCGCATCCGTAATGAGGCGGATGGCTATCGCGCTGGCATCCAGACCATGCATACGGATGAACTCAGCTCCGGCGACGTGCTGCTAAAGGTTGCCTATTCGTCGGTGAACTACAAAGATGCATTGGCCGGGACAGGCAAGGGCAGGATTCTCCGCCAATACCCCCTCAATGGCGGAATCGATGTTTCAGGCATCGTGGTTGCATCCAAAGATCCGGCGTTCAAGGAAGGGGATGCGGTGCTGTGTACCGGTAGTGGTCTTTCCGAAACGCGCGATGGCGGTTACGGCGAATACATTCGTCTGCCTTCGCAATGGGCGATTCATTTACCGAAAGGCCTGAACCTGCGCGAAAGCATGATTTTGGGTACGGCCGGCTTTACGGCTGCTTTGTCACTGCTCCGCATGCTGGATAATCGTCAATCCCCTGCACTCGGCCCCATTGCGATCAGCGGTGCCAGCGGCGGTGTTGGCATGTTGGCGATCGACATCTTTACGCGTGCCGGTTATGAAGTGCATGCCATCAGCGGCAAGTCTTCGCATTTCGATTTCCTGCATAGCCTGGGAGCAGCGCAATGCCTTGACCGGCATGCGTTCGCATTCAGCGGTAAACCCATGGATTCGGCCTGCTTCGGCGGTGCGCTGGACAATGTCGGCGGAGCAATGCTGGCTGGATTACTGCCACTGATCGTGCCCTATGGGAATGTTGCTCTCTGCGGCAACGCTGGAGGCATCGAGTTCAAGAGTACCGTCATGCCGTTCATCATCCGCGGCGTCAGCCTGCTCGGCATCGCCTCGGCAGGAACCGCCCGGGATCTGCGCGATCGAGTATGGCAACATCTCGCCGACGACTGGAAACCGCGTCACCTGGACCAGATCGCGACCCGGGAAATCGCATTGGAACAGTTGTCCGAGGTGTTCGAACATATGCTTACGGGCAACTCATTCGGCCGTACCATTGTGCGTATCGGTAAGATGTAGCGCTTGGAAGCGCCGCCACGGCGACATAGAATTAACGAAACAGCAAGGGGATTCCCACCTTATGGCACGCATCCTGATCGTCGACGATTCACCGTCACAGCTTCTCGGCATCAAACGCATCGTCGAGAAACTCGGGCACGAGACGCTGACTGCCGAAGACGGCGCGGCGGGTGTTGCCGTAGCCAAGCAAGAGAAGCCGTCTCTTATCCTGATGGACGTCGTGATGCCAAATCTCAACGGATTCCAGGCTACGCGCACAATCAGCAAAGATCCCGAGACCGCACATATTCCTATTGTGCTGGTCACGACCAAGGATCAAGAAACCGATAAAGTCTGGGGCATGCGCCAAGGTGCCAAAGCTTATGTCACCAAGCCTATCAAGGAAGAAGAATTGATGGCTGTGTTGAAAGAATTATTGCCGGCATAACCTCAGGGCAAATAAAAAAACGGCGCTCCTAGGCGCCGTTTTTTTATTTGCCGAACATCACGAATGCCGCGGGTCGTAATGGGCAAATTGAGCGTGGAGTGCTTCATACGCCTTGCGCTGCGCATCATTCTCCGCTGCCGGCGCCTTGATAGAAACTTCTACCAATTGATCTCCGGGTGGCTGCCCTGGAAGGCCCCGGCCTTTGAGCCGTAGCTTGCGGCCCGATTGCGTGCCAGCGGGAATGCGCAGGTCAACTGTTCCAGCCAGCGTCGGTACCGGCACGGTTGCTCCCAGTGCGGCCTCCCAAGGGCTGACAGACAGTACATGCAGCACATTGCGGCCATCTAACTTGAAGCGAGCATCGTCTCGAATGCCCACCTCGAGCAGCAGGTCACCACCCGGACCTCCGCCGGCACCGGGATGCCCCTGACCCCCAAGGCGGATCACCTGCCCCGGCTGGATGCCAGCTGGGATCTTCACCTCCAGTACGCGTTCGGCTCCACTTCCATCGTCCAGACTCAAGCGAGTACGCCCCCCGTTAAAGGCCGTCTGCAGATCAATCTGGACCTGGGCATGCACGTCACGCCCACGGCGAGCACGAGGTGCGTGCCGCCCACCTGCGGCACGACCGAACAGGCTTTCGAAAAAATCGCTGAAATCACCATCGCCAGCGTCGCCAAAATCGAAACCCTGCCCTTGCCAATTCGGCGGCGGGCGGAATTGTTCGCCAGGGCGATAGCCACCAGCGCGCAGCTGATCATAGGCGCGACGTTTCTCCACGTCGCGGAGCACTTCGTTGGCTTCGTTGATCGCCTTGAATTTCTCTTCGGCGCCCGGTTCTTTGTTCTTGTCCGGATGATATTTGCGCGCGAGTTTGCGATAAGCCGCCTTGATCTCGGCTTCACTGGCATCAGGCTTTACGCCCAAAATGTCGTAATAGTCTTTGAATTCCACTTACACTCCCCAACTCGATTTCACCAGCACCAGCAGCCCACCGCGGATCATCGTCCGTGGCGGGCTGCCTCCGCAACCTCAACAACGATGCGGTTATTGCGCAGTGTTGATCGTAATGCGGCGCGGTGCCTTTTCCGCTTTCTTTGGAATCACGATTTCAAGCACACCATACTTGCCGGTCGCGCTAATATTGTCGGCATCGGCACTATCGGGCAAGGCAAAACGACGGTGGAAGCTACCATGCGCCCGCTCCACACGGGTAAACCGACCGCCATTTTGCTCGCTCTTCTCGACCGCACGCTCGCCCTTGATGGTAAGAATGCCCTTTTCCATGCTGACGTCGATCTCGGCCGGATTCACGCCCGGCACGTCCGCAAAAATCACAAAACGCTGGTCTTCTTCCTTGATATCCACGCGCGGCGCCCATTGGCTGGTCACCACGTTGGAACCGTCGCTCTCATCGTTATTTTGAAAGAAGCGCTCAAACGCCTGACGAATGTCGGCCGGAAAAGCACTCGTGGCACTCCAGAGGGTATTACGGGTAGGATTCATGGCTATTTCCTCGAATAGGTTGCGGTGCGTTCGCCGCTTGACAACCAGATAGTTGCCCGCCTCGGGGGTTTCAAGACGATCTTGAGCGGGATTCCGGCGGTACTATTGCTTGCGTTGCCGTAATTTCAGCGAGTGGCTTATGACGATCCAAGCCGGGCAGAACGTGCCGGATGTAGCACTGACCGCTGTCGATGGTCCAGACATGCAGCGAACAACCACAGCGCCACTCTTCGCCGGTCGGAAAGTTGTGCTGTTCGCCGTGCCGGGTGCCTTTACTCCTACCTGCTCCGAACGCCATCTGCCGGGTTACGTTAAGCATTATGCGGAGTTCCAACACCGGCTTATTGAGGTGTATTGCATGGCCGTCAACGATGCCCACGTGATGAAGGCATGGGCCGCTTCGCAGCGCGTTCCCCTCGGCTTGAAACTGCTGGCGGACGGCAACGCCGCCTTCACTCAGGCGCTAGGGTGGAATATGGATGGATCGGCTTACGGCATGGGAATCCGCTCACGTCGTGCGGCTCTGTATGCCGAGAATGGCATCGTGCGACAAGTCTTTGTTGAGAGCCCGGGCGAACTACGGGTGACAACCGCGGAAGCTTTGCTGGAAGCCACTGCTCCGCATGCATAGGTCGCCGCTTCATCTTCTCGCTTTTCCGTGCAGGAGCCGTCGGCCGTTCTTGCGGCAAGCTCCGAATGTCGCTTTATCGCGTACACACACGCCTTCTTGAACAACGGCACGCTTGCTTAAGTGTCGAAGTACCTGATAGCAAAAGCCCTGGAAAACCAGGGCTTTTTACTAACAAAAACTTACTGACTGAACTTATTCGGCTGCTTGCGTCTCCGCACCATCCTGCCCTGGGCTAGGATCACCTTCAGCTGCCTCGGCATCATCGCTACTGCTCTCGTCAGCGTCCAACCGCACCACGCTGACAAGCGACTCGTCTGCCGGCAACCGGATGAGCGTAACGCCCTGGGTATTGCGTCCCAGCTGCGACACCTCCATGGCACGTGTGCGAACCAACGTACCTTGATTGGAAATCAGCATCAGTTCGTGTGCATCGGTGACCTGCGCAGCAGCGACCAGCGGACCGTTTCGTTCCGAGCATTGAATGCCGATCACACCTTGCGTGCCGCGTCCCTTCTTGGGGAACTCATCCAGTTGCGTGCGCTTGCCGTAGCCGCGCTCCGTGGCGGTCAGGATGTCTCCCTGCTCGGCGACGATCAGCGACACCACTTTCGCATTGTCGGTCAGCTTCATGCCGCGCACACCCGTAGCAGTGCGCCCCATCGGCCGGACTTCGCATTCGTCAAAGCGGACGACCTTGCCGTTAGAGGCGAACAGCAGCACGTCGCTGTTACTGTCGGTCAATACGACACCGACCAGTGCGTCGCCGTCTTCCAAATTGATGGCGATCTTGCCCTTCTGGAGCTGATATTCGAACTCGGTAAGCGGCGTCTTTTTCACCGTGCCCTGTGCGGTAGCGAAGAATACATAGCGATCCGAGCTGTATTCATGTACCGGCAATACCGCTTGCACCTTCTCGCCTTCGGCAAGCGGTAACAGATTCACCATCGGCTTGCCGCGCGCATTCGGACCGGCATCGGGCATCTGATAGACCTTGAGCCAATAAACACGCCCCGTGCTGGTGAAAGTAAGCAACGTGTCATGCGTGTTTACCACCCACAGCTGTTCAACAAAATCTTCCTCTTTCAGCGCTGACGCGGATCGGCCTTTGCCACCCCGACGTTGTGCACGATAGATATTGGCGGGCTGACGTTTCACGTAACCTGCGTGCGACAGCGTTACGACCACATCTTCAGGTGCGATCAGGTCGAGTACGTTGAGATCTTCCTGCGAATGCTGGATTTCCGTGCGACGCTCATCACCGAAATCAGCCTTGATGACTTCAAGCTCGCCACGAATCACCGACAGCAAGCGCTCCGGATCCTCCAGGATCTGAATAAGCCCGCGGATGGTTTCAAGGATTTCGCGGTATTCATCGGAAAGCTTTTCCTGCTCCAGGCCTGTCAGACGATGCAGGCGCATGGCAAGGATTTCCTGCGCCTGTGTGTCGGAAAGCTGGTAACCATCAGCCTTCAGGCCATCGCGAGGGTCCATATCTTCCGGACGCGAGGCTTCTGCGCCGGCGGCAGCCAGCAGCGTGGCAACCGTGCCTGGCTGCCACTTGCGGGCAAGCATGCGCTCGCGTGCCTCCTGTGGCGAAGCAGACGTCTTGATGAGCTCGATCATTTCGTCGATGTTGGCCAGGGCGACCGTCAAGCCCTCCAAAATGTGCGCGCGAGCACGCGCCTTGCGCAATTCGAAAATGGTCCGTCGCGTAACGACTTCACGACGATGGCGAATAAACGCCTCAAGGATTTCCTTGAGGTTCAACGTACGCGGCTGCCCATCGGCCAGCGCCACCATGTTGATACCGAAGGTGACCTGGAGCTGCGTCTGCTGGAACAGGTTGTTGAGCACCACATCGGCCATCGAGTCACGGCGGATCTCGATGACAATGCGCATGCCGTCCTTGTCGGATTCATCGCGCAGCTCGGAAATGCCTTCGACGCGTTTTTCCTTCACCAGCTCGGCGATCTTTTCGATCAGGCGCGCCTTGTTCACCTGATAAGGCAGCTCGTGAACGATGATCGTCTCGCGGCCGTTGGATTCGGTTTCGATCTCCGTGCGCGCGCGTACCAGGATGCGACCTCGGCCAGTACGATAGGCCTCCACGATACCAGCTGCGCCATTGATGATGCCGGCGGTCGGAAAATCCGGACCCGGGATGTGTTGCATCAGCTCATCGATGCTCAACGACGGGTTGTCGATCAGCGCGATCGTGGCCGCAATCACCTCGCTGAGATTATGCGGTGGCACATTGGTGGCCATGCCCACAGCAATGCCAGCCGAGCCATTCACCAACAGGTTCGGCACGCGCGTGGGCAGCACCAATGGCTCATGTTCGCTCTCATCGTAGTTGGGGCCGAAGTCAACCGTTTCCTTGTCGATATCTGCCAGCAACTCGTGCGTGAGACGCGCCATGCGTACTTCGGTATAACGCATCGCTGCAGCGTTATCACCATCGACCGAGCCGAAATTGCCCTGGCCATCGACCAGCATGTAACGCAACGAAAACGGCTGCGCCATACGTACGATGGCGTCATAAACCGAGCTATCGCCGTGCGGATGGTATTTACCGATCACGTCACCGACGACACGCGCGGATTTCTTGTAGGGTTTGTTCCAGACGTTGCCAAGTTCGTTCATGGCGTACAACACGCGGCGGTGCACAGGCTTCAGGCCATCACGAACATCCGGGAGGGCGCGTCCCACGATCACGCTCATCGCGTAATCGAGGTAGCTCTGGCGCATTTCGTCTTCGATATTGACGCGAATGACTTCTTTGGCGAGCTCTGCCATCAATAGGCTTCCCTGGTAACGAATAAGAGCCCTGTGACAAGCGCGCTGCGCTTGCCCGCTAGGGTTGGGCGGTAGATTGAAAGTGTATCACATCGGCACTTGAAAAGGTCTTGTTTTCGCCTTTCCAATCAAAGGGTTAGGACCCTGTTTTGGAGCGCCTGAAAAGGAGCGTCCGAGCACTGACGAAATTGACCAAAGCAGCAAAAATCGACCCCACGCCGACGGCTAGCGCAGGCCATCGGTGCCAGTCCGGAAAAGCGATCAGGCATGCTACATAGGCAGCGTAATTGACCAGGGCACCACCGCCCATCAAAGCCATCCAATGCAGCCATTCGACACCCAGCGAGCGACCACTCCGGCGCGCCGCAAAGGTATGGCTACGATTCCACCACCAAGTAGCGGTAGCCGCGGCTAAAAACGAGATGATTCTTCCCGTGTAAGGATTGAAGTGCGCAAAAGTAACGAGTCCTTGCACAATGCCGGCGTCGATGACGAAACCGATCAGGCCCCCGACTGCAAACAGCATGACTTCATGCCGCAGCCTCATGCGGCGAACACGGCTCGCATACGCTCGGTCGTCGGATGTTCGATCACACCACGCTCGGTCACGATGGCGTCGATCAAGGAAGCTGGCGTGACGTCGAATACCGGGTTCCAGGCCTGCGCGCCATCGACGACCGTGCGGCGCCCGGCCACACTGAGCAACTCGGACGCATCGCGCAGTTCGATCTCGATATCGTCTCCGGAAGCCGTGGCCATATCGACAGTGGAAGATGGCGCGACCACCATGAATTTCACGCCGTGATGGCGCGCGGCGATAGCGAGTTGATAGGTACCGATCTTATTGGCCGTATCGCCGTTGGCGGAAATACGGTCCGCACCCACAATGACCCACTGCACCGCCCCCGACTTCATCAAGTGTGAGGCCGCAGAATCGGCGATGAGCTTGGCGGGAATACCATCGCGCACCAATTCCCACATGGTGAGACGTGCGCCCTGCTGCCAGGGCCGGGTTTCGCCTGCGTATACCTGCTGGATGCGTCCGCCGGCGACGCCTGCGCGAATGACGCCGAGGGCCGTGCCATAGCCGGATGTCGCCAGTGAGCCGGTGTTGCAATGAGTCATCACCCCAGAACCCGGAGCGATCAGCGCGGCACCCAATTCTCCCATATGACGATTGGCGGCAAGGTCTTCGTCTTGAATGGCCTGCGCCTCGCGCTCCAATGCAACCGCATCCGCACCGGCATCCATGCACGCCTTCATGCGATCGAGTGCCCACATCAGGTTCACAGCGGTAGGACGTGCCGCGCGCAGTTGTGCCAGGGCTTTATCCATCGGAACACGTTGCTGCGCGGCAAGCACCACACCCCATGCAGCAGCGATGCCAATAGCGGGAGCACCACGCACCGCTAGGTCTTTGATCGCCTGAGTAACGGCCGATGCATCGCGGCAATCCAACCAGCTTTCCTCTGCGGGCAGCAGCCGCTGGTCCAGTAGGCGCAAACGATCGCCATGCCATTGAACGGCGCGAATGGTGTCATGTGCAGATGCAAGATTAGTCATTGCAATAGTTTATCGGAGAAATAGGTGAGCGGGCGCCAGCTTTCCTTTGCAGTAGGGAGCGAAGAAGCTCTTAAAAACAAGCGAGCTTCACCGCACCTCATCTCACCGCAACGAATGAGATACCCGCTTCCGGAAAAGCAACAGCTAAGAAAAGCAACGCCGAAAGCCACGCGAAAATCATCGGAAGCTATGTATCCCGCGCGCGCAGCCACTGGTGAATTGCAGGAGCGACTTCACGTTGCGCACGACCGGAAACGTAGATGCCGATATGGCCGCCCTTGAAGGCAACTTCACTGTAATCGGTGGTACCGACGTAACGTTGCAGGGCACGCGATGCGTCCGGCGGCACGAGATGATCCTGCGTTGCGTAAATATTGAGGAGAGGCTGGGTCACCATCCCCAAATCCACTGGCTGCTTGCCGATTTGCAGGTCACCTTTAATCAGCTTGTTCTGCTGGAAAAAATCCTTGATGAATTCACGAAATGCCTCACCGGCTTGGTCAGGTGAATCGAAAATCCATCGCTCCATGCGCAAGAAGTTTTTCAACTCGGCGGGATTATCGAGAATATCGACCAGGCTGACGTACTTCTGCTGGTTCAAACGCAGCGGCTTAAGCATCAAGTAGACCCAGTTCATCAGTTCCGCCGGAACATTGCCCAGCGTATCGACGAACAGATCCACGTTCATGCTTTGCACCCAGTGCGACAGCATATTGTCGGGGGTGCAGAAATCTACCGGTGTCACCATAGTGACCAGGTTTTTTACCTTTTCCGGATGCATAGCTGTGTAGCACAGCGAGAACGTACCGCCCTGGCAAATGCCAAGCAGATTGATGGCATCAAGCCCGTGACGCTTGCGTATCGCATCGACGCTGCGATCAAGATAACCATTGAGGTAATCGTCCAGCGTCAACCAGCGGTCGGCACCATCCGGATACCCCCAATCGATCAAATAGACATCTTCACCCTGTTCCAACAAATTGCGCACCAGCGAGCGGTCATTCTGCAAATCGGTCATCCACACCGTATTGACCAGCGCGTATACGATGAGGGTGGGCACCTTTGCAGTGGGTTTGTGGCTACCCTTCATGTGCCAGACGGTGAGCTTATCTTCGCGATAGACCGCCTCGCGTGGCGTATTTGCATAGTCCTGCTCACCCAGACCACGCAGGTTTTGCCATCCCGCGGCGAGCTTGCGCTGGAATGCAGCAATCTCGCCGAAAGCTTGTTGCGGATCGATATGCAACGGGTTTTGCATGCTTATTCCTTACTTGCGCTTTCCAGCGGCGGAGCGGGTTGCTTTTGTGCGCCGTGAAGGAGTGACCGTTTTGCTGCCGTTTTCGCCACTCGCCTTGCGTTCGATGGGACGAACTTTTGCAACTGCCTTGCTTGCTGCCAATTCGCGCTTCAGAGCCACGATTTCGGCTTGTAAAGCATCAACCGAGGTATCCGCCACAGACTCAACTTGCTTTTGCGATTTTAGTTCGCGGCGCAATTGCTGCACCCGCTCGCCGAGGCTATTCACTTCGCTGCGAGTGGGAATGCCCAACTCACGACACATTTGTTCAGTTTGCTGTTGCTGCAGTTTGCGCACCTGCATCTGCGCATTCACCATGGCACCGAAGACCTCGCGAAACTCCTCCGAAAGCGCCATTTCGGCGTACACCTCTTCCATGGCATCCACCCACAGGTCGTACAAGGCTTTCAAAGATTCAACCTGTTTCCCGGGTTCCGCGCGTTGCGCAAGCATTTCTTGCAGCCGCGCAATGCCCTGCGTATTTATCTTCTGCAGTAAGCCGTGATAACGCACGCTGAGTTGCGCATACTCCTGCATGGCCTTCGCTAGCGCTTGCTGATCAAGCTGCACCTCACGCGTGATGCCAAAGGCCGCCGACTGGTTCAACAACGATCCCATACCGGCATGCTGCATCGCCTGCAACCAGGCTTGCCACTGATGATCCAGGCCAAAGGCGGAAGCACTATCGATGCCTGCCACGGTCTGCGCAAAGGGTTGATTGAATGCAGCGAGAAAGGACTGCATGGCCGCGGGCTGCTGCCAGCTGTTTCCTGGCGGGTTCATTCCTGCACTGGCTGCCTGCTGCAACCAACTGCCATACGCCTTAAGGCTGGCGAGAGTGCGACTCAGCAAATCGTCTTGCATCGGTGGGACTGCCGCGGAGCCCATGCCCCAAAGAGGAACTGGGTTGCCCGTTTGCTGCTGCTGGAGATAACGCATCCAAGCGTCCCAGGATTGTTGCGCAAAAGACTGGTAGTCCTTCATAAACTCATTCGCCTGGTCGGGCATGCCTGCATCCTCAAACTGAATCGCCATCGTATCAAATACAGGCTTGCGTAAATGACAACGCCCGGCTACAGGAACCGGGCGTTGTCAAAGATCGGACTTTTCGGAGAGCGTCAGGCGCTGGCGCCCTCGTCTTCGGCCACTGCCTTCATGGACAGGCGAATACGGCCCTGCTTGTCCACTTCCAGCACCTTGACCTTGACGATGTCGCCTTCCTTAAGCTTGTCGGAGACCTTCTCCACACGCTCATTGGATATCTGCGAGACGTGAACGAGACCGTCCTTGCCCGGCAAGATCGTCACGAACGCACCAAAATCCATCAGCTTGGCGACCTTGCCCTCGTAGATGCGGCCCGGCTCGACGTCGGAGACGATCTGGTCGATGCGCTTTTTGGCCTCTTCGGCCGCCAGGCGATTGACCGAGGCGATGACCACGGTACCATCGTCGCTGATGTCGATGGTGGTGCCCGTCTCTTCGGTGATGGCCCGGATGGTGGCGCCACCCTTGCCGATCACTTCACGGATCTTGTCCGGATGAATCTTGACGGTCAGCAGGCGCGGTGCATATTCGCTCATTTCCGCACGAGGCTGGCTGATCACCTTGGCCATTTCACCCAAGATGTGCAGACGGCCACGCTTAGCCTGTTCCAGCGCTACGCGCATGATCTCTTCGGTAATACCGTCGATCTTGATGTCCATCTGCAGCGCGGAAACGCCCTCGGCACTGCCGGCCACCTTGAAGTCCATATCGCCGAGGTGATCCTCGTCGCCCAGGATGTCGGACAGTACGACGAAATCGCCGCCTTCTTTCACCAGACCCATGGCAATGCCTGCCACCGGGGCTTTCAGAGGGACGCCAGCATCCATCAGCGCGAGCGAGGAACCGCAAACGGACGCCATGGACGAGGAACCGTTCGACTCGGTGATTTCAGAAACCACGCGCAGCACGTACGGAAATTCCTCCAGCGAGGGCTTCACAGCCTGCACGCCACGCTTGGCGAGGCGACCATGGCCGATTTCACGGCGCTTTGGGGCGCCAAAACGGCCAGTCTCACCCACCGAGAACGGCGGGAAGTTGTAGTGGAACAGGAAGGGATCCTTCGACTCGCCTTCCGGCGCATCGATGATCTGCGCATCACGGGCAGTACCCAGCGTAGCCACGACCAGTGCCTGCGTCTCGCCACGGGTGAACAGCGCCGAGCCATGCGTGCGCGGCAACACGCCCACGCGCACCGAGATCGGGCGGATGTCATCCAGCTTGCGGCCGTCGATGCGTACCTTGGTCTTGAGCACGCCATCACGCATGGTGCGGTATTCGATTTCCGCAAACGCATTGCTGATGTCGAGATCGGTCCAACCATGCGAAGCAGCGGTTTCCGCAATACCGGTCTTGATGTCAGTCTTCAGTCCGGCAATCGCGTCGCGTCGCTCCAGCTTGTCGCGGATCGCGAAAGCCTTTTCCAGACGGTCACCGAGGATACTCTCGATATCCTTGAACAGCGCGTCATTACGCGCCGGCGGCGCCCACTGGAACGTCTTGCGTCCGGCTTGGGCAACAAACTCATTGATCGCGCCGATGACTGCCTGCATCTGCTTGTGGCCAAATACCACGGCGCCCAGCATCACTTCTTCGCTGAGCAGCTTGGCTTCGGACTCCACCATCAGCACCGCATTGGCGGTACCGGCAACGACCAGTTCCAGGTCAGAAGTCTTCAGCTCGGTGACAGAAGGATTCAACAGATACTGGCCGTTTGCATAGCCCACGCGCGCAGCGCCGATCGGGCCCTTGAACGGAATGCCAGCCAGCGTCAGCGCAGCAGAAGCGCCGATCATCGAAGGAATGTCACCATCGACCTCGGGATTGAGCGAGATGACCTGAGCGATGACCTGGACTTCGTTCTTGAACTCTTCCGGGAACAGCGGGCGCACTGGACGGTCGATCAGACGCGAAGTGAGTGTCTCTTTCTCTGTCGGGCGACCTTCCCGCTTGAAGAAGCCACCAGGAATGCGACCGGCCGAATAGAACTTCTCGACATAGTCAACGGTGAGCGGGAAGAAATCCTGCCCATCTTTCGCCTTCGAGGCAGCCACAACGCTGACCAGCACCACCGTGCCGCCCATGCTGACCATGACCGCGCCCGAAGCCTGGCGGGCGATTTCGCCCGTCTCCAGTGTGACTTCGTGACTACCGTACTGGAACGACTTGGTTACTTTCGCCATTGGTTATCCAAATTTTTAAAGAGTGCGACCAGGACGGCCGCTTCTTGATCTTCACGATCATGGATGAGCGCAGAAATTATCTACGCAGGCCAAGGCGCTCGATCAGGCTCTGATAACGGGCCAGATCACGATCCTTGAGGTACCCAAGCAGGCGCTTGCGCTGATTGACCAGCTTCAGCAGACCACGACGGGAGTGATGATCCTGCTTGTGCGTCTTGAAATGATCAGTGAGGTGCTCGATGCGGGCAGAAAGCAGGGCAACCTGCACTTCCGTGGAGCCGGTGTCGTTCGGCGCATGGCCGAAGTCAGCAATGATCTTGCTGGACTGTTCTACGGTGAGGGACATGGATGTCTTCCTTAAAAAAACAGATGCGGAACTTGCGCAACGTCACCGCCCGATGACGTTGCGCAAGCTCCGACAGGTTGAGTGAAAGTACTGAATCAAGAGGCTAATTGTACCGGCCCTGAGCATATTGCAACAAGACCATCACATAAGACGTTAACCGGTCGTAGGCAGATTGAACCCTCGCAGGATGCGCATCCATCCCCGTTCGTCGTATTCGACCAGCGCCAGCAAGCGACCATCCTCGGCAAAAGCGGCCGACCGCTCCCGCGGCCTTCCCTGGGGCCAGTCAATCTGACGTCCCTGTGAGACGGCTAAGCTGTCGACCGTATCGAGATGTAACGCCGGAAGATCCGCCACCCCCGCTGACAGAGGCAGAACCATCCTGTCCAGCAGGTCCTCACCCTGCTCCGCAGCTTCGCGCAGCGCCTCCAGGGTAACCATCATGGGCTCGCGGAATGGCTCTACCCATAACCGCCGCAAGGCAGTGAGATGGGCGCCACAACCGAGCTTTTCGCCTATATCTACCGCCAAACTGCGGATATAAGTACCCGATCCGCACTCCACGTAAAGAGTCAGCGTATCTCCGTCGCGGGAAACCAGCTCCAACCGATCGATGTCTACTTCGCGCGGCGGCGCCTGAACGGCCTCACCACGCCGCGCCTTCAGATACAACGGCTCACCGCCTTGCTTGAGTGCTGAATGCACAGGTGGTACCTGAATGATGCGCCCGCGCAACGAGGCCAGTACGGCTTCGACGATGGCTTCCTCTAGCGATGGCACAGGGCGATGATCGATAACTTCACCCTCAAGGTCCGCCGTCGTGGTTGTGACGCCAAGGCGGCATTCGGCAAGATAAGCCTTGCGTGAACCCAGTAGATTGCCTGCGATCTTGGTGGCCTCGCCGAAGCACAACGGCAGCAGCCCCGTTGCCAGCGGATCCAGCGCTCCCGTATGTCCGCCTTTGGCGGCGTGCAGAATGGCCATCGCTATCTGCAACGCTTTGTTCGAACTCATGCCCAGTGGCTTGTCGAGTAGCAGGATGCCGTGCAAATCACGGGCGTCTGGGCGATGTCGGCGGCGGCTCATAGGGTGAGATGAAGAGTATTTGAGGCATCGGCCCTTGCCAGGAAATCTTCCCAGGGTAATGAGAAAGCCGGCCTTATCATCCTTATCCGAAAGAAGCGGATCCAGGAAGTTGGGAGCGAAAGACGGCAGCAACCTCCCGCGCCCTGGATGGAAAAGCCGCCGATGCCTGGCGATTCAATCCTCGCCCTCGTCCGAATCCTGCGATGGATTTTGCCGCAACAACTGCTCGATCCGTTCACCTTTGTCGACCGAGTCGTCGTACTTGAAACGCAACTCCGGCACCCGGCGGATACGCATTATGCGCGACAAGGAACGACGGAACTCTCCGGTCAGCTCGTTCAGTGCCTTCACCACTTCCTTCGACTGCTGTGGCAACAACGCGGTAACCCAGACCGTGGCCCAGTCCAAATCGCGCGTCACCTCCACATCCGACACGCTGCACGATGGCAAGCCATGATCGCGCACCGCTGCATGTACCAAGGTACCCAACTCGCGGCGGAGCTCGGCGCCAACGCGGTCTGTGCGTTTGAAGTCACGTGAAGGCATGTATTCGATCGAATGGCTGAAAGGGAAAATGTTCGCGCGGTGGGCTCTGAAACTATCACTTCGGCACGATGCTGGCCTGCTTTACAACTTTGATGGACCACAGGAAACGCATGCGCGCATGGGGTGCCAATGCCACCCGATGCATTCAGCCGTTTCCCGGTACACGCCGGAAAACGGCCGAGGGTCAATCATGCATTGAAATCAGATTGACTCTCATCCAAGAGATGCAAACTTACAGCGTGCGTGCGACTTCAATGCGCTCGAAGCACTCGATCTGATCGCCTACCTTCACATCGTTGTACTGTTTCACGGCAATACCACACTCCATGCCCGAACGAACCTCGTCTACCAGATCCTTGAACCGGCGCAACGATTCCAATTCACCCTGGAAGATCACTGTGTTGTTGCGCAGCACACGAATCGGTTTATTGCGCTTGACCGAGCCCTCGACCACCATGCAGCCGGCCACGGCACCGAACTTGGAACTGCGGAACACATCGCGCACCTGGGCAACACCGATGATTTCCTCGCGCACTTCCACGCCGAGCAGACCCGATGCCGCCTGTTTCACCTGATCGATCACGTCATAGATGATCGAGAAATAGCGGACGTCCAGACCGGCCGTATCGATCACCTTGCGCGCCGAAGCGTCAGCACGCACGTTGAAGCCGATAACCAGCGCCTTGGACGCCGCTGCCAGCGTAGCGTCGGATTCTGTGATACCACCGACGCCGGCTGCGATCACGTTCACCTTCACGTTTTCATTGCCGATCTGGCTGAGCGAGTCGCGCAAGGCCTGTACGGAACCCTGCACATCGGCTTTGACCAGGATGTTGAGCGTCTGCTGCTCGGTGGCCTGGCCCATCTGCGCCATGATGTCTTCCAGGCGATTGGCCTTGCTCACCATGCGGGTCTCGCGCCGCTTCAGCTGGCGCTCTGCCGCGACTTCACGCGCCAAGCGTTCATCGGCCACAGCCACAAAATCGTCGCCCGCCTCCGGTACACCGGACAGGCCCAGTACTTGCACGGGAATCGAAGGACCGGCCTCTTGCACGGTGTGGCCGGTCTCGTCGATCAGCGCGCGCATGCGGCCGTATTCGATACCGCACACCACGAAGTCGCCGCGCTTGAGCGTACCTTGCTGCACCAACACGGTTGCCACCGGACCGCGACCGCGATCAAGGCTCGACTCGATCACTACGCCCGAGGCCGGACCATCCTTGACCGCTGTCAGCTCCATGATTTCAGCCTGCACCGAAATGGCGTCGAGTAGAGCGTCCACGCCCATGCCGGTCTTGGCCGACACCGGTATGAACGGAGTGTCGCCACCCCACTCTTCCGGGATCACTTCGAGGTTGCCGAGCCCTTGCTTGACGTGGTCAGGATTGGCGTCGGACTTGTCCATTTTGTTGATCGCGACGATCAGCGGAACCTTAGCGGCGCGCGCATGTTGCACGGCTTCCTGGGTTTGCGGCATCACGCCATCGTCCGCGGCGACCACCAGCACCACGATGTCCGTGGACTGCGCGCCGCGTGCACGCATCGCAGTAAATGCAGCATGGCCGGGCGTATCCAGAAAGGTAATCACGCCCTTCGGCGTGGTCACGTGATATGCGCCGATATGCTGAGTAATGCCGCCCGCCTCGCCAGCCGCCACCTTGGTACGGCGGATGTAATCGAGCAGCGACGTCTTGCCGTGATCGACGTGGCCCATGATCGTGACCACCGGCGGACGTGGCTCACGCTCGCCCTCCAGCTCGGCGCTCTGCGTGTGCGCCGCCAGTGCGGCTTCCGCACCCTGATCGCTGGCCTCAATGGGCTTATGGCCCAGTTCCTCGACCACCAGCACAGCAGTGTCGTGATCGATTGTCTGGTTGATGGTTGCCATCACGCCCATCTTGAACAGGGCTTTGACAACCTCGGATCCTTTGACCGCCATCTTCTGTGCAAGCTCGGCCACTACGTTGGCATCGCCCACGACGACCTCTCGCACTACCGGCGCGGTCGGACGCGAGAAACCATGCGTTCCGGTCGCCGCCGGCGAACCACCTCGCGTGGTTTCGCGCACAGCAGCTTTGCCGCCCTTGCCGCGCTTGGTGGAGCGACGGGCGCGATCAGCCTCTGACAAATGCAATTCGCCTGCTGCGAAACGTTTGCCGCTCGCAATCTCGTCCTGGTCCCGGAAATTATGGCGCGATTTGCCACCACGCGCGCTGTCCCCAGCGGCAGCTGCCGGCGCAGGGGCAGGCGCTGGAGCCGCCGGGGCGGGTGCTACTGCCACCGGTTTCTTTTCGCGTTTACGGGGCTCGTGAATGCGGGGCAAGATCATGCCCAGCGAATGCTGGTCAATGCGTTGTACCGACGCAGGCTCCGCTGACGAAGGCTCCGCTGTAACCACCTTTTCCTCCTGCTGTGCAGGTTCCGGCTCGATAGACTCCGGCTTGGGCTCCTGCTCTGGCGTACGCCTAGCCTCTGCGGCTTTCGCTCGCTCCTCCGCGACCCGCGCTTCCGCGGCAGCTTGGGCCTCCAGCCGGGCGCGTTCCACCTCCGCTTGCCGACGAGCTTCTTCCTCGGCACGCTGGCGCACTTCTTCCTGCCGCCGGTGCTCGGCTTCAACGCGTTCCTGTTCTTCCTGCTCACGCTGCTGCTGGGACTCCTGCAGCCGGCGCAAAGCTTCCTCGCGCTCCGTATCCGCGTTCGCTTCCTCGGCAATCACGCTGCGCTTGACATAGGTCCGCTTGGCGCGCACCTCCACATTGACGGTCTTGGCACTGGATGCACCGCGACCACCTGGTGTGGAGACCTTGAGCTCACTGATCTTGCGGCGTTTCAGCGTAATTTGCCGCGGTGAGGAGTCCTCGGTTTCCACGGCAGCGTCTGCTTTACCGTGGGTGCGGCGCAAAAAGCCCAGCAGTTTCACTTTTTCAGTGCTGCTGATGACTTGCTCCGGATCGGAGAATTTCATGCCTGCCTCGCCAAGCTGAGCAAGCAGCTTGTCGACAGGCATACCCAGAACCTGGGCGAGTTGTTTAATTGTGACGTCCGACATCGTGATTCTTTCTCCGCCGTTCCCGCGCTTATCGTCCGTACAAGATCGCTATCTCGCACGGCCACCTCCGTCCTTGGTGGAGACCCCAAAAGTCTCCGGCGCGCCCATCCGGGACGCTGCCGCCCGCGGTTAGCCGCCCTTCTCCAGCCGCGCAATCATCGGCGCACGCGCCGCCATGATGAGTGCCGCGGCACGATCCTCATCCATGCCTTCGATATCAATGAGGTCATCCACGGCCTGATCGGCCAAATCATCCAAGCTGACGACGCCGCGCTCTGCGAGCGCATACGCGGTCGATTCATCCATGCCTTCCAGCTCAAGTAGTTCGTTCGAAGGCTGATGTTCGTCCAGGTTTTCCTCTACCGCCAACGCTTCGGTCAACAGCGAGTCGCGCGCGCGGGCGCGGAGCTCTTCCACGATGTCCTCGTCGAAACCCTCGATAGCGAGCAGCTCGGCACTTGGCACATACGCGATTTCCTCGACGCTGGAGAAACCTTCCTGCACGAGGATATTGGCGATCTCCTGATCCACTTCCAGCCTGTCCATGAACAACTGGCGGGCCGCGTCCTGTTCCGCTTCACTCTTGGCGGCGACCTGGTCCTGCGTCATCACATTGAGCTGCCAGCCAGTGAGCTTGCTGGCCAAGCGTACGTTCTGACCGCCGCGGCCGATTGCCTGGGAGAGCTTGTCCTCGGCTACCGCGATATCCATCGAGTGCTTGTCCTCATCCATGATGATGGACTGCACTTCAGCCGGCGCCATGGCGTTGATCACATATTGCGCTTGATTTTCATGCCACAGAATGATGTCCACGCGCTCACCGTTGAGCTCGTTTGACACCGCCTGCACGCGCGAACCGCGCATGCCGATGCATGCGCCGATAGGATCGGTACGGTTGTCATGCGCGACTACAGCAATCTTTGCGCGATCGCCCGGGTCGCGGGCGCAACCCTTGATCTCCACCAAGCCCTGACCGACTTCAGGCACCTCAAGCTTGAACAGTTCGATCATGAATTCCGGCGCAGCGCGCGATACGAATAGTTGCGGGCCGCGCGCTTCCGAGCGTACTTCCTGCAAATAACCGCGTACACGGTCGCCGACACGATGCGATTCGCGCGGAATGGTCTTGTCGCGCGGAATGAAGGCTTCGGCATTCCCGCCAAGATCGAGATAGATGTTCCCGCGTTCGACGCGCTTGACGATGCCGGTGACCAGTTCGCCGACGCGATCCTTGAAGGCGTCCACTACCTGCTGGCGCTCAGCTTCGCGCACACGCTGCACGATCACCTGTTTTGCCGCCTGCGCAGCAATACGCCCAAATTCGGCATTTTCAATCTGCTGTTCGATGAATTCTCCCACCAGAGCATCGGAACGCTCTTCCACCGCATCCATCAGACGCAGCTGGCGGAATGGGGATTCCATTTCACCGTCGTCGGCAATGACTTCCCAACGACGGAACGTCTCGTAATCGCCCGAGTTGCGATCGATAGCGACGCGGATATCCGGATCCTCATCCGGATAACGTTTTTTTGCAGCGGATGCCAACGCCGCTTCCATTGCCAGGAAGATCACGTCACGCGACACGCCTTTTTCATTAGCAACCGCATCAACGACCAGCAAAAGCTCTTTGCTCATTGCAACCACTCCGTGAACGCCATCTGGGCGTTCCATCGACAGATTGATTATTTCGACTCTTTTTTCTTGCCCGGCTTGCGACCACCGGGTTTGGGCTGCGGCACATAACCGAGCGCTGCCCAGTCCGGCACGATACGCGCGCTTTCCACTGCCTCGTGCCCGAATTGAAACACTTTACCTTCGGCTTCCATGGCGATCTGGCTGCCATCCACCGACACAACCTTGCCACGCAGCCGACGACGGCCCTCCAGCGGAGCCTTTAGCAGCACCTTGACTTCCTGCCCGGTGAACTTGGCGAACTGCTCGGCTGTAAATAGCGGCCGATCGATACCCGGGGAAGAGACTTCCAACAGGTAATGGCCGGGAATCGGATCTTCAACATCGAGCAAGGCCGATAGTTCACGGCTGGCTGCCTCGCAATCATCGAGATTGACCTCGCGGCCTTCGGTATCCAGATACACACGCAAGGTGCTTTGCCCCTGCGAGGGGGTGAATTCCACACCAATGCATTCCAGCTGAAGATCAGCCAGTACCTCGGTGAAGCGTCGTGCCAGCGCTTGTGTATCCAAATCTCGCGTCTACCATTGCCAGAAACAAAAAATGGGCTCAAACGGCCCATTCCCTTACCTTGCCGATGTCTCGACCCTTCCGGCTCTTTCCTCGAACCCGTCAGGCTCGTGAAGCCCGGTGAAGGCCGCCCGCATCCCATGCGCCCAACAAAAAAGCCTCGCGAGGAGGCTTTCTTGTCCAAGAAAGATCCGGTAGCGGGGGCGCGATCCAGGCCTGTTCATGAAGCCCTTTCGCGTTCCTCTCCCTCGCTCAGAGTTCGGGGATTATAGGGCCCGCGTCTACGTTGGCGCAATAACTAAGGTGTCAACGGAGATTTCACACATTCGGCCGTTTTTTTAGGGCAATGGCGTAGCTTGCCTATTCATCGCCAATGTCATCCGGAAACTCCAGATACGTGACCGTCGTCCTGGCATGCGACTTGCTGAACGATTCTGCGTCCCGCAATCTCGGCAGGGCAGTAAATGCCAGGGAAGGACATCCGCCGACGACCGTCCAGAGGCAAGTGACATGACGACACTCCTTTCTTTCCGCCTTGCGCTCCTGGCCAGCTGCGCCCTGGGCTTTCAGAGGGCAGCGGATGCTCAACAACCCCCTTCTCAACCCACTGGGCAAGCGCCTTCCAGCCGAGCGAAGACCTTGCCCGCTCTCAAGGTCAGCGCCACCCGCCTGGACGTGCCGGCATTTGATGTTCCCGCCGCGGTCAGCGTGGTCAAGGTTGCGCCTGCCAACGCTGGAACTCCTGGAGTAAACCTGTCTGAATCACTCGTCGGCGTGCCCGGCATCCTTGCACGAGACCGACAGAATTACGCTCAGGACGAGCAGATCTCCATTCGTGGCTTCGGTGCGCGCGCCACCTTTGGTGTACGCAGCATTCGTCTTTACGTGGATGGCATTCCGGCCACGCTGCCGGATGGTCAGGGCCAGGTCTCACATTTCAATTTCGATAGCGCCGACCGAGTGGAGATATTGCGCGGTCCCTTTTCAGTGCTATACGGCAATGCTGCCGGAGGCGTGGTGCAAATCTGGACCGCCGATGGCACGCCTCAGCCGCAAACCACGCTTGGCATAAACGCCGGCAGCAATGATTCGTTCCGCTACAGCGCCGACACGCGCGGCACAGTAGGCCCCGTCGATTACAACATTGCAGGTTCCGAATTCCTTTCCGGCGGATACCGACAGCACAGCCGTGTACATCGCGAATCGGACAACGCAAAATTCGGCATCGACCTGGGCGATGGCAAAAAGCTCACCCTGGTTTTCAACCGGCTTTATCAACCCGTATCTCAAGACGAACTGGGGCTGACTCGCGCACAAGTCGATGCCGACCCACGCCAAGCCAGTCCAGCTTCCCTGCAATACAACACACGCAAAAGCATCGAGCAGAACCAGGGGGGCGCGATCTATGAGCAATCCCTCGACGAAAACGACCATATACGCGCGATGGTCTATTACGGACAACGCAGCGTCCTTCAATTCCAGGCCATACCCGCCGCTGTGCAACGCAATCCTTTGCAATCGGGTGGCGTTGTCGACCTCCAAACCAACTACGGCGGAACCGATGCCCGGTGGACCCACAATGGTGAATTCCTCGACGGGCGCTACGAATTCGTGCTCGGCGCCAGCGGTGATTATCAAAGACAGCGTCGCCTTGGTTACAACAACTTCCTTGACGGCACGCTGGGTGTAATCGGTGCGCTTCGCCGCAATGAGAACGACAACGTCACAAGCGTCGACCAGTATGCCCAATGGTATTGGCATTTCGCCAAAGCATGGTCGCTATTGCTTGGCGCTCGCCATGAAGACGTTCGATTCGCGGAGCACGATTTCTACATAACGCCACAAAATCCCAATGACAGCGGTGGCGTGAACTACACTGCGACGACACCTGTCGTGGGGCTGCAATTCAGACCGACCACCCACACACGCCTCTATGTCAGCGCGGGCAAAGGATTTGAAACTCCCAGTTACAACGAACTCGGCTATCGCAGCGACGGCCTTCCCGGGCTAGCGTTCAATCTGCGCCCGGCCTACAGCAGGAATTATGAAGTCGGTTTCAAATGGCAGATAACTTCTGCACTTGAATGGGACGCCGATGTATTCCGTTCGGACACTCGCAACGAACTGGCCATCGACACCAATGAGAATGGACGTTCTACCTACCAAAACGTCGGAGACACCCGCAGGCAAGGTTTGGAACTTTCACTCACCGGCGCACTGACGAACGATTGGCAAATAACGGCCGGCTTCACACACATGCAGGCGCGTTTTCGCAGCGCATTCTTCACTTGCACCAGCACGCCTTGCCCAGTTCCAAACATCCGGATTCCCAGCGGCACCCGGATTCCTGGCGTACCGGATAACTTCGGATCAGTCAGACTGCAGCACGGCCAGACGCTAGGCTGGCGAGAAGGTATCGATCTCACGGGCTTGGGCTCGGTCACGGTCAACGACACTGCAACACAACAAGCGGCCGGTTACGGATTGATCGGTATCGATGTCGGCTATGCCTTCCATATCAGCAAAGCCACGTTATTGAATCTCACTGCGCGCGTCGATAACGTCGCCGATCGCCGCTACATCGGCTCGGTCATTGTCAACGACAGCAATGGCCGTTATTTCGAACCAGGTCCTGATCGCACCTATATGTTTGGAGCACGTCTCGTATTTTGAATGCAGAGACATCCTTCAACACGCAACCAATCACCGCAAATGATCTTTCAACGTTTGCCATCGAAGGCCGAGGCAAGCGCCGACAACCCGTCTCCGTACAATGTGCGCAGTGCCGCCACAATGCTGGCCTCATCGTCCTGTGGCTCAAATTCGCACGACCATATCACCATGCTGCGTTTACCCTCCCCTTCCACCTGCAGGACGGCACGACAACGTTGCATGGGGATGTTGCCATCCACCACTACATAAACGTAACGGCGCAACGCATCATTCCGCGCCTCCAACCGCTCCACCGCACGACTGCCATCGACATAACGCACCGTGCGGATACGTCCCTCCCAGGAAAGATCCAATCCTTCCACACGCGGGTGCCAGCGATGCAGCCCGCCAAAATCACCAACAAGCGCCCATACGATTTCTGCCGGATTCGCCAAGCGCTGTGTCACCCGTACCTCCGCCATGGCCGCACCTCCGCCTGCTCACGCGAAACTCCCCGATTTCCGCTATATCGCTTCCCATCGCCACGCAAGAGACAGGCCAATGGCCAAGTCAATGCAAGGCGCCGTCATTGGGCGGTCCGGTGTCCCGCTTTCGTGAACGGTGTAGCTGTTCTGGCACAGGCGATGTGACACACCGTGCCAATGTTGCACTGCAATTTGCTTCCCCATAACGAGAAGACCATTCTTGAAACGATATCGATAGCAGGCATTTCGCGGCGCAGGCCGGGCCTTACAGCCCTTTACACAAAGCGAGCCATGCATGAAAAGCAGTCTGCAAGCCACATCGGCAACCTCGCACATCACAGGCATGTTGCGAGAAAGATTGGGCAAATCGGATGTTGCCCCGCATGTCGTCAGATCATGGCAACGCTGTGTCAGCGAATACGGCATTACCCCGGACGGCAAGCGCGATACCCCGGTACTGAACGCGCAAGCCGTGCGCGAACGCCAACAGGAGTTTGGGGAGCTGCTGAATGTGGCACGTGCAGAAATGGAAAACCTCTATGAGCAGATCGCTGGATCGGGTTATGCCGTCATCCTGAGCGATGCAGAAAGCGTCATTATTGGGGCGATCGTCGATCCCACGCTTACCCGGGAATTCCGTGAAGCCGGATTGCGCACCGGCGCCATCTGGAGCGAACTGTATGAAGGCACCAACGGCCTAGGCACCTGCCTGGTGGAAGGCCGACCGGTGACGGTGTATCGCGGTGAACATTTCCGCCGCTTCAACGCCGGACTGTCCTGCTCCGGCGCACCGGTACTGGATGCGCAGGGCAACGTCCTGGCTGTATTGGACGCGTCCACTGTCAACGCAACAGATACACGACTGATCCAACGTCACACCATGGCGCTTGTAGCTATGTCGGCCAATCTGATTTCGCGCTGTCGCTTTATGCGCGAATGCGCGACTCACTGGATCCTTCGTTTCCATAGCCGCCCTGAATTCGTAGGCCTTTTACATGAAGCCCTCATGGCTATCGGCAGCGAGGGCACCATTCATGCCGTGAATGAAAGCGCCTCCGCACAATTGGGTCTGTCCCGCAAGCAATTGGTAGGCAAGCCACTGACGTCGGTATTTCCCTTCGACATCGAAACGTTGCAGCGTCGCGTAATCAGTGATGCGGCGGTGCTGTGGCCGGTGCGCGACCTCGCCTACGGACGCCGATTCTTTGCCCGTGTGCATGTACCCCCACATCAAGCGATGGCCTCCGGATTACCGGGCCGTCGACAACGCCCCGCCCAGCAGGCTCCATCCAGGCACCATGTCGCCATCGATCCGCGCATGCAGCACAACTTGCAATGCGGGCGGCACCTCTTTGCGCGCAAAGTTCCCCTCATTCTTCAAGGCGCGACGGGAACGGGCAAGGAAGCTTTCGCCAAATCGCTGCATATGGCCAGTGCGTGGGCTGACCGGCCCTTTGTTGCTGTGAATTGCGCGGCGATTCCTGAATCGCTGATCGAAAGCGAGCTGTTCGGCTATACGCGCGGAGCCTTCACCGATGCCGCACGCGAAGGCCATCTAGGCAAGATCCGCCAATCCAGCGGGGGCACACTGTTTCTGGACGAAATCGGTGACATGCCTCTGCAAATGCAAACCCGCTTGCTGCGCGTACTTGAGGAGCATGAAGTGGTGCCTCTCGGTAGCGAACAGGCCGTACCCGTCGATCTGCATATCATCAGCGCCACCCACCGTGACCTGTTGCAAATGGTCCAGGACAGCCAATTTCGAGAAGATCTGTATTACCGCCTCAATGGCATCACACTGCAACTTCCCACTCTGCGGGAACGTATCGATAAGCGTGAGCTGATTGTCGCCCTGCTCGCCGAGGAGAATGCTGACGAAGCGCCGCCCGCGATCAGCGAGGACGCCATGCAACTTCTGTTGAACTATTCCTGGCCTGGTAACATCCGCCAACTACGGAATACGCTCAGAACTGCCGCAGCGCTCTGTTCGGAAGGGGAAATTCGCGCAGGCAATCTTCCCCATGAAATCACTGGCGCACTTCACACAAATGGCGTCGCGGACACCAACGTCAACGCAAGCAACAGCACGGAAGGCACGAGGCAGACAGCTCCCTTGCGTGTTGCCGAGCGAGAGGCTCTGGTGCGCGAACTCGAACGAGTGCACTGGAACATCAGTCGCGCTGCTTCCGCATTAGGCGTCAGTCGCAACACACTGTATCGAAAGATGCGCAAGCACGATATCTCGATAAACGAATAGGTGCGGGCCAGCAAGCGCCAGACCCATATAACCTGCTCAGGACCGAGACCGCTGCCAGCGCGCCAAACCGTCCATTCTCCGCTCATGACGAGGCGGTAGCACGTACCAACTACCGCCACCAGGCGAGCAAGCAACGAAGGCATCCTTACCCCTTAAAAAGGGTCCCCTTTGATTTGGCGCTGTGAATCGCCATGGCATCCATCAAGGCTGGCGATAGGCAGTCATACGGTGGCAAGCCAAGCTCGTTCAAGCGTGCACGCACGGCATCCATACTCTTGGGATCGTAGCCTTGTTCAATGATCGATGACACGAACGCAGCGAATGTCGGTTCCGACCATCCTTCTTCAGAAGAGAGTTCGGTATGCACAAAATCGAGGCCGTGGAACGGATGATTCGTATCCTCGATGCGGCCATACATGTGAGCACCGCATGCTTTGCAAGCATGACGTTGAATAGTCGCCTTCGCATCGACAACGGAAAGTTTTTCGCCATGTTGAAGCACCGTCACTTTGTCGCGCGGCACGACGGCGATCTGAGCGAAGACTGAACCCTTGGGCTTCCAGCATTTGCTACAGCCACAAACGTGGTTATGTGCAGTCTGTGCACCGATCCTGACTTTCACTGGCTGATCTTTGCAAAGACAAGTAAGGGTCCCGCCGGCGAAATTCGCGTTGCCTTTCTTGACCCCGTGATCCACGGCGGGATGAATGGTGATGGTGGACATGTTTACCTCCGGTAGCAAATGATCGGGATATGGCAGGCGTCCGCAAGAGCTCGCCAACTGAACCGAATAACGCAAGCGATCGCACAAGGAGACGCGAGCAGCGCCTGTGCCCCGTCTAATACACGATAACGGAACGAATCACCTTGCCTTCATGCATCAAATCGAAAGCATGATTGATGTCCTCGAGAGGCATGACCTTCGTAATCATTTCGTCAATCTTGATCTCACCTTTCAGGTAACGCTCCACGTAGCCCGGCAGTTGCGAACGTCCCTTTACACCGCCGAATGCCGAGCCGCGCCACACACGACCGGTCACAAGCTGGAAGGGACGTGTGGAAATCTCCTCGCCAGCACCGGCGACACCGATGATCGTCGATTCACCCCAACCTTTATGGCAGCATTCCAGCGCGCAACGCATCAGGCGAACGTTGCCGACACATTCAAACGAATAATCAACGCCGCCGTTGGTCATGTCGATAATGACCTGTTGGATAGGGGTATCGCCGTAGTCCTTTGGGTTGACAAAATCGGTCGCTCCGAGCGCTTTCGCCATCTCGAATTTCTCGGGATTCAAGTCGATGCACAAAATGCGTGAGGCCTTGGCCATGACAGCGCCCTGCACCACCGACAACCCGATACCGCCAAGGCCGAAAATGGCCACCGTGGAACCCGGCTGCACTTTGGCAGTGTTGAGTACGGCGCCAATGCCTGTAGTGATGCCGCAACCGAGCAGGCAGACCTTATCCAAGGGTGCCTGCTTGCTGATATTGGCAACCGATATTTCCGGTAAAACCGTGTATTCGGAAAAAGTGCTGGTCCCCATGTAATGCAATATAGGCTTGCCATGGATGGAGAAGCGCGTCGTCCCGTCTGGCATCAGTCCTTTACCCTGCGTTATACGAATTTTCTGACACAGATTGGTCTTGCCTGAGCGGCAGTACTCGCACTCGCCACACTCCGGCGTATAGAGCGGAATAACGTGATCGCCAGGCTTCACCGATGTAACGCCTTCGCCGACCTCTTGCACGATACCGCCGCCTTCATGCCCGAGAATGACCGGGAAAAGACCTTCCGGATCTTTGCCCGACAAGGTGAAGGCGTCGGTGTGGCACACACCGGTAGCAACGATCTTTACCAACACCTCGCCTTTCCTGGGACCTTCGACATCAACCTGCTCGATGGTCAGTGGCTTGCCTGCTTGCCAGGCAACGGCAGCTCTCGATTTCATGAACGCTACTCCTCGGTCAGACGGGTCAAATTCGATGTCGCCGCACCAAGTCACCGCGCATGTCGAGCCGTGGTGCGGATCCATGGGTTTTAGTTGGAGCCCGAAGGTGGCCGTCCTTCTGGTATTAAATTCAATTGGCGTGCTTTGACGTATTCGTAGATCGCCTGGATGTCGCTGGGCTCAAAGAAACCTGCCCATGAAGGCATGCCTTTGTCTGGGCGTCCCGCCATGGCCGTACTCAGGAACTGCTGATAGGTCATGCCGTTGCCAAGTGATTTGCGTAAATCCGGAGCGTACTCACCGCCTACAGCATCACCGCCATGGCAGCGAAAACAGTAGGAGTTGTATTGCTCGTAGCCATGAAACACGCTGTCGGTGACCTGCTTTTGACCAGAGTTGGTGAAGACCGCAAAGTCGACCGTTACGGTCTTGCCGTCCAGGCTCTTGTAACGATGACTCTGAGTGGCGACCTTGCTGACACCACTTGTATTGGCATCACTTTTCAATGAAAGAATCCATTTGACGATGGTGGTGATATCGGCATCGCTGAGCTGGGGATGCGGCGTCATGGGAATATCTCCCCAATGGCCAGAGCCACCTTTCTTGATTTTCTGCACCAAGGTAGCGATGACGGCATTACCTTGGCCTGCATAGCGCTTCGCCACGTCCTGATATGCCGGACCGACCAGCTTGTGGTCGATCGCATGACAGGAAAAGCAGTCACTGGCCTTGGCCTTGACTTCACCTGGAGGCGGATTGGTATTGGCTGCATGGGCTGCAAAGGTAATCAATACAAAAAACGCACACGCGGGAAACGCGATTCGGGGCGGCAGATGACGCATTCAGAAAGCTCCCTTGTTGACTACACCTACTCATGCTTGTTACAGACTGGCGGTGCCGTCCTGGCTCTCGCTTTCCCCAGCCATCTCTACGCCATGCCTGCGCAGGATCGACTGCAGTTCAGAGTCATGCTCCTTGATCAAGGCATCCAATCTGTTCTTTAAAGCCTGGTCGTCTTTTCGCACGGCCATCGACATGGGAAACGAATACATTTCTGGCGAACCTGTGACGCGGGTATTGGGCAATGTCACCGTTGTCAGATCGGGAAAATCCTTCAGGTAATCGCCAATGGATGGTTGCCAGGTGATCATCACGTCGATCGTTCCATTCTCCACGTCCTCAAGCACGCTGCGTGGCGATGCGCCACTGTCACCGCCAACGTCGTACGCTTTGGCCTTGATCACCATGCCGCGCAACTGCAGACCGTCCTCCACCGGAGTGTCGGATTCGAAACCGATTTTCAACTTGCGCAACTGCGGTGAATCCAAGCTGCTCAAATCGTAGCCACGCTTTTTTTTGAACACGAATACGTAGGAAGAAACGTAGTAAGGGTCTGTGGTCAGCTCCTCCTGGCTCCCGTAAGGCATGTTCATCACTACGTCGCAATGGCCGCTATCGAGGTTTCGCGCAAGGTATTCGCTGAAGCCGCCGTGGGCACGCGAGTCAGCCCAAACATAGTCCAGCTTCTCGCCGAGTTTTCCGGCCACGAAACTAGCGACATCGTTTTCAAAGCCCTGCCCCGCATGATTGGAATACGGCAGATAATTCGGATCGGCACATACCCTTAGCACTGAACCGGCCGATGGCCTGGCCTGCAAAGCGGGCATCCCAGCAGCCACCATCGCCAACCATAACGATCCGCTTGTGATGAGCAGTCCGACGTGTTTCATGAGGTTCTCCATATCAAGCCGGGAACACCGATGGCGCGACGCCGGCATTACAAAATGCCAGCGTCGCGGGATTCATTCAGTCGAGAGCAAAGACCATCAGCACACCACCAAGATTGGTGTAATCGCTAAGAGAGGCTGTGGCACCTACCGCTCCAAGGCCTTCGGTCGCCTTGGTCAGGTTGTTGGACAGGCCGATGGCGGCCCAGCCACCCACGCCGCTGAGAATCGCCACGTACTGTTTGCCGTTATATGAGTAGGTAATGGGATTGCCGATGATTCCGGAGGGACATTTGAACTGCCACAGAACTTTGCCGGTCTTCAGGTCAACTGCGCGGAACCAGCCTGTCAGCGTGCCGTAGAAGGCGATGCCACCTTTCGTGGTCAGTGCACCCGACCAATCCTGGAAGCGATCATTGATGGCCCATTTGGTTGTGCCGGTGACCGGATCGAAGGCAATAAACCGGCCGCCTACATCCCCATGATTGGCGGGATACATGTTTACCAACGCGCCAACATAAGGAAACCCGGCCTTGTACTTCACATCGAAGGCTTGATAGTCCATGCATACGTGGTTGGTGGGGACGATGAACAGTCCACTGGCCGGGTCGTATGCAGCAGGCTGCTCGTCTTTGGAACCCTGCGAAGAAGGGCAGATGTCTTTGACGTTGAGTCCTTCCTTGGTCATCTTGGCTGGATTGACGATAGGTCGGCCCGTTTTCATGTCGATGCCAGTCGCCCAATTCACGATCGGATCGAATTTGTGAGCGGCAAGCAATTTACCGGTGCGACGATCCCATACATATGCGAAGCCGTTGCGGTCGAAATGCGTAAGGGTAGGAATATCTTTCCCATCGATCTTGGTGTCAGTGAGGATATTTTCGTTGACGCCGTCGTAATCCCATCCATCATGCGGCGTCATCTGGAAGACCCATTTCGCTACGCCTGTATCAGGATCGCGTGCAATCACGGACATCGAATATTTGTTGTCGCCAGGACGCTGCGTCGGATTCCAGGTGCCCGGATTGCCGGTGCCGTAATACAGCAAGTTGAGTTTCGGATCGTAGGTATACCAGCCCCATGTGGTACCACCACCAAGCTTCCATTGATCGCCCTGCCAGGACTTCAGGCTGGAATCCTTGCCGACAGGTTTTCCCGTGGCACCATCGATAGTGGTCTCCGGATTGAACATGAGCTGGTCGTCGGGCCCGGTGCTGTAGGCGCGCCATAGTTGCTTGCCGGTTTTGATGTCATTGGCCGTGATGTAGCCATGCACGCCGTATTCGGCACCGGATACACCAGTGATGACCTTGTCCCTGATCACCAACGGAGCCATGGTCTGGGTTTGACCCATCATCGGATCGGCATTCTTGGCCGACCAAATCACCTTGCCGGTCTTGGCGTCCAACGCATAGAGACCGCCATCCAGCGCGTTGGCAAAGATCTTTCCGTCGCCGTAGGCCACGCCGCGGTTAACCACATCGCAACACGCTACCGAAGGCGCGAACTTGTTCTGGTCAGGCGTGAAGTTCCAGAGAATCCTGCCCGGATCCTTCAGCGATACCGCATACACGTGATTGGGATACGAACTTTCCACATACAGCACGCCGTCAACCACCAGTGGCTGCCCTTCATGGCCACGCAAGGATCCGGTTGACATCGTCCATGCGACATGGAGGTTCTTGACGTTGTCGACATTGATCTGGTCGAGAGCACTGTATCGCTGTGCAGAATAACTGCCCGAGGGCATCACCCACTGATTGGGATCGTGTGAAAGCGCGTCGAGCGATTGATCGGCAGACAACGCAATACCAGGCAAGGCCAATGCAAACGCGGCAGCAAGCAGATGGAGACTTGTGCGTAATGAATGACTGGACATGGATCGACTCCCTTGGTCGTGTGAATCCGGCAAATGAAGCCGGAGCCCAAAGGCCAGTCGTCCCGGCCTCAGTTGGCGTGAATGCGCATCTTGTCTCAGCAGATGCCGTGCCAACGCCCTCGATCCAGTTTATTTTTCAAATAAATCAATCAGATAAATATCAATCCATGCATACGATCATGCGCGGTAGAAGATGACTGTGCCTGTTCTGCCACACTTGCTGATACAAAACCGGTGCAGTCGATTAGCAGGCACGAAGAACCTCGTTTGGCCACGACGCGCTGGAATTTCGCGCGTCTGCAGCACGCACCACTACCTCCATGGACCAAACGGCAAAAAGAGCCGCGCACAATGCTCAAAGTGTCGGCTCGCTAAAGCGCACTTGGCGTTACGCATGAGTGGGAAGTTGCCGGGATAGTTATTGGCGGACGACAAACGTTTGACTATGCGCATGCACTGCGCGATCGTCCTTCCGTGTCAGCAAACAAAAGTGCATCGCTTCACTGCAACCGGCATCGAGCATGCGCTATCCGGAAACGCAACACGAGTTTGACGATGCATGCTTGGCATGCGGCCTAGGTCTGGTAGAGATGCAGCGCTGCGTGCAAGACAGGTCTTGCATGTCTTCGCACGCCTTAACAAACATGCCGACGCAAACAAAAACGGCGCGTTCCGTAGAAACGCGCCGTTTTCATTCTAAACATGGTAGCGGGGGTAGGATTCGAACCTACGACCTTCGGGTTATGAGCCCGACGAGCTGCCAGACTGCTCCACCCCGCATCAGAGTCCGAGAATATTAGCGAATTGGCCGAATTCTTGCAAGCCTATGACGTTAATAATTCTGTCTTAAGTATGCGAGCCGCCAGTGGTCAGCCCAGAAAAGCCTGCTTGCACCAGCTCAGCAGCGGGCCCCAATAAAGCCCCAGGCCGAGCAGCACCAATGCATTGAGCGACAATGCCAGGCGCAGCGTGAAATCAGGTTGGACACGCACTTCAGTGCCCGCTTCGGGCTTGTCGAAGTACATCACCTTGACCACGCGCAAGTAGTAGTACAACCCGATAATGGCGAATACCGCACCAACAATGGCCAGCCACAACATGCCCGCGTGAATCGCCGCCTGCAGCACCAGCAACTTGGCAAAGAAGCCGAACAGCGGCGGAACACCTGCCAGCGAGAACAGCGCCAGCATCATCAGGAACGCCATCCACGGTGCACGCTGATTGAGTCCCTTGAAATCATCGATGTTTTCGCATTCAAAGCCGGCTCTGCTCAAGGCAAGCATGACGCCGAAAGCAGCCGTTGACATCAACGCATAGCTGACCGCATAGAACATCGCCGCCGAATATCCTTCTGGTCCTGCGTTGACGAGACCCAGCAGCAAATAGCCCATGTGCGAGATGGTGGAATATGCAAGCAGGCGCTTGAGGTTGCTCTGCACAATGGCGACTATGTTGCCGATCGCCAGTGACAGCACGGCAAGGGCGGCCAGCATTATCTGCCAGTGTTGCGAGAAATCCCCCATGCCGGTGGCAAGCAGACGGAATGCCATGCCGAAAGCCGCGAGCTTGGAAGCAGAGCCGATAAACGCCGTCACCGCCGTGGGCGAACCCTCATACACATCCGGAATCCACATATGGAACGGAGCCGCGCCGAGTTTGAACGCCACGCCGATCACCATGAATATCAAGCCGAATATAAGCAAATGCGGCATCGTACTGTTCGGCACCGCCGCGTGCAGTTGCACCAGATCCAGCGTACCGGTGGCACCGTAGATCATCGACATGCCATACAACAGCATGCCCGACGACAGCGCGCCCAATACGAAGTATTTGATCGCCGCTTCCGAAGAAAGACTGGAATCGCGATTCAGGGCAACTAGGGCGTAAGAGGAAAGTGTCAGTAGTTCCAACCCCAGATAGATCATCACCAGGTTGCCGGCCGACACGAGCAGCATTACGCCGATCACGGCAAAGATCATCAGCGTGTAGAACTCACCGACGAACAGCTTACGATCGACCAGGTAAGGGCGACCGTAGATAAACACCAGAATGGTCGATAACAAGGCGAACAGCTTGAGGATTTCCGCCACGCCATCACGGATGAACATGCCATGGAAGGCTGTCACAGGGCTGTCCGGCTGGTAATGCATCACCAAGAAACCGGTGACCACCAGCACGCCAATCGAGAGCCAGTGCAGATAGATTCGCTCGGCTGGCTTCATGAAAGCATCGGCTAACAAGAGAACGCACGCCGCCGCAACCAGAAAGAACTCCGGCAGCATGATAAGAATGTCGTTGATATTCGGCATGGTCGCTCTCGATCAGACCTTATGAATGGCGAGCGCTTGCACCAGCTGCGCCACGGAGCTGTCCATCAGGTGTGTCAGCGGTTCGGGCCAGATACCGATTGCCAGCACCAGGGCGGCGAACGCAGCCAGCACGAATGCCTCGCGCCCATTGATGTCCTTCATTTCTGCAACGTGAGGATTGGTAATCTCACCCCACAGCACTCGCTTCACCAGCCATAGCGTGTAAGCCGCGCCGATGATAAGGGTGAAGGCAGCAAACAACGCAATCCATGGATTGGCGCTGAAACTGGCCAGGATCACCATGAATTCGCCCACAAATCCGCTCGTGCCTGGCAAACCGCAGTTGGCCATCGCAAACAGCACATAGAAGAAGCCGAACCACGGCATGACATTGATGACGCCACCGTAATCCTTGATCAGGCGAGTATGCATGCGGTCATAAAGCACGCCGATGCACGAGAACATGGCACCTGACACGAAGCCGTGCGAAATCATCTGCACCATCGCACCCTGCATGCCAAGACGCGCGGCATCGGTGTTGCCAAGTTCACGCGCCAGCATAAAGGCAATAAAAATGCCCAAGGTCACGAAGCCCATATGCGCAACGGACGAATACGCGACCAGCTTTTTCATGTCCTCTTGCACCAGCGCCACGTAACCGATGTACACGACGGCGATCAGACTCAGAAGGATGACCAGCCATGCGAAATGCATCGACGCGTCCGGCACGATAGGCAGACTGAAGCGCAGGAAACCGTAGCCACCGATCTTCAGCATCACAGCCGCCAGCACCACGGAACCGCCGGTAGGCGCTTCAACGTGCGCGTCCGGCAACCACGTGTGCACCGGCACCATTGGCACCTTCACCGCAAAGGCGATCAGGAACGCAAAAAAGAGCCAGCTCTGTTCCGTCATGCTGAGCGGCAAAGACGCCAACGTATGCAAATCAAAGGTGCCAGCCTTCAGGTATAGATAGATCAGTCCGATCAGCATGAAGATCGAACCAAAGAACGTGTAAATGAAGAATTTCAGCGTTGCGTAAACACGACGTGGACCACCCCAGATACCGATCAGGATGAACATCGGTATCAGCATCGCCTCGAAGAACACGTAGAAGAGCAATGCATCGGTGGCGCAAAACACGCCGATCATCAGACCTTCGAGCACCAGCATGGCAGCCATGTACTGATGCGGCTTGTCCTGGATGACCTCCCAGGCCCCCACGATCACCAGGATGCCGACGAAGGTGGTCAGTAGGATCAACGCCACCGAAATACCGTCGACACCAAGTCCATAGTGCACATTCAGCGATGCGATCCACAGATGGCTTTCGACCAACTGCATACCGAGCACGTCCGGGTTGTACTGCGGTATGAGGAACAGGCTGACGGCGAAGGTCAGGATGGCCATCAGCAAAGCAAGCCAGCGGGCTGTGTTAGGACGGCCGGAACCGGCCAGCAACACAGGCACCGCACCTGCGATGGGCAGCCAGATCAACAGGCTGAGCAAATGATTGAACATGGAGCTGGTCCCTTATTGCCCGGTCAGCCAGTACCCGCCAAGTAGCAGGATCAAGCCGAGAATCATCGCAAAGGCATAGTGATACAGATATCCGGACTGGATACGGCGCACGCCCGCGGCGATGCGCTGAACCAGACTGGCCGAACCATCGATGAGAACACCGTCGATCACGGCGGCATCGCCACCCTTCCAGAACATGCGTCCCAGCTTGACGCCACCGCGCGCGAAGACTGCGAAGTAGATATCGTCGACCCAATACTTACGGTCGAGAATGATCCACAGCGGTTTCAGCGCCGACTTGATCTTGCCCGCCATCGCCGGATTGAACAGGTAGATGTAGGTCGTGATGATGAAGGCTGCCAGCACGAAGAAGAACGGCAGCTGGGTAAAGCCAATCAGACCCGTCGACAGCCAGCCGTGGAAATCGTTGGCCATTTCACCCAACACATTGTGGGCCTCATCCACATGAATGGCGCTGCCGAACCAACCACCGTACAACAAGGGCTTGGCGGCAACTGCACCTACCAGCAGCGACGGAATCGCCAGCAGGATCAGTGGCAGCGTGACGACCCAGGGCGACTCTTTCGGCGCGTGCTCCAGCACACCCGGCTCATGACCACCATGATCGCTGTGCGTGGCGTGATCGTCGGTCACCGCATGAGCATCATGATGGGCATGTGCATCATTCGATCCGTCGTGATGCCCGTGCGCATCGTGATGATGCTCAACACGGAAACGCTCTTCGCCGTGGAACGTTAAATACATCTGGCGGAAGGTATAGGTTGCTGTCACGAAGGCGCCTAGCAACACGCATACATAGGCGTAGCCGGAACCCCAACGATGCGAATCGTGCACAGCTTCGATGATGGCGTCCTTCGAGTAATAACCCGAGAAGAACGGAACACCGCAGAGCGCCAGCGAACCGACCCACATCGTGATCCAGGTGATCGGCATGTATTTGCGCAGGCCGCCCATGTAGCGCATGTCCTGTTCGTGATGCATGGCGATGATGACCGAACCCGCACCGAGGAACAGCAGCGCCTTGAAGAAGGCATGCGTCATCAGATGGAACACGGCACCTGCGTAGGCCGATGCACCGAGCGCAACTGTCATATAGCCAAGCTGCGACAGCGTCGAATAAGCCACCACGCGCTTGATGTCATTTTGCACGATACCGATCAAGCCGGTGAACAGCGCACCCGTTGCTCCGATCACCAGTACAAAGCTCAGCGCCGTATCCGACAACTCGTACAGCGGTGACATGCGCGCCACCATGAAGATGCCCGCGGTCACCATCGTCGCGGCATGGATCAGCGCCGAGATCGGGGTCGGGCCTTCCATCGAATCCGGCAGCCACACGTGCAGCGGGACCTGTGCGGACTTACCCATCGCGCCGATAAACAGCAAGATGCAGATGACCGTGGCGGCGTCCCAGTGGATGTTCTGGGTCACCGTCAGCGTCTTGCCCACCAGAGTTGGCGCAGAAGAGAACGCCGTCGCGTAATCCAGCGTCCCCAGGAAATACAGGATGGCAGCAATGCCCAGCAGAAAGCCAAAGTCGCCCACGCGGTTAACCAGGAACGCCTTGAGATTGGCGAAGATGGCCGTTGGACGCTTGAACCAGAAACCAATCAGCAGATAGGACACCAGGCCCACTGCCTCCCAGCCGAAGAACAGCTGCAAGAAGTTGTTGCTCATCACGAGCATCAACATCGAGAAGGTAAACAGCGAGATATAGCTGAAGAAACGCTGGTAACCCGGATCATCGGCCATGTAACCGATGGTGTACACATGCACCAACAGCGACACAAAGGTCACCACCACCATCATCATGGCGGTGAGGCGGTCGATCAAGAAACCTACGTTGGCGCTGTAATGACCGATCTCGAACCACGTGTAGATGTTGTGGTTATAGACCGGCGCCCCGCCAAGGGTGATTTGGTACAGCACATAGAACGAAAGGCCGCAGGAAATCAGCAAGCCGAGAATCGTGACGCTATGCGCCCCGGTTCGACCGATCTGCTTACCGAGAAATCCGGCGAGCAGACATCCGACGAGCGGAGCCAGCGCAATGGTCAACAGAATGGAGGAAGAAAGTTCCATGGTACTCAACCCTTCATGCTGTCGATTTCGGCGACGTTGACCGTGCTGCGATTACGGAACAGCAAGACCAGGATCGCCAGGCCAATCGCGGATTCCGCCGCAGCCACAGTAAGAATGAAGAAAACGAAGACCTGTCCCGCTACGTCGTGACCAAATCGGGAAAAAGCCACGAAGTTGATGTTGACGGCGAGCAGCATCAATTCGATCGCCATCAACAGCACAATCACGTTCTTACGATTGATGAACAGGCCCGCCACCGAAATGCAGAACAGGATCGCGCCCAGCACGATGTAATGCGAAAGCGTAATCATGACTTGGACTCCTGCGTCGGCGCGGGTTGGCTTTCAGCCGGACGCTCCGCCGCCATTTTGACGATGCGCACGCGGTCACTGGCCTTGACGGCAACCTGCTCGCTTGCCTGCTGCTTACGGGCACCTACGCGATGACGCAAAGTCAACGCAACGGCAGCAATGACGCCCACCGTCAGAATCAGCGCGGCAACCTCGAAAGGCAGCAGATATTGCGTGTAAAGCGCCATACCAAGCCATGCAGTATTGGAAAGCCCTGCCGCAGTGGCCGGATTTTCACCCATCAAGTGTGCGTGCATGATGCGCACCCCGATCAGCCCCAGCATCTCCAGCAGCATGACTACCGCGACAATCAAGCCGACCGGCAGATACTTCACGAAGCCCTCACGTAACTTTTCCTGGTCGATGTCCAGCATCATCACCACGAATAAGAACAGCACCATCACCGCGCCGACGTAGACGACGATGAGTGCAATCGCGAGAAACTCCGCTTCGGCCAGCATCCAGAGACAGGCGGTGCTAAAGAATGTCAACACCAGCGCCAACACGGCATGTACCGAATTGCGCAGCGTGACCACAGACAGTGCCGCCAGCACGGTGACCGCGGCGAAGGCATAAAAACAGACGAGTTGGAACACAGACGGATCAATCATCGATAGTGTCCTCAGCGATAGGCCGCGTCTTGAGCGCGGGCCGCCGCGATATCCGCCTCGAAGCGGTCGCCGATGGCCAACAGTTGCGGCTTGGTCACCACGTTCTCGCCGCGATGCTCAAAATGGTATTCGTGCACATGCGTTTCGACGATCGAATCCACCGGGCAACTCTCTTCACAGAAGCCGCAGTAAATGCACTTGAACAAGTCGATGTCATAGCGCGTGGTACGGCGCTGACCGTCGCTGGCTCGAGGTGCCGAATCAATGGTAATCGCCAGCGCGGGGCACACCGCCTCGCACAATTTGCACGCGATGCAGCGTTCCTCGCCATTGGCGTAACGGCGCAACGCGTGCAGACCGCGGAAACGGTTGGATTTGGGAATGTGCTCCATGGGATAGCGCATGGTGTACTTCGGACTAAATAAGTAGCGAAGTGTCAGCGCCATGCCCTTGAGCAGCTCGATAAGCAAGAGGCTTTTGAAATAGTTGGTAACGCGAGACATGGCTTTCTTCAGCCTCCCGTGCCGATGTGAACCAGACCGTAGTACTTCATGCAGCCGGCAACGAGAACCCAGACGATGGTAATGGGTATGAACACCTTCCAGCCCAGGCGCATGATCTGGTCGTAGCGATAGCGCGGGAAAGTGGCACGGAACCACAAGAACAGGTTAGCGAACAGGAATACCTTGATGAGCAGCCAGATGATGCTTGGATGCCCGATCACACCCCAGCTCGCCGGGAAGAAGCTCAGCCAGCCGCCCATGAACAGAATGGACGCCAGGAAGCAGACCAGGATCATGTTGGCGTATTCAGCCAGGAAGAATAGCGCGAAGGCTGAACCCGAATACTCGACGTGGAAGCCTGCCACGATTTCCGACTCGCCTTCCGCCACGTCAAAAGGAGCGCGGTTGGTTTCGGCGACGCCCGAGATGAAGTAGACGATAAATACAGGCAGCAGCGGCAGCCAGAACCAATCGAACAGCCCTTTGTTGCCCGCTTGAGCATGGACGATATCGGTGAGGTTCAAACTACCCGCCAGCACGAGCACGCATACCAGGCACAAACCCATGGCGAGTTCGTAGGAGATCACCTGCGCTGCAGAGCGCATGGCGCCCAGCAAAGCGTAACGGGAATTCGACGCCCAGCCCGCGAGGATGATGCCGTACACGCCAATCGAGGTCATGGCCAGCAGATAGAGCAAGCCGGCGTTGGCGTTGGAAAGCACCAGTTTGTCGCCGAACGGAATCACCGCCCAGGCGGCCAGCGCAGGCACCAGCGCAATCATCGGCGCGAGGTAGTACAGGAACTTGTTCGCACTGGTTGGAAGAATCACTTCCTTGACCAGCAGCTTCACCACGTCGGCGAAAGCCTGTAGCAATCCGAGTGGGCCGACCTTGTTCGGCCCCATGCGGACATGCATCCAGCCGATGATCTTGCGTTCCCAGTACACATACATCGCTACCGTGATGACCAGCGGCAGAACAACGCAGAGTGTATAGATGAGCGGCCAGACGAGCTGATTGAGAAGTTGATCGGCCATGGATTACGCCTTGCTCAAGATGATGGCCGCACCATACGGCGGCAGCATCGCGGTCTGATCATGGGAAGCCTCGATCCACACGGCACCGTCAGGAACCGTCGCATCGACGACCAGCGGCAGAACGACGTCGGCAAGCTTGACCTGGCCACCCTCCGCCAAACCATGGCGCTGGACCTCGTGGGCGTTCAAGCGGACGGCAGGCCCCCGGTTAAGCGGATGAGCTTGCAATGCGCTGGCGCGGCGAAGGACGGCATCACTGCGGTAAATCGGCCACGTCGCCAAGCGGCTTAACCCCTGTGCGGTTCCACGCCCTGCCAGTCCTTGCGTGGTCGCAGGCTTACGCTCGACGATGCCATCACGCAGACCGGCCATGTCATCGAACTCAAAGCCAGATAAATTCATCAGGCCGCCCAAAGCACGGAGCACTTTCCAGCCGGCGCGAACTTCGGCAGGCGCCTTCGCCCCCGGCTCAACATGCTGCAGGAGACCATCCACATTGATCAGGCTGCCGTCGATTTCCGGCAACAAACCGATGGGCAGGATCACATCCGCCACATCACGCAAAGCAGGATTGGCAAAGGCACTGAACGCAACAACATGCTGCGAACCGCGCAAGGCGTTGGTCACCGCGACACCATCGGCAAAATCGTGCGGGAATTCGAGGCCGTACAAAATGTAAGCCTTGCGCGGCTGAGCCAGCATAGCCTGCGTGTTAAAGCCACCGTTGCGTGGCAGCACACCAACCCTGGCCAAACCAACTGCATTGGCACCCACCGGCAGTTCGTTGTAAGCCGCACCCGTAGCCTCAGCGATGAAGTGCGCTATAGCACGCAGCCACGAAGCCTCCGGATGGGTCACGGCAGCTTCACCCACGATCACCACAGCCTGACCGGATTTAAGTGCGCCAATCGATTCGCGGGCCTTGTCCGTCACCTGCAGCGATGCCAGGGCTTCATCGCTGATAAAGCCCGGCTGCGTGGCGCCGGCTTCGATCGCTGCCTTGGCAAGCGTCAACAACGAATCGACCAGATAATGCGGAGGAACGACCGCTTCGCCTTCCAACTTGTAGTTGTAGTTGAACTCGGCCGGATTGACCGCGTAAACCTTGGCCCCCTTCTTCACCGCCTTGTGCACGCGGTGATTGAGCAACGGCATTTCGTAGCGCAGGTCTGAACCGACCAGCAGGGCCGCCTTCACCTTCTCCACCTCCGCCACGGACATGCCGAAAGGCTGTGCCGACGCATTGTCGGCAAAGTCCAGCTGACGCAGGCGATGATCGATGTGCGCGCTGCCCAGGCCCTGCGCCAGGCGCACCAGCAGATCACCCTCTTCGCTGGTCGTCGAGGGGTGGACCAATACGCCGAGATCACTGCCGGGAATGCTCTTCAAAGCTTCCACCGCGACCGCAAGCGCATCCTCCCAAGTGGTTTTCTGCCACTGTCCTTGGCGCTTCACTTCCGGCGTGCGCACGCGATCGGCAGCGTACAGGCCTTCGTGGCTGTAGCGATCGCGGTCAGACAGCCAGCATTCGTTGATGGCTTCGTTGTCGCGCGGCACCGTGCGCAGCACTTCACCGCGGCGCGTGTGCAGCCATTGGTTGGACCCGAGTGCATCGTGATAGGCGATCGACGGCTTGGCGATCAGTTCCCAGGCACGCGCCTTGAACTGGAACGGCTTGTTGGTCAACGCGCCGACCGGGCACACATCAATGACATTACCGGACAGCTCGGTCTCGAGCGCCTTGCCGATGTAAGTGCCGATCTGCAGATTCTCGCCGCGGCTCATGCCACCGAGTTCGTAGGTGCCGGCGATCTCGCTGGTGAAGCGCACGCAGCGCGTGCACTGAATACAACGAGTCATCTCGGTAGCGACCAGCGAGCCAAGATTTTCATCGGCGATGGTGCGCTTGCGCTCGGTATAGCGAGATACGCTGCGGCCATACCCGAGCGCGACATCCTGTAGCTCGCACTCGCCGCCTTGATCGCAGATCGGGCAATCGAGCGGATGGTTGATCAGCAGGAATTCCATCACGTCGCGTTGGAACTTCAACGCCTTGTCGGAACGCGTAATGACCTTCATGCCCTCAGCCACCGGCGTGGCGCAGGCAGGCTGCGGCTTCGGCATCATGCGTCCGCCCATTTCCACATCCACCAGGCACATGCGGCAGTTGGCGGCGATGGGAAGCTTGCGGTGATAGCAAAAACGCGGAATGGCGATACCAACGTTGTCGGCCGCCTCGATGATCATGGCACCCTTGCGGATCTGCGTCGGCTTGCCATCGATCTCGATATTCACCAGATCGGGCGCTGTATTGGCTGGCTGCGCACTCATGCAGCAACTCCACGGGTTTCGGCAAGCCGGTCTTCGGTCATCGACCGGCCGTGCTGCACGTAATATTCGAATTCATTCCAGAAGTGATGCAGGAAGCCCTGCACCGGCCACGCTGCAGCTTCACCGAACGCACAAATGGTGTGGCCTTCGATCTGCCCGGCGACGGCCTTCAGGCGATGCAGATCATCCTGTGTGCCCTTACCTTCAACGATGCGCGAGAGCACGCGATACATCCAACCGGTACCCTCGCGGCATGGCGTGCACTGACCGCAGGATTCCTTGAAGTAGAACCGCGCAATGCGATGACAGGCCTTGACCATGCAAGTAGTTTCGTCCATCACGATCACTGCACCCGAACCCAGACCCGAACCTGCCTTTTGCAGGCTGTCATAGTCCATAGTGCATTCCATCATGATGTCCGCAGGCAACACCTTCATCGATGAACCGCCCGGGATCACCGCCTTGAGTTTGTTGCCGTTGCGCACGCCACCAGCCATCTCCAGCAAATCACTAAAGGACGTGCCGAGACGGATTTCGTAATTACCCGGCTTGTTGACGTGGCCGGATACCGAGAAAATCTTCGGACCGCCGTTGTTCGGCTTGCCGAGATTGAGGAACCAATCGGCACCGTTGCGCAGGATCGGCGGCACCGACGCATAGGTTTCGGTGTTGTTGATCGTGGTGGGCTTGCCGTATAGACCAAAGTTCGCCGGGAACGGCGGCTTGAAGCGCGGCTGTCCTTTCTTGCCTTCCAGCGATTCCATCAGCGCGGTTTCTTCACCGCAGATGTAGGCGCCAGCACCGAGCGCGGTGTAGATGTCCACGTCGATGCCGCTGCCCTGGATATTCTTTCCAAGCAGCCCCGCCGCGTAAGCTTCCTTCAGTGCCTCTTCGAAATGTTCGAAGGGCTCGTGATGGAACTCACCTCGCAGGTAGTTATAGGCCACGGTGGAACCGGTGGCATAGCAAGCAATCGCCAGACCTTCGACGACCGAGTGCGGGTTGTAACGCAGGATGTCGCGGTCCTTTGCCGTACCGGGCTCCGATTCGTCGGAATTGCAGAGGATGTACTTCTGCATATTGCCCTTCGGCATGAAGGACCACTTCAGGCCGGTAGGGAAGCCTGCGCCGCCGCGGCCGCGCAAGTTGCTGTTCTTGACGATATCAACGATCGATGCGGGATCCGGCTTTTCAGCGAGAATCTTCTTCCATGCCTTATAGCCGTCCACTTGCTGATAGCTATCCAGCGACCACGGCTTGTCGAAATGCAACGTGGTGTAGACAACCTGATGTTCCTGGGGTGCGGGTCCGACTGCCATTTTAGAGCCTGCCTATGGATTCCCAGTAGCCCGCGCCGGGAGTTGTTTGCGCGCAAGCCAAGGAAGAACGAAGGGGTGTATGTCGATACACGACTGAGTGATGACGCCGGATTGCGGGCAAACAGACCCGACCCGAAGGGTTGCTTCGCAGCCACCGCCATGCGGCGGCGCGCGGCTTGACCAAGTAGCCACCCTGCCCTATGCCACGCACTGCCGCATGGCGGTGGCTGCGAAGCAACGCGGACTGCTGGGAACCCATAGGCAGGCCCTCCTCCCTTACTTGAGACCGTCGAGAATCTCATCGACCTTTTCGATCGTGAGATGCTCGTGGTAATGACCATTGACCGTCATCGCCGGTGCGTAGACGCACGCAGCGATGCATTCTTCTTCCTGCTTCAGGTAGACGCGCCCATCCGGAGTGCTCTCACCGAGCTTGATACCCAGTTTTTTCTCGCAATGACGCACGAGGTCTTCCGCACCATGGAGCCAGCAGGAGATGTTGGTGCAGATGGCCACGTTGTTGCGACCCACCGGACGGGTTTCCAGCATCGAGTAGAAGCTGGCCACCTCATATGCCCACACCGCCGGTACATCGATGTACTTGGCGACTGCGGTGATCAATTCGTCGGTGAGGTAACCCTCGTTCTGCTCCTGCGCGGCGAACAACGCCTGGATCAGCGCAGAGCGCTTGCGGTCCGGCGGAAACTTTGTAAGCCAGTGATCGATGTGATGACGCGTATGCTCGGTAAGCACGACGAGCGGGTCGACGTGTTTGACCTGCTCGTAATTTCCGGTCGCTTTCATAGTTACATTCCTCCGGGCTCAGCGATCGACTTCGCCGAACACGAGGTCATAGGTGCCGATGACGGCGACCGCGTCGGCCAACATGTAGCCGCGCACGATGGTGTCCATCGACGACAGATGGGCAAAACCCGGTGCACGCAAATGCACGCGGAAAGGCTTGTTAGCGCCGTCGGAAACCAGATAGCAACCGAATTCGCCTTTGGGTGCTTCGACCGCTGCATAGGTTTCGCCGGCAGGCACCCCATAACCTTCGGTGAAGAGTTTGAAGTGATGGATCAATGCTTCCATGTCTTCCTTCATGGCTTCACGCTTGGGCGGCGCGACCTTGAAGTTTTCCACCATTACCGGACCGGGGTTTGCACGCAACCAGTTCACGCATTGTTTGATGATGCGATTGGACTGCCGCATTTCCTCGATACGCACCAAGTAACGATCGTAACAATCGCCACCCACCCCGACAGGAATGTCGAAATCAACATCAGCGTATTTCGCATACGGTTGTTTCTTGCGCAGATCCCATGCAATGCCCGATCCACGCAACATCACGCCAGTCATGCCCCATTGCTGGGCCAATTCGGGCGAGACCACGCCGATACCAACCGTACGCTGCTTCCAAATGCGGTTATTGGTGAGCAGTTCCTCGTACTCATCCACCTTGTTGGGGAAATCGGCGGTGAATGCATCGAGGAAATCGAGCATTGAACCTTCGCGCCAGGTGTTCAGGCGGTTCAGATCCTTGCCCTTGTGCCACGGTGACTCGCGATATTGCGGCATCCTGCCCGGCAAATCGCGGTAGACGCCGCCAGGACGGTAGTACGTCGCATGCATGCGCGCGCCGGAAACAGCCTCATAGCAATCCATCAGCTCTTCGCGCTCGCGGAAGGCGTATAGGAATACCGCCATCGCACCCAGATCGAGTGCATTCGAACCCACCCACATCAGGTGATTGAGGAGGCGCGTGATCTCGTCGAACATCGTGCGGATATATTGCGCACGCTCCGGCGCTTCGATACCCAGCAGGGTTTCAATGGCACGCACATAGGCGTGCTCGTTGCACATCATCGACACGTAGTCGAGACGATCCATATAGCCGATCGATTGATTGAACGGCTTGGATTCCGCGAGCTTTTCGGTGCCGCGGTGAAGCAGACCCACGTGCGGATCAGCACGTACGATCGTCTCACCATCCATCTCCAGCACTAGACGCAGCACACCGTGCGCGGCGGGATGCTGCGGGCCGAAGTTCATTGTGTAATTGCGGATTTCTTGCGCGGACATACTCAGTTCTCCCGCCAGTGGTCGGCGGCTTCCGCCTTGGCCTGAATCAGATCGGCGTCGTCGCGGATCACGCGCGGCACAAGTACGCGCGGTTCGATCGAAACCGGTTCGTAGACCACTCGTTTTTGCTCAGGGTCGTAACGAACTTCCACGTTGCCGATCAGCGGGAAGTCCTTGCGGAAAGGATGACCGACGAAACCGTAGTCCGTAAGGATACGGCGCAGATCCGGATGACCTTCATAGATGATGCCGAACAAATCGAACGCTTCGCGCTCAAACCAGTTCACGCCAGGCCAGATGCTGGTGAGTGACGGAATGACAGGTAGCGTGTTGTCGTCGCAAAACACTCGCACGCGCAGACGTTGATTCAATTCGATCGACAGCAGATGGAACACCGAAGCAAAGCGCCGCGGCATCGAATCTGCATGCGGGCGATCTTTCCAGGTGAAGCGACCCACTGCCTCCCCTTCAACGCCGCGCGAGAAACCGTTGCCGGAAACGTCTTTCGTATCCCACTCGCTCTGGCCGTAGCCGAGATAGTCGACGCCGCACAAATCGACCGCCTCACTAAAACGAAAACCAGGCTCGTCGCGCAGGGATGTCGCCACGGATAACAGATGCGCAGCATCCACTTCCGCAGTGGCCTGGCCATTGGCGACCGTAATGTTCAGCAGATCGCCGAATCGCGCGGCAAGCCGCTCGGCCAGCGAGTTTGTTTGCGTTTCGCTCATGACTGACTGCGCCTTTTAGGAACGCGCGATGGTGCTGGTGCGACGGATCTTTTTCTGCAACTGCAGGATGCCGTGGATCAATGCCTCGGCCGTTGGCGGGCAGCCCGGCACGTAGATATCCACCGGCACGATGCGATCGCAGCCGCGAACAACCGAATAGGAGTAGTGATAGTAACCACCACCGTTCGCGCAACTGCCCATGGAGATCACCCACTTCGGGTCAGGCATCTGGTCATAGACCTTGCGTAACGCCGGCGCCATTTTGTTGACCAGCGTGCCTGCCACGATCATCACGTCGGACTGGCGCGGGCTCGGGCGGAAAATGACACCGTAACGATCCAGATCCAAACGTGCCGCACCGGCATGCATCATTTCTACGGCGCAACAAGCAAGACCGAAAGTCATCGGCCACATCGAACCCGTGCGCGCCCAATTCATCAGCGCATCAACGCTGGTAGTGACGAAGCCACGCTGGATGACGGGATTGTCGCCGGCCGGACGCAAGATATCGTCCACCAGGTTCAACGGCTGCGGGTTGTGCATCACCCGATCAATGGCGGAGATCACTCCCATTCCAGTGCTCCCTTCTTCCACACGTACGCGAAACCGATCACCAGCAACAGCAAGAACAGCGCCATTTCAATCAGCGCGACAATGCCGATGTGCTGGAACACCACCGCCCATGGAAAGAGGAAGGCGATTTCCAGATCGAAAATGATGAAAAGGATGGCAAGGAGGTAATAGCGCACGTCGAACTGCATGCGCGCATCCTCGAAGGCCTCGAAGCCGCACTCGTACGGCGAAAGTTTCTCCGATTCCGGGCGACGGGGACCGACCAGCAGGCCGATCGTCAGGAGGGCGATGCCCAATCCAACGGCAACGCCGAGGAACAGGAGAACGGGCCAATATTCGGCAAGCACGGTTTAACTTACCTCCGCACTACGCGAGTGCATCAGCGACCGTCGGGGTAGAACGGTCCGGAAGTTTTGATCAGCGGTTGGCCAGCTCTGCATGCCAATAGCCCATGCAGGATGTCCGACAATTCACCGGGTCAGCCCGGCAATCGGGATATTGTATCAGTTGGCATGGGTGCGCCGACAAGCCTTGTGTGGCGCACCATGGGATATTTCTTGCATGGATTGCCAAGGCGTAAGCCTCGATTGTTTCCAGATGATGTGTTTGGTCGCTGCCACAGGAAATTAATGCACGCGAGGCAAGCGTCATTACATCGTCTGTGTCGCTCGCTCGGACCCCAATGCACCCGCGAGCAATGCCTCGATGCGACCTCGTGCCGCTTCGCCATCCGAGGAATCATTGAACTGCACGCCAATCCCGGCAGTGCGATTACCCTGTGCACCGATCGGCGTAATCCAGACCACCTTGCCCGCTACGGACAGACGCTCGCTTTCGTCGATCAGGCTGATCAAAAGCACGACTTCGTCACCCAGCGAGTAACGCTGAGCCGTGGGTGCGAACAGGCCGCCGTGCTTCAGGAACGGCATGTAGGCACCATAGAGCGCAGCCGTATCCTTGAACTTCAATGAGATGATGCCCTGACGGGCGGCTACCGGGCTCATGCCTGCTCCTGTCGTACGACGCCGTCGGCCGAGATAGAGAATCCCATCCTACCTATGCCGCAAGCTACGCGCAAAGACGCTTTTCTCAGTCGTCGAAACCCAATCACAACGTGTGCCAGCCCCAGTGATCAAAAATCCAGGGCGAAGGCCAGGACAGATAGAGCTTGGCGAAAACCTGACCTGATTCATGACTCCCCTCTACGCCTCGCAACCGATATCTGCCATCTGAATCCGGGCAAATCGGCGCCTCTCGCCAGGGCCACTCCCTGCTTCCCGAAGAACTCGCCACCAACAGACGCAGCCATGGCTGCAGAAAGATCGGCGGTCGCCAAGGCAATATCCCTTCCCCGTTAAACGCCTCAACGCGTTGGTAATGCTCCGGAACCTGGGCCAGGCGCCTCATTCGACTCCCGCTTAACGCCATCTGGGTTTTATGCATGGCCATGGCATCGAGCTTGCGTTGCTGCTGATCCTCCCTGGCATGCACCACGAATGGGTAAACCATTGCATCTATGGCCCCATGCACTGGGTAGGCCAAAAGTAGCGTCGTGAGGTTCGCCTCGGCCAACGCCAGGCGGCACAGCACGTGCACGGCACCATGATCCGGGTGGCTATCGCGCAAAGCCGGGCAACAGACGAGATTTGGCTGGAACGCCTGGATGGCCGAACGCATAGTCGCCACCGATCCTGCCAAATCGTCGCGTATCCTGCGCGTTATCTCCATGTCTCGCCAACCCAACGGGTGCAAGATGGAAGCGGCGGCACCCAGGTGGTGAATCGCCGCCACCACTTCCCTTCGCCGCCGCTCACCCCAACGCCGCCGTGAGGCCTCATCGATGACGACGCGGTGCTCCAAATAACGCTGCGGCCAGGGATTGTTATCACCATCCGTCATAAGCAGAAGGCGAATCTCTCCTCCTGCCTCCAGCACCTGCTGAAGCAGGACCCCACACCCTAATGTCTCGTCATCCGGATGCGGCGCCACGATAAGGAGCCGGGTCCGGTTGGAGAGGGGCAGCGGCGGCATTAGCGCCAGCGCCCCAGCAACTCCAGCAACAACAAATCCCCTCGCAGCGGACCACGCAAAGCTTCGCGCGTCCGATTAGCTGTCTCGTACCACGCCACCAACTCTTCGTCGTCAAAAGCGCTAGATAAAGGACCGTTCTGGCCCACGGCACGGGCACGCATCTCATCAGCGGCAGCCTGTGCCGCAAACCACAGGCGCTGCTCCGGCACATCGTCAAGCCAGCGCTTGCTCATGTCCATCGCATCACCACGGCCAGAAGCCAGCGCCGCAAGATCCTTACGCACCTCTTGCCGCTGCGCCAATGCGCCCTGCTCCGCCCAAATCCGCGCAAGCCCCGGGTTTCCCGCAGCTGCATCCAACGCGGAGGACGCATCGCGCACACCGATCTGCTGCAACCACGCGAGCGATTCTTCGCGCACGGGAACCTGAAAATCGATCCGCTGGCAGCGGCTGCGAATGGTGGCAGGCATGCGCCATGGTGCGTCCGCCACCAGAATCAGCATGGTTTGCGACGCCGGCTCCTCCAGCGTTTTCAATAGTGCATTGGCCGCCGCCGCGTTCATCGCGTCAGCCGGATCAATGCTGGCAATCTGCCAGCCACCAAATTGACTCGCCGTAGCAAGCCGGGACGAGAGATGACGAATCTGATCGACCACGATATCCGAGCGCTGCACGCCGTCCTTGCGCAAGCCATAGCTCAAGGACACGTAATCGGGATGAGTGCCCGCATCGAACAGCAGGCAGCTGCGACAGGTGCCACAAGCATCGCCACCCTGTGGATGCTGGCACAGCAAACCGCGTACGAAACGACGAAGAAAATCACGCTTCCCCAGACCACGCGAACCACACAGCAGCAACGCGTGAGGCAATGCATCGCGCTCACGACGCGCTTGCAGGCGCGTCCAATGATCGACATGCCATGCCGGGATACTCATGGCGTGGCCTCGAATAAGTGTTCTGCTGCAGCGATCGCGGCCTTCAACACCGCGTCCGGCGACTGACTGGCATCGATGACATGGAAACGTTGCGGTTCCGCTTCGGCACATTGGCGGTACGCGCGGCGCACCCGTTCGAAGAAGGCATCCGCTTCGGTTTCGATGCGATCGGCTGCGCCGCGGCCAGCCGCCCGTGCACGCCCGGTCGACACGGGCAAGTCGAGCAGCAAGGTGAGGTCCGGCTTCAAACCCTCACAAGCCCATTGTTCCAGCGCAGCAATCCGCTCGAAGGGCTGACCGCGTCCACCGCCCTGATAGGCGTAGCTGGCGTCCACGTACCGATCGCAGAGCACCCATTCGCCCCTATTCAGCGCGGGTAGCATGCGCTCTCGAACCAGCTGCGCGCGCGCTGCGAACATCAACAGCAGTTCGCTTTCCGCACTGATGTCAGGGTGGGCAGGATCGAGCACGATGCTGCGAATGGCCTCGCCCAGGCGCGTACCGCCGGGCTCGCGAACCTGTAGCAGATTCACTCCGCGTCGCGATAAATGATCATGCAACCCGGCCAGCAATGTGCTCTTGCCCGCCCCTTCGCCACCTTCGAGAGAAATGAAACGTCCGCGTCGATTCATCGGCATTGCTTTCGTTGATAGCAGGCCACGTTCCGGTTCTGCTCTTCCAGTGTACTGGCGAAGGCGTGTGTACCATCACCCCTTGCAACAAAGTAGAGGTCGTCGCCGGGCGCAGGATGCAGAGCCGCCTCGATGGCAGGCTTGCCGGGCATCGCAATAGGCGTCGGCGGCAAGCCGGGGCGGGTATAGGTGTTATAGGGGGTGTCGGTGGTCAGGTCATTTTTGTGGATCGTGCCTGTATAGCTGGCCCCCATGCCATAGATCACCGTCGGATCGGTTTGCAGCAACATGTTCTTTTGCAGGCGACGGATGAATACGCCGGCAACGCGTGCGCGCTCATCCGGGCGGCCAGTTTCTTTCTCGATGATGGAGGCGAGAATCAAAGCCTGATAAGGCGTCGTCAACGGAAGATTCGGAGCGCGTTGCGCCCATAAGGCCGAAAGCGTCTTGGTCATCGCCTCATGTGCACGCCGAAGCACATCCAGATCGCTGTCTCCCTTTACGTACGCATACGTTTCCGGCAGAAACTGCCCCTCCGGGTTTTCTCCCGGCGCGCCGATTTTCTGCATGATCGTGATGTCATTGAGCCCTGCCGTGTCGTGCTTCAACTTGTCCGCCCTGGCTAGAGCCTGCAATACGTCGCGGAAGGTCCACCCATCGACAAGGGTGACGTCGCGTTGCAACACTTTGCCCTGTGCCATATGCGTCAGCAGTTCCTGGGGCGTTATGCCGGGCGTGATCGCGTATTCGCCCGCGTGCAGACGCCCGGCAACACGCATGCGTTCAGCAAGCAGGCGCCAGTACAGCGGAGAAGACGTAGTCAGTCCCTGCCCACGCAGCTGATGCACAATGTCTTTGAAACTGGTGCCTCGGCCGATGTCGATACTTTCTCCGGATGCACTCACATGCAGCGGGGCTGTGGCGAATCGCGCAAAGTCACGCCAGGCCCATCCAACAGCGCCTGCAAACGCCAGAAACGCTATCAACAGCAGGAGACGCCACGACAGGCGCCCCAGTTGTGAACCACGTTGATTCATGCCTGCTCCATCGGGAATCCAAGATCGCGCCAGTACTGCTGCATAGCGCGAGCGACCGGGCCAGGAACATATACGGTATCGCCCACGGCCTGAACAGGCAGAATGCCGCGAACGCTGGAGCTCAGGAAGAGCTCGGAAGCACGCAGGCAATCCTGAAGCGGCAGATCCCTGATCTCACAATGAGGAAATACCTCCAGTATGGCTGCGCGAGCGACCCCCGCCACGCCGCATCGATTCACTGCTGGTGTCAGCAGCGCGCCGTCGACCACTGCAAAAAGGTTGGCAGCCGTCGCTGAAATGACATTGCCATGCGCATCGCAGACCAATCCTTCGCCGATGTCCGGATCGTTCCATTCGGCACGGGCCAACACCTGCTCCAATCGATTGAGATGTTTGATGCCGGCCAACTGTGGCTGATCCCCCAGCTGGGTTTCGCATCGATACATTCGAATACCATCGGTAGACAGACGTGCGGGTATCGACGGCATGGGGAAAGCCGCCACAATGCGCGTAACCTCGGGTTTCGCCGGTGGTGCATAGCCTCGTGCCCCGAGGCCGCGAGTCAAGGTGATGCGCACCACCGCCTGCGACTGGCCACCTATGACATGCTGCGACTCTCGCCATAATTGCTGAGAATCCGGCATCGGGAGGCGCAAACGTCCGGCACCGGCAGCCAAACGTTGCATATGCCTGGTCCAGAGCGGGGCGCGATCTCCGACAAAACGAATAGTTTCGAACAAACCGTCGCCGTAGCCGAGTCCGCGATCCAGGACCGAGATGCTATCGCCAGGCTGGCCATTGATCAGCATCATCAGTCAGCTGACTCCAGCGCCCGCAGCATGCCCTTGGCTTTGGCGCGTGTCTCTGCCAATTCCTTCTGTGCATCTGAATCGGCCACGATACCCGCACCCGCACGCAAACTTACTTCTTTGCCACTCAATGTGAGTGTGCGTATGAGGATGTTCAAATCAAGGTCGCCATTGCGATCCAGATAGCCCAGTGCACCGGTATACGCACCACGCGGCACATGCTCCAACGCCGCAATGATTTCCATGCAGCGCACTTTAGGACATCCGGTGATGGTGCCGCCTGGAAACGTCGCGGCAATCACTTCGCCCGGCGTGATGCCGTCACGCAACCGGCCACGCACATTGGAAACGATGTGATGCACGTGTGTATAACTTTCAACCACCATCAACTCATTCACTTCAACCGTACCTGGCTTGCAGACACGGCCAAGATCATTGCGCTCCAGGTCGATCAACATCACATGTTCGGCACGTTCTTTCGGATGTGCAGTCAATTCACGAATGCGGGCCACATCATCGTCACCGACTTCCCGCGGCCGCGTACCGGCTATGGGACGGGTTTGCGCCACCCCGCGACGTACTTCGATCAACCGCTCGGGCGATGAACTGACTACTGCCCAGTCTTGCTGCTGCAGCAGACCGGCAAAAGGGGCGGGATTGGCCCGACGCAATGCTGCGTAAAGACTGGCGGCGGATGGCTCTTCGGCAAAATGCGCATGCCAAGCACGCGAGAGATTGGCCTGAAACACATCACCCGCACGCAGGTGCTCGTGAATATGCGCCACACCATCCAAAAACAGCGATGGCGAATCTTCATCGATACGCACTGGTGCAGCCAGGTTCGGAATCCGTGGCACCGATTCAAGATCGGCCTGCATGGCCTCAAGCAAGTCATCTCGCCCTGCTTCGGCAATCAGGATGGTGCGCTCGCTTACATGATCGACAATGATGGCTGCGGGGCAACGTATGGCCAAAGCCAATGGAAGTTGCGAAGCGTGACGCAGCCGAAGCGTGGGTTCGATTTCGGCAGCAAGTTCGTAGGACAGCAGTAAAACCCAGCCGCCATGAAACGGAAGTTCGTCATCACGTTCATGCGGCAACCGCTCTTTACGCCAGGCTGCATCGAGTGCGTCAAGAAAGCGATCGGCGGGAGCAGCTTCGTCGATCGCTCCAGTCAAACCCTCCCTGGTCAAAGTGAGCGTGGATTCCGGGAACGCGAAAAGAATGTCGTAGCGAGCATGCGCACTGCCCCGCGTCACGCTCTCCAGCAATGCCGGGTAGCGCCCTGGAAATGCAGCGGCCGGCGCGAGTAAATCGCGCCGGCCGACAAGCGTACGCGTTACACCACTCACTAGATGCGACGGAAAGCAAGCGTACCGTTAGTGCCGCCAAAACCGAACGAGTTGGAGATAGCCACATCGATCTTCGCTTCGCGCGCCGTGTTCGGCACGAAATCCAGATCGCAGCCCTCGCCAGGTTCGTCGAGGTTGATGGTGGGCGGCAATACCTGATCACGCATGGCAAGAAGGGTAAAGATCGCTTCCACGCCACCTGCCGCGCCGAGCAGATGTCCCGTCACCGATTTGGTCGAACTCACCGGCAACTTGTACGCATGGTCGCCAAATACCTTCTTGATTGATTCAACCTCGCCGGTATCCCCAATCTGCGTGGATGTGGCATGTGCATTGATGTATTGAACCTGCTCCGGATTGAGGCCGCCGTCATGCAGCGTGTTTCGCATGCACCGCTCCGCGCCCTCGCCGCTTGGAGCGGTGATGTGATAGGCGTCGCCACTCATGCCGAAACCAACCAGCTCGGCGTAGATGCGCGCACCGCGGGCCTTGGCATGCTCATACTCTTCGAGAACCAGTACGCCCGCGCCGTCAGATAGCACAAATCCGTCGCGATCCTTATCCCATGGCCGGCTTGCTCTATGTGGCTCATCGTTGCGCGTAGACATGGCTTTCGCCGAACAGAATCCGGCCATGGCCGTACCGGTGGTGGCAAATTCGGCACCACCGGCAAGCATTGCATCAGCATCACCGTACTGAATCATGCGCGCGGCGAGGCCGATATTGTGCGTGGCCGTGGTGCATGCCGTAACGCATGCAATGTTGGGGCCTTTCAGACCAAATATGATCGACAGATTGCCCGAAACCATGTTGATGATCGAACTGGGCACGAAGAACGGCGAAACCCGGCGGGGACCTTTTTCATGCAATTCGATCGAGGTGTCCTCAATGGTATTGAGACCACCGATGCCGGCACCAACCGCCACGCCGATGCGTGGTGCATTGGCTTCCGTGATCTCCAATCCAGAATCGCGCAAAGCCTGGGTACCTGCGGCAATACCGTAGTGGATGAACGGGTCCATCTTCTTCACATCTTTCGGCGCTATCCACTGCGCTGGATCGAAGTTACGCACCTCTCCGGCGATACGCGTGGCGTATCCCGAGGCATCAAAATGCGTCACCGAGCCAATGCCGCTGACACCCTTGAGGACGTTGTCCCAGGCGGTGGCGATGTCGTTGCCAACCGGCGAAATGATGCCCATGCCGGTCACTACCACACGTCGTTTGCTCATGGATCGAATTCCTTGCTGGTTCGGGAAGGATCAGCCGCGAGGCATCACTTTCCGTACATCGCGATGCGCGCCGACCCCGCACACCATACGGGATCGGACGTTGCAAATTGCAGAAACGAAAACTGCGCCGAGATGGCGCAGATTCCGGTTTATCGCTACGTGCTGCATGGGACGCGGTACGCCCGCTCCACCACGCGGATCATTCCTTGGTGTGGGCCTTGATGTAATCAACAGCCTGCTGCACGGTGGTGATCTTCTCGGCTTCCTCATCGGGGATTTCGGTTTCGAATTCCTCTTCGAGCGCCATCACAAGCTCGACCGTGTCCAGCGAATCCGCGCCCAGGTCGTCTACGAACGAAGAGTTTGGATTGACCTCATCTTCCTTTACGCCAAGCTGCTCGACGACGATTTTCTTGACGCGTTCTTCGATGGTGCTCATGTTGCCTTTGCCTCCCAAGGGATATGTCTGTCTTGCCGGTTTGTCGCCGGCAAAGTCTGCGGCATTGTAGTGGCTAAGCCGCGAAGCCGCCAATTATATGCCAGGAATGCAGCCATCGCCGGATTCCCACTGGCGTAAAAATCAATTGTCCCCTAAAACGGGGGCCGTGACGACTTCTTTATGGCTCATGCGGCTCCAGTTCAAGCCCCGGGGTTTCAAACGCGAAAATCATCCACAACCCAGTGCCAGAGCCATTCTCGCACTCTCAGGGCATGTACATGCCGCCATTGACGTGCAAAGTCTCACCGGTGATATAGGCCGCCGCCGGTGAAGCGAGGAAGCCGACGGCCTTGGCAATATCGGTCGCTTCACCGAGGCGACCCAAGGCAATTTGGCCAAGCAGCGCCTGCCTGGATTCCTCAGGCAACCCTCGCGTCATGTCGGTATCGATAAAGCCCGGCGCCACCACGTTGACGGTGATGCCGCGTGAGCCGATCTCGCGCGCCAGTGATTTGGAGAACGCAATGATCCCGGCCTTTGCAGCCGCATAATTGGCCTGCCCGGGGTTGCCGGTGAGGCCAATCACCGAAGCGATGGAGATGATGCGTCCTTTGCGTGCCTTCATCATGCCTCGCATCACTGCCTTGGACATACGATAGACCGAGGTGAGATTGGTATCGATGATCGCCTGCCAGTCCTCATCACGCATGCGCATCAGAAGCTGGTCGCGCGTGATGCCCGCATTATTGACCAGGATGGAAATCGAGCCATGCTGCTTGGTAATGTCATCGACCAGCGCCTCCACGGCTGCTGCGTCGGTGACGTTGAGGACACGTCCATGCCCGCCATGCGGAGCAAGACGTTCTTCGATGGCCGCAGCACCAACCTCGCTGGTCGCCGTACCGATGACGGTGGCCCCCATGGCTGCCAGCTCATTGGCAATGGCGGCGCCAATACCACGGCTCGCGCCGGTTACTAATGCAATGTCACCTTGCAATGTAGTCATGTCTTCAACGCCTTTCGATGAAGCGATTCGAGATGAAGAGAAGGCTTAGGCCCAATCGCTACAGGCCGCATCAAGTTCGGCAGGAGCACCGATCGCGCGTGCTTCCACACTCTTGTCGATACGCTTGATCAAACTCGCCAGCACTTTGCCGGGACCGCACTCTGCGACGCGAGTAGCCCCACCCGCAAGCAGGGTTTGCACGCACTCACTCCAACGCACGGGCAGATAAAGCTGACGTTGCAGTGCGCGGCGAATATCTTCTACTGAAGCGTAACTGTGCGCTTCCGCATTCTGTACGACCGGAATGGCTGGCAATTGCCATGCGACGGTGCTCATGCGCTCATCCAGCTTGTCTGCTGCTTCCCGCATCAACGCCGTATGCGATGGCACGGAGACAGCAAGCTTGACCGCCTTCTTCACGCCAAGCTCGGCAAGCCTTGCTAACGCCCTGTCCACCGCCTCGGCATGGCCCGCGATGACCAGTTGTCCCGGAGAATTGTAATTGGCCGGCGCAACGACCTGATCTTGCGCCACCTGGGCACACACGGCGGCAATCTGCTCGTCGTCACCGCCAAGAATGGCAGCCATCGCGCCTACGCCGGGCGGCACTGCGGCCTGCATCAGACGTCCGCGCTCAGCCACCAAGGCGGCCGCATCATGCAGTGACAAAGCACCCGCACAAACCAAGGCACTGTATTCGCCCAGGCTATGACCGGACAGCTGGGCCGGCTGTGTACCACCGCGCTTTTGCCACACACGCCACACTGCCACGCTCGCCGCCAGCAAAGCCGGCTGCGTGTTCTCCGTGCGATTAAGCGCTTCCTCCGGCCCTTGCTGACTGAGCATCCAGAGGTCGATACCAGCGCCTTGCGAGGCCTCATCGAACGTTGCTTTTACCTCGACGTGGTCAGCCGCCAAGTCGGCCAACATACCTACCGATTGTGAACCCTGACCGGGAAAAACAAAGGCGAGCGATGCAGACGATTGAGTCATGTAAAGGCGCAGTCCATCGAGGAAAAACGAAATGGTGCCATCAATGCGCGGCGTACGCAGCCGTATTCGGCCGCGCCTGACCTACGTAGCGCATCGAAAATTGCGAAGGCTCAATAGCGAAGCAGGGCAGAAGCCCAGGTAAAACCGCCGCCAAAAGCTTCCAGCAGTAGATTCTGGCCGCGCTTGACCTTGCCCGAACGAACGGCGAAATCCAACGCCAGCGGAACCGAACCTGCCGAAGTATTGGCATGCTTGTCGACTGTAACAATCACCTGGTCCATCGACATGTTCAGGCGTTTCGCGGTGGCTTCGATAATGCGTAAATTAGCCTGGTGTGGAATCAACCAATCCAGCTGCGAAGCCTCCATGCCTGCCGCACTGAGCGTTTCCTCAACCAGCGAATCAAGTGTCTTGACCGCGACCTTGAAGACTTCACGGCCGGACATTCGAATACGAACACCGTGGTTGGGTTCGTCCTTGAAGCCCGCCGACACGCCAACCGGGTTGTAGAGCAATTCCTTGTGCCCCCCGTCGGCATGCAGGCAGGTCGCATATATGCCAGGCTCGCTGGACGCTTCCAGCACGACCGCACCAGCGCCATCGCCGAACAACACGCATGTTTCGCGTTCCTTCCAGTCGATCATGCGCGTGAGCGTTTCGGCACCGATCACCAGCACCTTCTTCGACTGGCCGCTGCGAATGAACTTATCCGCCACGCCTAACGCGTAAACAAAACCGGAACACGCTGCATTGACGTCAAATGCGGGGCATCCGTTGGCACCGAGACGATGCTGTATCAGGCACGCAGTAGAAGGAAAAATGATATCAGGCGTGGTGGTGCCCAATATGATCAGGTCCAGTTCCGACGCCTTGACGCCGGCCGCATCGAGTGCGCGTTGCGCCGCCAACGTCGCCAGATCGCCGGTCGTTTCGCCTTCGGCGGCCACGTGGCGCTGGCGAATGCCCGTGCGCTCCCTGATCCATTCATCACTGGTGTCGACAAACTTCTCGAGATCGGCATTGGTGAGTACACGCTCCGGCAAAGCACTGCCGGTGGCGATGATGCGAGAGTAGATCTGGGTCATTGAATGTCCATCAGCGAGCGGAAGGTGCGTCACGGCATTCGCCCGGCGGGTGATGCGTACACCAAGACCGTAAACGTTACGTTGCCAGCAGAACCCATTCAATAGGCTCTGCAAAGACTGGCGCAGGAAAAGCAAAGCGGCGCGTCACCGCGCCGCTTGTACCCGGCTCCAGGGAGCCCATGGCTCTGGAGACTCTCAGTCTTCGTCCATCACGGCGACGTTGGTGTCGATCACCTTCTTACCGCGGTAGTAACCATCAGCCGTCACGTGGTGACGGCGATGCACTTCACCGCTGGTCGGATCAGTGGCCAACTGGACAGTACTCAGCTTGTCGTGCGAGCGACGCATGCCGCGGGTGGACGGGGTTTTGCGGCTCTTTTGAACGGCCATGGTGGTTCTCCAGCTAAATTCAGGTCTTTTTGAGTTCGCGCAATACCGCGAACGGGTTATCGGGACGCTCTTCGACGGGAACGTCTTCCGTCGGCGGGCGCGTAACTTCCTCTGGCAACTCGCTGTCCGGATTGACCGGCACCAGCGGCAGCACCAACAACAATTCGTCCTCGATCACATCGATCGGGCTCAACTTGCCATCTTCAGCAACCAGCAATGGCTCACACCCTGCTGGCAAGGCAGCCTCTTCACTCTCGGACCGGATCAAACCAAGACGGCTATCCACCGTAACAGGCATGACAAACGGTTCAAGCGTGCGCTGGCATAGCAGCCACAATGGCGCCTCAACCCGCACATCGACGTAGGCCGTGCCGAATTCGTCTCGGCCGAAATCGAGCTCGAACTGGGCCGTCCCTGCATCGCCCGCCAGCGCCCCGCACAAGCGAGGCATTGCGGCGATGGGCAGTACCCCTTGAAACGAACGCCGCGCCGAAACCATGCGCCAAGCGTCCACGGACTCTGGCAGTGTCGCGGACATAATCGCGAAATGGTAGAGTTTTCGGGCAGGCCAAGTCAACCCAAGCTGCGCCCCCTGCTCATTGAAAGGCAACCGGTTGCTGCTTTGCCTGAGCCCCATGCATACGGCAGACTGCTGCCATTCCCGCCAGAGCCGGCTACCTTACCTTGGACACCTATCTCGCGCTCGGCTTGTCCATCCTGATCGTTCTGCTGGCATCCGCCCTGGCAGTCGCTTTTCTCCTGCGCCGATATAGCCGGCGCAGCGCCAGTCTGCGACGTCTGCTGGACCTGGCCGACCGCCTGGAGGCTGACCTGAAATCCTGCCGGATGCGCCTGAAGCAGGCGCACGCGGTTATGTCCCTCAATCCTGATCTTCCCGCAGCGAGCGAAAAAGAGGCGGTACAAGCCGTCGATGCCGGATTGAGGGCCCTGTTGCAGCAGCGCATATGGATCCGCGACCGGGCTCCCACCGCCACCCAGCATGAGCTGGATGCCGCCACCCATGCCATGGACCAGACTCGCGACAGGCTGCACCCGCTGCTCCAGGCTCTAGGAGAGGCGCAAAACCAGCTGGACAGCGCCATGCGTGAACATATCCGCCAGGATTCCCATTCGTGACGCCTCGACTCGTTCTTGGCTCCACCTCCCGCTATCGCGCCGAGCTGTTAAGCAGGCTCGGCGTGGACTTTGCCCTGAAAGCACCCGGAACTGTAGAGACCATCCTGCCTGGAGAAGTACCAGCCGAACGTGCCGCCCGACTAGCGACGGCCAAAGCCCAGGATGCCGGTGCCGACCTCTCTGCAGCCCTCGTTATCGGATCAGACCAAGTGGCCGAGCTTGATGGCTCTCTGCTTGAGAAACCCGGCTCGCCGGCCCGCGCCCATGCACAACTCAGCGCGTGCTCCGGACGGATGGTGCAATTCCACACCGCTGTTTGTGTGCTCGATACAGACCGTGACGAGCGCTACACACATCTCGACCTCACACGGGTTCATTTTCGTCAGCTCGGTGCCGCGGAAATCACGCGCTACATCGAACGTGAACAGCCGTTCGACTGCGCCGGAAGTTTCAAGTGCGAAGGATTGGGCATCAGCTTGTTCGACCGTATCGACAACAGCGATCCCACCGCGCTCATTGGATTGCCCTTGATCGCGTTGTCGAGGCTTTTGCGCGAAGCCGGGCTCAACGTGCCGTAGTCTCCCCATCCTCGGCTACCACGGCATCTCGCCAGGCCACACAATCCGCTAACGGAACCACGCCCGGCGCGAACGCAGGAGCGATGCGGCCACGGTAAAACGCAATCTGTCGACGGCCATCGAACAAGCTCAAGCGATGGATCAGCCGCAAGCCATCCACGCGTGAGCACAAGGATTCGAGCCACGCCGCGCGATCACGTTCGCGTAGCGCGTATTCGTCGACCACGAGCAGCGCGGGTGCTCCCGCATGGCGTCGATGCAAAGCCGCCTCATCCGTACCCCACAGCGCCACTTGCACGGCACGCCCGTATTTCACATTGAGCGGGCTATCAAGCGTGTAGATCTTGCGCTGCCCATCGAACTGGAAATCCAGTTCGGCAGCCATCATGAAATTGTCCGCAACCAATACCCCTGGCTGCAGGGCAAGCTGCGCCTTCGCAACCTCGGCACTCTCGCGCCACCCCATGAAAGCCGTAGGCACGGCGCGCGCCGCACCGAGCCATCGCGCCGTGCTTGGATGCGCTGCAAGACCTAGATAACCCAGCCCCAACAGTTGCAACAGCAACGCCAGCAAGGCGCCGCCCATGGCGAACCCACGCCAAACGTGAGGCACCTTATCCTGTCGCAATAACGCAGGCAGTGCGACTAACAGCGGTAAATAGCCCGGTAAAGGCCAGTGCACGCGGAAGCGTTGATCATCAGCAAACAAACCTGCCGCGAAATACACCACAAGAAACGTGAGCGACAAAAAAGCGATCACGTCCCATGGGCCACCTTGAAGGCGACGACGCCAGCATTGCCAAGCCGCCCACAGCAAACACACATAAAGTAGCGGTGTGCACGTTACCGCCTGCTCCAGTGGCTGCACCAGAGTATCTGCATGGAAACGCCATGGATTGCGCTCGATCAACTGAAAGGCAATACCGGCACCGTGCATCTGCCAATTCGAAATCAGCAATGGCAGAAGCCCCATCGCCGCTACCGCCATGGCGAGCCAAAATCCCGCTCGACGCCATTGTGCACGCCCCCTTGGCACCAACAAAAACAATAGCAGTCCGGTCAGCATGAACATCGCAGCGCGGTAATGGCTCATCCAGCACGCAGCGAGCGCTACGCCTACCAGCAACCAGTCCCGACAGCGGTCGCCATCCATCGCGCGCAATAGGGCGACCATGCCTGCCGCACCCGCCACGGTCAGCGGCACATCCGGCATCGCCATGACGCCGAGAGTGCCAGCCAGCGGCAAGCACAGGCAAAGCAAGCCAGCTTGCCAACCCGTATATGCATCGAAGGCGCGGCGTCCGAAAAGCACGCATAACCACGGCAGGCAACTTCCCAACAGAAGAAATGGCCAGCGCATGCCTATCAAGCCATGCCCCGCCACATCCTCACCCAACCGGATCAGCCACGCCGTCAAAGGTGGCAGATCGCTATAGCCCCAAGCGAGATGACGACTTTCCTGCCAGTAAAACGCCTCGTCACCGAACGGCTGCACCGTGGCGGCAAGCACCAGCTTTATGGCGAACAGGCAAAGGAAGACCGTGACGAATACCGCTCGCCAGCGCGCAAGGCTGGCGACTACACTGGCATCGTCACTTTCCTTCGTCCTCACCGTTCCCGAATCCATGTCAGCCATCACTCCGCTTCGTGATGAAAATCTGCAAAAACGTCTGCATAACGCCATAGCCCAAGTGAATACGGTGCTGCTTGGCAAGGTGCGCCAAGTCAAACTGGCGTTCACATGCCTGATTGCCGGCGGCCATCTGCTATTGGAAGACGTGCCCGGCGTTGGTAAAACCACACTGGCCCATGCGTTGGCTGCAAGCTTTGCGCTGGATTTCCAGCGTGTGCAGTTCACCAGCGACCTGCTGCCCTCGGACATTATCGGGGTGAGCATGTACGAGCGCGAGACGGGGCAATTCCGCTTTCATCCCGGCCCGATATTTGCCGGCCTGCTGCTAGCCGACGAAATCAATCGCGCCACACCGAAAACGCAAAGCGCACTGCTGGAAGCCATGGCCGAGCAACAAGTCACTGTCGACGGCCAAACGCATACCTTGCCAGATCCGTTCTTTGTAGTGGCCACGCAAAATCCGCTGGATCTTGCGGGCACGTTCCCGTTGCCGGATTCGCAACTCGATCGTTTCATGCTACGCGTATCGCTCGACTATCCCGATGCCGACGCCGAACGTGAGCTGCTGACTGGCAGCGATCGGCGCGATCTTCTCACCCACTTAGCGCCTCAGTTGGATGCAGCCAGCCTGACTGCCCTGCATCGGCAAGCACAAAACATTACGGCCAGCCCAGCACTGCTCGATTATCTGCAGGCGCTGCTGGCCGCCAGCCGCCGCCATGCCGACATCCGCGTCGGTCTTTCGCCTCGCGCCGGTCTCTCTCTGCTTGCCGCCGCACGAGCATGGGCCATGCTCAGCGATCGCGGACACGTCCTGCCGGAAGACCTGCAAGCACTGTTTGTTCCCCTGGCGGCGCATCGACTCATCGCGGCACGCGGCGCAAGCGGCGAAACACTGGCACGCATGTTGTTGAGTGAAGTTGCGGTCGACTGAGGCCGCATCGATGCATGCACGGTTCCAGCGCCTGCAACAATGGGCCGAAGGGCGGCTACCCGCACTGACGCGTCACCGTCGGCTGGAAGAATTGCCCGTCGAGTTGCATCAGCGACGCATCTACATCGTGCCGACGGGCTTTGGTATGGGATTTACGCTGCTCTTGCTGGTGATGATGATCGGCAGCCTGAATTACTCGAATAATGCGGCGCTGTTGCTCACCTGCCTGCTGGGCGCGTCGACATCCATAAGCATGCTGGTGACCTTCCGCACGTTGAACGGGTTACGTATACGTGGCCTGCGCGCAGGCCATGCCACGGCGGGCCAACCTATCGATATCACCTTCGATGTCGAGGCGAGAAGCCTGCGCCAAGCTGTCCGACTCGACGTCGCCGATACGACCCATGCATTCGACGTCAGCGGCCGTACAGACGTCACGGCAAGCCTTCCCACCGAGCAGCGCGGCTGGCTGCCATTACCTCGCATTCGAATCTGGACGACCTGGCCGATGGGCTTGTTCCGTGCCTGGAGCTGGATGCACCCGCGACAGGCCGTATTGGTATGGCCCCGACCGGAACTCTCCGGCCCCAGTCCGTCCTCGCCCATCGAAGACAACCGCCGGCAGCGCCTGCACCTCGGCGAGAACCTGGCCGCCTTGCGCGACTACCGCAGCGGCGACTCGATGCGTCACGTTGCGTGGAAGGCCAGCGCCCGCCATGAAAATCTACTGGTGAAAGACTACGAACAACCTGAAGCCAGGCAGGAATGGCAGCTGGATTGGCGGCATTTGCGTGGGCTCGATAACGAGGCACGCATCAGCCGGCTGGCCCGCTGGGTGACCGAAGCGCAAGCACAAGGTCGCCAATGGAGTCTTTGGCTGCCCAACGAAATCATCGGCGTCGGTGGGGGTCCTTCTCACTACGCACGCTGCATGAGTGCTTTGGCGTTATTGCCATGATGGCGTTTGGACGAGCGCCCAAACGCCCCTTCGAGCGACTGAGCGGTCGCACATTCGACTGGATGTGCTTGACGGCAGCGCTCGTGATTGTCGTCCACATATCTCACTTCCCGCCTTGGTTGAGCGCCGCGTTGATCGCGGCACTGGGACTGCGTTGGTGGCAGCGAACTTACCGCCCTGCGCGCGTGCCGGCATGGTTGAAAATTCCCGCGCTGCTCATCCTGGTCGCAACCGTCATCCTCGATTACGGAACTGTATTTGGACGGCAGCCCGGTTCGGCGCTCGCTGCGGGCTTGCTGGTACTGAAGCTGTCCGAGAGCGAATCGCCGCGCGATGCCCGCGTCGCCGCAGCGTTTTCCTGTTTTCTGCTGATGGCGGCGCTTTTGTTTGGACAAAGCATGACGGCCACATTGCTGGTCGCGCTGGGATTATTGCCGGCGCTGACCACTTGGCGCTCGCTGGAGCCCACGCAAGCATCGCCAACGCTACCGCGTCAGCTGCTTCCAGCATTGCGACTACTGCTCATCTCCATTCCGCTGGCGCTTACCGCCTTCGTACTCGTGCCGCGGCTGAGTTCGCCACTGTGGGGAACGTCCAATCAAGCGGCGGCCAAAACTGGCCTCAGCGACCACATGTCGCCAAGCGACTTCACGGAGTTGCTTACCGACGACAGCGCCGCCATGCGCGTCAGCTTCGATGGTCCTGCTCCATCGCCGCAGTTTCGCTACTTTCGTGCTTATGTTTTATGGGATTACGACGGCAAAGACTGGTCGCGCGGGGCGCCGCAGCCGGGCAAATCGATTCCCATCTACCCAAGCGATGTCGTCCACTACCACATCAGTCTCGAACCCACGCATCAGCGCATACTTCCCGCTCTCGATGTGCCGCTGCAGCCAGCCCCTCAATCACGCCTGCATACGGATGGGGAATTGTTTGCCGATAAACCGGTGGACGGCGTGCAGGATTATGCGCTGAGCTCCGCCTTGCGCTACCGGTTCCAACCCGAACTGGACGCCGCCACGCGTCTGCGTGCGCTGCAACTTCCCGATGGTTTTGATCCGCGTGCCCATGCGCTCGCCGAGCAGTGGCGCCGGCAATTTGGCCACAACGACGAAGCCATTATCCGCGCAACGCTCCGTATGTTTCATGACGACGGCTTCAGTTACACGCTGCTTCCGGCGCCGCTCGGCCGCAACGCCGTCGATGATTTCTTGTTCAACACGCGCGAAGGTTTTTGCGAACATTACGCCTCCGCCTTCACTGTGCTGATGCGTGCGGCGGGCATTCCCGCTCGCGTGGTCACGGGCTATCAAGGCGGTTTCTGGAATGCCATGGGTCGATACCTGCTCGTGCGCAATTCCGATGCCCATGCATGGAGCGAGGTATGGCTGGCAGGCCGTGGCTGGGTCCGCATCGATCCCACTGCAGCGGCAAGGCCTCAGCGGATCAGTCTTGGGGCGGCCAGCGCAGCAGGCAACCAGCTGCCCTGGTACGAATCGGGGGTGCTGGAATCCATGCGCAATCATTGGGACATCGTCAACCGATGGTGGAACCAAAGCGTTATCGGCTTTGACGCGTTGCGCCAACGCGGGTTGCTCACCCCTTTCGGTATTCGTGAAGTGGATACCTGGATGTTGGAAAAGCTACTCGCAGCCAGCATTGCGGCATTCGGCATAGCAGGCCTGACGTGGGCGCTATGGCGTCGACAGGAAGATGACGCCATCCTTGCTGCGATGCGAGTGCTGGAGCGCAAGCTGGCGCGTGCAGGGATCGCTCGCGGACACAGCGAAGGACCGAGAAATTATCTTCGCCGTGCGATTCGCGCACTACCCGCGCAACGTGCGGAACTGGACCACTTGATGAGGTGCTATATCGACTTGCGCTATGCCACTCTCGAACCATCCCCTGAATCTTTGCGCGGCTTCCGGCGCGCGGTACGGAATTTCCACCCGCAACGCATGGTCTAATGACGGCGCAAGGATGTAGCATGCATCCGCCCTTGATGGAGAAAAACACCATGTCTCCCCTCTTACGATTTCTAAGTCTCGCAGCGGCCTCTGCCCTGTTGGCCGCATGCGCCACAGTGCCGCAGCCGTTGCAAGGCAACTTCGCCACCGTCACCACGCTGAGTGCCCAGCAGGGCGGCGCCAACGGCACGCAGGTGCGTTGGGGTGGCAACATCATCAGCACGGAGCCTGGACAGCAGTCGACCTGCTTCTATGTGCTTGGACGTCCGCTCGACAGTCAAGCACGTCCGATCGAAAACGGCGCTAACAGCCAAGGTCGCTTCGTCGCCTGTCGTGCAGGCTTCTATGACCCGGAAGTTTTCAAGCCCGGTCGTGAGATCACCGTCGCTGGTACGATCCAGGGTATCGTGACGCGCAAAGTGGGCGATTACGACTATGCCTACCCGCGCGTGGAAGCCAATGTGATCTATCTGTGGCCGAAGCGCCCACTGATGGTGAATTACCCCTACGGGCCAGGTTGGTACGACCCATTCTGGGGACCGTACTGGGGTGGTCCCTATTGGGGCGGCTGGGGTGGTTGGGGTTGGGGTGGCGGTTGGTACGCGCCAGCTCCGGTCATCATAGTCCGCCGCCATCGCTAATCGAGCAAATGCTCAGAAAAACGCCGGCCATGGGCCGGCGTTTTTTTATGGGTTAAGGACATAGTCCGAGACTTAACCCGGTGGCCAAGTCATGCGCCGACCGGCAAGCAAATGAACATGGAGATGGAATACCGTCTGTCCGCCATGCTCGTTGCAATTGACTACGACGCGATAACCCTCCTTGTCGAAGCCCTCTTGCTTGGCGTAATCGGCGGCAGCCAGCACCAGTTTGCCAATCAACTCAGCATCCGCCGGCGTGGCGTCATTCAACGTCGCCAGCGCCTGCTTGGGTACAAACAGCACATGCACCGGCGCCTGCGGATTGAGATCGCGAAACGCTAATACCTCATCCGTCTCATAGACGATATCCGCTGGAATCTCGCGGCGGACAATCTTGCCGAAGATGGTGTCACCCATGTGTTTTCTCCGTCATTAGGCTGATCATTCCACGGATTGTCGGCTGCCGAAGGCATGCGCCAGAGTGCCACGATCCACGTATTCCAGTTCCCCGCCCAAAGGCACGCCATGCGCCAATCGCGTTGGACGAATGCCAGCAGCACGTGCTAATTGCGCCAGATAGTGCGCCGTCGCCTCACCCTCCACCGTGGGATTGGTGGCGAGTATCAGCTCCTCGACCTCACCTTCCGCCAGCCGCTCCGCCAGTAATCCCAGACCCAGTTCTTCCGGCCCGAGACCATCCAACGGAGATAGGCGTCCCATCAAGACGAAATAGTGCCCGCGGTAACCCGTTGCCTGCTCGATGGCCATCAGATCCGTGGGTGATTCCACCACGCACAGCACGTGCCGATCGCGGCTGGCACTGGCACAAATGGCACACACAGGCGATTCGCTGAAATTACGGCACTGGGTGCAGTGACCGATCTTCTGCATCGCTTCCTGCAGCACCGCGGCAAGCTTCAAGCCACGTTCGCGCTCGCGTTCCAGCAAATGGAAAGCCATGCGTTGCGCGCTCTTACCGCCCACGCCAGGCAAACAGCGCAGCGCCTCGATAAGTTCGTTGAGTAATGGGGAGCCGCTCATGATGTTCTTTTACTCCCTCCTCTTTTGGAGAGGTGGGATGAGGATTCAAAGCCCGCTTCGAAATACAACGCGAAAGAGATCCCAAACCCAACACACTCTCCAAGGAAGAGAGAACATATCGTCAAAACGGCATCTTGAACCCAGGCGGCAGATTCAAGCCCGATGTAACACCACCCAGCTTGTTCTTGCTCGCCTCAGCGACTTTGTTGACGGCATCGTTGACGGCGGCCGCCACCAAATCCTCGGCCATCTCCGGATCATCGGCAAACAGCTTGCGATCAATCTGCACGCGCCGTACCTCGTGCGCGCCGCTCATGACCACGCTGACCAGACCACCACCTGCGCTGCCAGTCACCTCAAGCTTGGCGATTTCTTCCTGCGCACGCTTCATGTCTTCCTGCATGCGCTGTGCCTGCTGCATCAGCTGGCCTAATTGTCCTCTCATGACATCTGCTCCCGAATCAGGATTCAATAGGTTTGATGGATTGCGGCACCACGCGCGCACCAAATTCTCGCTTCAACGCCTGCACCAGCGGATCACCTTCGATAGAAGCTTCCGCTGCGGACTGCGCCTCGTTTCGTGCCACCGCAGCACGTGCTGCAGGTGTATGAGTAGCGCCATGGCTATCGCCGATAAACCGCAGCTTGACCGTCTCGCCCATGGCTTCGCTGAGGCGATCGGCCATCTGCCCTACCATGGGTTCTACGGCAAGATGCATATGTGCAGGTTGCAAGGCGAGCACCAGAGTTTGTCCTTCTTTGCCATGGAGCGCACAATTTTGCGCCAACTGGCCGAGCGGACCGCGCAAGTCAGCGCGCTGAATCAGTGCCTCCCAATCAGGAAGCCCGTTCGCTGCAACGACAGGTCGCATGGATGGCGTGGAGGATACGACAGGTTGAACAGCAGCAACCGTCTCTCGCGTCGGTGGAGATGATGGTGGCGGAAACGACGGCGCTGCATTGGATCGCACATTCGTATGCGCCGGCGTCGAAGAAGGCGAAGCGGCGGCCGGCGCACGCTGCTGAGGCGTCGTAGCCGTACGTTGACCGCCGGCAGGCTGTGATGGCACCTCACTATCTGGACGAAATGCCAGCATGCGCAGCATGGCCATTTCAAATCCGGTACGGGTATCGGGAGCCAGCGCCAAGTCACGGCGACCGGCAGTGGCGATCTGGTAATAAAGCTGGACGTCCTCGACCGCCAGCCGCTCGGCCAGATCCGTCCATGTCGCATCGCTGCTTTCATGGCTTTCGGGTTGATAGCCAGGCACCAATTGGATCAGCTGGACGCGATGCAGGACAGTGGCAAGATCGTCCAGCACGCTCCCGAAATCCGGAGAGAAAGATGCAATTCGCGCACACTCAGCCATCAAGCCTTGCCCATCGCCCGCCGCCAAAGCATCGAGCAAGCCAAGCACCTGACCTCTCTCGACGCTTCCCAGCATTGCCCTGACCTCATCGGCCCGCAACGAGCCACCGCCATAGGCAATCGCCTGATCCAGCAAAGACAGACCGTCGCGCAATGAGCCGTCCGCGGCACGCGCCAGTTCCAAAATGGCCGGATCCTCGTATTCGATGTGCTCGGCACCAAGGATATGGCGCATCTGGCCAGCGATCTGATCCGGTAGCAAGCGCTTCAGGTTGAAGCGCAAGCAGCGCGACAACACCGTAACCGGCAGTTTCTGCGGATCGGTGGTGGCGAGCAGAAATTTCACGTGCGGCGGTGGCTCTTCCAACGTCTTCAGCAAGGCGTTGAAAGCCGGCTTGGAAAGCATGTGCACCTCGTCCACGAGATACACCTTGAAGCGTCCGCGTGCGGGTGCGTATTGTGCGTTTTCGATCACCTCCCGCACATCGTCCACACCGGTGTTGCTGGCGGCGTCGATTTCCAGGAGGTCGACAAAACGGCCGGCATCGACAGCGGTGCATACCGCACATTCGCCGCAAGGATCGGCCGACTCGCCGCGTTCGCAATTCAACGATTTGGCGAAGATGCGTGCGATGGTGGTCTTGCCGACGCCGCGTGTGCCGGTGAACAGATAGGCATGGTGCATGCGGCCGCTATCCAGCGCGTTGGTGAGCGCGCGCACAACATGCTCCTGACCAACGAGTTCAGCGAATTTACGGGGACGCCACTTACGCGCGAGTACCTGATAAGACATGCCGGGCTACCTTGGGGCAAGACCTGATTGTGCCAAGTCAGGACATGTCATGCGAGGACATCGGAAAAACGTCTGAAAGGCGGCGGCCCCGCCAGCCACACCCCGGCACCCGAATCATCCGCTACCGTTGCTTCCTTCCGGACCTGGCGGGGTTTGCGAACTATCGTCGCGGGGGGACCGACGGGGCCACCATAAGGTGGGCATCGAGGCCCTGAAAACTGGCGCTTTACTTTGAAGCCAGTCTTTAGTGAATGCTGGCGGAGAGGGCGGGATTCGAACCCGCGATACGGGGATAAGCCGTATACACACTTTCCAGGCGTGCTCCTTCAACCACTCGGACACCTCTCCGCACGCAAAAACTCAATTGTCACTCCAACCACCGGGCGGGATTGTTCGGCCCATCCTAGGCCTCACCCCTCGCTATCGCTCGGGGCCAGCCTGCGGCTGTCCAAATTCGTTCCAGACGAATTTGTCGAACCCGCGATACGGGGGTAAGCCGTATACACACTTTCCAGGCGTGCTCCTTCAACCACTCGGACATCTCTCCGCACGCGGCAAAACCGCTTTGCCGTCATAGGGACCGGCAAAGAAGCGGAAGCATAGCGGCTGAACTGGACTCAGACAAGATAGCCCCTCAACCGGCATTCGCTCGCGGAGGGAGTGGCATGGACACTCGCACGCGCTCACCACTACGTGCGACGCGATAGCCACGCGTTGCAAGCGCAGCACCGTCGCTCGCGCTGCCGTAGTGATAAAGCACGAGACGCGCACGCAAGCCTTCGTCGTATTCCCGTTCGATATCGTCGATACCCGTGTGCGAAGGATTGCCGACCAAGCCGCAATCGTGGGCGATCAATTCCTGGCCGCCGGCGTAATGCATCAGTGCTTCGGGAACGGGGCGTGTATCCCCGGTGAAGGCAAAGCTGCCATGCAGGGCCAGACCAAACGACGTGTCGGGACGATGATGGCGCGTCGCGAATACGTCGAACCAAAATCCATCCAGCCAGAAACCGCGCGAACAGGGCACCAATCGAAACGCCTCCCAATAATTCACGCCACCTTCTGCCAACACTCCCGGGTAATCAGCAACACGCCGCTGCAGCCAGGGAATCAATGCCGCATGTGCAAACAACCGTGTCTTGCCGCGTAGCACCTCATCGAACCACAGGCGTGTAAACAGTCGCTCCAGTCCCCCAACATGATCCATATGCGTGTGGGTGATGTAGATGTCACGTGGGAGCTCACCGTAAGCAGCGAGATAGCGGTCGAGCGTGTCGGGACCGCAGTCGACCAGCAGTACCGGTTTATCGCCACGCTCTAGCACCACGGAGGAAGAGCCCAGCTCCACCGCATCGGCAGCCCCCGTACCAAGGAAGCGTAAATGCCAATTCATGGAGGTGGGTAGATCAGGCGCCATATGTCCGCTCATAGCCGTACATCAAAGGTGTCCAGATTGTCTGGGTGAAAGCCGCCTCGCCCTGCTTAGCGGCCCCCAATTTGAGCAACGAACGCTGTAGCCGCTGCAAATTGGCCATGCGCCAACGTTGGGCCGGCACACGCATGCGACCGCGATCGAAGTCCAACAGATAAAGACCGGAAGGCGCCACCAGCACGTTATGCGCATTGAGGTCGGCATGCCATACGCCAGCTCGATGAAACCGCCCCACCAGCACGCCCACCGCTTCCGCGAGTTCGGTATCCAACGCGCCATGCGCAAGGGACTCGCTTAGCGTATGTGCGTCGGCAAGACGCCGGGTCAGCAGGTCCGCCCGGTAATACAGGCCCGCGCGTCGATAGCTGGCTGCGACCACCTGTGGCACCGGCAGCTGCAACCGCAACATGGCCTGCAGCAAACGGAATTCCTGAAAGCTGCGCGTCTGATCGGCGCCTGTCCACAGGTAACGATCGCCCATCAGCGCGGCTATCATTCCACCCCTGCGGTAATGCCTCAGCACGCACTCCCCGATCGGTGTCACGATGACAGCCACTCCTCCGCGACCGCCGGATTGACTCGTAAGCGCAGCCTGGCCTCGCCAGTAGTCGGGATCCAACCACTGGCCGTCGACTTGTAGGGACAAGGCGGCGTCGAACAGAATCGCACCCTTGGTCTCTTGGCGCAGTTGCTCGTGCATCGGTGCTGCGGCGGCTCCATCTCGGTTCATCCTCGGCGATTTTACATGTCCACTCCCGCTTCCATCTGCCTGTTGCGCACCTCGGCCATCGGTGACGTTACCCATGTCGTTCCGCTGGTACGCACGCTGCAGCACGCCTGGCCGCAGACGTCGCTGACCTGGGTCGTCGGCAAGCTCGAGCGCAAGCTGGTCGGGGACATCCCCGGCGTTGAATTTGTTACCTTCGATAAAAGCGCTGGCTGGAATGGCATGCGTGCGGTACATGTCGCGCTGCAGGGACGGCGCTTCGACGCCCTGTTGCACATGCAGGTAGCCCTGCGCTCGAACCTTCTGAGCCTGGGTATCAAGGCCCGGCGCCGTATCGGTTATGACCGTGCACGCTCCAAGGACTTGCATGGCCTCGTCATTAACGAGCGCATTCCGGCAAGAACGGGCGAGCATGTCCTGCAGGCCATCGGCAGTTTCTGCGAGCCGCTTGGATTGAAACAGACCGAAGTCCGCTGGGACATCCCCATTCCGGATGAGGCCCATGCATGGGCTGCCCAGCAATGGCCCAACGACAAACCGGTGCTCCTGATAAGCCCCACTTCCAGCCACGCCCTGCGCAACTGGCGTCCCGAGCGCTACGCCGCCGTCATGGATTACGCCGTCAGGCATGGCTGGCGCGCCGTGCTGATCGGCGGTCCATCCTCTGCCGAACGCAACATGGCCGACGCTATCGTAGCTGCTTGCCACCACGTCCCACTCGACCTTACCGGCAAAGACACGCTCAAGAAACTCATGGCGATGTTCTGCCGTGCCCAGCTTCTGCTTACGCCAGACTCCGGGCCCATGCACATGGCCAATACCGTCGGCCTGAAGGTGCTGGGCCTGCATGCCGCGAGCAATCCCGCACGCTCAGGCCCCTATCCGGACCGCCGCTGGTGCGTCGACAAATACGACACCGCTTCGCGTAAATACCTGGGCAAGCCGGCGAGCGAGATTCCGTGGGGCACCAAGATCGAACGACCGGGCGTGATGGATTTGATCGACATCGACGACGTGCTCGAACGTTTCGAAGCCGCGGCCGACGCCATAGGCAAGCATTGAAGCTGTCGCCGTACCGAACAGCCCCTTACTTCTGGCGATAATCCTGATACGACTTTTCCTCGACCAGTTGCGAGCCGAGCTTCAGGTTGATCTCACGCTTCACCGCCGCACGTTCGTCATTCTGGAAATACACCGAGCGAGCCAGTTCAATGAATTCGGCATCGAATGCCTGTGCTTTTTCCTTGAGACGAATACGATCTTCGATGTCCCACAAAGCCTCGTTCACTGCAAACAACCGCGCACGCTCCTTGCCGATATCCGTTTGCGATGCGGGATGATTGGCCCAGGTGGCATTAAGCAGATTGAGCTCGTTGTGTACATTGGCAAGCTTCGCGGCATCGGAAATCTGGCGTGCCTTGATTTCAAGAATGGTGATCTTGTCGATCAATTCGCCGAACGAAACGGGGACCTGGATCAGGCTCATGTAAACCTCGCGCACCGAAGGATGCCGGTCTAGGGAAAATGCTGCCTATGATACCGTGGCACGAACCTTCATGCGTTGACGCTGCGGAGCCGCTCAAGCAAAGCATCATAAAACGTTGCGGGCAACTCAGCCTCGACAGGAACGCTCCACGCATTCGACAGCGCGAAGGCTCGGCACTTTACAGCATCCTTCTCCGTCATCAGTACCGGCAGATCATCATTGAAACTAACATCTGCTCGCGCAAAAGCGTGATGGTCGGGAAACGCATGAGGAATCACATCTATTCCTCGCGCCATGAGACTTGCGAAGAAGCGTTGCGGGTTTCCAATCGCAGCTACCGCATGGACGCGAGTGCCCGAAAGGCTTTCGACAGGTCGCACACACCCATCCGTCAAGGCGCGTACCGTGTCGCCACGCAAATGCATGGGCACTTCATTCGGTTGGGGGGTTCCGCCATTGCAGACTCGGAAATCCACGTCACTTAGCCGTCGCAGTGGTTCTCGCAGAGGACCCGCAGGCAGCAGTTTCGCATTACCGAAACGGCGCTCTCCATCGATCACGCAGATTTCTACATCACGCCCGAGACGATAATGCTGCAAGCCGTCGTCCGCGATGAGCACATCACAACCGTTATCGAGCAACAAATGGGCCGCCGCAGGACGATCACGCGCAATGGCCACAGGCACCCCCGAAGCCCGAATCAAACAGGGTTCATCGCCTACTTCGGCCGGATCAGGTGCGTCGCCAAGCAGCAAAGGGCCACGCTCACGACCGCCATAACCGCGACTTACCACACCAGGGCGATAACCGCGCTCACGCAAGCCATGAACCAAAGCCAATGTCAGCGGCGTTTTCCCCGCGCCTCCCGCAGTGAGGTTACCAACTACAATCACTGGACACGGCAGCCGCTCCGTGCGCAGCCAGCCCCAGCGGTAGAGGGAGCGACGAAAGACCACGATCGCGCCGTAAAGCCCAGCGAGCGGATAACACCACCAAGGCAAACGGTTTTCGCCATACCAGCCCGCCTGGAGCGTCTCGGTCAGCGTCATCGAGTCAGTCAGCGGCGACCGCTGCAGAACGTTCGTTGAACTGCATGCGATGGAGAGCCGCGTAATGGCCATTCAAAGCCATCAGCTGCGCATGCGTGCCGCGCTCGACAATCTTGCCCCGATCCATCACAGCAATCTGATCGGCATGCTCGATGGTGGAAAGACGATGGGCGATCACCAAGGTAGTGCGATCACGCATCAGCCGCTGCAAGGCTTGCTGGATCAGACGTTCGGATTCGGTATCAAGCGCGCTCGTTGCTTCATCCAGCACAAGGATGGGAGCGTTCTTGAGGATGGCGCGCGCGATTGCGATGCGTTGACGCTGCCCGCCGGACAGCATATTGCCGCCCTCGCCGATCTGGCTGCGGATTCCATCGGGCAGATTGCTGATGAACTCCATGGCGTTGGCAGCCACCGCTGCGGCAATGATGTCTTGCTCGCTGGCGCCAGCCAGTTCGCCATAGGCAATGTTCTCAGCCACGGTGCCATCGAACAGCACCACATGCTGTCCCACCCACGCAATCTGCCTGCGTAGCGAGGCCAGTGTGTAACTCTCGTAATCGGCACCATCTAGCAGAATGCGACCACTGGTGGGCTCATTGAAGCGCGGCAGCAAGCTGACCAGGCTGCTCTTGCCACTACCTGAGCGCCCTACCAGCGCCGTCACAGTACCCGGTGCGCAGTGCAGATCCACACCGGACAACGCTTCAAAGGCATTGCGCGAGTAGATCAAACCCACGTGTTCTAAACGAAGATCGCCACGTGTGCGCTCCAGTACCTTTGTACCGTGATCGACCTCTGGCGGCAGGTCGATCACCGCAAACAGGTTTTCCGCAGCCGAGATGCCGGTCTGGATGGTGGACTGCACATTCGACAGGCGCTTGAGCGACGACAGCATGCCCCCCATGGCCGCGAGCACGGAAATAAATACACCGGGAGAAATGCTATTGATCACCGACGGGCGTGAAGCCAGGAACACCATCCCTGCCAGAGCGAACGACGCCACGCTCTGGATCGTTGAACCAGAGATTGCACTGGTCGCCACGATTTTCAGGTTGAGATAGCGCGCACGTCCGGATACTTGCCGGAAACGCTCGGCTGCCTGCTGCTGGCCGGCATAAATACGCACCTCGCGATGCGCTTCCAGCATTTCTTCTACCGTACCGGTCACCGAACCCATCATGCTCTGAATACGGCGACTGATGACGCGGTAACGGCGACTGACCGCTGTGGCGATCAACACGATCGCTGGCACCAGCACCAGCAGCGCGGTGGTCAGATACATGCTCTGATAGACCATCACGACGAACATGCCAATAACCGTCACACCTTCGGTGATCGCCACCTTCAATGCATCGGTTGAAGCGCCTGCGATCTGCTCACTGGTATAAGTGATGCGCGAAATCTGGTGACCCGAGTGTTCCTCTCCAAAATAGGATGCGGGCAAGCGCAGGTAAGCCGCGAACACATCGCGCTGCATGGTTTGTACTATGTTGCGTCCGACATAGCCCATGCCGTAGTTGCTGATAAAAATCGCGATACCGCGCACCAGAAAGATGATGATGATCCAGATCGGCATCCAATGGATGAGATACGGATCCTTCTTCGTCAGCAGGTTATCCATGATCGGCCGCAACTTGCTGGTGAAAAGGGCCAAACTCCCCCCATCCACCGCGAAGCCAAGCATGGAAATCAGCAGCACCAACCAATAGCGACGCGAATAACCCAACAGCCGTTTATAAGCCCGACGGCTTTCCGCATCCCACAACGAGACTTTTTTCTTGCCGTCGCTCATTGCCCGGTCATCGGCTGGGTCGGCGTCGTGGCAATGGAAAGATGAGTGAAGCCGAGCTGCCCCAGCGCATCCATGGCCGTCACCACGTTCTGGTGCGCCGTCATGGCGTCGGCGCGAATACTGACGGTCTGGCTGCGATCATCGCCTGCGACACGTGCGATCGCCGCTTTGAGTGCATCGACGCTTCCACCCATCACCTCATCGCTGCCGACGTAGAAATGCCCCTCGCGATCCACCATGACCGTGATCGCCGGCGGTTGCATGTCACGATCCTCGGCGCTGGCTTGCGGGAGGTTCACCTTCAGGCGGGAGTGCTGCACGAACGTCGTGGTAAGCACAAAAAACATCAATAGCGTCAACAGCACGTCGATCAACGAAACGACGTTGATCTCGAAATCGTCACCCCGGCGGTCATTACCAATACGCATGATCGGACCTAGACGGATGCCTTGTCGCCAGCCGCCGCCGCACGACGCGGACGCGGCACTACCGCCGGCGCGGAAAGCGTCAGATCGTCCAGCAACAATGTGGCCTGCTTCTCCATCTCGACGCAGTAGCCGGCTACTTTCGAACGAAAATAACGATGCAACACATAGGCGGGAATGGCCACGGTCAAACCGGCAGCGGTACAAATCAGCGCCTCGCCGATGCCGCCGGCCATCTTGGTGGGATCAGCCATCCCACCCACCATCACCTGCATGAACATACGGATCAGGCCAATGACAGTTCCGAACAGGCCCAGCAGAGGACCAATCAAAGCGATCGTACCCAACGTGTTGAGGTAGCGTTCCAAACGATGCACAACATGACGCCCGGTGTCTTCGATGCGCTCCTTGATCAGCTCACGCGAGTGATGACGCACCCTCAAGGCAGCTGCCAGCAATTCACCGAGCGGCGAACCATTGGACAATTTTTCCAGATGCGCAGGATCAAGCTGATCGGAACGTGCCCACTCCCGAACTTCCTGAATGAGCCCAGGCGGCAGCACCGAACGGCGCCGCAAAGTCCAGCATCGCTCCAGCACGATCGCCAACGCCACGGCCGAGCAGATCAGAATGGGCGCCATCGCCCAGCCGCCAGCCATCAAAATCTGACCCAAATCACCCACAACAAACTCCCGGCCCTGCCGTCCGCCTGAAGCGGCCATCATAGCAGCGTCGCCATGACATACCGTGGCGAGGGTGGCAATTGGACTGCTCGCGACATGGATGCGACGCGCCCGTGCCGATACTGCCTACCCCCTGGAAAATCGACGCCCCAGCCTGCGTTATTCCCGCCAGTAACGGCGTTCCAGCAAGCGCCAGCGCGCCACAACATAAGCAGGTGCCTGGGCCGGGAAATTAACCTGAATCGCGCCGTCGAGCGCCGTATTGAGCACCGGTACACCGGCGGCCGCATAACGTCGCAAAACCTCGGGACGCGGATGACCAAACCGGTTCTTCCAGCCTGCCGAGACGATGGCCAGCCATGGCCTTATCTTCGCAATGAAGCCTGCGCTGGAAGAATGCTTGCTGCCATGATGGGGCACCTGCAAAACCGGCCTTGGACCCACCCCCATCGCAGCAGCAACCAAAGGTTCGACATCCATCGCAATGTCGCCGGTGAGTAACAGGCGACCAGCAGTCCCTTGAATCAACAGCACACATGAGTGGTCGTTCGCCGACTCTTTTGCATCCACCTTGTCGGGGCTCAGCACGCGAAAGCGCACGTCGTCCCACATCCACTGCTGTCCTGCAAAGCACTGCGTCATCGACAGCGTTGCCAGCGGTGCACGATCAGGCTCGCCTGCATAACGGCGCGCGGAGGGAAAAGCTGCGGCGACTGCCGCAGCTCCCCCAGCGTGATCGTTATCGGCATGACTCACCATCAATACATCCAGCCGATTGATGCCGAGCGCGTGCAGCGAAGGAACCACGACGGCTTCACCAAGATCGAACCCCGAGGGATAGCGAGCCCCGGTGTCGTAGACCAATGCGTGGTTTTGCGTGCGCACGATGATGGAAAGTCCCTGTCCTACGTCAAGCGTCCAAGCCTGGAATCCACCTAATGCCGGCACATGCCTTATCGGCCATGCCAGGGGCAGGAACAACAGCGTACCCAGCCAGCGCAACGGAACCCCGCGCGGCATAAATAGCCATATCGCGCCGAGCGTTGCGAGCATCAACGCCCACGGTCGCACGGCCGGCAAAAACCAATGCGCCCCGGGCCATTGCGCCGTTCGCTCCAGCAACCACCACTGCGCATGCGCCAACCACGCTGCACATCGGAGTACTGGCGTCGCAAGCGGTGGGCATATCAGCAGCAAAACCAGCCCTGCTAAGGCCGCCGGCACGATGACAAAACTCACAAATGGCACGGCAAGCAAATTGGACAACGCACCGACCAATGAAGCCTCTCCAAAAAACCACATCGTGAGTGGCAACAAGGCAACCGTCATCACTAATTGCCCTAACGTCAGCTCATGCAGGAATGCTCGAAGGCCACGTCCTTTCGTATCAAGACATAGGATCAAAAAACCGACACCGACGAATGACAACCAAAACCCTGCCTCCAACACCGCCAACGGATCGACCAGCAGGATCATCATGAGCGTGAGCGCAAGTACATGCCCGGCTCCCGTCGCACGGCGGCAACATCGTGCAAGCGCTACCACCGCGATCATCAGTACGGTACGGACCGTAGGCATGCCGAAGCCAGCAAGCCCTGCATATATCAAGGCGAAAACCCAAGCCGATAGTGCCTGCGCCGGCACCCGCGCCCACTGCAACGCCAGCGCAGGCCACAATCCATATAAGGCATTGCAGAGCAAGACGCCGAAAACCGCGGCAACGCCCACATGAAAGCCGGAAATGGCGATCAGGTGTGAAACGCCATTGGCTCGGGCCACATTCCAATCCTGATCGGTGAGTCCGCGTGTATCGCCTACCGTGAAGGCGCGCAACAAGGCAGCGTCATGCGGATCGCTGACGCGCGCTTCGATATCCTCGGCGAGAGACGCGCGCAATCGATCAATGCACCATGTCGATGCAAACGAACCCGCATGTCCCTGTTGTACATATCCGACCGCAACAATCCCTCGCACGAGCGCACTGCGTTCACCATCAAAACCACCAGGGTCAATCATGCCGCGTGGCCTGCGTAAGCGCAGTTCGAGATTCCAACGCGTACAAGGCTGAAGTTTCGCTGGCGATTGGCCGTACCAGCTTATTCGCGCCAGTCCCCGCCAGGACACGTCTTTTTGGCCAAGCTTTGCCCGTTCGATACGGAACAAAAAAGAGGTCGCATCGCCTCTTGGCTGCGCCAAGCCTTCAACCCTGCCGGTTACATGGAACACCTGCTCTTCCCACGCTCTTGGCAGACGCCCATCCATGGCGATATGACCTCGCCACGCCGCCCAGGCGAACCCCAACAGGGCAACAGCAAGCCAGCGCATGCACGGAAACCGCCAGACCAAGACAAACGCGCCTATCAGTAACGCGGCGATGACCCTAGATGAAGGCAGCGCCGGGAGCCACTGGACGATCAGCCCCCCTCCCAGCAACGCAATCGCGGCAAGCGTCGCGCTCGGCCACATCCGTGTTTGACGCATGTTGTCGACCCGGTTCGCAAAGCGTCGACATTAGCGAAGGACGATATTCAAGCCTGTAGGACGCGGACTCTCCAGCTTGAAGGAAACAAACGCTTACGGCGTAGGGTTGTGCCCCGGCCAGTCAGGGGCGTTCTCGCAATTCGCCGTTGTGTAATTCCAGCGTGCGATCCATCCGCGCAGCCAGCCGGCTGTCATGCGTGACCAGGATAAAGCTGGTACCGATTTCACGGTTGAGTTCCAACATGAGCGCGTAGACCTGCGCTGCGTTGTCCTCGTCCAGATTACCGGTGGGCTCGTCGCCCAGCACGCACGACGGGCGTGTGACCAAGGCACGCGCCACCGCGCAGCGCTGGCGCTCACCGCCCGAAAGCTCCGACGGCTTATGCGAGAGACGCTGCCCAAGACCCACCCTCTCCAACAACACTTTTGCGTGTTTCTGCGCCTCGGCTATCGAGGTGCCTCGAATCAATAAGGGCATGCAGACGTTTTCCAGCGCAGTGAATTCCGGCAATAGGTGGTGGAACTGATAAATGAAACCAAGGGACCTATTGCGCACCCGGCCGCGGTTGGCATCGGAGAGTTTGGAAAGCGCTTGCCCCTCCACCTCTACTTCGCCACCGGACAACGTATCCAAACCGCCGATGATGTGCAGCAGCGTGCTCTTGCCTGAACCGGATGCGCCGACAATGGCCAATGTTTCACTGCGCTTGAGCGTGAAGTTCACGTCAGTGAGCACCGTGGTGTTCAGATCGCCGTCCTCATACGTCTTGGCGATATGGCTGCCGCGCAGCACGATGTCCGTTGAAGTATTCGCAGTGGATTTATTCATAACGCAACGCCTGTGCCGGTTGAGTGCGCGAAGCGCGCCATGCGGGATAGAGCGTCGCAAGCAGGGAGAAAAGGAAGGTGATGATGGCCACCCACGTCACATCATGCCAATCAAGCTTGCTGGGCACTTCACTGATGTAATAAACATCCGGCGACAAGAACGTCACGCCCGTAACGTGTTCGATCCATTTCACGATGCCGGGCAAACGCCACGACAACAGTGATCCCAGGGTGACGCCCAAGCCGATACCGACCACCCCGACCAGCACACCCTGCACCATGAACATGCCCATGATGCTGCGCGGCGTCGAGCCCAAGGTTCGCAAGATGGCAATGTCGGCCTGTTTGTCAGTAACCAGCATCATCAGCATCGAGATGAGATTGATTACCGCCACCAGGATGATCAGCGAAAGAATGATGAACATCACATGCTTCTCCATCGAAATGGCGGAGAAGAAATTGGCGTGGCTATCCATCCAAGTGGTGACTTCGTAGATTTGCCCCAAGTCATTGGCCAGATCTTTTGCCACTGGGCGAGCGTTATACAAATCATCCAGTTTCAGCCGGATGCCGGTAGGGCCATCGATCTGCTTGAGCTTTTCCGCGTCCTGCATATTGATCAGGCCGAGTCCGGAATCGAATTCCTCCATGCCCATTTCAAAAATGCCGCTGACCGTGAACCCGCGCACGCGTGGCACGGCTCCGAACGGTGTCGCACGTAACTCAGGCACGACCATGGTGACGTGGTCACCGACATTGACGCCGAGCTGCAGCGCAAGATCCTTGCCGAGAATGATGTTCCAGCTCTTAGGAGTAAGCGAATTGAACGATCCGGCAATCATGTGCTTATTGATCACCGAGACATCCGGTTCCTGCGAGGGCTCGATACCGCGCACGATCGCACCGCTGGAACGCTGACCTTGCAGGAAAGACTGGATCTCTACGTAAGGGGCCGCCCCCCTCACGTGCGGATTGGCCCTGACCTGCTGCATGGCGAATTGCCAGTTCTGCAGGCTTTCGCCGGGCAGCCCCGAAACGGTCGCGTCGGAAATGGCGCCCAGGATGCGCGAGCGGAGCTGGAAATCGAAGCCATTCATCACCGACATCACCGTGATCAAGGCCATCACGCTGATCGTGATGCAGATGATCGACACAGTAGAAATGAAGGAGATGAACTGGTTGCGCCGTTTGGCGCGGGTGTAACGCAGGCCGATGAAAAGCTCGAGCGGTCGGAACATGGGGGCTTCGCTTATAAGTTCGGGTGACAGGCCGCCCGAAGCCGGATGATCGCCGATCATCACGGTTCCATTGGACCATGCCGCGCGCGCAGAGTGCCCGAAGCCGGACGCGTCGACAACCTTAAGCGCCTGCGCCCAGACCGCACAGGTTAAGGCTTACACGGCTGCCGTTTGCAGAACGGCAAGCCGCATGCGCAAACGGCGACGGATATCGGCGTCGCTATTGTCCGGTACGAGCCACAGCGTGAGCTTGCCATAGCGATCACTAGCGAGCCTCAACAGAACGCAATCCCGCAGCACGCGAAAGGACAGCAGCATAGCAGCGTCATCCCCACCATCCAGTCCCCGTAACGTCCAGCCACTCTGGCTGCCCCAGCCGACCGCATGGATGGGCAGTCTCAGCCGATGCACGGCGCGGCAACACCCCGCTACCGCCATTGCTATCAGCAAGACTCGCAACGATCCCGGCATACCTGACGCCAGAACGGCGCACAGTGCCGAGCACGTGATGGCGATACATAGCCACTTCACCCAGCGCGAGGAGCGGTATTCAAAGCCGATGGCTGGCGCGGATGTCATCGATGATCACTTGCCAATCCGCGCGAGGCGGACGGGCATGACCCATCACCCAGTCCCACAGGTCGGGATCCTGTACGTCCAGCAATTCATCGAAAGCCTGACGCATGGCCTCATTCGCGGCCGGGAAAGCGTTTTCCAACCATCCACCCAGAAGAGCATCGAGTTCGCGCGTTCCACGTCGGGCACGCCAGCGAAGACGTTTGATACGAGCCTGATCCATTGAGAAAAAGCGCGCGTAGCGCCTCCTTCGTCGCCGCTCCCCTTCGAGGAGAGGGTTGAGGTGAAGGGCTGGAGTCCACCCGAGTTTCGATCAAAACATGCTTCGATTCGACAGCAATGCGAGAACTGTCCGTGGCCTGCCTCTCCGCTTTGCGGAGAGGCAGGCCACGTCACCGCACACGGCAGTGACATAGTTAGGCCGAGCGACGCTCCACGATCAATTTCTTGATTTCCGCAATCGCCTTCGCCGGGTTCAAACCCTTCGGACAGGTGCGTGCGCAATTCATGATGGTGTGACAGCGGTAGAGCTTGAACGGATCCTCAAGATCATCCAAGCGCGCACCCGTGTCTTCGTCTCGCGAGTCGACAATCCAGCGATAAGCCTGCAGCAAGATGGCCGGCCCCAGGTAACGATCACCATTCCACCAGTAGCTCGGACAACTGGTGGAGCAGCATGCACACAGGATGCACTCGTACAACCCGTCAAGCTTCTTGCGATCTTCCGGCGATTGCAGGCGCTCACGATCGGGTGCCGCGCTCTGCGTACGCAGCCATGGGCGGATCGATGCAAATTGCGCATAGAAATGCGTCAGGTCCGGCACCAGATCTTTCACTACCGGCATGTGCGGCAAGGGATAGATTTTCACATCCCCCGCTGCGCATTCCTCAATGGCCCTGGTGCAGGCTAGCGTGTTGGTACCGTCGATATTCATCGCGCAGGAACCGCAGATGCCCTCTCGGCAGGAACGACGCAGCGTGAGTGTAGGATCGATCTCGTTCTTGATCTTCAGCAGTGCGTCCAGAACCATCGGTCCGCATGCAGCAAGATCGACCTCATAGGTATCGATGCGCGGGTTCTGACCATCGTCCGGAGACCAGCGATAGATACGGAACGTGCGTGGTTTCTTCGCGTCCTTCGCCGGATAGTGCTTACCCGGCTGGATCTTGGAATTCTTGGGTAGCGTGAACTCGGCCACGATTGCCTCTCCAGTCGGTATTTAGTAAACGCGCTTCTTCGGCGGGACAACTTCGACGTCACCGGTCAAGGTGTACATATGCACCGGACGGAAATCGAAGCTGGTCTTGCCGTTTTCATCGACCTTCACCAGGGTGTGCTTCATCCAGTTGTGGTCGTCGCGGTCGGGGAAATCTTCGCGGGCGTGCGCGCCGCGGCTTTCGGGGCGCTGTTCGGCCGAATGCATGGTGGCCACGGCCTGGCCCAGGAGATTGGAGAGCTCCAGCGTCTCGATCAGGTCTGAATTCCAGACCAGCGAGCGGTCGCTCACCCGCACATCCTTGAACGAATCGTGGACCTCGGAAATCTTCTTCGAACCCGCCTTGAGCGTTTCGCCGGTACGAAACACTGCCGCATCATCTTGCATAGTGCGCTGCATATTCATGCGGATTTTCGCCGTCGGAGTGCCGCCGTTGGCGTTGCGCAGGCCATCGAAACGGGCCAGCGCCTGGTCCAGCGCACTGGCCGGAAGGTCCTTATGGGCAGTACCGGGCTTGATGAGCTCAGCGCAGCGATGCGAAACGGCGCGGCCGAATACCACCAGGTCCAGCAGCGAGTTGGAACCGAGACGATTGGCGCCATGCACCGATACGCAGGCCGCCTCGCCGATCGCGAACAGGCCCGGCACGACGGCATCGACATCGTCGCCCTTCTTTTGCACCACTTCGCCGTGGTAATTCGTCGGAATGCCACCCATGTTGTAGTGGACTGTAGGCAGCACCGGGATCGGCTCCTTGGTGACGTCCACGCCGGCAAAGATCCGTGCCGATTCGGCAATACCGGGCAGGCGCTCGTGAATCACCTCAGGACCGAGGTGCATCAGGTTCAGGTGCACATGATCCTTGTGCTCGCCCACACCGCGGCCTTCGCGGATTTCCACCGTCATGGCACGGCTGACCACGTCGCGCGACGCCAGATCTTTCGCGCTGGGTGCATAGCGCTCCATGAACCGCTCGCCCTTGGAGTTGGTGAGATAACCGCCTTCGCCGCGCACACCTTCGGTGATCAGGCAACCCGCGCCGTAGATGCCGGTGGGATGGAACTGCACGAATTCCATGTCCTGCAGCGCAAGCCCGGCACGCAATACCATGCCGCCGCCATCGCCCGTGCAGGTATGGGCCGAGGTCGCGCTGAAGTACGCGCGGCCATAACCACCCGTGGCAAGCACCACCGCCTGGCCGCGGAAGAAATGCAGCGTTCCCTCGTTCATGTCGAGGGCGAGCACGCCGCGGCACACACCCTCTTCATCGAAAATCAGATCGATCGCGAAGTATTCGATAAAGAACGTGGCGTCATGGGCCAGCGCCTGCTGATAAAGCGTATGCAGGATGGCATGACCGGTACGGTCCGCCGCGGCACAGGTACGCTGCGCCGTGCCTTTGCCATAGTGCGTGGTCATGCCACCAAATGGGCGCTGATAGATGCGTCCATCTTCCGTACGCGAGAACGGTACGCCGTAGTGCTCGAGCTCAAGGATCGAAGGAATGGCCTCGCGGCACATGTATTCGATCGCATCCTGATCGCCCAGCCAGTCAGAACCCTTGATGGTGTCGTAAAAGTGAAACCGCCAATCGTCTTCGCCCATGTTGCCCAGCGCCGCAGCGATACCGCCCTGCGCCGCTACGGTGTGCGAACGGGTGGGAAACACTTTGGTAATGCACGCGGCCTTAAGTCCCTTTTCGGCAAGACCGAATGTGGCACGCAATCCTGCGCCACCGGCACCTACCACGATCACGTCGTACTTGTGCTGCTGAATTTTGTAAGCTTCCATCGAACTCAGGCTCCCAGGGCGATGCGCAGCACAGCCAGCGTGCCAGCCAGCACGCTCAGCACCGCGAGGAACTTAATCGCCACCAGAAGGAAGATTTCCTTCCAGCGGGTATGTACGTAATCCTCAATGACAACCTGCAAGCCAAGCACGGCGTGCCAGAACATGCTGATGAGGAAGGCGATCAAAAGAATGGTGTTCCATGGTTTCGCGACCACGGCGCGGGCCGTTGCATAGTCCGCGTGCAGCAGATTGGTCACCAGCATCACGAACCAAAGCCCCAGCACGATCAGGCCGACGGCGGTCACGCGCTGCGTCCACCAGTGGCCTACCCCAAACTGGGCCGACCCCAATCCACGAGCTCGCTTCAGCGGATTCCGCAAATCTTTTGCGTTCGCACTCATGCCGCACCTCCGGCCGATAATACGTAGGCCCATACAATCAAGGTCAGCACGAGGCTGCCAATGATCGAGAGCCAGCTGGAACGCACGAATTGGGCGATGGCATAGCCTGCGCCGGCATCCTGCACCAGATGGCGAATGCCATTGCAGAGGTGATAAAAAAATGACCAGGTCCAGCCGATCATCACGATCATGCCGAGCGGACTGCCGAGGCAGGTCCTGAATTGATTGAAAGCATCTTCGCCCGCTGCCAAAGCAATCAGGCCCCAGATGATGATCAGGGTGCCTACGGCCAAAACGATGCCGGTAGCACGATGCAGAATGGAGGTCACCATCTGCACTTGCCACTTATATATCTGTAGATGGGGTGAGAGCGGTCGTCGCGTGTCTGCCATGGCGGCTATCCTGGAGTGGAATCGCTGATACCCATCACCCGCTCTCCGCTCCATCTCCACGACGCTGCGCAAATCGCGCAGCCGATCAGAAGTCGATGCAGCGTCCGTTCTTTTCCCAATCGCCGTAGCGCGTGGGATCCGGAGCCGGTCGCGCATCCTGGTCCTTTCCCTGCACAGGCGAAGCGGGCATCGTGCCGCGCTCGGTCTTTGCGGGTTCGGGGCTGGCAACAGGTTTGGAGGACGTGTCGGGCATGGTTCGTATCGCTGAAAGCGTAATACTTGCCGCATAGCGGCACAACCAGTTGACGGATGGCGCCGACCCATGCAGATACCCTTGCGGCGGCCCCTTGCCGCCCCCACACCTGCGCGCATGTCGACATTCCTTATTGCTCAAGCCATCTTCCTCGAAGGCCCTGATGCTGTAGCGTTCGCGCACAGCCAGTTCACCAGTCAGGTTACTGCTCTTCCAATGGGCCGCTGGCAGTTCAGCAGCTGGCTGGATGCGCAGGGTCGTGTGCGCCATCTATTCCATCTGGCACGCATCGAGGAAGAACGTTTGCTGGTGATTTTGCGCGGTGGAACGGCGATAGATTTCATCGATTCGCTGCGCCGTTTCGTATTCCGCTCGCGCGTAAAGTTGTCGGTGGCCGAAGGCTCTCTCGCCGGCGGATCACCCTTGGCTTTGCATCACATTGAAGTCCACGACGGCGTTATAAGTTTTGGTTGCGGATCGCACGCGATGTTGTTCGGCGCAAACGTCCATGGTGATGATGCATGGCGACTCGAACAATTACGTGCCGGATGGCCATGGCTGACAGATACCGTACTAAACGATTTGCTTCCGCCCGCTTTGTCGTTGCATCGGCTTGGCGCAGTCGCCTTGGATAAAGGTTGTTATCCAGGACAAGAGATCGTCGCACGATTGCATTATCGCGGCGGTAATAAGCGACATCTGCATCGGATCGAATTATCGAAGTCCGTCGAAGATGGATCACCGCTGCAGCGTGATGGCCGTGAGTTCGTGCGATTGCTCAACATCATTGCGCATGAAGAATATGTGGAGGCGCTTGCTGTTATCGCAGACGACATCGCGAACGATATTGCACAGCACACAGAAAATATCAGCGATGAGAACATTGCTGTCCTAAAACTTCTAAACACTTGGCCGGATTGACGTTTACATGATGCAGGGCATGCCAATATCGTAAGCGGAACGTGAATCGAACCGGCCTGGCACTTGCAAAGACAAACGAGCCCCACTAGATTCCGGCAGACTTTTTCCGACACCCACCTGCCCACAGGGTGTCGACATACGCGACGAACCGGAGGGGTCCGGATCGGCGCGACCCGGTAGAAAGACCGCCGGAGTACAACTCGCCATATGCGCGAACACGCTGCATCGAAGTGCCTCAGGCACGCGGCGTAATTGCCAAAGTTTCCCCGGTCAGCATCGGACGTGCTGGTCGATCCCGCCGCATTTGCGGTTAAAACGTGCTTGCGCCTCGAGTTTCGACGTAAGCAGAGATCCAGATGGAACGGCCTGCCCGCCCGTCCATCGCAATGGCGTCAAAGCATGCATGTGGTGCTTTGACGTACAGCAAATTGGAGGCAGATATGAAACTTTCCATGTTGTTGTGGCTTATGTCCGTACTGCCCCAACCGCTCGCAGACCAGACTTGCCTGGCGACCACTGTGTACCTGGAAGCACGCAGCCAGTCGACGGTCGGTCAAATGGCCGTGGCAGAAGTCGCCATGCGTCGACGCGAACGCGGACAATGGGGCGGCACGGTGTGCGACGTCGTGAAATCACCGCATCAATTTGCGCTCACCACGACATCACCCAATCAAGAAATCGACAATGTTGCGGCATTCCAGAAAGCGTGGGACATCGCCGGCAAATCGATCCAGAATTGGGATCTGCCTGTCGACGAGCGCCGCATCTTCGTACCTCACGCGGATCACTTCGCTTCCGTATCGATAACGCCGACGTGGTCGCGCAACCATAGCGCCATCACTATTGGTGATCACAGATTCTATTCGATCAACTAGTAACCAAGATCACGCATCATAAAAAAGGCCCTCTTTCGAGGGCCTTTGTTTTGGACGTCTAGACGTCCTTTTATGCAACCAAGATTAGCGCGGATAGACCTGGTTATTGCTGATAACCACGTAATCTCCCGGACGCACGCCAGGATTAGGAATCTGCGTTACCGTCGCGTACTGGCCGTTATCGAGGCGAACAACGATCTGCCACGCTGGAGTAGTGGTTCCGGGCTGACTATTCGCTTGTCCAACCCTGTTACCCACCGCGCCGCCCACTACCGCACCGCCAACAATCGCTGCCGTATTGCCGCGGCCATGACCGATAGTGCTGCCCAAAAGACCTCCCGCAACCGCACCAATCACCGTGCCGATACCGCTGTTATTGGTGCCCTGTTGCTGGATATAGATCTGCTGGACCTGCTGCACTACGCCACAACTCTGGCAGCCGCGGTAGCTGTAAGTCGTCTGGCCCTGGTAAACCGGTTGCGTTTGGCAGCCTGAAAGAGCAGCGACAGCCACCAACAATGCGGCTACCGCGCCGAAATTAACTGATTTAATTTTCACGACGACCTCCTGAAATTGATCCGTTGCGCATCAGACACAGCGATAACGCCTCGCCCCACCCTGACGCGATTGCCTGGACCGTGATCCACGCAGGTGTGCGACTTCATCCGTTTTATTACCACGCCACGTCATGGCTACCGATCTTACCGCCGACATTCTCAACAAAGCCGCAACGGAGAAACTGACAAGACCTTGCGCTTGCCCACCATCACGCCACCCGGCATCCGCACTCTTTAGCCATGACTGGCTCATCCGGGGGGCCTGCCCCTGCTCCATAGCACCCCACCCGAACCACCGTCACACATCCCCGGCACATCGACACACGAACTAGGCCAATGGCGCCCGATGACGCATCATGGCAATCATGCAACTACTCGCCGACAGTCACGTACATCTGGATGACGAACGCTTTGATGAAGATCGCGAAGCGGTCATTGATCGCGCTCGAAATGCAGGCATAACGCTGCAGGTCGTTCCTGGGGTGGATGCCACCAGCTGGCCACGCATTCATGCCCTATGTACACCGGGAAGCGGCCTTTTCCCCGCTTACGGCTTGCACCCTATGTTCATGCATCAGCACCGCCCGGAACACATCGTCGCTTTGTCCCACTGGATTGAGACACGGCATCCCGTTGCGGTCGGTGAAATCGGCCTGGATTTCCACGAAAAAGAGCAGGATGCGCAGAGCCAGCGGACCTATTTCCAGCAGCAACTAGCCATGGCCAAGGATTTCGATCTCCCTATCATCGTGCATGCACGCGCAGCGATGGACGAAGTCATCATGACGCTGCGCCGCATGGGCGGCTTGCGCGGGGTGGTGCACAGCTTCTCAGGCAGCCAGCAGCAAGCTGAACAACTATGGAAACTGGGGTTTTATATCGGGATTGGCGGCCCGGTCACCTACGCCCGCGCACAGCGCTTGCGTCGCATTGTCACGGCGATGCCCATCGAACATTTGTTGCTTGAGAGTGATGCGCCGGATCAGCCCTGCTCGTCCCATCGCGGCCAACGTAACGAGCCCGCCTGTATCACGGAGGTCCTGCATTGCATTGCACATCTACGCAATGAGGACCCCAGATCCGTGGCCGAAGCAACCACCGCAAATGTAAAACGCCTTTTCGCCATCTAGGATCGTTCCGGCACTTGCAAATCGCGGTTGTTACATTGCATCCTTTTATTCCATCAATGAAATATGCATCAGTGAAATGTCCTTGATCGACCAAATCAGGATGCTCGACGAAGGTGTCGCGGGCGTGCGCAGGCTCATCCCCGAAATGCCGAAGGATGTGTCGATGTGCCGGATGCTGGTGCTCATCAGTGAGCGCTTGCAGGCCGAACTCGAACACAAACTCCATCCGCACAAACTCAACGACAGTGAGTTCCGCACCTTGATCACGCTGTTTTCGCGACCGGACGGCACATCCACGCCAGGCGAGATCTGTCTATTCACGTCACTAGGCGTCACCAATATGACGCGCATCGCCAATGCCCTGGTCAAGCGCGGACTGATCACGCGCGGTCCCAGCACCGAAGATCGGCGTCGCGTGGTCATGCAGATCACGCCGGCCGGCCGACGTTTCGTGCAGAAAATCCTGCCCTCCATGTTTCCGCGCTTGCAACTCATCTTCGACGGTTTCAGCAAGACCGATTGCAGCAACCTGAATCGTCTGCTGCGCAAACTCGCCAACAACCTCAGCCAACTCGAACACGCAGCGGGTGATCCCTCATGAGCTTCACTGCGTCTCCTGTCCTTGAACGGCTTCGACCTCTAGCATGGATCGTTGTACTAGGTGTAGCCGGATGCACGATCCCGGCCAAAATGCAGCACCCTGTGCTGCGCGATGATGTGCCTCTTGCCGGATTGCCAACCAAGGTCGATGCAGGCTGGCCGGCTACGGACTGGTGGCGCGTATACCACGACCCGCAACTGGACCAGCTCATAGCACTGGCGATGAAACAATCGCCCGATCTCGTGCAAGCCCATGCGCGCGTACAAACCGCCGAGCAGTCTGTCCGTGTCGCGGCCGCGCAGGCCGGCCTGAACATCAACGGCGACGCCCAGTTCACTCGCCAGCGCATGAGCGACTATGGGCTTTTCCCTCCGTCCCTGCTCGGCTTCAACTGGTACAACCAGGCCGATCTGAGCGTGCAATTGCAATACGATTTCGACTGGTGGGGAAAGAAGCGGGCGTCGATCGAATCTGCGCTGGATCAAGCGCATGCTGCCGAAGCGCAACGAAGCGCCGCAGCACTGGCTCTGCAGAATGCAGTGGCTGATACCTATTTCGCGTGGCTGGCCGATGAGAGGCGTCTACAGATTGCCAAGCAATCCATCGCTGTGCAGCAACGCCTGCTACGCATTGCAGAACTTCGTGTGCAGCAAGGTGTAGACCTGCCCGACACCGTACAACAGGCTCGTGCGCAACTTGCCAGCGCGCAGCAGGTGCAAGCCACGCTGGAAGGTTCGATCCAACTACGCCGGGTCGTCCTGGCAGCATTGGCGAACGTATCGCCCGCGGATCTCCCCTCGCTACAGCCTCACGCATTACCTGCACTGGAAAGTGGCTTGCCGGAAGACGCACGTCTCGACTTGATCGCTCGCCGCCCGGATATCGCCGCCAGTCAATGGCAAGTGGAAGCAGCACTCAAGCAAACCGATGTGGCACGCGCCGACTACTTCCCTGACATAAGCATCAATGCCATGGCCGGGCTTTCCAGTACGAACCAGGGCGCTCCCAAAATTGCAGGCTTTTCGAGCGGCAGCACGGGCGATCTCGGTAACTTGTTCACCACGGGCGCACGCGTATTTGGCCTTACGCCGGCCGTGCATCTGCCGATTTTCGAAGGCGGTCGACTCAAGGCGAATTACGGCGCAAGCCGCGCGCAGCTCGATGCCGCCATTGCCGATTACAACGTGACGGTAACCGATGCTGCTCGTGAGGTCGCCACGCAAGTAGTCACGGCTGAGCAGATCGCCGCACGCCGTGCGAAACAAAAGATGCAGGTAGCCGCCGATCAAGCGCTACTTCGTACCGCACAAGCGCGCGCTGCGCACGGCACAAAGGACGCGCGCGAAAGCCTGAACGCCGAAGCACAACTGCTGCAACAACGCGACCAAGCCATCAGCCTGCATGCCCAAGCACTCAGCGCCGATCTGGCGCTGATCAAGGCGCTGGGCGGCGGCTATCGATCAGACATCCGCACCCAAGCAGCGCCAACGGCGATCGCTTCCCCTTCTCGCTCGAATTCTGCTGGAGCTCCTTGATCATGAGCGCTTCCGAGTCCACTCCCCCCAAGAACGCCAACGATAGCGGCCTTGCCGCAAAGGATCCTGCCAAGCGCAATCGCGCACTGTTGATTGTTGTCACCGTTTTCGTGATCGCCGGACTGGCCTGGCTTTTGCTGTGGTTCTTTGTGTTTTCCACGCGCGAAAGCACGGACAACGCGTACGTCGGCGGTAATCAGGTCGCGCTTTCCTCGCAAGTGCCCGGCACCGTGATAGCTATCCTTACCGACGATACGCAGCACGTTACGGCCGGGCAGGTGCTGGTGAGGTTAGATCCCACCGACGCGGATGTGCGTCTGCGCCAAACCACGAGCGCCCTCGCGCTGGCTGTGCGACAGGTACGCCAACAGAACGATTCGGTCAACGAGGCCGACGCTACGGTGGCCGCCCGGGAAGTTGACCTGCGCAAGGCAGAAGCCGATCTCAAACGCCATAGGCCACTTGTGGCAGCACAAGCTGAATCACCCGAAATCGTGCAGCATATGCGTGACAGCGTGGCGCAAGCGCAAGCAGCGCTGGAAGCAGCGAAGGCGCAAGCTCAGTCTGCGCGTGCGGCCGTGGAAGGCACCGATATTGCCAACAACCCCACCGTACTGCAGGCTCGCGCCAATTTCCGCTCCGCCTGGATTGCCGCGCAACGCAACACCATCGTCGCACCGGTGAGCGGTTACGTCGCACAGCGCAGCGTACAGCTCGGCGCCAGTATTGCCCCAGGTCAGCAGCTGATGACCATCGTGCCGCTACATGACTTGTGGATCGACGCGAACTTCAAGGAAAACCAGTTGCGCCATATTCGCATCGGCCAACCCGTAAAGATCACGACGGATCTGTACGGTGGCGGCGTGGAATTTCACGGCAAGGTCATTGGCCTTGGTGCCGGCACCGGCAGCGTGTTTTCGCTATTGCCTGCGCAAAACGCTACCGGCAACTGGATCAAGGTAGTGCAGCGCGTGCCGGTACGCATCGCACTGGATAACAAGGAACTCGACAAGCATCCGCTGCGCGTCGGCCTATCCGCCGATGTCACGGTGGACATCCGCAACGACAAGGGGGCGGCACTGGCCTCTTCGCCCGCTCAGCCGCCTGCGGAAACCTCGGTATACGACCAGGTGGCTGCCCAAGCCGACGCGGAAGCGGAAAAAATCATCCGCGCCAACCTTGGTCCTTGAGGCTCCTTCTCGAAAGTACCGGTATCGACTTAACTTCCGCAACGTCAATAGTTCCCGTGCCGACATGCCACGAAAGCAGGAATTCCATAGTGCTCCCGGTACCAGGGATCAGTTGGATGCTTCCCTGCTCCAAAACGGTTGCCTTCCTATGCATCCGTTTTCATGGGAGTGACGCAAGGGAAAAATCGCGAGGCCAGCATGGCTGCCACACCTGACAATGTCGCCCCGTTGAAACCGCTGCATGGCATGCCGCTGGTGCTGCTGACCATCGCGGTGGCGTTCAGCACCTTCATGGAAGTGCTGGACATGACCATCGTCAATGTGTCGGTGCCACACATTGCCGGCAGCCTGGCCGTAAGCCCCAATGAAGGTACCTGGGCGATCAGTTCCTATTCGCTGGCCAGCGCCATCATGCAGCCACTCACGGGCTGGATCGCGCGCCGCTTCGGCGAAGTGCGCACCTTCGTTATCTCAGTGCTGCTGTTCGTCACCTTCTCGATGTTCTGCGGCCTCTCCACCAGCATGCCGATGCTGGTATTCGGCCGCCTGATGCAGGGTGCAGGCTCCGGCCCAATGGTGGCGCTGTCGCTGACCCTGCTGCTCTCCAGCTACCCCAAAGAAAAGCAGGGCATCGCGCTAGCGATGTGGGCGATGACGGTAGTGATCGCGCCGATTTTCGGCCCCATCCTGGGTGGCTGGATTACCGACAATCTCTCCTGGCCATGGATTTTCTACATCAATCTACCTGTGGGCATCCTGGCTGCCATCATTACCTGGACCTTGCTGCACAAGCGCGAGACCCGCACGCTGAAGGCGCCTATCGACGTGGTCGGCCTGGTGCTGCTGGTCGCCGGCGTAGGCTGTCTGCAGTTCATGCTGGACAACGGTAATGATCACGACTGGTTTGCTTCGCCGCTGATCCTTACACTCGGACTGATCGCCCTGGTCTGCCTCACCTTCCTGGTGGTGTGGGAAATCCACGCCAAGCATCCGGTGATCGACCTTAGCCTGTTCAAGGAACGCAATTTCACGGTAGGCGTGATCAGCCTCTCGCTAGGCATGTTCGCCTTCTTCGGTATCAACGTAGTGTTCCCGCTATGGCTGCAGACCACACTCGATTACACCGCCACCTGGGCCGGCCTGGCTGCCGCACCGGTAGGCGTACTGGCGTTTCTGCTCTCGCCGATCGTCGGGCGCAACATGCAGAAGGTCGACCTGCGCCTGCTGGTGACCTTCGCGTTTATCGTGTTTGCAATCACCTCGTACTGGTTTTCCACCTTCGACAGCGCCGCATCCTTCGGCACACTGGTAGTGCCGCGCTTCGTGATGGGGCTGGCTATTCCCTGCTTTTTCATCCCGCTCAACCAGATCTACCTGTCTGGCCTGCCCGCCTCAGAGATCGCCAGCGCCTCAGGACTTTCCAACTTCTTCCGCACGCTGGGTTCCAGCGTCTCCACCGCAGTGATGGTCACGATGTGGCAACACCGCGGCATTTCCCACCATGCCACCCTTACCGAATACATAAACCGAGCTCAGCCGGGCACCGAACACTATATCCAGCAGCTTTCGCACCTGGGCTTGGGCGCTACCCAGCGCTTGGGCTACATCAATCAGATCATCAACCGGGAGGGATACACGCTGGCTGTCAACGACGTCTTCTACGCCTGCGCCATCCTGTTTGTGATGTTGATTCCCGTGCTGTGGTTCTCGCGCCCGCCATTCGGTAGCGCCAGCGGTGCTGCAGGGCATTGACGGATGCTTCGTTGCCCAATCCTGGTATTGCTGCACCCTCCAGTGCAGCATAAAAACTGAATAGCGACTGGTGCGGCGCAATACCTTCTGCTAGTTTGTGTCGCATGGCACAACCTATCCGCATCATCAAGAAGTACCCGAATCGCCGACTCTACGATACGGAGATCTCCAGCTACATCACGCTGGAAGAGGTCCGTCAGCTGGTACTGGACGGCGAACGCTTCGAGGTCCGCGACGCCAAGTCGGGCGAGGACCTGACCCGCTCCGTGCTGCTCCAGATCATCTCCGAGCACGAGGAGAAAGGGCAGCCGATGCTCTCGCCCCAGCTGCTGAGCCAGATCATCCGTTTCTACGGCGACTCCCTGCAGGGATTCATGGGGCCGTATCTGGAGCGCAGTCTGCAGGTGTTTCTCGACCAGCAGCAGCAGTTCCGCAATCAGCTCAACAGCCTGATGGGGCAGACCCCATGGTCGCTGCTGAACGAGTTGACGGAACGCAATCTGGACGCCTGGAAAAACATGCAGCGCGGCTTCCTGGATGCCGCCACGCAGGCAACTCCGGCATCCGGCCAGCCTGGCCGTACCACCAAGAAACCCTGATCACTCAGGTCGTGCCGGCGCTGCGGCACAACACGTGCTGCCGCGCGGCATACGCAGATGAGTAGATGTGATGACTTCATCGACGTTCGGCTCGCGTGTCGCCGTGGTGACTGGCGGCATCGGCGGCATTGGCACCGAAATATGCATACGGCTCGCTGAAGCCGGCAGAACCGTAGTGGCCGTCGATCTTGCAACACGCAGCGACCGCATCGAATCCTTCAAACAACACACCGCCTCTTGCAACGGCGCCATTCGTTTCGAACCCTGCGACGTCAGCGATTTCAAGGCATGCGGCGGCCTGATCGACCATGTCGAACGCAACATCGGGCAAATCGACATTCTGGTCAATGCAGCCGGTATCACGCGCGACACCAGTCTGCGCAAGATGGACCCGCAGCAATGGCATGACCTGATGCGCGTAAACCTGGACGGTGTGTTCAACACATGCCGACATGTGGTCGAAGGCATGACTGCACGCAACTTCGGACGCATCGTCAATCTGAGTTCGGTCAATGGCCAGACCGGCCAGTTTGGACAGACCAACTACTCCGCGTCCAAGGCAGGTGTGCATGGTTTCAGCATGGCATTGGCACGTGAAACTGCACGCAAAGGCGTCACCGTGAATACGGTTTCGCCCGGCTATTGCGATACCCCCATGGTGGCCGCCGTGCCGCAGGAGATTCGCGAGCAGATCGTGGCGGACATCCCGGTCGGGCGACTTGGCACGCCGGCAGATATCGCTCGCGCAGTGATCTTTCTTACTGCCGATGACGCAGGCTATATCACTGGCGCGAATCTGCCGGTGAACGGCGGCTATTTCATGAGCTTCTGAGGAAACCAACGCTTCATTGTTTTTCGCAATCAGCCATCTTCCACATGCCAGAGTGACGCGCTGAACCCCGTCAGCACCATGATCCGGCTGAACAGCTCGAAAAATAGGGCTCACGCGCCGCACCCTTGCAGTAAACGCCCACTTGCGGAACAGTGATGTGCTTCCTTCCATGGAATGCAGCATGGCTCGGCAAGCAGTCACTCTGATCGGCGGTGGTTTAGTAGGCGCCCTACTCGCTCAACTTCTGGCCAAACGGGGTTTTGCGGTCGACCTTTTCGAAAAGCGGCCTGATCCTCGTCGCGCCGGATTCGTCGGTGGACGCTCGATCAATCTGGCGCTTGCCGAACGCGGACTGCAGGCACTACGCGGCGCAGGTCTTGAAGAAGATGTGCTGGAGCGCGCCGTCATGATGCGCGGTCGCATGGTGCATCCACTGCAGGGCGGCTCCAGCTTGCAGCGCTATGGGGTCGATGATAGTGAGGTGATCTGGTCCGTTTCGCGAGGCGGCCTCAACATACTGTTGCTGGATGCCGCCGAAGCGGCCGGGGTGACGCTGCACTTCGGCCAGGAGCTGGAATCCGTCGACTTCGATGCCGGACAGATCATCTTGGCCGATACCGCGGGCACGCGCCGCCGCCACCCTATGTCCGTGTTGATTGGTGCAGACGGCGCAGGCTCGGCGCTACGCGCCGCCATGGACGCGCATTCGCCGCTGGGCATCCGTGTAGAACCACTCGGCCACGGCTACAAGGAATTGGAAATTCCACCCGGCACAGGCGCGCAACGCTTTGCGATCGAACCGCACGCGCTCCATATCTGGCCACGCGGTGGCTACATGTGCATTGCCCTGCCCAACACAGAAGGCAGCTTCACGGCAACGCTTTTTCTTCCGGCGCACGGCCCGCATCCAAGCTTTGACTCGCTGCCCGACGCTGCCGCAGCTCGTGCGTTTTTCGAACAGGATTTCCCGGACCTATTACCTCTGATTCCACGTTTTGCCGAGGATTACGACGGCCATCCCGTCGGCAGTCTGTCCACGCTTTATCTCGACCGCTGGCACCTGGGCGGTAAAGCACTGCTCATCGGCGATGCCGCGCATGCGATCGTGCCGTTTCACGGCCAGGGCATGAATTGCGGTTTCGAAGACACCATCGTGTTGGCTGATCTCCTGGCCGAAGCAGGCTCCGACACAGGTGACGCCTTCGCTGAATTTCAGCGCATCCGCAAGCCCAATGCCGACGCCATTGCGGCCATGGCGGTTGAAAACTACATCGAGATGCGCGACTCGGTGGCCGACCCGCACTATCTCGCCAAGCGCGCCCTCGGCGCTCGCTTGGCCGAACAGGCGCCCCATCACTTCATGGCGCGCTATCGCATGGTCACGTTTACGCACCTGCCCTACGCTTACGCCTACGAACGCGGCCGCGCACAGGATCTGTTGCTTGAGCAATTGCTGCGCGGCATCGCCGATCCCGACGATGTGCCGCTGGACGCGGCGCTGGCTACGCTGCATGCCACCCTTCCGCCACTTCCGCCCTTGCGCCATGGATAACGGGCTGATCGCCGCTTACCGCAGCACTGACTACCGGGTGCGACTTCCGCAGGGAGGCTGGGCCTCCATCCAGGTCGATGCATCCGTGCCCTCGCCTTTGCATGCCTTGATCGGTGGAAACAGCTGGGCCTTCATCACCGCCTGGAATCCTTTTTCGCAACCGCAGACGCGCCAGCAGAACCGTGTTGCGCAGCAAAGCCTCCTTGCCGCATTACGGACGCTGGCCAGCATCATGACCCTTCGACCGGCCATCGGCGTTGGCAAGGATTGGCGGGAACCCAGTTTCTTCGTCGTGGGTCCTACCCTCGCCGAGATGGATTCCCTGGCACAGCAATTCCACCAAAACGCCTATGTGCACGGCCTTGCCAAGGGTTACGCCCGTCTGCGCTTGACCAGTGACCAGCCACCGCGTGGACAAGCCGGATAAGCACCACCCACAATGCGTCGATGACCACTGCCGATCTGACCACACCTCTTCTTGAAGCACGCGCACTTGGCTTCCATCGCCAGGACGAACCCGTCTTCGGTCCGCTCGACTTCAGTCTCTCCGCGGGCGAACTGATGCTGATCGAGGGCGATAACGGCAGCGGAAAAACCACCCTAATGCGCATCCTCACCGGTTTGCTGCGCCCAGAGGAAGGCGAGCTGCGGTGGCGTGGCGAGCCGCTGACCTGGGATCGCTGCAGCGGCGAGGTCGTTTTCCTGGGACACCAGCTCGGTTTGAAGGCGGAATTGAGTCCGCGTGAGAACCTGATGTTTACCATCGGCTTGTTCGGTCACCGCAACCATAGCCGTATCGATGACGCACTCACTCAGGTTGGGTTGAGCGGATATGAAGATGAGCCAGTACGCAAGCTTTCGGCAGGCCAGAAAAAGCGTGTGGCGCTCGCTCGCCTGCTTCTGATACCCGCTACGTTATGGCTGCTGGATGAACCTTACGCCAATCTGGATCGCACCGGCATCGAGCTGGTCAATGCCTTGCTGGAAGCCCATGTTGCGCATGGCGGTGCCGCGTTGGTTACCAGTCACGGTGCCGTGCAATTTCATGGCGGTGAGCCGCAGCGGATCCGTCTGCATGGCTGACGCATTGCGCCCTGGCTTGGGGCACGCCTGCATGGCTGTATTGCGTCGCGATCTGGTTCTCGCATGGCGGCAGCGCGGCGACATGGTACTGCCGGTGTTGTACGCCCTGATCGTCACCTCGCTGTTTCCGTTCGCACTGGGGCCCGAAAGTACGCTATTGCAACGCATTGCCGGAGGCATCGTGTTGGTCACCGTGTTGCTGGCCATGCTGCTGGCGCTGGATGCCATGTTCCGCAGCGACATCGAAGACGGGTCGCTCGAACAGCTGATGCTTGCGCCGCAACCGCTCGCGCTGATGCTCGGCATGAAGATCCTCGCGCATTGGCTGGCCACGGCGCTGCCTCTGATCGTCATCGCGCCGCTGCTTGCCGGCATGCTGCATCTACCTACTTCGGTGATACCGGTGCTGCTGCTGGCGCTATTCCTTGCGACACCGCTGCTCAGTTTGCTGGGCGGCATCCTGGTGGCGCTGACGGCCGGCACGCGGCGCTCTGGTATGCTGCTTGCCTTGATGCTGCTGCCACTCTGCGTACCGGTGGTGATCTTCGCCGCTGGGGCGCTGGCAGCCGCCCAGGAAGGATTGCCGTGGATCGCCCCCATCATCTGGCTGGGTGCGGCACTCGTTCTGGCCGTGGTGCTCGCCCCATTGGCTTGCGCCGCCGCACTTCGCATAGCGCTGGATTCGTAGCATGTCTACTCATTGGATCCCTCTGTGGTTGCACAAGCTGAGCTCGCCGCCGGTGTTCTACCGCTTTGCCGGAACGATCCGACCTTGGGCGATAGCCTTGGCGCTGGTGCTCGGCATCGTTGCGCTGTATGGCGGTTTGGTACTGGCGCCGCCGGATTACCAGCAGGGCGATGACTACCGCATCATCTTCATCCACGTGCCCAGCGCCTGGATGAGTCTGTTCATTTATGGGGTGATGGGCCTCGCCGCCTTCATTGCGCTGGTATGGCGCATCAAGCTTGCGGAGGTGGTGGCGATGGCTTCTGCGCCGATCGGCGCCTCATTCACCTTCATCACGCTCGTGACCGGTTCGCTTTGGGGCGAGCGGATGTGGGGCACCTGGTGGACCTGGGATGCCCGGCTTACCTCCGAACTCGTGCTGCTGTTTCTGTACCTTGGCGTGATCGCGCTCTATCACTCGTTCGAAGATCGCCGCCAGGGTGCGCGTACGGCGGCATTTTTGGCGCTGATCGGCATCGTCAACGTACCGATCGTGCATTTCTCGGTGAACTGGTGGAACACGCTGCACCAAGGCTCCACTATCCGCCTGTTTGGCCCCTCGACCATTGCACCCTCGATGATCTGGCCGCTGCTCACCATGATGATCGCCACGAAGTGCTACTACATCGCCAGCCTGTGCAGCCGCACGCGCGCCGACTTGCTGGCGTTGGAAAGCGGCAAAGACTGGGTGCGCCAAATGGCCGAAAGCGAGGCGCGCGCATGAACCCCACTTCCTTGCACGCCTTCTTCGCGATGGGCGGTTACGCGGCCTATGTCTGGCCTGCTTATGCAGTCTTTTTCATCGTGTTGCTGATCGATTGGCTGGCACCGGCATTCCGCCGCCGCCGCGTGTTGCGCGAGATACGCGCACGCCTGGCACGACAACACGCACGCAAGGATCGCGCAAATCGACACACCATCGCCCCCACCTGAGTACGGCAGCGAGTCCTATCATGAATCCAACGCGCCAACGCAGGCTTACCATCGTCATCGCCGTGCTTGTCGCGGTGATCGTGGCAGCTGCCCTGGTGGTCTATGCACTGCAGCAGAACATGAACTACCTGTTCACGCCCAGCCAGGTACAGGCGGGTGAAGCTACGCATTACAAAACATTCCGACTCGGCGGCATGGTGCAGGCCGGATCGATTCAACGCAGCAACGATTCGTTGAAAGTCACCTTCACGGTGATCGACGCCGGAGGCGCCATGCCAGTGGAGTACACCGGCATCTTGCCCGATCTGTTTCGCGAGAACCAATCCGTGATTGCAACAGGTCATATGGATGGCGCCCGTTTCATCGCCACGGAAGTGCTCGCCAAGCACGACGAGACCTATATGCCGAAAGAGCTCAAAGACGCGATGGCCAAGGCACATGCCGGCAAGCACATCGATGAAGCCGCCAACCAGGACAAACAGCAGCTATGACTCCCGAACTCGGCCAACTCGCCCTGATCCTGGCTTTGCTGCTGGCGCTGGCACAAAGCGTGTTGCCGCTGATCGGCGCATGGCGCGGCAACCGCGCACTGATGGCTGTCGCGCGCCCAGCCGCGAGCGGACAGGCGGTATTCGTTGCGCTAGCGTTTGCGATCCTGGTGTGGGCGTTCCTGCATTTCGATTTCTCGGTGCAATACGTCGCCGACAATTCAAACCTGCAATTGCCATGGTATTACCGCATCACCGCGGTATGGGGCGCGCATGAAGGCTCGATGTTGCTGTGGGTATTGATCCTCAATGTGTGGACCATTGCGCTGGCACTCTTCAGTCGCCAGCTGCCTGAAGCATTTCTTGCACGCGTGCTCGGCGTGCTCGGCATCGTTTCGGTGGGTTTTCTCAGTTTCATTCTGTTTACTTCCAATCCTTTCGGGCGCCTGCTGCCGATGCCCGCCGACGGCGCAGATCTGAATCCGGTGCTGCAAGATCCCGGCATGACCTTCCATCCGCCCGTGCTGTACATGGGCTATGTGGGTTTCTCGGTCGCTTTCGCATTCTCTATTGCTGCCTTGCTCGGCGGCTCAATGGAGCAGGCCTGGGTACGCTGGGCTCGCCCATGGACCAACGCCGCATGGGCTTTCCTGTCTTGTGGAATCGTCGCAGGCAGTTGGTGGGCCTATTCAGAATTGGGCTGGGGCGGATGGTGGTTCTGGGATCCCGTGGAAAATGCCAGCTTCATGCCCTGGCTGGTGGGCGTCGCACTGATCCATGCGCAAGCGGTCACGGAAAAACGCGGATCACTGCGTGCATGGACCATTCTGCTGTCGTTGTTTGCGTTTTCCTTATCGCTGCTGGGTACCTTCCTGGTGCGTTCAGGCATCCTCACCTCGGTCCACGCGTTTGCCTCAGATCCTCGCCGCGGCACGTTCATCCTCTGCTTCCTCGCCGTCGTAGTCGGTGGCTCGCTGCTGCTCTATGCATTGCGCGCACCAAAGGTCGCCGGCGGCAAGGCCTTTGCGCTGATCTCGCGGGAAAGCGCCATCCTGATCGGCAACCTCATGTTCACCGTGGCTGCGGCCATGGTGATGCTGGGCACGCTGTTTCCGCTGATCGGCGATGCATTGAATCTGGGCAAGATCTCGGTAGGGCCACCCTACTTCGGCCTGCTGTTTCCCCTGCTGATGCTGCCAGTCGTCTTGCTGCTGCCCTTCGGACCGTACTTGCGTTGGGGCAAAAGCGATACGCCGATCCTGAAACAAGTGCTTGCACGCGCAGGCATCGCTGCTGTGGCTTGCGCGGTGATCGCGGCGTTTTTCGTGCAAGGTCAGCTCAAAGCGATTGCCGGTGTCGCCGGCGCAGTGTGGGTGGCCGTAGGTGTCGTGCTCTACCTTCTGAAACGCTGGCGCGAGATGCCGCGTGGGCGCCGTTACCCAGCTGAAATGACGGGTATGCTGCTTGCTCACTTCGGCGTGGCGATTTTCCTGATCGGCGTGCTGCTCTCCGAATCGCTCAGCGTCACGCGCGATGTACGTCTTTCGCCTGGACAGGTGACGACAGTCGGCGGCTACGAATTTCGCTTCGACGGCGTCACCGAGGCTACCGGTCCAAACTGGGTAGCCGAACAAGGGGTGGTGACGGTAACGCGACATGGCGCACCGGTCGCCGTGATGCATCCGCAGAAACGGACATATTCGCATGAGCAAGTGCAGACTGAATCCGCCGTCGATCCGGGCATCACTCGCGATCTTTACGTGGCATTGGGCGAGCCCATGGATCCCAACCACGTCGAGGGTGCCTGGGCTCTGCGTCTGTACACCAAGCCGTTTGTCCGCTGGATCTGGATCGGCGGCCTTTTCATGATGCTTGGTGGTTTTGTCAGCGCGGCGGATCGACGCTTCCGCGTAAAGCGTGAAGCGAAAGCTACGCAAGCAGTGGCCGGTGTGCTGCAGGAGTCACGTGCATGAGCCGGCTAGTACCGTTCCTCGGCTTTCTGCTTCTCGCTACCTTGCTTGGTTTCGGCATCTGGTGGAACAACTCGCACGATCCTACCGCCGTCCCTTCGCCACTTATCAATAAACCGGCACCGGCCTTCGTGCTCCCCAAACTGGATGACCCCACGCAAACGGTGAGCAAGGCATCGTTGTTGGGCAAGCCCTATCTCTTGAACGTTTTCGCCAGCTGGTGCTTCGCCTGCGGCGAAGAACACCCTGTGCTCATGGCCGAAGCGAAAGACTTCGGCATTCCGCTGGTCGGTTACGACTACAAAGATGCTCCCAATGATGCCAAGGCGTGGCTTGCGCAGCATGGCAATCCTTATGACACAGTTATCGCGGATACGTCGGGACACACGGCCATCGATTTCGGTGTCTACGGCGCACCGGAAACGTTCCTGATCGATGGCAAAGGTGTGATTCGCTACAAACGCATCGGCCCATTGACGCCGGATGTGATCGAACGGCAGCTGAAACCCGCCATCCAAGCCCTGCAAAAGGAAGCACCATGAGCGGCTGGTTGCGTGTGCCGTTGCTGGCGATGCTGCTGGCCCTCACGTCACTGGCTGCGGCGCAAGCGATCGATCCGTTGCCATTTCGAGATCACGCCGAAGAATTACGTTTTCAGCACCTGACCAGCGAGTTGCGTTGCCTCGTCTGTCAGGATGAAGACTTGGCAGACTCCAATGCTCAATTCGCGCATGACCTGCGCCACAAAGTGTTCGAGCTGATGCAAGAAGGCAAGAGCGACGCACAGATCAAGCAATATCTGGTGGATCGCTATTCCGATTTTGTGCTTTACGATCCGCCGGTGAATGCACGCACCTGGTTGCTCTGGTTCGGCCCCTTGCTGATCCTGATCGCCGGCGCCGGCGTCGTCATTCACACCATACGCAAACGCAGCCGCGCCGGAACATCCGCGGAATCCATCGACAGTGGGGACGAGTGGTGAAATCGCTTTTCTTTATCGCCGCCGCAGTGATGATCGCTGTGGCGCTGGGACTGCTGTTAATTCCGCTGCTGCGGCACGGGCGTCGATCGGGCCATCCTCGCGGCATATTCGTCTTGATGCTGTTTATTGCCCTGGCTATTCCGGCAGCTACCGCATTGCTGTATCTCAAAGTCGGTACACCCACCACACTCAATGGCGTGCCGACGCAGGCACAAACCGCCATGGATGTCGGCAAGGCGCTGAACGAGTTGCGGGCGCACCTGGCCAGCCATCCTAACGATGCGCAAGGCTGGATGCTGTTGGGCCAGGCCATGCTTGAAATGCAGCAACCGGACCAGGCACGCGACGCATTCGATCATGTGTTGAAGCTGACGCCGAACGACACATCCGCCATGGTCGGCTGGGCACAGGCCGATTCAACGGCGCGCCCTGATCATCGTATCCAGGGGCGGGCGCGCGACCTGCTGCAGCAAGCCGTGAAGCTGGAGCCCGACAATCAACGTGCTCTATGGCTGCTCGGCATCAGCGATTTTCAGGCGGGAAACTACACAGAGGCAGCCAGCACCTGGCGCACCTTGCAGCCCATGTTGCAACCCGGCTCCAACGTCGCACAAGCCGTTGCGCAACAAATTGCCCTGGCAGATGCACGTGCAGGACAGCCCCCCGCCAGCGCGGCCAGCGCGCAACAGCCACCTTCTTCCGACGCAGGCCAGTCGGCTGCCTTGCGGGTAAAGGTCTCGCTCGCTCCCGCACTTAAGTCAAAGCTCACGCACGGCGATACGCTGTTCGTCTATGCGCGCGCAGAGAACGGGCCGCCCATGCCATTGGCCGTGGCGAAGCTGGATGCCAGCCACCTGCCCGCCACGGTGACACTGACCGATGCAATGAGCATGCTGCCATCCATGAACTTGTCATCAGCAACGAAAGTGTTTGTCGGCGCACGCATCAGCCACAGCGGCCAGGCCATGGCCCAGGCTGGAGACCTCGAAGGCAATGGAGGCATGGTGGATGTCCATAGCAAGGCGCCGATCAACATCGTGATCGATAAAGTGCATGATTAGCAGCTCGCAATCGTTGCATCGATACGTTTTCAAACCATGAATCTGCATCTCACGAAGGATCGGTCATGAGCGACGCCCGCCGCTATTTCGCCCTGCCGTCCCCCTTCGCGATGAAGCGTGGCGGCACGTTGGAAGCTGCGCATATCGCCTACGAAACCTGGGGAACACTGAATGCCGCACGCGACAATGCCGTGCTGATTCTCACAGGACTGTCCCCCAGTGCGCATGCGGCTTCCCATGCGGAAGACCCTTCACATGGCTGGTGGGAAGACATGCTCGGCCCCGGAAGGGCCATCGACAGCGACCGCTGGTTCGTGATCTGCGTGAATTCGCTAGGCAGCGATAAAGGCTCCACGTGTCCTGCCTCCGTTAATCCAGCCACCGGTGAAGCGTATCGTCTCAGCTTTCCGGACCTCTCCCTCGAAGACGTCGCCAATGCGGCACACGCGTTGGTAGCAAGCATGGACATCGACAAACTCGCCTGCTTGATTGGCTGTTCCATGGGTGGCATGAGCGCACTGGCGTATATGCTGCTTCATCCGCACAGCGTGCGTGCACATATCAGTGTGGATACTGCTCCCCAAGCGCAGCCGTTTGCCATCGCCATCCGCTCACTGCAGCGCGAAGCCATCCGCCTCGATCCGAACTGGAACGAAGGCCGCTACGACGATGAGCATTATCCCGATATCGGCATGAGCATCGCGCGCAAGCTCGGCGTAATCACGTATCGTTCTGCCATGGAGTGGAACGGACGCTTCGCGCGAATCCGGCTCGATTCGGAACAACGCGAGGATCAGCCGTTCGGCTTCGAGTTCCAGGTGGAATCTTATCTGGAAGGCCATGCACGGCGTTTTGTGCGGACTTTCGATCCCAACAGCTATTTGTACCTTTCGCGCGCCAGCGATTGGTTCGACGTCTCCGAATACGGAGACGGCAATATCATGGAAGGCTTGAAGCGCATTCGCATCGAGCGTGCCTTGGTGATCGGCGTCAGCACCGATATCTTGTTTCCGCTGGAACAACAGGAACAGATTGCAGAAGGACTGCAAGCAGCCGGGGCCACCGTCGACTTCGTCGCGCTGGACTCCCCACAGGGACACGACGCTTTTCTGGTCGACATCGAGAACTACAGCAAAGCGATCGGCGGATTTCTCGCCAAGCTTCCCTAGGGCGTGTCACCCTATTCGCGTAGCCCTACCTGCAAAGCAAGAACCCAGACAAGCCACGCGATTGCTTACAACGCCATGGATTCGAACTGCGCGAACATCGTCGCCGCTTCGGGCAGTTCCCGCAGCGGCACGTAGTCGCAGGTACTCGCAAAACGCTCCCATAGCTCCGCCACGCGCGAGCTATTGTGCGCAGCCTCGATGCCCCCGTCCCTCCATTCGAACATTTCGACGATGATGCCGTCCTTGGCGCGCATGGCCTGCGCGGGACGCTCGGTAACCAGGCCCAGCGTCCGCAAGCAAGGCACATGCTCGCGCACCAGCGACTCCAACTCGACTTCGCGCCCCGGCTTGGGCCGGTAAGCTACAATCACCATCGCTCCCATGGACGCCCCCTTTTGGGCCTATTTAGGCGTAGATCGCCCAAAGGCTAGCAGAGAAGCTTCATTCAGGCTTCAGCGGGCTTTATCTGCAAGGCTGTCCGCATCCCCAGATTGACCGAGATCATCATGCTCACCACGGAATTTCCCGGCTGTCAGAAACTGATCCATACCATCGACGACGCCGTCGCCAAGGGTTCCACACCGGCGATCACCGACAGCCTGCGCAATAGCCTCTGCAAACTGATCCAAAGCAAGGAAATCGTGCTCCCCGAGTGCGTGTTCGAGACCGCCGAGGACCGCTACGCCCGTCGCGAGCTTTACCATAGCGACGATTATGGTTATTGCGTGGTCGCCATGACCTGGGGCCCCGGTCAGGGCACCCCTATTCATGATCACTGCGGCATGTGGTGCGTGGAAGGCGTCTGGAGCGGCGCGTTGGAGGTCGTACAGTACGAACGTCTTCCGGCCAACGGCGACGTGTACCGGTTCCAGCCGGTCGGCTCGATCCAGGCTGGCCCGGGTTCGGCTGGCAGCCTGATTCCTCCGCACGAATATCACACCATCCGCAACCCGAGCGACGATACCGTTGCCGTAAGCCTGCACATCTATTCCGGCAACATGACCCACTGCGCGGTCTTCCAGCCCAAGGAAGGCGAACAGTGCTACGAGCGCTACGACCGCAAACTGAGTCTCGACCCGGTGCATTGAATCCTGCATAATAGGCGTTCGTTTCGGGCCGGTGTGGCGGAATGGTAGACGCGGTGGACTCAAAATCCACTGGCAGCGATGTCGTGTAGGTTCGAGTCCTATCACCGGTACCAATAGCGAGTTTCAAGCGGTGGCAATAAAACTCAAGTAAGACGATCAGCCCGCATAACAGCGGGCTTTTTCATGCCTGAAGTGTTGCAAGCGGTCTCATGAGATCGCAGCAAAGCTGATGGTATGTGTTGGTACTTTTGATGGTATCTGTGTAGGATGCCTCCGCAGCAACTTGCGAAGTACCAACACATGCTCACAGACGCAGCCATTCGGAAGGCAACGCCGCATCACTCTCCTCGCAAGTTGACGGACAGCGGCGGCATGTTCCTGCTAATCAATCCTGACGGTCGTCGATACTGGCGAATGAATTACCGCTTCGACGGTAAGCAAAAGACGTTGGCGCTCGGCGTATATCCCACAGTCACCCTAGCGGATGCACGGCAGCGGCGCGAAGACGCACGCAAACTACTGGCAAACGGGGTTGATCCTGGCGACGTTCGCAAAGCGGCGAAGATGTCCAAGGTGGAAGAAGCCGCCACAGCGATGGAAACATTCGAGAAAGTGGCTCGTGACTGGATGGCGTGGCGTGATGCGCGGGGCGAGACCGCCGAGACAACCGCTAACAAAGACCGATGGCGGCTAGAGTCTTACCTATTCCCATTCATTGGCACCCGACCAATCACTGAGATAACTGCGCTGGAACTTCGGGATGTCCTGAAGAAGGCCGAAGAAGCTGGCAAACGAGAGACAGCGAGCCGAGTAAAGATCACTGCCGGACAGGTATTCCGATGGGCTGTGCTGGAAGGTCGAGCGCACAGCGACATCACCAGCAGTCTCCGGGGGTTGTTCACCACCCCAAAACCAACACATCGCGCAGCTCTCACTGATCCAAAGCAAATTGGCGAACTACTGCGCTCATTTGATGTCTTCACGGGCCAGTTCACCACTCAATGCGCCCTAAAGCTGGCCCCACTGGTCTTCGTGCGCCCCGGCGAGCTGCGTAAAGCGGAGTGGTCAGAGTTCGACCTGGACGAAGCAATCTGGCGAATTCCAGGGGAACGCATGAAGATGAAAGCGCCCCACATCGTCCCATTGTCAACGCAAGCCATAGCTGTGCTGCGGGAACTCTTTCCGTTGACCGGCACAGGCCGTTATGTCTTTCCAAGCGTTCGCACAGCCAGCCGCCCGATGTCTGAGAACACCATCAATGTCGCTCTCCGTCGCCTCGGCTATGGAAAGGAAGAAATGACAGGCCACGGCTTCCGAAGCATGGCTGCGTCACGTCTCAATGAGATGGGCTGGAACTCTGATGCCATCGAGCGGCAACTAGCACACGCCGAATCGAACAAGGTCCGAGCCGCCTATACCCATGCAGCGCAATACCTGGATGAACGCAGGCGCATGATGCAGGCGTGGGCCGACCACCTGGACGGACTGAAGCACGGTGCCAGCGTCGTCCCCTTCAAGCGGAAGGCCGGATAGACCAGCTGCTTTCGTGCGCGTCTGTCCTTATCTGTAGTTTTCGCCTGCTCCCCCTTGGAAAGCCTTGGGGCTTCTCATGACTGCTAAAGGAAACCAAGCATGATCCTCATTCGAATGGAAGAACTCGCATCGACCTTTGCAAAACCCGCTCCGCTGATCGTGCGCTGCTAGATACGTTCGCTATAGTTGCTGTGGTCTTCGTGCGGGTCTCTGGGTGCCACTAGGGCAACGGGGGGAGTAAAAAGATCGACCTAGAAGCAAAGCGGCCCAGACCGTCTCACACAAGGTCAGCGGGTATAACCACGAACATCGGGGAAGAGAAAGCCATCCCGTTAGAAGCGCCCCCCGTTGAGCCCCGGCGAGACTAATAAAACCTGCAAACCTAGGAGCAAAGACGCTCAGGCCGTCTTGCAAGGGGTCAATTGATATAACCGCCAACATCGGAGAAAAGAGACGTGCTGTCCCCTTTTATCATTAGATGGCACGCCTTGCCGCGCGGACCGAAGGTTTCCTCCAGTCTAAATTGGAAGCGGAGGTCTGCTGGCGTGGTCTTCCGGCGGCAACCCCTCTCCAAGACGAAAAAGGCCGCCCCCCGACGCCTGTACTTCTTGACTGGTAGGAACGCCGAGGAGGGTCGTCACCGGTATTTGTTGCCTGCCTCACGACAAAGCTCGATGCACCGATCCACCCAATTCTGGTACCAGTACCAGACGCCCTGAACGTCCACGCCATATCCTTTTGCGGGATTCTTCGCATCTTCGGATTGCCACATGCGCGTATGTGCGCCGAAAACGTTGAAACTCTTGAATCCGGCCTTTTTGATGGCAGAGACGACATCCTTAGCACGGTATTTCGTGCGCTCCACTTCCTTCTTGATCCAATACTCTTTGTCGATTTCCTTTGCCAGCTCTGACGAAGGATCGATAAATTCGATCACGCGGTCCGCTTGCCCGGACCTGTTCACAAGCTTCCGAGTGAAGATCAAGCGGTACGAGTAACGTGGGTTGTTGTATGCGTCCTGCCCGATCCCTTCATCAAAGGTTTCGACGTATCGGCGGAGTGGCTGCGCGATGATCGGCACTGACTTAGTGCCCCCTGATTGCTCTGGCGACAAATCAGCGAACTGGATGCTGAAGGCAAGAATGCTGTCCAACCCATGCATATTGCCGAACAGCTGCTTTAGGTAGTGATTGTAGTTCAGCGCGCATGCCTGATAACGGCCACTAAGCCACGCATCGAGCGCCTGTGTCATTTGGTGCTCAATTTCATGTCGAAGGCCAATCAAAAAGACTAGGTTGTTTTTCGTGTCTGTATCTATTGGACATTCACTTACCCGAAGGCATGTTCCAAGCTCCCAGTATCGGAACTGGCCCTGTTTGGTCCTTTCGAACTTCCGTCGTTTGCCGGCCTTTTGGCAATAGCGGTAATCAATTCCTTTGGTGCGGTAGTGAGCATGGAGCAGGTAAGTCCACGCGATGATCATCAGGACGATGAAGGTCTCAGACTTGAACGTAACGTGGGGGTCATTGAACGTTCGAATGGCGCATAACGCCGCTTCACGCGATTTCGCAATAAGCTCAGACTTTACCGATCCAATTGTTCGATTTCGCTTTGCCATCGGACTTCATTCAAGCCTACGCGAAAAGTCCCGGGTCTTCCGGCGCGCCCGTGTCATTGAGGACGCTCACTCGAACAACGCGCAACATGCGAGGGAATCCGCCAGATGCTTGTTCGCCAAATCCAAAAACCTCGACATGGCGCCCGGCCAACTTTTCGAGATTAACCATTGCGTCCGATGACAATTGGCACCGAATGGAAGCGTTCGGATCGAGAGCAAGGCGGCGTAGCTCAAAGCGACGGAAGTCAAGATCAAGCTCACGAACGTCGCCACGAATGGAGAACTGCGTTGGACCAGCTTTTCTATCCTGCCTAAGCTGGCTCCGAAGCTCTTTGCGCAACTTTGGCGTTAGAGGCGAACCAACTTCACTTCGCCTCTCGTCAGAGGAAGCGATGGTCACGCGTGCAATACCGGACTTGGTTGTGGGTGCGAGCCGTGCGACTGCGACCAACGCAGCATCGCGAACCTTCGCGTCCGGGATTTCCTCGCGAGCTTCGAGCGAGTCCTCGTCTAGAATTTTGCTAATAACTCGAATAGATCGCATTGCCTCACGGGTCGCGCGGAGGATCGGGTCGTCCGCGCCGAGCATGTACTGTTGTCCATCATGTCTTTCCGGCGCTTCCGCTTTAATACCGATATACAGGCTTCCCGGAGCAAGTGCAGAAAGCGAGAGTTCTACGTCATGATCGGAAAGATTTACATTGTCGCCTAGCTGCGCAACTGCCTTAGCAACACTAAAGACCTGCTGCCGAATGTTCGAGAAAACCGCCTCAATTAACTTGAGCTTCGGAGTGTGATCACGTAGCGCCGGCCCCTCTAAGTGGAAAACGAGGTCAGACTCGTCCATTGCCTTGGCAAGCGGAAATTCCGTTTCGTAAAGTTCATCGACCTTTCGGTACAGCTCGCGACAAAGCGCGTCGGCGTCAACTCCAGAACGCTGGGCAAGACGGCGAGCATTCTCGATTTGGGCGAGAAGGATATGAGCCTTCGAATGGACCTCTCTAACCCAGGTCATGGCTGAATCCTCAAGATACCTTTGCGCGTGTCAGGCGGCAGCTGTCGTTGCTGTAGTTCCTCCACTCTGACGTACTGGAAGAATTGCCTGAGGTCTCTATCGGCTTCCGGATGGTAAAACCAGAAATCAACCTTGTAAGTATGTTTGATATCTGCCTGTTGAAACGTGAAGAGCGTTAGCGCGACACCAATCTGCCGCTGGTTGGCGTTTGTCAGATCGAGCACGAAGTCGATGTCACCCGGCAAATCTTTGGCAGTCGTATAGCTGCCGTCCACGAAATACGGAAGGTTGAGACCGTGTTCGTCACGAAGCCAGGTCAGGAACTCCCGGAACTTGCCCAGCAGCCCGGTTCTATGGTCATTCCCGCAGAAGGCACCTTCAACCTCTTCGAGGTCACAATCGAATTCGCCCACTGGCAGGTATCCGTCCTCCGTCAGTGCAGGAATTGGCATCCTGCCTCCCCCTCTTAAGCCCCCAATCTAGAAGTTAAGCAATTTGGGCTCCCGAACGCAACCCGACGAGTTGGCCAGCCTGCGCTTGTGCTGTCGCATCAGCTGCGACCGGCTATTGACCTTTGGAGTAGAGCCCACCCCAGCCCGGACCTAGTCGCGTAAAACGCGAAGCTCAGAAGAAATCAAGCCACCAGGATGCCAACCGCCTCCCGGGACTTCACCGTGCCCGCTATTTGGGCACATTCACCCACCCACAGTGACCATCAGACGCAATGATCGATCTTGACCCTGCGCACCTCGTCGCCGCCATCATGCTGTGCGAGCCTTTAAACATCCGCACGATTGCATTCGACGTACCCACCTTTGACCTACTCAAGAGCTTCCACCGGAAGTTGGAAGGCCGCATCCGGCGCGACACCAGCAACGCAGAGGTATTGAAGTATCTCATCCATACGCACCCCGAGGCGCGAGAAGCCGGATGACCATCGAGCAGACCCTCCAACGCCTTCAGACTGCCCAGGTCCGCAACATGGCGTTGACCGATCTGAAGACAGACAACGTCCTTCAGCCACGTGAGTCTCGCGTGGTGCCATACAAGGAGAAGGACCGAGTAGAAAATCGAAGTAAGGAACACATCGGAGGGCTGCTGCTGGCCCTAAACGCTTCCAGCGGTATCCAACTGGAGCCATTGTTGGTGGCGGAGATTGACGGGCAACTATTGCTTGTCGATGGCCACCACCGGCTCAAGGCGTACCAGCTGGCAAAGCGGGAGAACATTCCGGTCCGGGTGTTGCCGATGGATCACCAAAGGGCAGTATTGGTGTCCAAATTGGTCAATTGCTTTGGCAGGGCGCTAGAGATGCACCCCGAGCAGAAGAGGGAAGCTGCATGGCAGTACCTTGCCGCTATTACCCAACGAGGCAGCATGGCATTACCGAAGGGCGAATCCACACGCATAGTTGCCGGTCGTTTCGGTATTGGCGTTGCCACGATTCACCGGATGCTCCACAAGTTGCCAATGGTGAATCCAAAGGATTGGCATTCCGACGCTCTCGATCTCGGTACAAACTTTCCACGCTGGCGATATATCCGCGACGCGGGCGCAGGCTGGCGGGACATAGAGGAACTCATGACAACCGAACAACTAATGCAGCACGAAGCCGAGAAGTTGGCGAGAAAGATCGGCGCACTGATTGACAAAGCATCGTCCCAAGAGGCTGTGAGGCTTGCGATGGCGATCTTGGAGACCGAGAGGAAATTTGAAGTGGCGAATCAAGATGCGCGAGATTTCGCTGAAGAAACCGCTGAGGCGCACGACTTCTGATCTAGCAGGGAAATGGCTTTGTGTAGCCACCATCTGTTTCGTCTCAGGTGTTCCATTGGAACAGTAACCACCGAATCCATTCCTGCACCCAAGCGGTCATTCTGCCGCAACACACCGGGCACCAAAGGTGCGAACTGACATCCCCGAAATGTTCGCCGCAGATTTCTGAGGGGGCATGAGACAGCCAGCTTTCGGCTGATCTCCCCCGTACCCGTCGTTACTCTCGCCGCGCTATGCCCGACACCATCGCGCAGACACGCCCCCTACGCTTGAAGGAACTCTCAAAATGATGCACACACCAGTACAGTCGAATGTATGCGCCCTGCTCCGCCTGCCGGACGTATTAGCCCTAGTCAGGGTATCCAAGGCCACGCTTTATCGATGGAGCCGATCTGGTCACTTCCCACGCCCTCGCCAGCTAACGCCCTCTGGCAGCACCGTGGCGTGGTCGGCTGCGGAAGTTGAAGCGTGGATCACAGCCAAGCTGGCTTCGAATGATGGTACTTTTGTTGGTACTTTTTTAAATGACGCCTCAAAAGCCGCATAGTTACTAGCTTATCGATTCCTATCACCGTACCAAAATGTAGGCTGTTCCTGCAAAGTCTCGATTCGCTCCCATTGCGGCAGCTCAAGCAGGTTCAAGCCCGTTCAAAAGGCCCCTTCGGGGGCCTTTTTCGTGCCCCCTTCCAGACTTGCTTCTGTTCATGCCTGTCGTACGTGGCCCTAGGCATTTTGGGTTAAGTTGTGCATGTGGGTGACACCGCTATCGGGGGCTGCAGATGTCATGGTGATGCTGCTGGCGATCGGGTTCATGCTATTGCATATGGCGCTTGTCCTGTCCGTTCCGGCACATGCCATGGCAGTCTCGTATGCATTTCTCGTCGCCGCGCCTCTACTCGCATGCGGCGCCGCCTCAAGGCAGGTTTGGCTGACGAACGCAGCACCTTCGAACGGATGGAGCCTGTTGGCCCTGAGCATGCTGCTATGGACGCTCGGCATGATCAGCAGCCTGCGGGAAGACATCTTCCTCAGCAACAACAATCAAGTGCCCGGCGAAAGCATGCTGTTGTACATGCTTTACGGCATACCGATCTTCTATGCCGTTGCGACGATCGACGTCAATGAAACCCGCGTGCTGCGCGCCATCGACGCCGTATTGGTGGCCTCGTTAGGCTACCTTTACTACGCGTTGATGTTTTCCCTGACGACGCTGCGTGGCGCTACCAATCCCCACTCGGCGCAGATGATCTCCGTCATGTTCGACGCCGAGAATGCCTTTCTCGCCATCACGACAAGCATTCGGTTCTTTGCCGCCGATACGCTGGAGCGACGGCGCCTCTTCGGCAGCATGGCCGCATTCACATGCGTGTATGCGGGAACTGCCGCGTACTACAACCATCATGTCGCGCTGGATCTTGGAATCGATGTAGGCAGTGCTTACGACATCATTATCGACGTGCCATTTCTGATGTTTGCGGCGCTGGTCTCGCACGCATCGTCAAAGACTGCTGATCCGCCATCTCCCCATATTAGCCTGGTACGTTTTGTTCGCAGCGGTAGCCCCTTATTGCTTGCGCTGGCCGTTCTGTTCATCGCCCTGCTCCTGCTTCGCCATCAGTTTGCTCTCGGTGTCGCCGGTGTCGTCGTCGCCGTGTTTGGCTACGGTCTGCGAAGCATTCTGAGCCAGGTTCATCAGATCGAAACCGAAGATGAACTGCGCAGCGACCGCGTTGCTCTGGCCAAACTCGCCATGCGCGACAGTCTGACCAGCGTAGCGAATCGAAGGGCTTTCGAAGAGGCGCTGGAACGGGAATAGCGCCTGGCTTTGCGCGCGCAGCACTCTATTTCCCTACTCCTGATCGATGTGGATTTCTTCAAGCAGTACAACGATCGATATGGACATCTTGCCGGAGATGTCTGCCTTCAACGCGTAGCGGCAGCGTTACAGCAGGCCGCACAACGCCCGACAGACACGTTGGCGCGCTACGGCGGCGAGGAATTTGCGCTCATCCTTCCCGATACGCGCCTAGAGAACGCCAGGGATATGGCCGTTCGCCTATGCGAAGCAGTGCGAAGTATCAAGATGGAGCATGAGGCCGGCCCTTCCGGTCACGTCACCATAAGCATTGGCGTTGCGAGCAGCATCCCAGCAAACAACGTGACGCCAAACGAACTGATCGCCGCCGCCGATCGGGCCTTGTATGAAGCCAAACGCAACGGCAGGAATCGTGTCGAGCAAACAGATCCAGACGTTGCTTAAGAACGCTTTCTTACAGATACCACTTGAAATGGCCCCAAATCTGAGAAAGATTTCTGTGCATGCCACGACAGATAAAAATCGGCTGATCACGCTCGTAGGGCATGGCATAAGGCACGCCGAAGCGATCCAGTACGTCCACGCTGCTGCAAATCCGGCGCCAGCGATCAGGATTGCCGCCGATATGAATGACCACGCTGCCATCGTGCCCACGCGACCCCCATAGGAAATACTGATTCTGCCCGCTGATGGCAGCGGGCAGACCGTCCTCGCGGCCATAGATATCTATTGCAGCCGCTTCGCCGTCATTGGAGCCAAAGATGGCAGCCCGTTGCCGATCGGCATCCGGCAGCGACCGGTAGACCGCCGCCACCTTCTTCTCCAGCTCGCGCCACCCCAGTTCGTCCGAAAAGAGTTGCGTCAATGGCGCACCGATACCAGCCACTTCATCCGGCGGAGGACGCAGGTGCGTCCTCTCGAGAAAGCTCGCCAAGTGGGACGGTGTGAACACTGGCAGCACCACCGGCAACAGAATCAGGAATTGCAAGCCGCTTCGCTGATGTTGCGCCTGACGGCTACCAACGACGAGGATGCTGATGACCCGGATTAAGGACGGCGACCATACACCGATGGCCGTCTACGCATCGGAACGCAAAAACATCTGTCTGTCGGCTGTGAAATGAACTACCGAACGCCGGGCCGCCCTCAATTCCCGCGCCGTTTCCACCGATGTCGCCAGCGCCGGCGCCATCTCTGCAACATCAAGATGCCGGTTGCCACGGCGGCGTTGCTTGCCGGCAAAACGCATGCGGTTGTATTGGGACCAGGAACCTATCGATAGCGCGCACGCCAGCGCCACCACCAGCACCATACTGAGGTCGCCCGCCGCATGCAGCGGGTGCACCAGTCCTAGCTGCCGATAAGCGTCTTCCAGACCCAATGACCACGCAATCAGCGTCAACACCGGCAGCCATAGCGATATCCACAAAGTCCACGCGACCATTGTGATAAGTGCATACACGGTACGCTGCAAAGGCCGTTGCCGCTCGGGATGGTCAATAATGAATTGCGCTTTCATCGCACACCTCGATCAGGGCTCGTCCATACTGCAGGTACGCCTTTGCGCTTAAGGATCGCCTTGGGCAACGCGACAATGGATGTCGCCGTGGTAAGCGTCCAGTAAATCAACGGGTACCAGATCATCCAGTAATAATTGCGACCGATGCGCGCCTCATACCGGCGATCGATAAGCAGACTGACAAGAAACTGCAGCATGCACACGATGCCTAGCACCACGCCATTCCATTCGGGGAACAAGGTAGGCACCGATAGCGAAGGCGGCAACGCCATCACCTGCCCGGCCGTCCACAGCAGCACAATGACGGCCATATCAAAGGACCAGGCCAGACTGACCAGGTATTCAAGTGCCACGATCCACATGCGCCGCTGCCGCCAGTGAAACAACCGTGGCCCATAGCGCAGCAACACTTCCGATCCGCCCTGCGCCCAGCGCAACCGTTGCTTCCACAAACCATGCAGCGTCTCTGGCATAAGAATCCAGCACAATGCATTCGGTTCGTAACGAATTTCCCAATGGCGCATCTGCAAACGCCAACTTACGTCGATATCTTCGGTGACCATGTCGGTATTCCAGTAGCCGACATCGTGCAGCGCTACCTTACGGAACGCGGCAATCACTCCGGAAACCGTGAAGATGCGCCCGTATACCCGCTGGGCGCGCTTAATCAGCCCGATGATGGACGAAAACTCCCCCACCTGCAGTTTGCCCAGCAAGGTGGAGCGATTGCGGATACGTGGATTGCCGGTAACAGCGCCAACTCGCGGACTCGCCAGCAAGTGCGCCATCAGCCAATGCGTGGCATAAGGATCGAGCAAGGCGTCGCCGTCCACACAGACCAAGTAATCTGCTTTCGAAGCGAGTGCCGCGGCGCGCAAGCCCATGGCCTTGCCCTGGTTGCTGGCGAAATGCAACACCCGCAGTTCGGGGTATTCCTTCATCAGCTGATCAAGCTGTTCGCCAGTATCGTCAGTCGAACCGTCATTCACCGCGATGATTTCAAACTGCGGATAGCTCTGCCCGGCCAGCTGCGCAATGGTTTCGCGCACATTCTCGCCCTCGTTGTGACAGGGCACAATCAAGGACACCAGTGGGTACGATGCCAATGCCGGCGGCTTTATCCGGGAAGGCGTCTTGCGCTCCCAGCGCAGGAAATAGATCAAGCCCCCGCTCATCCACATCAGCGACATCGCCAGCGGATAGAAGAAAGCGAATTGAAGCAACGCATGGAGTGTCTGGCCGTCCATCGTTATTGCTCCGGATAGGGATAATCGGAAGTGGAAATCGCGGGACGTATCTTCTCCAGGCGCGGCTGATTTCGAATGAAGTCGTCGGGGTAGTAACCAAAATGGCGCACGCCATTGACTTGCAGCAGGCGGACCCGCGCGTCGAGCTGTACATCCGGCATGGGTTGGTCGCTGCGCCAATCACGCGCAGCCAGTTCGAACAAGGTTCCATCCAGGGCATCAGGCGCCGCCGCCGCCACTCGCGCCACGAGCATGCGATACCAATTGGCGCGATCAGGCGCCTTGTCGAGCTGCGGCATCGCCATGACAGCCGTCATGTTGTAGGCAGCGAGGAATGCAGGGAGGTTCTGCGCGAACCATGCCTCGGATTGGGGCTGGAGAATGGTCCGCGCGTAGATATTCCTTGCCGTTTTTACGTTCGGCCTCCAGCGACGCACGCGTGCGGTGAGCTCCTGCGTGAAATCGATCAGTGCCGCCGTCCGCTGCGCGGGTGTCTTATCCGCCCACGGTCCCAGATGGTCTGTGTCGCGCATGAAGGCGTCGTCCGAGAACAGCAAGCCTGCCTCGTCTGCATGCATCGCCAGATCTTCGTACATGTCGCCGATCCAGCGACGCACTTTCGGATCCCACGGCGCGAGCCGATAGGGATCGCCGCCAGGTTCGAGTTCACCGCCCAAGGAGGGAAGATCCGCAGCATCCGGGAAGCGGAAGGCGAGCACCGGCATCCACGCATAAACCCGTACACCTGCACGTGTGCGCAGCTGCCACGCAACACGTGAGAACAGATCGGCACGCATCGGCAAGTGGCGATTCGGAAAATACACGGCTTCTGCCACGCCGGTGCCGTTGGGATCCGCATACGCCTGCAACCAGACCTGGCTGGGATGCATGCGCTTGATGCGATCGAGCAAGCGCGAAAGATTGCGTTCCTGCTGCGCCGGGTCCGGATCGTAGACGTAATCGAGATCCACTTGCACCGCTCGCACTGGATCGACCTGTGGCGGATGGCCGATCAGCCAGCCAAGCCGATTGGCGTCGACGTTGCCGCTGACGAGTAAACGCGGAATGGTGTGGTCATCCGGCGACATGGGCACGACGTCATCCAAGCTGAAGGACACCGTCATGCCCTCGCTCGCTGCCATCCGCACAGCCAGTTCGTTATAAGCACCATAAGGCCAGACGATCGCGCGTGGGCGATGGCCTGTCTCATGCTCGATCTCGTCGGCGCTGTGGCGAAGATCCTGGCGCAAACGCGCCGTGTAAGCCGCTTCGCTTTCATAGCGCCCCGCATGCGCGTCGTACCAGAGATTCACCGCGGCAGGTAGCTGGTTACCCTGCGGATTGGCCGGGATGCCTTCATGCAGGTCCCATGTATGCGACGCGAACGCAATCAATCCGGACCGCTGCATCTCACGCACCTGATCCCAGCTCAGGAAACAGGCACGCGTGCAGATGCTGCCGTTGTAGGGCATCGTCTGGCCCGGCTGCATATCCATCCATGCGCCGACTAGCGCAGAGACCGCCGGATAGCCGTAGGCACGCAGCAAGGGATAGACACGGGTGTAAAAACTTTCCAGGCCGTCATCGAAAGTCAGCAACACCGCGTGCGACGGCAAAACCTTCATGCCCTGCCGCGCCTTGATGACATCGTCAAGGCTGACGACGTGATAGCCATTGGCCTTCAGCCAGTCGAAATGCGCGATCAAATGATCGGTACTGGTTGCATCGGGGTCGTGATCACCTAGCAGGCCGACGTCGTCGCGCACATCGTGATAAGTCAGCACGGTCAACGTGGGCCGTACCCGTACGAAACGATCGGCGAAAACGGGGTCCACGAGAACAAAGAGGAACAGAACGAGGAGGACAAAGCGCATCGCTACTCTCCCCAATGCAAAGTGACGTCGAGCGCGACACGCGATTCGTGCCGTCCGTCATAAGGTTGCCAATGCCAGCTCACACCCCAGCCAAAACGCAAACCGGCGTGGGGCTGGAAGGTTTGTCCGTAGCGCATGCTCGCCATCCAACCGCTTGCATAGCCGCGTTCGACGTACTGCCCAACGGCTACGTCGAAACGCTGGCTCCAAGTACGATCGACATACTGATCGAGCACGTTCTGCACGCTCCCGGTCAAAGCGTAGGAACGATCCCGTGAAGGATTGAAATAAGGCCGATCAGTTTCGCTGTTGCTCGAGCCACCGACTTCGATACCGCCGTCTACACTGACGTTGGGCCCGGTGTGCAACCGCTGAACAAAATCGCCAAGCCAACCTTTGCGTACATTGCCGTCACTGAAGCGATCGCGATAAACCGCCAGTCGTGCAGACGTAAGCTCGTTGGCACGCCATTGAACGGCTGTGCTGAACGTCTTTCCGGTGATGCCGTAATACTGGGCACGCAAAGGAATGTCCGCACCGGCACTGCTCCAGTCGGAAGCCAGTGACCACTGATCGCTGATCGCCCAATTGAAACCGGCCTCGACATCCGTCCTACGGACATACCGATCTGCCGCGGGCAAGGCCTGCACGTAGAATTCGAAGCCGGTCATATAACCCTGCACGCCGAGACCCGCTCGATCTCTCGCTACATGCCCTTCGGGCAAGGCTGCGGACGAGGCACGCGCCAACGCCAAGATGCGCCAATGATCATCGATCAGCGGGCTGGCCAGCGTCGCCAATGTCTCCTGATCCCGGTCACCGTAGTCAGGGCTATTGCCCCAGCCATTATCGTGCGAAAGATCGAATTGCCAGCCACGCTCGCGGTCCCAGGCCGCCAGCGCATCCTGCACACGACCGCTGCGTCCGGCTTGCTGTTGCGCAAGATCGAGTTGCGCCTGTGCGTCCGCGTAGGCATAGATAGCACGTAGCGCATCGGCTTCGTCGAGCGCCGCATTGGCGTCGTGCTCATCGAGCGTATCGGCGATTTTCAGCGTGTCAGCTGCACGCTGTGGCCAGCCACGCGCCAGTTCGGCCATCGCCAACTGCCGCCGTAAATCTGCGTTGCCCGGGGCTTCCGCGCTCATGCCCGCCAGACTGGCATAGGCTTTTTGTGCCTCTCCCGCGTATTGCTGCAATTGGGCCGTGGTCGTATCCGCATCTACTTTTCGCGGATTCTGCTTGGCACCTCGAACATCTTTCAGATGCAGCCAAGGCGGCTCACGAGTAGCAACGGCGTCAATAGTGACGAATGCATCATGCACTCGGCCAGCATCGAAATAAGCGTAGGCCAGACCGATACGCGGGTCCGTCTCCCCGACGGCATACGGGCCGGGATCGCGTCGAATGCTGTCTTCATACAGCACGATTGCTTCGTCTGGACGATGCTTTTGCATCAGTGCATCAGCCACGGCTCGCTCAGCATAAGGTGGAAACTGGACACTCTGCTGCTTCATCGATGCATACACATCGAGTACTTCGCCAGCTCGATCACCTTGATCCAGCGCCACCAGCAAATCGAATTGCGCGCGTTGACGAATCGCTGCAGGCGTCGTCGGGTCGTCCACCAAACGCCGGACATCATCGATTGCCCGGTCGGCTTCTGCATACGGATGCAAGGCGTCTGCGGGCAGGCCCTTGACCCACCGCACTTCGTGCGATGCGTAGTCGGCGGCAAGTCGTGCACGCTCGGCCTTGTCGACCGAAGGGGAAAGCGCCGCTGCCAGTTCCTTCGCCCTGGCAGCGGCGCCAAGTTCCGAAAGCAGCTGCACGGTAAGTCTCTTGGCATCGCGATCGTCAGGCCAACGCGCCAGCACGTCCTGGCAATAGGCCAGCGCCTGCATACGATGTCCCGCATCGTGCTCGGAACGGGCTCTGCTCAGCAGCGCTTGGCGATCCGGCGTCGCTTGTGCCGCGGCCGCCTCAGCGCTTCCGTACAGTGCAAATGCAAGACAAAGCGTAAGCGTCGCGCGCTTTGCCGCAGCACACGCCACGAACCGGACTTTTTTTCGCACACACCTGCCCATCGTCAGCGTCGCTCTATGCGCCTAACGGAAGAAAAAAACAGGTTGGAGAAGTCGCGTTACTCCTGGCGTCCCCAAACCCTCCTGCCTCACAGGAGTGGTATCGCAAGAATTGGGCCATGGCGTATAAACGTGCGCCTTTCGGCGACCGGCACGCTTATACCTTTGTGAAAAAACTCGGAAAAGCTCAGAAAAGCGGTACAAACTGCTGTTTAGCAAGCTATTGATAAATGGCCCGGCTTGACCAAATAGCCCAAGCTGCGGCCTTCATCCGGTCAGCACCCGTTGAATGCGGCCCACAACAGAAAAGCGAATCAGGCCATTTGTGTCCATTTTCGCCCCGGCGTGCGCGCTTCAAACCCTAGGCGCTTCACGCAACCAGCATCTATCCGCTATGCCATCACCGTCGGATGCATGCTGGAGATAGAGGTGAAAATCTGCTTTCTGGACACTCCTGTCCGCAGCTCAGTGCTTCCGCCACGGGCCAAGCAGGCTTGGCTCCGATATGAAAAAGGGCGATCGGAAAGTCGAATCGCGATCAGCTCGGCTTGTCTGAACCCGCGCGCAGGCCAAACAAAACCAAGCAAACCGCACCAACGGTAATGCCGCAATCGGCCACGTTGAAAGTGGGGTAATACCAATCCCGGTAATAGACCTGGATGAAATCGGTGACCTGCGAGGCGTGCAAGCGATCGATCAAATTACCGAGTGCACCACCGATCACCAACGACAAGGGCAACGCCGTGCGCCATTCACGCCTTGCTGTCCGCGCCAGCCAGATAATCAGCGCCACACTGATCACCACCGCAAGCACAACGAAGAACCAGCGCTGCCAGCCGCTACTTTGCGCGAGAAAACTGAAGGCGGCTCCCGGGTTAAGCGTCAACGTCCAATTGAGGAAGCCAGGAATCACCGGATGTGGCAAGCCAGGCGGTTGCAATGCAGTCATCGCCCACCATTTGGTGAGCTGATCGAGGATGATCAGCAGTGCGGAAACCAGCAGCCAGGAGAGTGCGTTGGGTTTGGAATGCATGATGTACTCAAGGATCGCATAGCATGCAGAACGGTGCTCCTCCCCTCTTGCAGTCGGGGAGGAACGGGTTTATGGCAAGATCAGAACCATTGGCGATGTTCGCCCGGCCCTTCCACGTTGCTCACGCAGCGCCCGCAGATATCCGGATGATCCGGATGACTGCCGACATCCTCGCGACGATGCCAGCAACGGATGCACTTGGTGGCATCGCTTACGCTGGCAGATACATACACTTCGCCACCTTCGAGCGGCACCAGCGTTGCATCCGCGGGCCGCGGCTGTAACGGCGCGAAGCTCACGTCGGAAGTAATGAAGAAGAAGCGCAGTTCATCCGTCACATCAGCGTAACGCTTGGCAATATCTGGATCAGCATGCAACACCAGATTGGCTTCCAGCGCAGCGCCGATTTTCTCGGCCTTGCGCATATCTTCCAGCACGCGCGAGGTAGTATCGCGAATCGCCAGCAGGTCAGCCCAATAACGCCTCTGTTCCGGCGATCCTTGCGTATTCGCCAAACCGTCGTACCAGGTTTCGAACAACACGCTTTCGCTGCGCTCGCCCGGCACATGCTGCCAGATTTCTTCCGCGGTGAACGACAGTATCGGCGCCAACCAGCGCACCAGTGCTTCGAGAATGCGGTACATCGCACTCTGCGCGCTACGCCGGCCGAGGCTTTCGGTCGGCATGGTGTATAGGCGGTCCTTGGTGATGTCCAGATACAGCGCACCCATTTCATTGGTGCAGAAATTCTGCACGCGCTGCACGATCTCGGGGAAATCGTAACGCTCGTAGGCAGCAACCAGCGTTTGCTGCAATTCATACGTCTGGCTTACCGCCCACTGGTCGAGCAACAGGCTCTGCTCGACCGGCACAAGGTGCTTGGCCGGATCGAAGCCGTCCAGGTTGCCGAGCAGGAAACGCGCCGTATTGCGGATGCGGCGGTACATATCCGACACACGCTTGAGGATTTCCTCCGAGAGCGACATCTCATAGCGATAGTCGGTCGAGGCCACCCATAGACGCAGAATGTCCGCACCCAGGCGACCCATGATGTCCTGCGGCTCGATGCCGTTGCCCAGCGACTTGGACATCTTGCGGCCCTGCGCATCGACGCTGAAGCCGTGCGTCAGCAACTGCTTGTAGGGTGGCTTACCGTCGAGCATGGAGGCGGTGAGCAACGACGAATGGAACCAGCCACGATGCTGGTCCGAACCTTCCAGATAAAGATCGGCGGGAAAACGCAGCACATCGGCGTGCGAGCCACGCAACACATGCCAATGCGTCGTGCCGGAATCGAACCACACGTCCAGCGTGTCGCGATTCTTTTCGTAATGCTCGGCGTCTGCACCGAGCAGTTCGGCAGGCTCGAGGCTTTGCCACGCTTCGATACCTTGCTGCTCGACGCGCTTGGCGACTTCCTCCAATAATTCCGGCGTACGCGGATGCAGCTCACCGGTTTCGCGATGGACGAAGAACGCCATCGGCACACCCCACTGGCGTTGCCGCGACAGGGTCCAGTCGGGACGATCGGCGATCATGCCATGCAGGCGCTGCTTGCCCCATGCGGGGAAAAACTGCGTGGCTTCCACACCATCCAGCGCGGTTTCGCGCAGCGTCTTGCCACCGTCTTTCGGGGCGATATCCATCCCTGCGAACCACTGCGAGGTGGCGCGATAGATGATCGGTGTCTTGTGCCGCCAGCAATGCATGTAGCTATGCGTGTACATGTTCTGGTGCAGCAGCGAACCGGCCTGCTCCAGCGCCTCCACGATCTTCGGATTGGCCTTCCACAGGAACATGCCGCCAAACAGCGGCAACCAGGATGCGTAGACGCCGTTGCCCATCACCGGATTGAGGATCTCGGCATCCTTCATGCCGTGCGCCTTGCACGACTGGAAGTCTTCCACGCCATAAGCAGGCGCGGAGTGCACGATGCCAGTACCCGTATCCAGCGTCACGTAATCGCCAAAATAGACGGGTGACAAGCGGGCATAACCCGGATCGACGGCATACAGCGGATGGCGGAATTTGAGGTCGGCCAACGCCTGCCCGGCCACTGACGCGATAACCCGCCCTTCCAGGCCATAGGTCTTCAGGCATTCCTCCACGCGCTCGGTGGCGAGAATCAGCACGCCTCTGGCCGTATCGACCAGGCTATAGCTAAATTCCGGATGCAGGTTGAGCGCCTGGTTGGCAGGAATGGTCCATGGCGTGGTGGTCCAGATCACGATCTGGCCGTTCGGCTTCGGCAGCTTTTCCAGGCCAAACGCCTTGGCAACAGCATCGGGATCATCAAAGGCAAAACCGACGTCAATGGCGATGTCGGTTTTGTCTTCATACTCCACTTCGGCTTCAGCCAAAGCGGAACCGCAATCGAAGCACCAGTTGACCGGCTTCAGGCCGCGATAGATGTAGCCCTTGCGCAACAGTTCGGCGAGCGCACGGATTTCGCTGGCTTCGTTCTGCGGTGCCATCGTGAGGTAAGGACGATCCCATTCGCCCAGCACGCCCAGGCGCTTGAAATCCTTCTTCTGCTTCTCGATCTGCTCAGTCGCATAGGCGCGCGCCTTGCTCATCACTTCGCTGGTGGGCAGGTTTTTGCCGAACTGCTTTTCGATCTGGATCTCGATTGGCATGCCGTGGCAATCCCAGCCGGGCACATAAGGTGCGTGATAGCCGGCGAGCAGCTTGGACTTCACCACCACGTCCTTGAGGATCTTGTTGATCGCGTGCCCCAGATGGATCGCACCGTTCGCGTACGGCGGACCGTCGTGCAACACGAACATCGGTCGGCCAGCGGTCCTGGCCTGGATCTGTGCGTAACGGTTGACGCGTTCCCATTCGGCCAGCCAGCCCGGCTCGCGCTTGGGCAAATCGCCGCGCATGGGGAACGTGGTCTGCGGCAGGTTGATGGTGCTCTTGTAGTCCTGGGTCATCGCTCGGGTGCCGTGTTTACGGTGGTTCCGCTTCGATGCCCGGAAGGGAACCGAAGCCTCATGCCTTGTGCCCGCCGCGCGCGGCGTGGGTGCTCAGAGCTGTTTTTCTGGGGTGCCGGCTTAACTGTTCGCAGGCCACAGGGCCATCGGCGAAGGCAGACTGGCTGTCTGTCGAGACGATGGACCGCAGGCATACGGACAGTTAGAGCCGACCGCAGGGTGATGTCCATAAGGCCTGCATGCTGCACAGCGTGGCTTGAAAAGATAGCCGGTCTTCCCTGTGCCGCACGCCACAACCTGCGGGCCTTATGGACATCATGCCACCCATGAAAAAAGCTCTGAGCACCCCACGCGCACGCGCTTCGGCGAGTGCTCGTCAAATCATAATGATCGTCGCGGCCATGATGGCCAGTGGAGTACGCAAGCCTCGCATGCTGGCGCTCATGATGTGGCTTGGTTCGCATCGATCAATACCGGGTTCATCCCAAGGATCTCCCGGGCCGAGCGCGCATCATGCCGCATTTGTGCCGTCAATGTGTCCAGTCCATCGAATTTCATTTCGTCGCGCAGCTTGGCCACGAATTCCACCGCCATGCGCTGCCCGTAGAGGCTGCCTTCGAAGTCAAACAGGTGCACTTCCAGCAGCGGTTCGGCCACCTCATTGATCGTGGGCCGGGTTCCCAGGCTGGCGACGCCAGGCCAGCTGCATTCCCCTTCGCCCAAACCCACACGCACAGCAAAAACGCCGTGGACCGGCGTTACGCGATCACGCAGATGGATGTTGGCGGTGGGAAACCCGAGCTCACGGCCAAGCTGGTTGCCGTATTCCACCTTGCCCTCGATCACGAACGGACGCCCCAGCAAAGGCTCCACCGCACCGAAGTTGCCGGCGGCAAGCAAGGCACGCACCCGGCTGGCCGAGACGCGCTCACCCTCGAGCAATACAGCCGGCATCGTGTGCGCGGCAAAGGCATTTTCCTTGCCGATCTGCTCCAGCATCGCCACGTCGCCAGCCCGCTTGTGACCGAAGCGAAAATCCGCACCGACCCATACTTCGCGCACGCTGAGCCGATCGATCAGCACGCGTTGCACGAAATCCTGCGGGGACATGGCCGTCAACGCCTGGTTGAAACGCAGCAGTAATGTGTGCGCCATGCCGGCGGCAGCGAAACCAAGCAGCTTTTCGCGCACGCTGGACAGCCGCGGCACCGGTTCCTTGGAGAAATAAGCGCGCGGCAAGGGCTCGAAGCTCACCACAATCGGCGTGCAGCCAAGCACCTGCGCACGCTGGCGCACTTCGTTGAGCAGAGCTTGGTGGCCGCGATGCAAGCCATCGAACGCGCCTACCGCAACCACGCTTCCGCCTGGGGCCAAACACGGCCCCGCAGCATCCCGGGACAGTTTCATCATCCGCTCAGTATAGAGGATGCCCTTGACGATTCTTCGCTCATGCGTGGTGCAATTCCCGCAGCTTGAACCCGGTGGCAAAGAGCACCGCGACATAAGTGAGGCCGCCGGTGCACACCAGCAAAGCGAGACGCCATACCCGACCGATCACCGGCATCTGCGTCCAATCCGGCCAGTACCAGCGCCCCAGCGACAGCACTACTGTCATCGCTGCGCAGCCGATAGCCAGCCGCATGAGGTGACGTCCCCAGCCCGGCTGGCGCTGATAGACATCTGCCCGCCGCAACCCACGCCACAACAGCAACACGTTGACGTAGCTGGCTATCGCGCTGGCCATGCCGAGGGCGAGATGAAGGCCGGGCACGCGGGACAAGCCTTCCAGCAAGGGTCCGGCTTTCAGGCTTTGCGGCGCCCACCAAGTGTAGAGCGCCAGCAGGAACACTGCGTTGAGCAGCATGTTGGACAGCAATGCGATGACACCGGCGCGTGCGGGTGTCAGGGTGTCCTTGCGCGCGTAAAACGCAGGCAGCAGGACTTTCACCTGCGCATAGGCCGGCACGCCAAAACTCAACGCGGTTACCGATAGCGTGGTCATGCGCGTGTCAAAAGGATGGAACTGGCCATTTTGAAACAGCGTAGCAACCAGCGGCTGGGCCAGCAGCATCAGGCCCAGCATGGCGGGTACGGCGATCAGCAAGGTGGTACGCAGCCCCCAATCCAGCGCTTTCGAAAAGCCTTCGTGATCGGTGGCGATGTGATGGCGCGACAACGAAGGCAAGATCACCGTACCGAGCGCGACGCCGAATACGCCAAGCGGCAATTCCAGAAAGCGATCGGCTTGCGATAGCCAGGTTTGCGACCCGGAAATCAGCAGCGAAGCGATCACCGTATCGAACAGCAAATTGATCTGCGACACCGATGAGCCGAATAGCGTAGGCACCATCTGGCGCAAAATCCGCCGCACATGCGGATGCCGCCATCCCCACTGGGGCCATGCCAGCAGATCCAATCGGCGCAGCGTCGGCAATTGGAACAACACCTGCAGGACGCCCGCCCCCAGCACCGCCCAACCCATCGCCAGGATCGGCGTCTGCAGACGGCGGGACAGCCACCAGGCGCCCGCGATCATGCATAGATTGAGGATGACAGGGGTCAGCGCCGGCAACCCAAAACGATGAAAACTATTTAGCGCCCCACCCGCAAGCGCAGTCAGCGAGACGAATAACAAGAACGGGAAAGTGAGCCGCAAAAGCTCGACCGTCAGGGTGAACTTCTGCGGCTCGTCCACCGCACCTGGCGTGAACACCATCGCGACCTGTGGCGCAAACAGCACGCACAAAGCGCTCACGATCAGCAACACGCCGCCCAGCGTGCCCGCCGTGCGTGACATCAAGGTTTTTAGCTCGGCGTGTGTTCCCGTCTCCTTCACTTCGGTAAAGACCGGTACGAAGGCGGTGGAAAACGCGCCCTCCGCGAACATGCGACGCATGAAGTTGGGAATGCGAAATGCCACCCAGAATGCATCGGTGGCGACGTTGGCCCCGAATACATGATTGATCGAGATGTCGCGCAGCAACCCAAGCACGCGTGAAATCATGGTCATGCTGCTGAACGACAACAGCCCGCGTAGCATGCTGGGAGATTTCATGCGGGAGAAAGAATCCTAGGCGTTGCGCTCTCCCTCTCGGGGAGAGCGCCGGGTGAGGGCCAATCTTGCCAGACTGCGTGTCCTCTCTCGCAGCCCTTCACACGCTCCTTCGAGGTACTCTCTACTATCAGGAAGAGGACAAACCGAGCTCTCATCGCCTGTTCTGTTAAGCGCTTGACCTATCGGCAAATTACCGCCATAATTGCCGCCTTTTTCCAACCCAAGTATTCATTCCGGAGTTCTACCTTGGCAAACATCAAGTCCGCGAAGAAGCGCGCGCGCCAGTCCGAGCAGCGCCGCCTGCGCAACGCCAGCGCCCGTTCCATGGTCCGTAGCGCCCTGCGCAAGGTCGTCAAGGCCATCGAGGCCAAGGACAAGGCTGCCGCCGTGGCCGCTTTCACGTCCGCCCAGCCGGTGATGGATCGCTACGCCGCCCGCGGCCTTATCCACAAGAACAAGGCTGCTCGCCACAAGAGCCGTTTGAACGCCAAGATTCGCGAGCTGGCCTAAGGCCAGGCAAGCATAGGGTTGGTGAAAAAGCCGGCGGAAACGCCGGCTTTTTTGCGTACCCCTCGTTCTCCCCCGAGAGCGAACGCAGGATGAGGCGCAATCTCGCGCCACTACCTCCCCACCGTAGCTTCGCCCCAAAGGGGCATGACAGCCGTGAGGAATACCTGCTTCACGGCACCGTTCCCCTCCCAGGCGAGGAAAAGAATGAAACCAGTCGTTCTTTCATCGTCCGTACTTCTTCCACCCTGCTCTGCTCGATATCCGGCGACAGATCCTGCAAGGCCGGGTTGAGATAGCGCATTGCAGAACGAAGCATCCCACGCGCCGAACCATGAAATTCGCGCGCCTGCGTAAGCTGTGCGACTTCGATCAAGTTGGCAGCACGAATCCCTGCTCCGGCCATCACCACCATGCGATCATCCGCCTGCTTCACCAACTCGGCGATCACCTGCGCACCAGCCAGAGCGTTCGCCTGACCGCCCGAGGTCAACACCCGCTCGCAGCCCAGCGCGATGATGTCCTCCAATGAACGGCTCAGGTCCGAACTTGCATCCATCGCGCGATGGAACGTCACGCCAAGCGTGCCCGCCGCGCTCACCAGTTCACGACAACGCGAATCGATGCGGCCATCCGCATCCAGCGCGCCGATCACCACGCCGTCGCAGCCGATGCGGACACACATCTCGACATCGCGTCGCATGATGTCGAATTCATCATCACCGTAGAGAAAGTCGCCCCCGCGCGGACGGATCAACACGTATATCGGAATACGCACCCGATCACGCGCCACGGCCAAGGTTCCGTAGGAAGGCGTGATGCCGCCTTCCGCCAGACTGCCGCACAGTTCGACACGGTCGGCGCCGCCTTCCTGCGCGGCCAGCGCCGAAGCCAGCGAGCCGGCCGCAATCTCGAGCAAGGCTTGTGTCGGCATCAGGTGTATGTCGTCTGGTAAAGGCTGGGAGAAGCCATCAGGCGATCCTGCTTGTGCACGTCGCACACCGCATAGGTGAATCCCTTCTGGATGGCATAGGCACCGCACTCGCCATCGCGGCGCAGGGCAAGGAAACCCACCTGCATGTCCTTGGTCGCTTCGGGACGCTTTTTCACGATGCGGCGCACCGCCTCCTCGCAAGCCTCATGCGGACGGCGTCCCTGGCGCATCAATTCCACCACCAGGAAGCTGCCGGCATTGCGGATCACTTCTTCACCGACACCGGTAGAGGTCGCGCCACCGACCTCGTTATCGACGTATAAGCCCGCACCAATGATCGGACTATCGCCCACGCGGCCGTGCATCTTCCACGCCATGCCGCTGGTGGTGCACGCGCCGGCCAGATGACCATGGGCATCGATCGCCAGCATGCCGATAGTGTCGTGATTGTTCTTGCCACCCGGCATGCCCAGGCCTTGCAGGCTGCGGTGGTAATCGATGTTCTCGCTATTGGCCACCGGTGTGTACTTGGCCTGTTTCAGCCATTCGTGCCACGCCTTTTCCGATTCGGGCGTCAGCAGGTTTTCTTTCTTGAAGCCTTCCTGCAAGGCAAATTCCAATGCACCATCGGCGACCAACAAGACATGCGGCGTGTCTTCCATCACTTTGCGCGCCACATTGATCGGATGGGCAATGTGTTCCAGCGCCGCCACCGCACCGCAGCGACCGTCGCCGTCCATGATGCTGGCGTCGAGCGTGACCTTGCCGTCGCGATCCGGATAGCCCGCGCGTCCCACGCTGTGATTGTGCAGGTCCGCCTCCGGCACCATCACGCCTTTCTCCACCGCATCCAGCGGTTTACCGCCTTTGCCGAGCACGGCCCATGCCGCCAGATTCGCAGGCACACCGAAATCCCAGGTAGAAACGACGCGGGCTCCCACCTTACCCGGGACAGTACCACCCAGGGTCGCGGCAGCGCGGGAAAAGCGCGGCAGCGCCAGCGCGGAAGTGGCAAATAGCGTGGTTTTGAGGAAATCGCGGCGATCGGTCATGAGCCTCTCCGGTGGGAAGAACATCCATGATGGAGGATAAAAGAGAGCGCACGCATGGTGCGCTGGTCATGCCTTTGCGTGGCTTTACGCCGGTCCCGAAAGGGAGCTCGTTACCTGTTGCCACGCCCAATCCCAGGTTATCCGCTCCTGCTCCAAACGTACCTGCTTGTATTCACCTGCGCGTAGTGCCCGATATAACTGCCGTTCTCTTTCGGTGAATCCTGGCAGTTCGGCCGCGGTGTGCGGCTGGTCTTCCCTGCCCCACAGCGACTCGAATGCAAGCAACGTCTCTTCGTCCATCATCAGTGAGCGCGTCTGCGGTAGATGACCACGCAGGTGGCTGAGGATGGCCAGTCCATGTGTATCGATATCTCCCCAGTAGTAAACGGGAAGCTGCGCCAACCAAGGAAGCGTCGCAAGCGTGCTGGCCGCGTAGCCGCGACGCATGAAAACCACTGTGCCAGGTAAATTTTCACAGGCCAGGCCGGTAACAAGGTTTTCCACGATCAGCACCTGGCTCGCTGGTATCGCCAGATTGATGAATTCCTCGGCAGGCGCTTCGATATCGGACAAGCCACCCCATACGGCTCGCAATGCCGGATCGAGCACGCGCATGCGCAGGCGATCGGGCGCAGCGCGCAATCCGGTCGCCGCATGAAAATCAGCTTGTATTGCGGAACCCAACAGCGCACTAACCCATGCAGCTACCAGGCGCCGTCGCGATTCGACCCATTTGCTATCAACGCCGGGAATGGGCAGTTGCCGCGCAAAAAGGCCCGAAGCGGGATGACGCCACAACCATTGCACTACTCGACATAACCGCTCGAATTCGGGCACGTCCAGATCGGCCAGTACATCGATATGACGCGACAGCTCGGTACGCCAAACCGGCGACGACGCCTCCCATGCGGCCAAGTCATGGAAACGCTGCCTTGCCAGCGACCAGCGCGAAGCGAATCCCAGCTCGGCCGCCACGGCTTCCGGCGTCGCGAATTGCCATGCGCAGGGCACGCGCTGTTCACCGACCCGCGACCAACTGCGCGCCTCGCAACACACTTGGCCGACTCCGCCACGGGCAACCTCGCGCCATTGTGCAAGCCACTGATCGAAACGTGGCCAATCGGCCATCACCTTTGCTTCAGTGGGTGGCTCCGTGCTCAACGACAATGGCCACTCACCCTCTCCCATCAGCCATTTGCGCCGCTGGTTCTGCCAGCGTGTACGCAAACGCCGACGCAGTTCCTCAGGTGTCGGCACGCGCCTTTTCCGGCAAGGCCAGTCGCTTGTGGTCTTCGTCGTACTCGATCAGCAGCACGCCCGAGTCGTGGCGCCCTGAAATATCGACGAAGCAAGCGCCGCCGATGAACGGTTCCAGCGTCATCACCGATTTCAAAGGCGTGGCCACCACCATCTGGAAACCGAAGTTCTCGAAGATATTCATCGCCAGTGCGGTGAATTCGTTATCCGCTTTATCGAAGGCTTCGTCGAGCACGACCGGCGCGTAGCGTGGCAAGTGGCCATCATCGCCACCAAGCTGATAGCGCAACGCCGCGGCCAGGCAGGTGGTAGCGAGCTTCTGCCGCTGGCCGCCGGATTTACCAGCACCGCTGCGGTACACCTCTACGGTCTCAAGGGTGTTGGCGTCCTTTTCCACACCAACGAATTCCACGTGTTGGCGCACATCCAGCACGTGTTCGCGCCAGCGCCTGTGCTCCGGATCGTCAGCGGCCAGCTTGCCCACGAGTTGGCGCAGAACCGCAAATTGTGCTTCGGCGCGTCCGCGATCTTCGGTCTGGTGATGCGAGAGCACGTCGCGCAGTTGCAGCTGGAATTCGCGCACCTCGGGTAGATTGCGATCGGTGAGTTCGATCTGCAGGAGGGTGCCGCGGTTGAATGGTACACGTTCCAGACTTTCGTTCACCTCTTCCATGCGCTGGCCGATCAACTTGCGCGCTTCGGTCATGTATTTCTGCAACACCAGCAGGTTTTGCTTGCTCTGGCTTTGCAGTAGATCGAAGAAGCGCGCTTCGTGCTTGGGCAGACCGTCCAGTTCAAGCCGGCGCAAGCGTGATAGGAAGCCTTCGACCGAATCCATGTTGGGCGTGAAATCGGCGCTGTCCTGCGGCCATCTGCGACAGAATGTGCGGAAGCATTCCTCGATGGTTTGTACTAGCGCATTGTCCTGTTGCGCGTGCTCGGCAAGCGACAGGTTCAAGCCGTCCTTCGCCTGATTGACCTGACGATCAAGATTGTCCAGCACCAGCGGCGGATGCTGCGGCAACCGCGCAGCCAGCGCTTCCGCCTGCGCAGGCGAAAGGGTCATGGCACTGGCTAGTGGCTCGCAGGATTCGCGTTGCCGGGTAAAGCCGCTGCGCTCACGTCCCAAGGACAGACGTTCGGCTGATGCGTCTTCCCATGTCTTGGCAGCGCGCGTGCGCGCGATGCGCTCAGTATCGAGCTGCCGCATGATCTCTTGCAGCGTCGCATCGCCCGCGCGCAACTGCTGCAACTGGCCTTCGATATCTCCAAGGCGGCGTAGCTTCGGGGCTACGTCGATTTCCTCCCACTCCAGATTGGCGAGCTGCGAAGCGGCCAGGCGACGGTCGCCATCGGCATCCCGCTCGGATTTCAGCTTGTCCAAGCCGGATGAAGCGTGCGCAATCGTCTGCGCCAGTTCTTGCCCTTCACGTTCGAACAAGGCGAGCTTGTCGCGGTTGTCGAAACCCAGTATCCAATTACGACGGTCATCTACCGCGCGACGGTCGTCCTTTTCGTGTCGGTCGCCGCCGTGCTTGACCAGGCCTTCGCGGGTGATGGCACGATCCGCGTTGCGCAAGGCAGCCGCTGAATCCACGCAGGCGTAGTCGAAACGCCGCGTCAATTCATGGGTCAGCCAGTCGCGGTGCGCGTGGTCGCGAATCTCCAGCCGATGCACCAGCGAGCGCGATTCCAGCATGCGCTGGCCGAGCGCATCGACACGACCCACACGGTAATACACCAGCTTGCCGCTCAAGTGTGTTCTGTTGACCCAGTTGGAGACCTCCGCGTAATGCCGCTCATCCACCAGCAGCGAGAGCGCGAAACCATGCAGAACACGTTCGATGGCGCCACGCCATGCGGCATGCTCGGATTTCACCTGCAACAGTTCGCCTACGAACGGCAACGCATTTTCAGACCAGCCCAACTCGCTGCAAAGGCGCGCACGCATCGCCTGGATCGGCGCGGGGATATTGGAGGGATTGCGTTTCAATGCATCGATTTCGGCGCGCACTGCGGCAAAGCGCTGACCGGCTTGATCGCGTTCGCGCTTCAGAGCATCCATGTGCTCCTCCAGGCTGGCGGCGCGGTCGCGCGCACCATCCAGCAATTCACGCGAGCGGCCGACCAGTTCAGCGAAGCCCTGCGCGGTGGATGGCATGGTCCAGCTCAATTCGCCACAGGCTTTCTCCGCCTTGTCGCGGCGCTTCATACGTTCGTCGCGTTCGCGCGAGACCTGCTCGTGCTCGCGTTCGAGCTGATCGATCAGGTCACCGCCTTGCTCGCGACGCTGCCGTTCCAGATCGGCCAGGCGCCGATCATGGTTTTCCAATACCTGGCGGCGCTGCGCGATTTCGCCTTCCAGCGCCACGTCACGCACCTTGAGTTCGGCGAGACGCTCATCGAGCAGCACCAGGCGACGCTGTTCGCGCCAGGTGTCGACGCACACATGCAACTCGCGCAAGGCGTTCGTCTCGCGCCGCAATGCAAGCAAACTTTCGTGCGCGGTGCGCGCGGGAACCAGCGTATCCACCTGTTCGCGCGCAATCACCACCGCCTTGTGCGCGGCATCCAGTTCGCCGAAATCCGTCACCAGCCGGTTGGCCGCGCCGAAGGTTTCCGGCTCATCCAGCATGAAGCCGCGCAGGAAGGTGTTGAGGTCGCCCAGGTTCTTGGCGGACTGCGTTTTGTGCAGCAGCTTCAGCGCCATCTCGTTCTGGATGCCCAGCAAGCGCCTGAAGCGCTCGGCATAGCCGGCAAACGTATCGAAGTGGTGCACATCCTCGCCGAAGCGCGTCTTGAGTTTGCGCAAGTCAAGATCGAAACCTTGCAGCTCAGTGGCGACGTCGAAAGCGCGTTCGCACACCATGTAATGCTTTTTCACGTCCGCCGCCGTGGAACCGTTGCCGGCGGCCCAGAACAGGCGGATCAAGCTGATCGTTTCACCCTGGACATTGCGGTATTCCAGCACCAAGGCGGACCAGGTGCTGCCTTTACGCAGGTATTGGGTGGCAATTTCACCGGATTCGCCATCGTGCTGATCGGCCCACGCACCACGCACGTACGAAACCAGGTTGCGGTCACGACCGCTGCGTTCGGCTTCGCGCGCAGCGGCGTTGAAGTCCACCAGGTTGGGCGGTACCAGCAGCGCCGACATCGCATCGAGCAAGGTGGATTTGCCAGAACCGGAACGCCCTACGAACAAGAAGCCGCGTTCGGCGATAGGAATGTCGACCAGGCCGCTGAACGTGCCCCAGTTGAACACCTGCAAGCGACGCATGCGGAATTGCTCGCTGCGCGGATCGGGCAGATCAGACAGGAACAGCGTGGGTGTCGTATCACGCTTCGCCGACTTGGCCTGCTTGCGCGCTGCCTTGGGTCTAGCGTTCATCCGCAACGTCCTCCATGGCCCCGTCCGCCTCGCGCAACTGACGATAGACATGCGCCAGGGCCTGTACGTCCTCGGCCGAAAACAGCAGCTTCAAGGCCGGCGACACTTCATAGCGATCCTCGCTGCCGCGCAGTTTTTCCAACACGTGATTTTCCTTCATCTTGGCAATGGAGGCAGCGACGCGCTTGTTGAAGCCAGCACGATCCGTCGAGAGATTTTTCTCGTACACCGATAACGCATCCAGTAGCGCACCTTCTTCCACCACGGCACGATGACCTTGCGCATCGGCTTCGGCTAACTGCTGGCGCAAATACAGCAGCAGCACGGAATCAATGAAGGTAAGCGGCGAGGAGCGCAACAGCACCGGTGTTTCCAGTTCGCCGGTTTCGGCCTGGCGCGTAAATGCCACGCCAGCATCACGGTCGAGGACTAATTCCAGGAACAGATCGTTGAGGTGCGCCCGCAGTTGCGCTTCGTAACGCAACACCGCCGGCCACAGCTGACTGTGCCGCCCTTGATCGACGCTGGGACCACTCAGCAGCTGGCACAGCACGCGTCGCGCATCCAGTGGCAACGTACCGGTATCGCCATCGAACAACTTTCCTTCGCGCGCAGGCGGCTGCTCGGCTTCGGCAGCAGGCGCTTCGTCTTCAAGCAAATTCATGACGTTTCTCTTTCAGAAACCACACCAATGGAATGCGCGCCTGGCGCCAATGGCCATCGCCGCCTTTCCAGCGCACGGCCTCCTGTTCGTCGGCCACGATGCCATGGCGCGTAGCCAGAGAGAGATAACCCACCACGCTGCCGAGGCCCTGCTCGGCCGGCTTGCAATCCAGCACCTGACCGATGGACAGCTGATCATGCTCGGCCAGCAATTCGTGCAGATCGCGGCGCAAACTGCGGAAGTCGATTTCCGATTGCGATACCAATTCGCTCACACTATCCAGTGAAATGGCCGCGCCTTCGCTACGAATGATGCTGCCGTCTACGTGAGCATGGCGCGGATCGTGCAGGCGCCACTGCGACAACGAACGCAAGCGGCTGGTGGTGAGTTTAAGCGTGTAGGGCGTGCGCTGACGCACGCCTACCGAGTCGCGTAGTTGCAGCGCTTCGGCCTGCGCCTGCTTGAGAAGCTGATTCAGCCGGCGCTGCTCCAGATAGCCGCGACTCTGCACAAAGCCGCGCAGGCTACGCGCAAATTGCTGCAACACCTCATGCACATGACCGCCGCGCTCCAGCATCACGCCGCTGAAGCCGCGCAGGAATTGCCGCTCGTGACGCTGCAATTTTTTGGCGAAACCACGCGACAGTACGTTTTCCAGCGCCACGTCAAGCTGTGCGCTCTGCTCCATGTCATTGAGCAGATTCCAGAAAGCATTAAAGCTGCGACCAGCTTCGCTTTCGGCGATGACATCGACACCTTCGAACAGCCGGTCGAGTACATCGCCACGCTGGCCTTCATCATCAATGATGCGCTCGCGGAACTCGCGATTGAGCTGCTCGAAATCGTCGCGCACGCGACGAAAGTCCTCCGCCAGCTCATCGGCGAGCTGAATCACTTGGCGTACGCGCTCCAGGGCACGCTTGCCATCCAGGGCAGCCAGCTTGCCGGCACTGACGCGCGCGATGTCCGCATCAAGCCGGTCGCGCTCGGCGTACAAGGCGTTCAACCGCGTGGTAGGGTCGGTTTCGGTTTGCTCAGCCAGGCGTACCAGTTGCTGGATGACCAGGGACAGGCGGCTTTCGGTCGCGGCGGCACGCGGCGTGTCCAGGCTGCCGACGAAACGAATCGCCTGCGAAGTCTGCGCAGAAAGCTCGTATTCCTCTTCATGAGCCCCTTCAGGCAAGCGGCGTTCCAGAAATCCCTTGGCCAACCAATCGGCCACGTAGGCTTGGGCGGTGCGTGGCAACTCGCGCGGCAGATCCGACGCATTGATGGTGTCGAGATGCTGTTGCAATCGTTCGAACAGAATGGAAGCGCTGAGCTTGCGCTCACCGTCCATCAACAGAGTTTGCAATAAGCCGATGACTTCCGGTGCATGGTCGGCTGCGAGCAGACGCCAGAGCGACTCGTCGCGCAAGCGGCGGTAGGTGGCGATACGGGCCTGAAGTTTCATGCTTTCGGCCTCCGCTCTCCTGCGGAGGAAGAATCTGATCCGGACGTGATCCACGGGTTGTGGTGAGGGGCTGTACTCGCCTTGGATTCCATCGTCGCCCTGTCTGCTGCTTTCCCAAAGAACCGTCTTTATAACCTTTATTGCAAGGTCCGCCCCTCACCTTGCTCCCCTCCAAAAAGGAGGGGGTGTAAAGCGTTCAAGGCTCGTCGCGCAAGCGCACATCGCTTGGCAGCATATCCGTACGGCCTTCGCGCGTCTCGCGCTGTGCTTCGAAGAAACGCTGGATCTGCTGGCACACAGTCAGGGTGTTTTCGCGTGCGATGGCGGAAACCAGAAACCAAGGCTGAGCCCAACCCAGACGCTTGATGATCTCCTCCGCCACGGCCTGACGTTCGTCCGATGGCAGTACATCGGCCTTGTTGAGCACAAGCCAGCGCGGACGATGCAGCAATTCGGGATCGAATTTCTCTAGCTCGTGTTCGATCGCGTGCACTTGCTCCACCACATCGGAACCGTCGATGGGAGCGATGTCCACGATGTGCAACAACAAACGTGTGCGCGCGACATGACGCAGAAACTGAATACCCAGCCCAGCGCCTTCCGCAGCGCCTTCGATCAGACCGGGAATGTCGGCGATCACGAAACTCTGGTCGGTACCGAGGCTGACCACGCCCAGATTCGGATGCAGGGTGGTAAACGGATAATCCGCCACGCGCGGCGTCGCCGCCGATACCGCACGAATGAAAGTCGACTTGCCCGCATTCGGAAAGCCGAGCAGACCGACGTCGGCCAGCAGCTTCAGCTCCAGCTTTAGCTCGCGCACTTCGCCCGGCGTGCCCGGCGTGGCTTTGCGCGGCGCGCGGTTGACCGAGCTCTTGAAGTGGATGTTGCCCAGGCCACCCTTGCCACCCTGCGCAACCAGCAGACGCTGGCCGTGCGCGGTAAGGTCGCCGATGATTTCATCCGTGTCGACGTTGGTGACGACGGTGCCGACGGGCACGCGGATGGAGGTATCTTCGCCACCCTTGCCGTACATGTCGCTGCCCATGCCGTTCTGACCGCGCTGCGCCTTGAAGCTGCGCTGGTGGCGGAAATCGATCAGGGTGTTCAGTCCCTCGTCTGCCACCAGCCAGACCGAACCGCCCGAGCCGCCGTCGCCGCCATCCGGACCGCCGAACGGAATGAATTTTTCGCGACGGAAGCTGATGCAGCCGTTGCCGCCGTCACCGGCCTGGACTTTGATGATCGCTTCGTCGACAAATTTCATGAGATGGCATGCCGGGCATCGTTAATCGGGAATCGTACCTTCATGGATGTCATTCCCGCGAAAGCAGGCATGACATTCCAGGAAAGGGGGGAATCGGTTGGGGACGATTCCCGCCTATAAAACAAAAGCCCCGCCAGGGCGGGGCCTTTGTTGCAACGGGAGGCCTGGATCAGGCCTTGACCACGTTGACGTACTTGCGGTTGTTCTCGCCGCGGGTCTTGAATTCGACCACTCCATCGACCAACGCATAGAGCGTGTGGTCACGGCCCAGGCCCACGCCGGTACCGGCATGGAACTTGGTGCCGCGCTGGCGCACGATGATGTTGCCGGCCTCGATGGCCTGGCCGCCGTACATCTTCACGCCGAGATATTTCGGGTTCGAATCGCGACCGTTGCGGGATGAACCTACGCCTTTTTTATGTGCCATGACTGTTTACTCCGGCTGTATCAGGCGTTGATGCCCGTGATCTCGACTTCGGTGAAATGCTGACGATGTCCCTGCTGCTTCTTGTGATGCTTACGGCGGCGGAACTTGATGATGCGGACTTTATCGGCGCGGCCGTGCTTGCGCACGGTGGCGCTTACGGTGGCGCCGGCAACGACCGGAGCGCCGACTGTGACGGTCTCGCCCGAACCGACCAACAGCACCTGGTCGAACTTCACGCTGGCGCCTTCTTCGGCGTTCAGCAATTCCACGCGCAGGACGTCGCCCTGCTGGACGCGGTACTGCTTGCCACCGGTCTTGATGACTGCATAACTCATGGGAATGGCCCTTCTGTCGTTATTCTCTTGGGTTCACCGCGCCCGCTCGCGAGCGCAGTGAACTGAGGATTATAGCGAGGCAGTGCTTTTCTGGTCAATCATTGACCACTTGGCCGGGAAGGCTCGCTCACTGTCCCGGATCCCCACTGCCCTGGGCGTTGCTGGTGCCTGGGCAGCGCCCCTGGGCGTCGAGCTTTCCTTCCTTTTGGAGCTCGGAAAACATGTCCGCAGTACGCTGGCGCCCCCATTGCTGGCCGCTCTGAGCGGCCTCGGCCATGGTGGCTGGCATCTGGGCAACCAGCTTCTGCCCCAGCGGGGAGCGGTAGAACTTGATCAGCCCTTCCACCTCTTCAGCCGTAAAATGATGCTGGTAGGCCGGAATCATTGCAGCTGTAAGTTGTTCCACGCCATTTTTGTCGATGTAGGTCTGCCAGTAGGTGGCCGGTATGCAGGGAAGCTCCTGGCTCATCATGGCCGCCATCTGGTTGTTCATGACGGTGAACTGTCCCGGTACGTTCATCACCTGCATCAGCTCCCGCACCTGCGCCTCGGTGGGTTGTGCCGCAAAAACGGGGCCGGTCGCCAGCGCCGCGCATAGCCCCACGCCCATCAGCCATCTGCCAGCCATACGCCACCCTCGCATCAGAATTCCAGGAACCAGCCAGCGAGGATAGTCGCGTGCCTGTCTGCTGCCTAGGGATGAATGGAAATGCTGACACCACGTTGTCAGCAGGCTTACTCCCCCGCCGTGGGGACGTGGCGCAGTCACTTGGTATAGTGGACGGTCACCCAAATACTTCAGCGTGATGGACACCATACGCATCCGCGGCGCTCGCACGCACAATCTCAAGAACATTGACCTGGACCTGCCTCGCGACCGGCTGATCGTGATCACCGGTCTCTCGGGTTCCGGCAAATCGTCCCTGGCCTTCGACACCATTTATGCGGAAGGCCAACGGCGCTATGTCGAATCACTGTCGGCTTACGCACGCCAGTTCCTGTCGATGATGGAGAAGCCGGACGTCGACCATATCGAAGGTCTGTCACCGGCCATCTCGATCGAGCAGAAATCCACTTCGCACAACCCCCGCTCGACCGTCGGTACGATCACCGAAGTGTACGACTATCTGCGCCTGCTCTATGCGCGCGTCGGCACCCCTCGCTGCCCTGACCATGGCATACCGCTGGAAGCGCAGACAGTCAGTCAGATGGTGGATACCACGCTGGCCCTGGATCCGGAAAAGCGTTTCATGCTGCTCGCCCCCGTGATCCGCGAGCGCAAGGGCGAGCATGTCCAGGTATTCGAGCAGTTGCGTGCGCAAGGCTTCGTGCGTGCGCGGGTGGACGGTGCCGTCTACGAGCTTGACGCCGTGCCGCCGCTCACCTTGCGCCAGAAGCACACTATCGAGGTGGTAATCGATCGTTTCCGTCCACGCGATGACATCAAACAGCGGCTCGCCGAATCGTTTGAAACCGCGCTGCGCCTGGGTGACGGCTTGGCGATCGTGGTCGACATGGATGATGCGAAGGCCAGCGAGCAGCTGTTCTCTTCACGTTATTCCTGTCCGGTGTGTGACTACTCGTTGCCGGAACTGGAACCACGCCTGTTCTCCTTCAACTCGCCGGTGGGCGCGTGCCCCACGTGCGACGGGCTGGGCGTGACGCAAGTGTTTTCGCCCGAGCGGGTAGTAAGCCATCCAGAGCTGTCGCTGGCCGGCGGCGCGGTGCGCGGCTGGGACCGTCGCAATGCACATTATTTCCAATTGATCATGTCGTTGGCCAAGCACTACGGTTTCGAGGTGGAAACACCTTGGCAGAAGTTGCCCAAGCCTGTGCAGCAAGCCGTGTTGTACGGCAGCGGCAAGGAAAAAATCGCCTTCCGCTATCTCACGGAGCGCGGCGGCAAGGTGACGCGTGAACACGCGTTCGAAGGCATCCTGCCCAACATGGAGCGACGCTACAAGGAAACCGAATCCCCGGCCGTACGCGAGGAATTGGCGAAGTACATCAGCGACCATCCGTGCCCTGAATGCGGCGGTCAGCGCTTGAACCGTTCGGCGCGCCATGTGTTCGTGGCCGATCAGGCGCTACCTTCTTTGACTTCGCGCTCCATCGACGATGCCGTGACATTCTTTGAAACACTCACGCTCACCGGTTGGCGCGGCGAGATCGCGGTGAAGATCGTCAAGGAGATCCGCGAACGCCTCAACTTTCTCAACGATGTGGGATTGAATTACCTCACGCTTGACCGCCAGGCCGACACGCTGTCGGGTGGCGAAGCGCAGCGCATTCGTCTTGCTTCGCAAATCGGCGCGGGTCTGGTCGGCGTCATGTACGTGCTCGACGAGCCTTCGATCGGCCTGCACCAGCGCGATAATGAACGCTTGCTCGGCACGCTTACGCGGCTGCGCGATCTGGGCAATACGGTCATCGTGGTGGAACACGATGAGGACGCCATTCGTGCCGCCGATCACGTCCTGGATATTGGTCCGGGCGCAGGGGTGCATGGCGGCGAAATCGTCGCCCAAGGTTCACTGAAGGATGTGCTTGCGTCGCCTCGCTCGCTCACTGGCCAATACCTTTCCGGCAAGCGTGAAATCAAGATTCCGGAAGAACGCCGCGAACAGCTCGACAAAGATTCGTGGCTGCATCTGCACGGTGCCAGCGGCAATAATCTGAAAAACGTGGACCTGTCGATTCCGGCTGGTTTGTTTACCTGCGTCACCGGCGTTTCGGGTTCAGGCAAATCCACGCTGATCAACGACACGCTGTTCGCCATTGCCGCGTCCGAGTTGAACGGATCGAGCGTTCAACCTGCACCGTACAAATCGGTAGAAGGACTGGAGCTGTTCGATAAAGTGGTGGACATCGACCAGTCGCCGATCGGCCGCACGCCACGCTCCAATCCTGCGACTTATACCGGTTTGTTTACGCCCTTGCGCGAACTGTTCGCACAGGTGCCCGAAGCGCGTTCTCGTGGTTACACCCCGGGCCGTTTCAGCTTCAATGTGCGCGGCGGTCGCTGCGAAGCCTGCGAAGGCGACGGCATGATCAAGGTGGAAATGCACTTTCTGCCGGACGTGTATGTTCCGTGCGACGTTTGCCATGGCAAACGCTACAACCGGGAAACACTCGAGATCCTTTACAAAGGACACACGATTGCCGACGTGCTCGACATGACGGTGGAAGATGCCTCCAAGCTGTTCGAAAATGTGCCAGTGATAGCACGCAAACTCGACACCTTGCGTGCCGTAGGCTTGGACTACATCAAGCTGGGCCAGAGCGCGACCACCCTCTCCGGCGGCGAAGCGCAACGCGTGAAGCTTTCCAAGGAATTGTCCAAGCGCGATACGGGCCGCACGCTGTATATTCTCGACGAGCCCACGACCGGCTTGCACTTCCACGATATCGAACAATTGCTTGATGTACTGCATCAGTTGGTGGATCAAGGCAATACCGTAGTGGTGATCGAGCATAATCTCGATGTGATCAAGACGGCCGACTGGATTGTCGATCTCGGCCCTGAAGGCGGCGCTGGCGGCGGACGCATCCTGGTTGCGGGCTCACCGGAAATCGTCGCGACCACATCCGGCTCGCATACCGGCCGCTTTCTGGCGCCGCATTTGAAGCTCGCCAGAACTGCACGACCGAAGGCCGAGAGTGACAACGGCAACGGCAAAGCCAAACCCAAACGCAAGGTCGCTTCATGAGTACCGCACCTGACACGTCAAGCTCTCAGGCTCCACTGCTCTATACGGCAAGCATCAGTGTTCGGTGGCGTGATCTTGATGCGTTCAATCACGTCAACAATTCCAATTACCTGACCTATCTCGAAGAGGCACGCCTGCAGTGGCTGCAGCGTGTACCCGGCTCGTGGCTCGATGAACATGCCATGCCGGTGATGGCGGCCAGCGAGGTCAATTACCGCCGACCGATCGCATGGCCAGCCCAGTTGCAGGTGGAATTGTTCTGCGCGCGGATGGGCAACAGCTCCATGACAATCGGACATCGCATCGTCGATGCCGCCGATGGCGACAGCTTGTATTGCGATGGACACGTGGTGATGGTGTGGATGGACCCCGCTACGGGGAAGTCCGTGCCGCTGCCGCGGGCGATCAAGGATGCTGCGTCGCGATAAGCGATGCACGGCGATGATGCTGGTTCAAATGACGCCGTCCCTGGCGCCAGCCCTGAAGCGCAAGCGAACGAGGGGCTGAGCAAGCACATACGCCTGCGCGCGTCGCTCGCTATGATCGGGCATGTTATCCGCCAAGGGAGTGCATCATGACGATCAGGCATCGAGCGGTTCTCGCCCTCATCCTTGCCATGCTTGGCGGAACAGCGTGGGCCTTGGGTGCTGATCATGCATCGATGACGCTGTATCGCAGCGATAGCCCTTCTCTCTATACGAGTGGTCCTGACAACGAGAGCAATGAAGGCTATGCGGTAGTGCGGGAACAGCGCACGGTGACCTTGCAGGCTGGCGTGCACGATCTTGTGTTGGGCGATCTGCCTAGCCAACTGGACGCCGAGGCGATGGCGCTTGGCTTTCCCCATGGCGAGGCCAAAGTGCTATCTCAGCGCTTATTGCTCGGCCAGGGCCCCAACGCGGCGCTGATCGGCCTGACAGGCAGCAATATCAACGTGCTTGGCAACACGGGCCAAGTATTGGCGAGCGGCACGCTTCTACGTGCTGGCGAGGATGGGCTGGTTGTGCGCGGACAGAACGGAACGACGCTGATTCGCCAATACGCCGCGGTCAACACGAGCGGCGGTCATTTCCCTACAGGCTCCACTCTGCGTCTGCGCATCGACGCCGCTCGCAGCGGGCAAGCCGATACGGTTCTCAGCTATCCCACTTCTGGCGTTGGCTGGCGGGCGGCTTACGTCGCAACGCTGCGGCCAGGCAATACGTGCAGCATGCAATTCGAATCGCGCGCCAGCATTGCCAACCGCAGCGGTCGCGATTGGCATGACATCCATCTCACGCTGATCGCCGGTGAGCCGAACTTCGCCAAAGCTTCGGCGCCGCGACCGATGATGATGCGTGCCATGGCAAAAACCGCTTCAGCCGAAGCGCTGCCCGAGCAATCATCGCTGGGCGACTATCGCAGCTACACACTTCCCGCGCCGGTCGACTTGCCCGACGGCAGTATCAGCCAGGTACCGCTGTATGCAGCACGCACGCTGGGATGCGAACGCATCGCGCTGTATGAGAACGGAGGCAACTGGCTGCCGCCGCAACCGATGATCAACCGCGATTTCATTCCGGACGAAAACACCGCCATCATTAGCACGCTCCGCTTCACGGCTTTCGACAGCTTGCCCGCCGGCTACTTGCGCGTGCTGACAGCCGATCGCAACGGCGTTCCGCAATTCATCGGGGAAGGCCGCATCACGGACACACCCAAGGGCAACGAAACCACGATCACCTTGGGTACCGCCTTCGATCTACGCGGACAGCGCGAACGCACCCATTTTCATGTGGACACCGCCGGCCGCACCCTGGACGAAGCCTTTCGTATTACGCTCACCAATGCTGGTGACAGCGCTCGCACTGTGACGGTTCGCGAGCACCCGAATCGCTGGCGGCAGTGGACGCTAACTTCATCCAATATAAAACCCAGCAAGCAAACCACCGATACGCTGGAATTCAAGGTTGATGTACCTGCCAATGGCAAGTCCGTGCTCGACTACGCCGTCCGATACGCGTGGACAGCCAACGATCATCCGCAATCCTGACCCCACTCAGAGACGCTTATGCTCCAAATCACTCAGCACGAGGCCGCCGTTGAAATCCAGATGGCGCGGCCACCTGTCAATGCTCTCAATCTGGATCTTTTGCGCGCCCTGCAACGAGCGTTGAAGGACACCGTGCGGGATGGCGCACGCGGTGTCGTGTTGTCCGGTGCACAAGGCATGTTTTCGGCCGGTGTGGACGTGCCGGCCTTGCTGAAGTGCGACCGGTCCGGTGTGCGTGAGTACTGGCGCGAATTCTTTGCCACTTGCGCGGAAATCGCTCACTTGCCTGTGCCGATCGCTGCATCGATCACCGGCCACAGTCCAGCAGGCGGTGCCGTGCTTTCATTGTTCTGCGATTACCGCGTGATGGCAGAAGGCCCTTATCGCATCGGCTTGAACGAAGTCCAGGTGGGGCTGATCGCACCAGACTGCATCCAGATGGCGCTACGCCGTGTGATAGGTGCCTATCGCGCAGAGCGACTACTGGTCTCCGGTGCATTGATCGATGCACAACAAGCCTTGGCCTATGGCTTTGTCGATGAACTCACTGCCGTGGAACAGGTGACCACGCGGGCTCTTCACTGGCTTGGCGAAACACTAGCCCTGCCCTCCCATGCCATGCTCGGAACCCGCCGGATTGCGCGAGCCGACCTGACAAGCACCTATGCGGATGTCGATGCTTTGCCGATCGATGACTTTGTCGACGCGTTTTTCCATCCGCAAACACAGGCTGCCTTGCAGGCGCTGGTCAACAGATTGAAGAGCAAGACGGCGTAGAAAGGCTGAGGGTAGCAGGTGTCTCATGCGTTGCCGGTTGCAACCGGTCGCGAGGGATCGCTGATCCAACCGCTCCAAGACGGCGCATACAGGCGCGAGCCGGCAAGCCCGGCGTGCTCCATTGCCAACAGGTTATGACATGCAGTGACACCGGAGCCGCACATGTGCACTACATGCCCGGGCTCGTAGTCACCGATCACCGCAAGGAACTCCCGTCGCAACTCGGCGGGAGATTTAAAGCGACCGTCCGGCTGCACGTTGTCGGTGAACGGACGATTGGCCGCGCCTGGTACATGACCCGCAGCCCGATCAATGGGCTCCAGGTCGCCGCGATAGCGCGGCGTGGCCCGTGCATCGATCAGCAGATCGTTCGACCTATCGGCAATCGCCGCATGATCAAGCAAAACCTGGCGAGCTTCGTAACGCACGCTGACCTGCGTGGGCTGTCGCGGAGGGATTTCTTCCGATACCGGCAATCCTGCCGCTTTCCACGCCGCATAGCCTCCGTCGAGGACGGCGACTGCATGTTCCCCACACAACCGCAACAGCCACCATAAACGCGCTGCCGCCAATGAACCATTGCTGGCGTCGTAGCACACCACTTGCATACCGGGTCGCCAACCCCATCGGCCAAGCACGCCGGAAAAAGCCTCTTCGGTTGGCAATGGATGCCGTCCTAGGCCCATGCTCACGCGACTGAGATCGGAAAGATCACGATCCAGATTGGCGAACACAGCACCCGGGATATGCCCCGCCCGATAATCGCGTTCGCCTTTCTCCGGATCGGCAAGGTCATGGCGGCAATCGACAATCAGCACGCCTTCTTGCAGCAGCGTGGCGAGTTCCTCGGCGGCGATCAAGGTGCTTTTCATGACTGCTCCATCCTCTGCAAAAAGTTCTGCAACATGGCTGCGGTAGCGCCCCAGATTCGATGCCCGTCGTAGTGGAATTCCACCATGTCGCGCCGATGGCCCCGGTAGTCCATGACATAGCGCCGCAAATTGTCTGGCTGGAGGAAAAACGACAAGGGCACCTCAAACACCTCAGCCACTTCACCAGGTGCAGGCTGGAACCTAGCCTCTTCGGCAATGCGGGCAACCACCGGTGTAATGCAAAAGCCGCTGATGGTCTCGAAGCAATCCAGATAACCCAGCGGCGTCACCAGCGCCCGATTCAATCCAATCTCCTCTTCGCTTTCACGCAATGCGGTAACTACCGCATCGGCATCCGAAGGATCGGAACTTCCGCCCGGGAAAGCCACTTGCCCGGCATGCGAACTCAGATGATCCGTCCGTACCGTGAAGACCATCCGAGGTGGCCATTCGCCACGCAATCCGATCAGCACAGCGGCAGGCCGGCGCACCACGTCGCCAAGCAGCTCGGCCATTTCGGCATGGTTCCAACCGGGTGCAACCGGCGGCTGCGACAGCGGGCGCAAAGCGCGCAGCAAAGACTCCATCACGCCGCTCCGCGCGATGGCAGCACCACATCCATGTAATGAGCCCTCTCGGTATCGCTCATGCTGCGCCAGCGGGCAATTTCGTCGCCAGTGCGATAACAGCCCTGGCAATAGCCAAGCATATCGAGCCGGCAAATACCTACGCACGGACTCAAGATAGCTTGGGGGGAAGGTGAGAAATCGTTCGACATGCCTCTCACATGCTAGCGCATGGGCAGGCATGCGTCAGAACTTGCCGGGGATTTTTAGACGATGGGAGCCAGGAACAGGAGCCCGCAAGAGGAAAAAATTCTCAGGGCCCGGGGGCATTCGGGTCCGGCGGCTTGATATCCAATAACTCAATGTCGAATACCAGCGCCTGATTGGGGCCGATTCTCGGCAGTGCACCATCTTCGCCATAGGCAAGCTGCGGAGGAATGACAACTTTCCAGCGATCGCCGACGTGCATGCGTGGGATGACGTATTGCCAGCCCCGGATGACTTTATTGACGGTGAAACTCGCGGGCGCGCCACGCGCCCAGGTGCTGTCGAATTCCGTACCGTCGATCAGCATGCCGCGATAATTGACGGTTACCAGGCTATCGATGCCTGGATTGATCTTGCCCGTACCCTTCTTGATGACCGAATACTGGATGCCCGAGGGTAGCTGAATCACACCCGGCAGCGTGGCGTTATGCGCCATGAACTCGGCGCTCTTGTGCGCGTTCTCGGCCGCAATGTGCTTGTATTCGGCCATCGCCTGCTCATGCATGCGCTCACCAAGGCCCACCAGCTGCTGGTACATCTCTTCCTTCGGCACCGCCGGCGGGCGCTTTGCATACGCGTCCTCGATCGCCTTCTGCAGTACCGCCATGTCCACCGGCAGATCACCGTCGGAGAACTGCGTCCCGATGCGATAACCGATCGCGTACGAAAGCTTGTGCCGGTCGAGCTTTATCACCGGTGGTCGCGATCTCGGATTGGACGACGCCGGTCCCTGCGCTTGAGCCGTGCATACGGCAAGCAGCAGAAAAACCGAAACCACCCAACGCTTATGTGCCATTACCTTCTCCACGACGCAAAGCTTACCCAATGCCATCAGGCGGTCCGCTCAGTTCAAGCGGCCACCGTACGGGATAAGGAACCCGCACAGACTACCTGGAGACATGGGGCAGGTTCTTAAGCATACGGCGAAAGTCGCCATCCTAAGCGGTTCCCGCATTCGATGCAGCAGCAAAGGCGCCGGAACCGCCATGAAACCATTCAAGATCTGGAACGGTAACGGGCGTCAAAAGCACCGTCCACCCACCCTGCAGAAACATCGAACAAGATCTAAGAAAACCGCGAGGCGGCAAAGGTTCCCACTGCTAAAATCCGTGCTTTACGTTCAATTCCGGAGTCCGCTGTGGCTTATCGCAACCTCGAAATCGGCAATCGGGACGCCGTCCGCATCATCACCGTCAATCGCCCGGACAAGCTCAATGCGCTCAATCGCGAAACCTTGAACGAGCTGACGCTAGCCTTCACACAGGCGTCGCAGGACGATGGCGTGCGTGCCGTTATTTTGACCGGGGCTGGCGACAAGGCCTTCGTGGCCGGTGCCGATATCGCCGAGATGAATGGTTACGCCCCGGTGCAAGCCCAAAGTTTTTCTCGCACCGGACAACGCCTTATGAGCACGATCGAGCGGCTCGGCAAGCCGGTCATTGCGCGCATTCAGGGCTTTGCGCTGGGTGGCGGCATGGAACTGGCGATGGCCTGTCATCTACGCGTTGCCAGCGACAAAGCCAAGTTCGGCCAGCCCGAAATCAACCTGGGCCTGATTCCTGGCTTCGGCGGTACCCAACGCTTGCTGCGTCTTGCCGGGCGCGGCGCTACGCTGGAACTGTGCCTGACCGGCAGCACCATCTCCGCGCAGCGCGCCTACGAATTGGGCGTGGTCAACTGCGTCGTGGCTCATGAAACCCTCGACGAACATGTGCATGCGCTCGCCGACCTGTTAGCCGCCGCCGCACCCTTGGCCGCTGCCGGCATCCTGGATGCTGTACTGCAGGGCGGCGAAATGTCGCTGGATCAGGGGTTGGAATTCGAAACCCAGGCGTTCGCGCTAGCGTTCGCAACTGAAGACATGCGGGAAGGTACTAACGCGTTTCTCGAAAAACGCAAACCCACGTTCAAGGGAAAATAAGAAACAAGGGATCAGTGGGACAAGAAAACAGGCCGCAATGACAAGTGCGCCTTTATGAGGCGCACTGACGCTACGTGGCCCCATCCCCTTGAGGATCAGTGGCCGCCGCGATATTTCTTCTCGCCCGCCGTAATACGCAGATCGAGGCGATTTTCAGGTGGCGCGAGCGGGCATGTCGCGAATGGCGTGAACGCACAAGGCGGGTTGTAGGCCTTGTTGAAATCCAATACGACTTTGCCGTTCACCGGCAGCGCGGCATAGAGGAATCGCGCCGCGCCATAGGTTTCGTGTCCGGACGTCCGATCAGCCAGCACGAAAAAGAGGTCGCCGCCAGGTTCTTCCTGGTAAGGCAACAATTCATAGGTGTGTCCACCATGTGTGAACACCGCCTTGCCTGGTACCTTCACAGTATCGATGGTGCCGATCACCGAACCGATCTGCAGGTCATGCAGTGGATTGAAAGGCACCCAGTCCGCCACGATGCGCCATGACGGATCGATTGGAAAATAATCGATGCCCAGGAAGTGCTCGCGGGTAGCGGCCCTGGAATCTTTGACTCGCAGCGCTTTGCGGCCATCTCGATCGATCACGTAGAAGCTCGTGGTATCGAAAGCCACTGTCGTCGGCACTTCCTTGCCGGTGACGTGCGCATCATCGACCAACGTAGCTTCCGGCACATGCGCGCCATCGACCGTTGCGTCGATTTCGTCGGCCAGCTTGAAATGGATATGCCCTGCCTGATCAAGCGTGATAACGCCCAGGTGCGCAGGCGCTGTCTGAAGAATCACATCGTTATCCGAGGCGCTGCCAACTTTGTTGGCCCCTTGCTGCAGCCACTCCAAGCCACTGAGGCTGAGCCAGCCTTCCGGCGCGGTCAAACGCGCGACGCGTTCGGCACGCCACGTCTCGATGCTTTGCTGGTAAGCATCCGAAGACATCGCTTGTTGGGAAGAATCAGCATGCACGAGAGCAACTCCACTACTAAGGATCAGTCCTGCCAGAACGTTACGCCACATGGGGTTGGCTCCGCGCGTTGCAAGCAAAGAAGGATAGGGCCCGAGTATCGGTATCCATTTACATGCTGCACAAGCACTTCTTAACGACCACGTAGAAAAAGCTTATCCAATTCTGTCATGCCCAACTGCACCCAGGTAGGGCGTCCATGGTTGCACTGGCCGGAGCGTTCGGTCGCTTCCATCTCGCGCAACAATGCGTTCATTTCAGGAAGGGTGAGACGCCTGCCGGCACGCACCGAGCCATGACAGGCCATGGTGGAGAGAAGTTCGTTTTCCAGTTCCTGCAGCTGACGCGAGCTTCCATGCTGCGCCAACTCGCCCAGCACGCTACGCGTGAGCTCGGCGACATCCGCCCCTTCCAGCAAGGCAGGGATACGACGCACCACCACGGCGGAAGGACCGCTGCGTGACAGCTCCAGCCCCCAATCGGCCAGTGCTTCGCCATGCTCTTCCGCTGCGGCAGCTTCTTTGGTGCTCACCGGAACGGACAGCGGCACCAGCAGCATCTGCGAACGGAGATTGCTGCAGGCTCGGCCAGATTTCAGCTTCTCGTAGGTAATGCGCTCGTGCGCCGCATGCATATCGACGAGCACGAGCCCGAATGCATTTTCGGCAAGGATATAGATCGTCTTGAGCTGGGCGATGGCGTAGCCCAATGGCGGCACATCGCCTTCATCAGCGGCAAGTGGCATGGATTGAGTCGGCGCAATCACCGGACGAGCGACAGCTGCTTCGCCCAGCAAGGCCGCGTAATCTGCCAAGGGCGTCTCGCGCACGCCAAGCTGGAGACGACTCTGCGCCGCTGCCCCACCACCCCAGTTGCCCGTCTGCACTGCAATCGCTGTTGCACCGCTCGCCGATACGCCAGCCGGTAAGGACAGGGACGGGCTTTCTACCGGCACGGCATATCCGGCGCGTGTCTCAGCAAGGGCTTCGTGCAGGGTCCTGAATAGAAAATCGTGTACCAGCCGCTGCTCGCGGAAACGCACTTCGCTCTTGGCGGGATGCACGTTGACATCGACACCGGCGGGATCCAGCTCAAGATAAAGCACAAACGCAGGATGCCGTCCGTGAAACAGGACGTCCGCGTAAGCCTGCCGGACGGCATGCGCTACCACACGATCCCGAACCAGGCGGCCATTGACGTAAAAGTACTGCGCATCCGCTTGCGGACGTGAGGCTGTCGGCAACCCTACCCAGCCCGACAAACGCATGCCCGCTGCAGCATGATCGATGCGCAGACTCTGCTGTGGAAATACTTCACCGATCACCTCGGCCACCCGCGCCAGCATAGACTGGCTGTCGCGTGCCGCTTTCCAGATCCGCAGTGATTTCCCGTTATGGCTTAATCGAAACTCCACCGTACCGCGCGCCAATGCCAGTGATTTGAGCAAGTCATCGACATGGGCAAATTCCGTACGCTCTGCGCGAAGAAATTTGCGTCGGGCGGGAACGTTGTAGAACAGGTCGCGCAGTTCCACCGTGGTGCCCTGCGGATGCTGAGCGGGACGCGCTTCTTGCATGCGGCCACTATCGACTTCAATACGGAAGGCATTGTCGGCTCCACGCAAACGAGATGTCATCGCAAAACGGCCCACCGAAGCCATCGATGCCAATGCCTCACCGCGAAATCCCATGCTCGCGACATGCTCGAGGTCGTCGAAACTCCCGATCTTGCTCGTCGCATGTGAGGCTACCGCCAATGGCAAGTCCTCGGCGGCAATGCCATCACCATCGTCACGTACGCGAATCAGCCGTGCGCCACCCAGTTCGATGTCGATGTCGATACGTGTGGCACCTGCATCCAGGCTGTTTTCGACCAACTCCTTGACGACCGAGGAGGGACGTTCGATGACTTCGCCGGCAGCGATCTGATTGATGAGCTCAGGAGGAAGCGGGCGGATTCGTGACATGGGGCGCAAGCTTAGCAGTGCATGCCCAGGTCAGCCCACTTTGCGAACGATCAACTCTCCGGGATGGCCAGCATGGTGCCAACACGGACGCTGTTGTTGCTGATGCCGTTGACACTTTTCAGCGAATCCACGCTTACGCCATATTGCCTGGCGATGCTGCGCAAGGTCTCGCCATGCGCGACCCGATGCATGTCGCGCACATCCGCATCCGCCGGCACGGCAGCACTGGCCACCTTACCGGACGCCTTGGACCCATCGCTCATGCCATCGCCAGCCACCAGCAAGCCTTTGCGACGTGCAGCCTCCATCGCAAACCACGTCCCCGGCGGCGGGTTATTCATGAAGTAGCTTTTCACGCCCCCCATGATCGCCGTGGCCAATTGCTGCTGATGTTCCGGATCACGCAACTTGTGTTCCTCGACCGGGTTGCTGATGAACGCCGTCTCGACCAGGATCGATGGCACATCCGGCGAACGCAGCACCACGAAGTTGGCGTGCTCTACATAACCGCGATGCGTAGGGCCCAATGCCGACAGCGCATTCAACACATTCTGCGCCACCGTGTCGCTGGCTTGCACCGCCCAGCCTTGCTGCATGTCGAGCAAAACCGAAGCGAGGCTGTCGTTTTCAGCCGCCAGCGAAACACCTCCGATAAGGTCGGAACTGTTTTCGCGGTCGGCCAGCATCCGGGCCGCTACCGAACTCTTGCCACGTGACGACAACACCCATACCGAGGACCCCCTGGCATCGCTGCTGGTGTAGGAATCGGCATGGATCGATATGAATAGATCGGCCTGATTCTGGCGCGCGATTTCATACCGCTGCTTCAGAGGAATGAAGTAATCGCCGTTACGCGTGAGAATGGCCTTCATCCCCGGCTGGCGATTGATTTCCGCCGCCAGGTCGCGCGCAACCGCAAGCGTGACGTTCTTCTCCAGTACACCATCCGGGCCGTGGGCTCCCTGGTCTTTGCCGCCGTGTCCGGGATCTACCGCCACGACCACCTGGCGTTGGCTATTGAGCAAGAGAGCTGCCTGGCGAGTAGTAACGCCTTTGCGTGATGTCAGTCGACTGTTCGCGTTGACGACTGCCGGTGTCGGCGCAACGTTGCCGGAATCATGTACTTCGCGATCGGATGAGGCGGCCGGAACGGATGCGCTCTGCGTGCGCGCTCCCCCAACCGCCTCGCGATGGGACGACGTATTGTTGTTTCCATCTCCCGGATACAGATCGAGCACAAGGCGATAGCCGGCCTGGGCAGACGGCCCGAGCGTGAATGTCTTCGCCTGGCTGTTTGGCGACACCATGGCGGTCAGGTGCAGGGTATTACCTTGCACGGTATTGCTCAGCCCCTTGAGCAGGCCTTGCGCCGAGGGTGCGGTAAAACGGTCGGCAACACTGCTGGCAGGCAGATCCAGCGCAATCTGGTCGCCTTGTTGGCTCAGCTTATAAGTCGCTGGGCCGGAGAGATCGAATACCACACGCGTGTATTCAGGGCCGGCCCATACACGGGCATCTTTCACTTCCGCAGCGCGCAAAGCGGCGCCAGGCACCACCACCAGGATGGCGGCGCCAAGCAGGCTGATAGTGCGAGTGAGATAGCCCCTCATGGTGGCGCATTGAAGCGCAGCATTTTCCTGAATGCAAGAGCTTTTCCCTTTTATTTCCATAACCTGCGACGCATTTGTCAGGCTTGGTCAAGCTATCAGCCATAACCTATGCATTTCGAAGGGCCGTTTGTGCCGGTCCATTCGTTCAGTTTTCCCATGCCTTACCGGCACTTAGCGCACGCCACCTATGTCAGAGGCTCAGCTCAGGCGATTCAGCACACGCTCTGCGCGTTCCGTCTTTGACTCCATCCGGGCGCGGCGACCTGTGCCGTGATAGGCAAGGTAAAGCTCCATATCAGGCAACGGCAGCGCCCCTTGACCACGTTCAGGCCACTCGACCAATACCAAGGCGTACGGATCGGAGAGCGCATCCATCCCCAACCACTCGAGTTCACCAGGGTCTGCGATGCGATACAGATCCAGATGCCAGGCAGGACGCCCATTCGCCTGATACCCCTCAACCAGACTGTAGGTCGGGCTCTTGATCCGCTCTCCGACGCCTAATGCTGTCAACAAGGCCCGGGCAAAACTGGTCTTCCCGGCACCCAGTTCGCCGTACAGGTAAATCACAAGACCATCGTCCAAGGCCCGGGCCACGCGGGCACCGAGTGCTTGCGTAGCCTCTTCGTCGGCCAGATCCCAGTGTTGTTCAGATCGGTATAGGGCGCTCGGATTCATTTTTAGGCATCACCTGCCAGCAAGCCATGCGGCAGTGCAGATGGGGGGGGTGTCTGTCGAATAATGGAACGAAGGGAGGCGCCAACCCGAAAGAGCGGTATCCGGAAGGCCCGCAGACTGCGCCAGGCGGCATCAAAAGGCAATCTACTATCGTGTGCTGCGAATCTGACTGCCGCCATCGGGTCACGGCGCTTCCAGTCCATTCCCCAACGAGCGCAAAGGTCCAAGCAGATCGCTCGCCAGCAATCCGCGCTCACCACCATGCGCCGCCCAGTCGCCTGCACGAGCATGCAGCCCGACTCCGATACAAGCCGCGTCCCAGGCTGAGCAACCCTGCGCCATCAGCGCAGCAATCACCCCGGTCAGCAAATCCCCCATGCCGCCGCTGGCCATCCCTGGGTTACCCCAGGGACAGACGTCCAGACGTCCATCCGGATTTGCGATCAAGCTACCCGCACCCTTCAGAACGGTCACAGCTCCGTACCGTTGCGCCAGTGCGCGCGCCGCGGCAAAACGATCCATTTGCACTTCTCCGTTTGATACTTTCAGCAACCGCGCAGCTTCGCCCGGATGGGGTGTCAGCACGGCAGGTACCGTGAACTGGCGCGACTCATGCGCAAGCAAATTCAACCCATCCGCATCCAGCACAAGCGGCTTTCCGCTGTCCAGGGCAGTCAGCCACAGTGCATGCCCCCAAGCTCCCTGCCCGAGACCGGGCCCTACAGCCAACACCGTGGCACGCGTCAACAAGGGTTCAAGTTCCTGCGGACCGTTGATGCCATGCGCCATCAATTCCGGTCGCGCACTGTTTAGCGCCATGAGGTTATCGGCACGTGTCGCGACGGATACCAGGCCGGCGCCGGAGCGCAATGCAGCTTCGCCACACAAACGAATGGCACCAGCCGTGCCATGATCTCCGCCGATGGCCAACACGTGTCCGCAATCGCCTTTGTGCGCATCGCGCGCGCGCGGAGGAAGATGAGTGGCATCCGACAACGAGGCATCCACTGGCATGTCCTGCCAGAGCACATCAGGCAACCCGAGCGTGTCGACATGAACAAGGCCCGTTTTTGCGGGGGCCTGGCCGGTATACATACCCCGTTTCGCAGCAATGAAACTGACGGTGAGCTGCGCACGTATGGCGGCACCTGGACAGTACCCGGTATCCGCGTTCAGTCCCGAGGGCACATCGATGGCCATGACCGGAACGCCAGAAGCATTGACTCGGTCAATCAGCGTGCTAGCCAAAGCCTCTGGAGCACGATTCAATCCCGTGCCGTAGAGTGCATCTACATAGACATCCGCCCCGGGTATTGAGGCATCCTGGTGCCAAGGGTGAGTCACCCCATTGCGCTGCTGCCAGGTATCGCGTGCAAGCGCCGCGTCCCCATGCAGGGTGTCGCTCAGTTCAGTCACTTCGACCACAAGGCCGGCACCGTGCGCCAGGCTGGCTAGCAAGTAGCCGTCACCGCCATTATTGCCGGGACCGCAGAAAACAACGATCCGCCGCGCTTCCGGCCATTGCTTGCGCAGCCAGTCAAAAGCAGCTGCCGCGGCGCGGCTCATCAGCTCAAAACCGCTGATGCCCAAGTCATCAATGGCTCGCCGGTCCAGCGCACGAACCTGCTCGACGGTATAAAGATCACGTTGACGCGCGTAGGCATGCATCGGCCGATTATAGGCAGCGATTACAATGCATGCATGCCTATGTCTTCTGCTCCCGATTACGCCGCGCTGGCCAGCAATATCAAGCGTTGGGCCCATGAACTGGGGTTTGCGGAAGCCGGCATCAGCGGGACAACGCTCGAACAGGACGAGCAGCATCTAAAGCGCTGGCTCGAAGATGATTATCACGGCGACATGACGTACATGGCTCGCCATGGCACCAAGCGTAGCCGGCCAGAGGAATTGGAGCCCGGAACGCAGCGCGTGATTTCGGTGCGGATGAATTACCAGCCGCCGGGAGTTCAGCATGCCTGGCATGTCATCGGCGATGCCGAGGCGGGTTACGTGTCGCGCTACGCGTTAGGTCGCGATTATCACAAGCTCTTGCGCAATCGTCTGCAAAAACTGGCGGAGCGTATACGTGGAGCCATCGGTGATTTCGGATATCGCGCCTATGTTGATTCGGCCCCGGTCCTGGAGAAGGCCCTGGCTCGAAACGCGGGACTTGGCTGGATAGGCAAACACACCGTGTTGATCAATCGCCAGGCCGGCTCTTACTTTTTCCTTGGAGAGCTTTATACCAATCTGCCACTGCCTATTGACGCACCCGCCAGTGCACATTGCGGCACCTGCCGAAAATGCATCGACATCTGCCCGACTCAGGCCATTGTGGCGCCGTACCGTCTGGATGCGCGCCGCTGCATTTCCTATCTGACGATCGAGCTGAAAGGCACGATCCCGGAAGAACTGCGCGCTCCGATGGGTAACCGCATTTTTGGCTGTGACGATTGCCAGCTTATCTGTCCATGGAACAAATTCGCCCAGGACACTGCCGAGCCGGATTTCGCACCCAGGCATAGCCTGGACGGCGCAAAATTGATAGCGCTATTCAGTTGGAGTGAAGAGGAATTTCTGCAACGCACGGAAGGCATGGCGATTCGTCGTGCGGGCTACGAAGGCTGGCTGCGCAACATCGCCGTTGCGCTCGGGAACGCACCGTCTTCGACAGCCGTTCGTGCAGCCTTGATGGAACGGAAAGATCACCCTTCGGAGGTTGTGCGCGAACACGTTGCGTGGGCACTGGCGCGCCACCACTGCAGAAAATAACGCACGCTACCTGGGTTTGATCATGCGCCAATCCTGCACAGCAGGAGCGAGGCATGATCAAACAATGTCATCTGCAGATGAACAACGATACGCGGGCGTTCCATCCTCACGTGGATGGATAAAGCCTGCGATTAAGCCGCAGCCATTTGCTTGGGAATCGAGCGATTGGTGTGGCTGATGCGATTGCTTCCATCGACATAAACCAGGGTGGGCTGGAATTTCTCCACCTCTGCCTCGTTGAGACGCACGAACGCGGCAATGATGATCAGATCACCGGGTTGTGCACGATGAGCTGCGCTGCCATTTACCGAAATGATGCCGGAACCTTCTTCGGCACGCAGCGCATAAGTCACGAAGCGTTTGCCGTTATTGATGTTCCATGCGTGGATCTGCTCGTATTCGCGGATGCCCGATGCATCGAGCAGCAAGCCATCGATGGCGATGGAACCCTCATAGTGCAATTCCGCATGGGTCACGGTCGCACGGTGGATCTTCGCCTTTAGCATGTTCAGTTGCATGACTTCATTCCAGCAGGAACTGCCTGCGTAGCGGGTTATTATCGAACTGCCGCAATTGCACCGCAACAACGGCACCCGCCCGTCAGATGGGGGCGGTCGGAGCAGCGATCAATCCTGCCCATTTCAGTCAAATGGCAGGTTATCGATCAGCCGAGTGGTTCCAAGCCGGGCGGCAATGAGTGCTACCAAGCCTTCACGCTCGTCTTCAGTCGGCTCGGACAAGTCCTCGACACGGCGAATGGCCGCATAATCCGGCGCAAAACCAGCCCGCTCCAGCCGTGATGCAGCCGCTTGTTCCACCACCTTCCGGGCGTGCCCCTTGGCTATCAGCTCCCGCATCTGCTGCAAGGTCTGATAGATCAACGCAGCATCAGCGCGTTCCTTTTCAGATAAGTACTGATTACGGGAACTCAGCGCCAGGCCATCTTCCGCGCGCTGCGTCGGCGCGCCCATGATTTTCACCGGCAGGGAGAGATCCCGCACCATACGCTCGATGACTTTGAGCTGCTGGAAATCTTTCTGTCCGAATATCGCGATGTCCGGCTGCACAAGATTGAACAGCTTGCAGACAACAGTTGCGACACCATCGAAATGGCCGGGCCGATGCGCCCCTTCCAAGGTTTCCGTCAACCCAGGCACATGCACGCTCACACTGCCCGCCGGTCCAAAGGGGTAGACCGTGGCAACATCCGGAGCAAACAGGAGATCGCACCCCGATTCGGCCAGTCCAGCCTGATCCTGTACCAGCGTTCGCGGATAGCGTTCGAAGTCCTCGCTTGGTCCAAATTGCGTCGGATTGACGAATACACTCGCGACAACCCGGTCGGTCCGCGCCCTGGCAAGTTTGACAAGGGAATGATGGCCGGTGTGCAGGTTACCCATGGTCGGCACGAAACCGATGGTATGCCCCTGCGCGCGCCAGCCACGAATCGTGGCGCGCAGGCCTGCTGCGTCTTGCACCGTTTGCATGAAAAGTTCGCTCTACTGCTAGTTGTAACCGTGTTCGGCCGCAGGGAAGGCGCCACTGCGCACATCGGCCGCGTAAGCGGCAATGGCTTCGCCGACGGAGCCTCGGCCGGCCAGGAAATCCTTACTGAACTTGGGACGTTTGCCGGGCGTGATGCCCAGCATGTCATAGATCACCAGAACCTGGCCATCGCATTGAGGTCCCGCTCCGATACCGATGACAGGGATATCGAGCGCATCCGTGACACGAGCCCCCAGCGAAGAAGGCACCCCTTCCAGGACCAACAAATCCGCCCCCGCCTGTTGAACAGCCAATGCCTCGCTGACGACGCGCTCCGCCGCATCGTGCGCACGTCCTTGCACTTTATAACCACCGAACTTGTGCACTGATTGCGGGGTGAGCCCCAAATGGGCGCATACCGGTATCGCGCGCTCCGTTAATGCGTGGATCGATTCAAGAATATGTGGCGCCGCTCCTTCGATCTTGATCATCGCAGCCCCGGCTTCTCCAACCAGCCGGGCGCCAGCTTCCAATGCATAACTGACATCGCGATCAGCCATGAACGGCATATCGGCCACCAGCAGCGTGGCCGACAGGCCACGGGCCACCATAGCAGTGTGATAGACCATGTGATCGAGGGTAACCGGTAGCGTGCTGCGCTGCCCCTGCACCACCATTCCGAGAGAATCGCCAACCAGAGCAATATCCACGCCCGCGTGTTCGAGCTGTACGGCGAAACTCGCGTCGTATGCAGTAAGCATGACGATTTTGCGCCTGTCTGCCTTCATCGCATGCAACCCAGGAACAGTCACCGGCTTGCGGACTGGCGCATCAACATTTTCAACGTACACGGTCATTCCTTACACGCTGCGAATGCCCATTATCCGGCGCGAGACGACAAACGCTCAAGCCAATACCTGACAATCATGATGGCTAATGGCCTGCAAGAGATCCTGGACTCGCCCTTGCCCGGGAATATCGAGGTCCGGCGCCACATCGTGCAGCGGCAGCAGTACGAAAGCACGTTGGGCAATGTACGGGTGAGGCAAAATCAGCGTCTCCGTATTGCTCGTTCGTCCTACCACGTGCAACAGATCGAGATCCAAGGTACGAGGCCCCCAGCGTTCGCCATTCCGCTCGCGGCCCGCAGCCTTTTCGATGTCCAACAGCGCTTGGAGCAAGTTGGGCGGTTCAAGCGTGGTTTCCAGCACAACGACTGCATTGACAAAGTCAGGCTGATTCACCAGCCCCCATGGCAGCGTCCGATAAAAACGCGAGTTCGCCGCCATCTGGGTATCAGGCAACGCTTCAAGTGCCTTGATGGCATCCCATACTTGCTGCCGAGGATTACCCAGGTTGCTTCCCAGTGCCACGTAGGCACGCATCAAGCACCGCCTGACGACTTGCCGGCGGCCGACCTGCGACGACGCTTGCGTTTATGAGGCACGCTCGCACGGACTGGCTCGTTATCTGACTGCGTGCCCCCTTGTTGGGTCGGCAACGCTGCCGCCAAGGTCTCGTGCGGCAATTGCTGCGCGTGATCCCACCATTGCCCAAGATTGGCGATCGCAGGTGATTCCGCCCTTCGCAACAAAAGAAAATCAAAAGCCGCCCGGAAACGGGGATGCGATAGCAGGCGAAAAACTTTTTTCCGCTGCGTCTGCTCAAAACGAGGCTGCAGTGACCAGATTTCTTCCATCACGATCGTAAAACGGCGCGGAATCGCCACCCGCTGGCATTGTTCGCCGACCACATGGGTAATGGCACGTGCCCACGCATCGCCTGCGCTTTTGCCATGTTTCACCCAGGTGTGTGCGAGATCCCGGACTTCGCCCCATAGCAGCACTGCGAAAAGGAAAGCCGGCGTAACGGATTTACCCTCGGCGATACGGGCATCGGTGCTCTCCAACCCGCCCTCGATCATGGACCACAGGGCGCTGTCCTCACGCTTGAGCGCACGTGCAGTGGCCGGGAACATGTATTTCAGCAGGCCGCACTCCTCCAGCATGTGGAAGCTCTTGAGACCGTATCCCGCCAGGAACATTTTCAATGACTCGTCGAACAACCGCGCCGGCGCGACCCCACTTAACAACGATCCCAGTTCGGCAAAGGGCGCGGACGCGCCGGGATCAATGCGGAAGTCCAGCTTTGCTGCCAACCGCACGGCACGCAGCATGCGGACCGGATCCTCTCGATAACGGGTGGCCGGATCGCCGATGAGATGAAGCACGCGATCATGCAGATCCTGCATACCGCCCACATAATCGCGGACCGAAAAATCGCTGATGCCGTAATACATCGCATTGACGCGAAAATCCCGCCGCAAGGCATCTTCTTCGATGCTGCCCCACACGTTATCCCGCACAATGCGACCGTCTACGATGTGACGATCTCCTTCACCGTCCTCCTCGCTTACTCCCGCGCCGCGAAACGTCGCCACTTCGATGATTTCGTTGCCATACACCACATGCGCGAGACGGAATCGACGGCCGATCAGGCGGCAATTGCGGAACAGCTTTTTGACCTCGTCGGGTGTTGCATTCGTGGCGACGTCAAAGTCCTTGGGATGACCGCCCAGCAGAAGGTCACGCACGGCGCCACCAACCAGGTAGGCGTCGTAACCGGCTTCATTCAGGCGATAGAGCACTCGCAAGGCAGCCTTGCTGATGTTCTTGCGGGAAATCGTGTGCTGCTCACGCGGAATAATCTGCAGAGCGAACTTGACTTCGTTCCTGGCTTTGGGATTCAAGCGATCGAAATCCTTACGGGCATTCAACTTCCGATGGCACAACTGAATGTCTGGGCCCCGGGCGGTAAAACCGGCCTTAAGCGTTGTCCTGCAAGCGTTTCGGTCCTCCTGGACCGCTGCCCGCAGGCGTTGCCGGACGAAACAATTCAGCTATACTACCGCGCCTCGCAACATTACGCTCCCATCGTCTAGTGGCCTAGGACACCGCCCTCTCAAGGCGGGAACACGAGTTCGAACCTCGTTGGGAGCGCCACTATCCCATTATGATCGGCTCTACGATCCCAAGCAGGCACACGGCAGCATGACCTTCGTCGTTACCGACAACTGCATCAAATGCAAATACACTGATTGCGTCGAAGTCTGCCCTGTCGACGCTTTTCATGAAGGCCCCAACTTTCTGGTTATCGATCCTGACGAGTGTATCGATTGCACCTTGTGCGAACCGGAGTGCCCGATCAACGCCATCTATCCTGAAGATGACGTTCCCGCCGGGCAGGAAGGCTATACCGCGCTGAACAAGGAACTCGCCAAAGCGTGGCCGGTCATTACGGTACGCAAAGACCCACTGCCTGACGCCAAGGAATGGGAAAACAAGCCTGAGAAGTTGAACCTGCTGGAGCGCTGAAGCTCTCGCTTCAAAACGGAACACAAATAAAAACGCCGCTCGTGATGAGCGGCGTTTTTTACATCATCGGGACTACCCGTCTTAACCCTTGCCACCCAGGCGGGACTTGAGACTATCCACTACCTTTGCGACGGCAGCCGCTTCACCCTGGGCACGCACTTCGCTTGAACCCTGGCCACTGCCATTGATGGTAACGACCACCTTGCGCGGAACGGCATCCGGACCGTTCGACTTGCTGCCGCCACCGCCAAACAGGCGTCCAAAGAATCCTGGCTTTTCGAGCGGCTGATCGGAAGCAACCACGCTCAGAGTGTACGTGTGCGTCGCATCGTCGTGACCTTGCAGAGTGCCGATCTCGCCATTGCTCAACGCATCGCCTACGCGGCGATAGGTTTCATCCACGCTGTCCGCCAAGATGAAACCATCCGTAATCGTGCCTGGATTGCCCCCCACTCGTGCAGTAGCCCCATTAGGACTCGGCTGATTGCTGCCTTGTGGGGGAATCACCAATGCCGCACTCGCCGAAGGCGTATCGAGACCCGGAGGAATTTCCAGCGGCGATTCCTGCTTGGCATTTTGCCAGGCTCGTTCGGAACGGAACATGCCACAACCCGAAAGAAGCAGGCCGGTGAGAGCCAGAGCCGGCAGGGCTACGGCTAGAGAAGGTTTCTTCATGTAGTGGTTTCCGTATTGTTCCGAGTTCAGTCGAGCAAAAAATCACGCAGCATCGGCCAAGGATGCCAGAGTCGCCAAGGCCTTGCTTATCCGTTCGCGCGCGGGCCCTTGCTCCAGTTCTACCAACGGTAAGCGCGGCTTGGCTGTCCCCAGGCCGAGTTCCGGCAGTCCTGCTTTGACCGGGATCGGATTGGGAGCACAACCCAGCGCCTGAACCAGCGGTTCAAGCAATGCATTGGCATGCGCCGTCGCAACCCGGTCGCCCGATATGGCAACGTCGCACAATGCCCGCAGAGCCCTGGGCGCCAAGTTGGCTACCACCGATATGACGCCAGCGGCTCCCGCCAGCATAGCATCCGCGGCAGCAGCATCCTCACCGCACAGGTAGACGAAATCTGATCGAACAAGTTCCGCAGTGCGCTGGATCCTTTCGGCATCGGCACGCGCTTCCTTGATAGCCACGATGGCAGGGTGATCGCGCAGCAAGGCTGTCGTCTCCGGCGCCAGATCGCAACCCGTACGGGTAGGCACGTTGTAGAGAATGAGGGGCAAACCGCCGTTATCGGCAACTTCGAGAAAATGGCGACGCAACCCTTCCTGGGTCGGGCGCACGTAGTACGGAGTCACCACCAAGGCAGCATCTGCGCCTAGCGAACGAGCGCGCTGCGTGAGCGCGACCGTTTTGGCCGTCGCCGCCTCGCCAGTGCCGGCGATCACCGGGACACGGCCCGCGACATGCTCGACCGCGAAGGCCAGCAGATGCTCGTACTCATCGTGTTCAAGCATGTGGGATTCGCCGGTGGAACCGGCGACGACCACCGCCTGGGTACCGCCTGCGATCTGGAAATCGAGCAGGCGGCCAAAGGCCGCCATATCGAGCGCTCCGCTCGCGTCGAACGGAGTAACCAGCGCGCAGACGCTTCCGTGGATCTTCATGGCGCGACCTGCACAAAAAACGAGACTAGGCATCTTACTTGCGGCTTCACGGGACGGGCAAGTAAGCTGATATATCGTTTCGTCGTCTTCCCGCACGACGCGGGGTCGCCCTTGTCCATGCCCACCATCCCTTTTTCCGCGCGATCCAGCAACGATCATCAACTGTTGATCCAGACGCTGACGCCGGCAGGACGCACGCCATTGCTTGCCCTGGCAAGGCGTATTGCCGATGCCGGCTGCAATCTTTCAGACGCACGCGTTTCGACCATTGGCGCGGATACTTCGCTGACACTGCTGGCCGCTGGCGCATGGGACGCAGTGGCCAAGCTGGAAACCGCCCTGAGCAAGTTGGCGCGGGAAGAAGAACTTCGCCTTACCTACTACCGGACGAATCCCCGCGAGCCGAGCGGCCACTTGCTGCCGTACCTGGTCGAAGTCGTAGCCTCCGACCGTCCCGGCATTCTCGTAAAAATCGTCGACTTCTTCAGCCGCCACGACATCAGCGTGGAACAGCTCAGCTCGATGCGTTACCAGGCCATGCAAACCGGCGCCTCGATGTTCCAGGCCCAGTTCACGATCGGGGTTCCGGATAAGTTGCATATCGCCGCGTTGCGCGACGATTTCCTCGAGTTCTGCGATGGCTTGAATCTCGACGCCATCATGGATCCGGTGAAATTCTAGAATGCTCCGGCTGAAGCCGTCTGACAAGGCTGTTTTCCATTGCCCTACCCGCGTTAGTCTCCATTCCCGGAAGGCGCAAAAACAGTCTGGCTTCCGGAGAACCCATGCCCGATCTAGGCAAGAAAGTCCCTAAGCTGCAAGGCCTCACCGGCGATGGCAGCACGCTCAAACTCGATGCACTAAAAGGAAAATGGGTAGTGCTGTATTTCTACCCGAAGGACAGCACTCCCGGCTGTACCAACGAGGCGAAGGACTTCCGCGATCTTTATCCCAAATTTCAAAAGCTTCACGCCGAAATCGTCGGCGTTTCCCGCGACTCCGTAAAATCCCACGCCAACTTCGCCAGTAAGCAAGAGCTGCCTTTTCCGCTGGTTTCCGATGCGGATGAAACTTGGTGCAAGGCTTTCGACGTCATTCACGAAAAAGTGCTGTACGGGAAACGTCACATGGGCGTGGTACGCAGTACCTTCCTGATTGATCCCGACGGCAAGCTCGCCGCGGAGTGGCGGGGCGTAAAAGTGCCCGGTCATGCCCAGGCAGTGCTCGAAGCCCTACCACGGTGATTCCTACGTCCATCGACATCGCTCTCCTTTACGCGACGCGATCCATCCACCTCTTGCCTCGTGAGGTTTCTTCCGCATGACCGGAAGCAAGCGCATTTACGCTCTCGATACCAACGTACTGTTGCATGATCCAACATCGCTGTTCCGCTTCGAGGAGCACGACGTCTTCATTCCGATGACGGTTCTGGAGGAACTGGACGAAAAAAAGAAAGGCGCTTCAGAGGTCTCCCGCAATGGCCGCCAAGTCAGCCGGTTCCTCAATGAATTGATTGAGCGCGGCAATGGACATGGCATTAGCAACGGCCTGGAGCTGGCAAACCCGGAAGGCGTGTCGCTCAAGCGCGGCGCGGCGGTGGGCCGCCTGTATTTCCAGCAACGCACCAGCAACGGCCACGGCAAGGCAGACAACCAGATCCTTTCCTCGGTCATCGAGCTACGCGATCAGAATCCAGACCGCGCGGTCTTTCTGGTCACCAAGGACATCAATCTGCGCATCAAGGCCAAGATCTATGGCATCGATGCGGAAGATTACGAAAACGATCGCGCGCTGGACGATTTCGCGCTGCTCTACACCGGTTCGGCCGAGCTGCCCGAGGATTTCTGGGATCGCCATCCGGAAGTGCAGTCATGGAACGAACGTGGCCGTACCTACTACAAACTCGATCGTCACGAAGACGAAGACTGGTACCCCAACCAGTGCTTGTATCTGCCTGGCGACAACAACATAGAGCTGCGTGTGCTGCACATTGACGACATGCGCGCCACACTGGTGCTGCTGGATGATCACAGCCACAGCAACCACAGTGTCTGGGGTATTGCCGCACGTAACCGCGAGCAGAACTTCGCGCTCAACGTGTTGATGGATCCCGACGTAGATTTCGTCACCCTGCTAGGCACCGCAGGTACCGGCAAGACCTTGCTCGCACTCGCAGCTGGATTGGCGCAGGTCATGGATCAGCAACGCTATCGCGAAATCATTATGACGCGCGCCACGGTTTCAGTAGGCGAAGACATAGGTTTTCTGCCAGGCACCGAGGAAGAGAAAATGACGCCATGGATGGGGGCGCTCACTGATAACCTCGAAGTGCTCGCCAATCCCGAAGAAGGCGGCAGCTGGGGACGCCAAGCCACCAATGATCTGCTTGCCTCGCGCATCAAGATCCGCTCCCTGAACTTCATGCGTGGTCGCACATTCCTTTCGCGTTACCTGATCATCGACGAAGCGCAGAATCTGACGCCCAAACAAATGAAAACCCTGATCACGCGCGCAGGCCCTGGTACGAAAATCGTCTGCCTGGGCAACGTGGAGCAGATCGACACCCCATATCTCACGGAAACGACTTCGGGCCTGACTTATGCGGTCGATCGCTTCAAGCATTGGACGCATTCGTCGCACATCACGCTGCGACGCGGGGAGCGCTCGCGATTGGCGGACTTTGCATCGGAGGCCTTGTAACGCGCAGGCTGCGCAAGGCATCGTCCTGCATGGAGCTCCCTCATCCGTAGTCGAGTACTCGTATGCGACTTGTATCCTGCAGAATCCCGGCCTTCGCCATGACGATGAACTAAAGCAAGTGCCCTCGACGACGTCCTCCTTTCCCATCGCCCTCACCATCGCCGGATCGGATTCCGGCGGTGGTGCAGGTATTCAGGCCGATCTAAAAACCTTTCATGCACACGAAGTGCATGGTCTTTCCGTCATTGCCGCCATCACATCCCAGAACACCCGTGGCGTAACTGCCGTCCACTCCGTACCGCTTGCACATATCCGCAGTCAGATCGATGCGGTATTCGCTGACTTTCCTATCGCCGCAGTCAAGACCGGCATGCTGGGCAACGCCGCCACGGTGCGCCTGGTTGCCCGCGCTTTGCGTAAATACAAACCAGCATGGCTGGTCGTCGACCCCGTCATGATTTCCACGAGCGGTGCGCGACTGCTCGATGAGGACGCCGTCGATGCCGTGATCAATGAGCTGATTCCACTGGCTGACGTGCTCACCCCAAACTTGCCGGAAGCCGAAGCATTGCTGGGCCGCACACTGCGAACGGCGAAACAGATCCGTGAGGCCGGTGAAACCCTGCTTGAACTGGGCGCAGCTGGGGTGCTTCTAAAAGGAGGACATGGACGCGGCCATGAAGTCATTGATCGGTTTTTCGACGCACAAGGCTTGATGGAGATCCATCATCTTCGCCTTCCGCGCGAAGGCCATGGCACCGGCTGCACGCTTGCTTCAGCCGTTGCTTCGGAACTCGCCAAAGGCTCGACACCACGCCAGGCTATACGCCCCGCCATCGCCTACGTCCAACGCACCCTGAAGCACGGCTACCGCCCGGGAGGCGGCGCGGCATTCGTGCTCCGTCACTGAACGGGATTTGCCGTAAAATTGCCCTGTGGCCAGCCGGCCGCCTACTCCGGATGCGTTTCCGGGCCGAACCCGAGCCGCTTTCACGATGGATTTCCTCAGTCCCCGCTTCATCATCCTCTACGTGCTGCTGGCTTTCGTGCTGTGCGTGCTGCTCGTACATCTGCGTGGCCGTACACGGCTGCGTTTCGATCGCCAACTGGTCGACCATTCCGCCATCTTCGCGCCGTACAACCTGATGATGTACGCCTTCTCGGCTGTACCAGCGCGCCCGATTCTGGATCGTCGTGGCTTCCCTCAGCTGGACCTGCTCCAGCAGAACTGGCAAACCATTCGCGACGAAGCCTTGCAACTGTTCGACGAAGGCCACATCCGCGCCGCCGAAACGCATAACGACGCCAGCTTCAATAGTTTTTTCAAGCAGGGTTGGAAGCGTTTTTATCTGAAATGGTACGGCGAGCCATTGGCATCCGCCGAAATGCTCTGCCCGAAAACCGTGGCGTTGCTCAGTGCCATACCCAGCGTCAAAGCAGCCATGTTCGCCACGCTTGCGCCACATAGCAGGCTCAATGCGCATCGCGATCCTTTCGCTGGTTCCCTGCGCTACCACCTTGGCCTGATCACCCCCAACTCGCGCGATTGCCGTATTTTTGTCGACGGCGAAGAACATGCCTGGGGAGACGGCAAGGATGTAGTGTTCGACGAAACCTACGTCCACTGGGTGGAAAACAAGACCAATCAGACGCGGGTGATTCTATTCGCCGACGTCGAACGTCCCCTGCGCACCCGCCTCATGGGTGCCATCAACCACCGCGTTGGTGCTTTCATGGGCAAGATCACCGCCTCCCCCAATACCGAGTCACCGGAAGAAAGAACCGGTTTCGTCAATCGCGTCTTCGCGCTCAACGCGCGTGGCCGTGAACGCTCGCGTGCATTCAAGAAAAAACATCCGAAACTGTTTCGCACGCTGAAATACATCGGCATGCTGATTTTCATCTGGCTGGTATTCCTGGCGCCCTGGCCTTTCGTACGCTGAATCGTCACGTTTCCAATAGCTCGCGCGTCCTGGTTATACGTCCTCACGGGAAGCGACCATGGACTCCTATACCGATCTATTCCAGAAACATCGCCCACGCCTGCTAGGTCTTGCCTATCGTATGCTGGGCACGCAGGCAGATGCCGAAGACGTGTTGCATGATGCGTGGCTGCGCTGGCATACGCACGATAAAACTGATCTGGACGATCCCGAAGCCTGGCTGGTGACCGTTACCACCCGGCTTGCACTGGATCGGCTACGCCACGCCAAAGTCGAACGTGAGCATTACCCCGGGCCGTGGCTTCCCGAGCCTCTGGTCGAACCGGAGAGCCAGCCGGACAAACAGGCTGAACACGCAGAAACGCTCACCCTTTCCTTCCTGTTGATGCTTGAGCGGCTCACTCCGGAAGAACGTGCGTCATTTCTCTTGCGCGAGGTATTCGACTACACCCACGCAGAGGCAGCCGCCATGCTGGGCATCACCGAGGAATCCTGTCGCCAGCGCGCACATCGTGCCAAACAACGGCTTCGCGAGGAGCGTGCCCGTTTCAACAGCAGCAGCTCAGCCCAGCGACGCTTGCTGGAACGATTTGCGCAAGCCCTACAGCACCCCACGGAAGAGAACCTGCGGGCACTGATCGCCGAGGACGCCGTACACATTGCCGACGGCGGCGGCCTGGTCACCGCCACCTTGCGTCCGTTGCTGGGCAATGCACGCATCGCACGCCTCTATCTGCAGATCAGCAGACACGAGCAAGAGCGCGAGGTCCATCGCCAGCTGCATAGCCTGAATGGCGCACCCGTGCTCCTAACTTGGGTAGATGACCAGCTGACCACCGCCATCTGGATCGAGTCCGACGGCGATCGCATTACCGCCCTGCATGTGTTGCGCAACCCGGAAAAGCTGGCGCGCCTAGCCGCTGTCACGAAATGGCAGGCTGACACGTCCTTGCATTGAACGGCCCATTGCGGCCGCCTACACAAGGACCCAACCATGTCACGCTTTTCCTATTTCAGCTATCCAGAGGCTCTGAAACCGCTTTTTACGATGAAGGGCCATATCGACAAATCCGGACTCGAAACGTCCCTGGTTCATCTGGTGATGCTGCGCGCCTCGCAGCTCAATGGCTGCACCTACTGCATCGATATGCACAGCAAAGAAGCACGTGCCGACGGCGAAACCGAGCAGCGATTGTACCTGCTGCAGGCTTGGCGAGAAGCGCCGTTCTACAATGCACGTGAACGCGCGGCACTCGCGTGGTGCGAAGCCGTGACGCACTTGGATCCTATAAACGGCGTGCCGGATGACGTGTACGAACAAGCAAGCGCGCACTTCAACGAACGCGAGCTGATGGATCTGAATCTGCTGGTCATCATGATCAACAGCTGGAATCGTATCGCGATACCATCGAAGAAGGAGCCGGATTTTCAGCCGGCAGAACGCAAGGTAGCCTGATGCCACCAGCCCTCATTCATGGGAGAGGGCTAAGAAGTTGCGTTCGCTCTGCTGCCAGGCCGGAGCCGCGCCTCAAATAAGACTCTAGGCAAATTCGCCTTATTTGAATCCCTCTCCCTAGCAGGGAGAGGGCATTTACCTCATCAGGCCTTCACGCGTTTGGCAATCGCTTCGCCAAAGCTTTGCGTGCTGCCCTTGCCGCCCAGATCTGGCGTGATGAGATCGCGATCATTCACGATCGTTTCGCGGATGGCCCGACGCAACGAAGTACCTTTCTCAACCATCCCGAGGTGATCGAGCATGTCCGCTGCGGCAAGCAACAGCGCGCACGGATTGGCGATGCCTTTACCCGCAATGTCCGGTGCCGAACCATGCACTGCCTCGAAGATTGCCGCGTGCTCGCCAATGTTGTCGCCCGGTGCCAGGCCCAGGCCGCCGACCAGGCCGGCGCACAAATCGGAAAGAATGTCGCCGAACAGATTGGTCGTAACGATCACATCGAACTGCTCGGGGCGCATCACCAGCTGCATGCAAGCGTTGTCCACGATCATTTCGTTGAATTCGATCTGCGGATATTCCTTGGCGATTTCGCGGGCCACGTTCAGGAACAGACCCGAGGCCGTCTTGATGATGTTGGCCTTGTGCACCGCAGTGACTTTCTTGCGCCCTTTCTTCACCGCCATATCGAACGCATAGCGCACGATGCGCGCACAGCCCTTGCGCGTCACGCGGATCATCGACGTGGCCACTTCACCGTCTTCCGACAGCGTCTGACCTTCGGCGAGATAGGCACCCTCCGTGTTCTCACGCACGGTAATGATGTCGATGTTCTCATAACGCGCCTTGGTGCCCGGGAAGCTAATCGCCGGCCGCACATTGGCGTAAAGATCAAAATGGCGGCGCAGTGTCACATTGATGGAGGTAAAGCCGCCGCCCACTGGCGTGGTCAACGGTCCTTTCAACGCAACTTTATGCTGGGCGATCGCATCCAGGGTCGCCTTGGGCAGCAGGTCACCGTGCTTTTCGAGCGCGATCATCCCCGCTTCAACGCTGTGGTAGGTCAGGCCGCAATCGAGTGCGTCGAGCACATGCAGCGTAGCCGTCATGATCTCCGGGCCGATGCCATCGCCCGGGATCACCGCAATGGTCTTGCTCATGGGGAAACTCCTTGGAATGAAGCGGGGAAGCCGGCGCGCAGAGGGAGGGCGCCTGGCTGAAAACTGCACAATTATCCCCGATGAGCCGTCTCCCGAATAGCCCGTCACCCTTGCAAAGCGTTGGAAATGCTCGTACGGAGCGTTGCTTCAAGTCGAACGCCTGACTGCTGGTGTTCGCCCTCCTCGCTTCAGGTTGCGTCTGAAGCGCAAGAAAGAAGATCAAAGGGGAAAGCCAAGACCACTCGGATTCGGACAAACGAAAGCATCGCTTTCTACTTCCACGGAGAGGGGCAAGTAGTCGCTAAGCGTGCTCGCTGCAGCTCCCTGCTTCGGCACCTGCCTCAAGCTGATCGAGAAAATCCACGGCGCGGCGCAGATGTGGAATCACAATTGACCCTCCCACCACCAGACCTACGCTGAACACTTCAAAAAATTCTTCTCGAGTGACACCCGCCTCTTTGCATTGCGCCACGTGGTAGCTGATGCAGTCGTCGCAGCGAAGTACCATCGAAGCGACCAGACCAAGCATTTCCTTGGTCTTTACGTCCAGCACCCCTGGCTTGTACGTCTGTGTATCCAATGCAAAAAAGCGCCGCACAACCTGATTGTCCTGCGCCAAGATGCGCTCGTTCATGCGTTGGCGAAATGCCGTGAACTCGGCCAGGCGATCCTTTTCTGCACTCATGCCGCAGCCTCGATGAGCTCGGCCAGCTTGCCGCTGCGGTCAGCCGCGACAAGATCGTCATACCCGCCCACATGCTGATCGTTGACGAAGATCTGAGGCACGCTACGACGCCCCCCACTACGCTGCAGCATGAGCTCGCGCTGCGTTGGATCCGTGTCCACTCGCACCTCCTCCCACGTCAGGCCCTTGGCCTTCAGCAAGTTCTTGGCAGCCACGCAGTAAGGACACACCGCGGTGGAATAGACTTCGATCTTAGGCATCACAAAACTCCGAAATAACCTGTCCTGTAAATGGCGATCCGCAGCTTGAAAAGCAAGCAGCTCCGCACTGAACTGCCGCGCCGGGGAACGGTCTCAAAAGTGCTTGCTGACACATACCAGGCGACCGCGAGGCAAATACGGGAACCAACATGTAGTTGGCGTACATTAGCTGCGGATTCCTGGCGCACGCCACGCCTGCCTCACCTTCGCAACGTCGTTTTGACAGCAGCTCTCAGTGATATTGTCGTTCATCTATGACCACAGCGCATCGCCACTTCCGTAAATGCCTGCTGACCGCACTGGTGACCGCCAGCATGGCCTTTGTCGCCGGCGCGCAGGACCGGTCCGGCGATATCCGCCTGCCCGATCTTGGCAGCTCGGCCAATGCGCTGATCTCGCCCCAGGAAGCTCAAGATTACGGCGCCATGATGCTGCAGCAGATGCGTGCGCTGGATATGGTAGTAGACGACCCGCTGCTCGATGACTACATCAACAACCTCGGTTTCCGCCTGGTTGCCAACTCGGCCAAGCCGAAAGATCACTTCGCGTTTTTCATCGCCAGGGATCCGGTCATCAATGCATTCTCCGCACCGGGCGGCTATATCGGCATCGATTCGGGCCTGATCACCATCACGCGCAGCGAGGATGAACTTGCCGCGGTGATGGCGCATGAAATCGGCCACATCACGCAAAACCACCTGCAACGCGCCTACGAATCGGCCAAGAAGGACACGCCACTGATGGCCCTGGTAGCACTCGGCGCCATTGCCGCTGGCGGCGCGGCCGGCGGTGACGCTGCAGCAGCCGCGTTGCTGGGCGGCCAGGGTGCGCTGATGCAGAAGGAAATCAACTTTACCCGCAAAGATGAAGCCGAAGCCGACCGCACCGGCATCGAAACGCTCGCCAAATCCGGATTCGATCCCAACGCCATGGCCGGCTTTTTCCAGCGCATGGAAGACGTCATGAGCCCCGACTCAGGCGGCATCCAGGTGCCCTCGCTGCTGCAGGATCACCCGGTCACCGCCCAGCGAATCAGCGATGCCAAGGCACGCGCTGCCGCCTTGATCGCCGAACAAAAGATGCGCCCCAGCGGCAACCTGCTCGACAAAGCCAGCTGGGACAAGCAGACCGCCCCGATTGCCTACGTGAAAGACCCCACGACCCTGCTCACCGCGCATAGCAGCAGCCATGGCGGTCCGAGTACTTACCTGCTCATGCGCGAGCGCGTCCGCGTACTTTCCGATGATGCTTATCGCATGAGCAATTATTACAGCGGCCTGCTCGGACGGCAGGATCACCTCTACGACACCCCAGAGAACCATTACGGCTACGCACTGGCGCTGATGCGCAGCGGCCAAGCCGGAAAAGCCATCGAACAACTGCAGCCGCTCTTGGTCAAGTATCCCGGCAACCTGATTCTCCTTCTCGCCATGGCAGATGCCCGCCTGCTGGATGGTCAGCGAGCGGCCGCATTACAGATATACGCTGAGCTCAATACGCAATCGCCCAGAAACAAGGCCATTGGCCTGGCTTACGCCAACGCGCTCACGCATGGTGGAACCAAAGCCCAGGCCGCACAGGCGGCGGGCATGCTACGCCCGATGCTGGAAGACACCGACGAACCCGGTCTGTTCACGGCTTACGCTGTCGCCAGCGAAAAGGCTGGCGACAGCGTCCGCGCCGGCGAAGCCTATGCCCAGGCCAGCTATCTGTCCGGCCGCCCATTCGATGCCATGGAACAACTGAAAACCCTGCTCAAGAGGAACGACCTGGATTACTACGCCAGAGCTCGTATCCAGGCCCATATCGCCGAACTCACCCCGTTGGTCATGGAGTTGCGGAAACGGCGGATATCCACGGACGACAACCCCAACGGCAGCAATCAAGGGCAACAATGGCGCTCTACGGCGTTCGACAGCCAGGATGTGGTTCAGCAAATGCTGGATCAGGAATCCACTCCCTGCGTCCATTCCAATTGCCCCAACTTTCCTAACCAGCGGCACTGATTGAGCACATTCAGGTCATTGCCACCCCTCTTGCAATGGCGTTTTCACGCACTGTCATCGGCGCGTAACATTGCACCGCTGCAATATTTGCGTCATAGGCCACCTATTGGACCTTCGCGTGCATAAACGCATCCTGATTGTTGAAGATGAAGCTTCCATCCGCGACATGGTCGCCTTCGCCCTGCGCAAGGCCGGCATGGACACTGCCCAGGCAGCGGATGCACGCACGGCGCAGATGTCCATCGCCGAGCAGGTGCCCGATCTGATCCTGCTGGACTGGATGCTCCCGGGCACCAGCGGACTGGACCTGGCCCGTCGCCTGCGCAAGGAAGAACTGAGCCGTGAAGTCCCGATCATCATGCTCACCGCGCGCGGTGAGGAAATGGATCGTGTCAACGGACTCGAGGCTGGCGTCGACGACTACGTCGTCAAACCCTTCTCCACGCGCGAACTCATCGCGCGCATCAAGGCTGTGTTGCGCCGCAGCCAGGGCGACGATGGCTCAGGCATCGTGGAATTGGGACGTCTGCGCATCGATGGCCCGGCACACCGCGTATTCGCTGGCGACGAACCGGTGCCGATCGGTCCCACCGAATATCGTCTGCTCTATTTCTTCATGACGCACCCGGAGCGCGTGTATTCGCGCGCCCAGCTGCTGGATCACGTCTGGGGCGGTAGCGTTTATGTCGAAGAGCGCACGGTCGACGTACACATCCGCAGGCTTCGTAAAACGCTTGAACCATGGAAACTCGAAGACATGGTGCAGACAGTACGCGGGGCAGGCTATCGGTTCTCGGCAAGCCCCTGAGAGCCCCGCCTGCCACAGACGCCATCATGAAACGCCTGGTCGAGAGCGCCTGGAAGCTACCTCTCGCGCTGGCCGGCGGGCTGTTTGTGGGCGCTTTGGCAGGCTGGCTGGCAGGCGGTGACACAGCCATCGGCGTAGCTATCGTCGCTGTAGCAGAAATTGTCTTATTACTGACGCACTTGCGTCACATTGCTCGGCCCATGATGAGTTCATCGCCGCCCTCCCCCGACGATTCCGACCAACCCCGGCATGACCGATTCATGATGCGCTCCCGACGCCTAGCCGCCAATCTGCATGATCTGCGCCGTGCCGCAGGCAACCTGCCGGACGCCATTGTCCTGCTGGACCAGGAACAGCACGTGCGCTGGTTCAACCATGCCGCCGAAAGCCTGCTCGGCCTGCGCCGCCCGCAGGATCGCGGCGTGGTGCTGAAAGAAAAATTGCACAACTCCGAGCTGGCCGGCTGGCTGGAAGAAGCGTCGCCTGAACCGCTGAACGACATCAGTGCACCGGGTCAGCCCAGCCGGCATATCAACGTCACGTTGCTACCGTTCGGCCAGCGGCAGCGATTGTTGCTGGCGCGCGACATCAGCCATATGTCGAGGCTGGAACAGATCCGCCGGGACTTTGTCGCCAACGTCTCGCACGAACTGCGCACTCCGCTCACGGTCATCCACGGCTATCTGGAACTGCTCGATCCGGAAGACGTCCCGCATCTCGCTCCTGTCCTGAGCGAGATGCGCGCGCAATCCAAGCGCATGGGGCAGATCGTGGAAGATCTGCTGACGCTTTCCAGGCTGGAAACGCAAGACCATGTCAACGAAGAGCGGGTCCCCATGGCACCGCTGCTGGCTACCCTCCGCAAGGAAGCCGAAGCCCTGAGCCAAGGGCGTCACAGCATCTCCGTTGAATCCACGGCCGAACTCGATCTGCTGGGTTCGCCCAAGGATCTGCACAGTGCGCTGTCCAATCTCGTGAGCAACGCGGTGCGCTACACGCCCACGGGCGGGCGCATTACCATCCGCTGGGAACGCACGGCAGATGGTGCGAATTACTCGGTCATCGATACCGGCTACGGTATTCCTGCCGATCATCTGTCGCGTCTTACCGAGCGCTTCTACCGCGTCTCATCGAGCCGCTCGCGCGACAGCGGCGGCACCGGCCTCGGCCTTTCCATCGTCAAGCACGTGCTCGGATTGCATCAAGCGCGACTGGATATCCGCAGTATGCCGGGCCAGGGCTCTACCTTCACCTGCTGCTTTGGGCGCGAGCGCTTGCTCGCTCCCGAGATCCATGAATCCAGGCCATCGGAAAGTCACTGAGCGCGTGCCTGCGCTCCTCATTACGTAACGTTGAACGATTTGTTGCAAATGCATAGGCGATGCGGCAGCTCATGAGTGAGAATGAGCGAATGCCACGCCGCCAAGCCACCCAAGCCGTCCCCCACGAAGCGCACCAGCCCGAGCTATTCCTGAGCCGCGAGCTGGCTGCTCTCGAATTCAATTTTCGCGTGCTCGCCCAAGCCCGCGATACCAGTATTCCGCTGCTGGAACGATTGCGTTATCTCAGTATCGTCGCCAATAACCTGGATGAATTCTTCGAGGTTCGGGTGGCGATGCTCAAGCATCACCATCAATTCGGCTCTGCTTCGCCGGGACCAGACGGCATTTCCTCCAGCGAATTACTCGCCCGCATTCGCGAGCGCGTGCTTGATCTAGTAAATGCGCAATACACCACCTGGCAGAACGAACTGGGGCCCGCCTTAGTCGCAGAAAACATTCATTTCCTCACCCGTAAACAATGGACGCCACGGCAGCGCCGATGGCTGCATGGCTACTTCGAGCATGAAGTGCTGCCGGTGTTGTCGCCACTCGGTCTCGATCCGGCACATCCCTTTCCGCGCATCCTCAACAAGACCCTCAACATCGCCGTCGTGCTGCAAGGCCGCGACGCCTTCGGCCACGAAGGCCATATGGCCCTGGTGCGCGCGCCACGTTCATTGCCACGCATTATCCGCATCCCCAATGAAGTGAGCGGCGAGGGAGACCATTACGTATTCCTGGCCGAGCTGCTGCAAGCCTTCGTCGACATGATGTTCCCCGGCTTCAAGGTCGCCGGTTCCTATCAGTTTCGCGTCACCCGCAACAGCGAGTTGATCGTCGAAGAAGAAGAAATCGAGAACCTTGCCCGTGCGCTGGCGGAGGAATTGCTCGGGCGCGGCTATGCCCGCCCCGTGCGTTTGGAAATCGGCAGTGACTGCCCGCAGTCGATCGTATCGATGCTGATCGGCCATTTCGAACTCGAAGAAGCCGATGTCTATCGTTGTGATGGCCCGGTCAACATCATTCGCGCCGGCCTCGTCTATGACGAAATCGATCGCCCCTCATTGAAGTTTCCACGCTTCACACCATCCATGCCGACGGCACTGAGCAACGGGCGAAAAATATTCGACGTACTCAGCCAGCGCGACATTCTGCTCCATCACCCCTATGAGTCGTTCAACGCCGTCGTGGATCTGCTGCGCGAGGCGGTGCAGGATCCTGACGTCCTCGCGATCAAGCAAACACTTTATCGCGCAGGCAAGGACACGCCGCTGGTCGACCTGCTGGTCGAAGCGGCACGTAACGGCAAAGATGTCACCGTCGTCATCGAGTTACGTGCGCGCTTCGATGAAGAAGCCAATATCCGCTTTGCCACGCGCCTGCAGGAGGCTGGCGTGCAGGTGGTCTACGGCGTCGTCGGCTTCAAGACGCATGCCAAAATGATGCTGATCGTGCGTCGCGAAAACGGACATCTTCGCCGCTACGTCCATCTCTCGACCGGCAACTACCACCAGGCCAACAGCCGCCTCTATACCGATATCGGCCTGATGACGGCACATCCTGACATCGGCGAGGACATGCACAAGGTCTTTCAGCAGCTTTCAGGGCTAGGGCCCGTGATCAACCTCAAGCGCCTGCTGCATTCGCCTTTCACCCTATACAAGAGCGTGATCGAAAAGATCGAGCGCGAAGCCGCGCATGCGCGCAATGGCCGCCCCGCCCGCATCGTTGCCAAGCTCAACGCCATGAACGAATCGCACGTCATCGAGGCGCTCTACGCTGCCGCCCAGGCCGGTGTCGAAATCGATTTGATCGTGCGTGGCGCATGCACGCTGCGCCCGGGATTGCCGGGTATTTCCGAGCGCATCCGCGTGCGTTCGATCGTCGGCCGTTTCCTCGAACATAGCCGCGTGTACTGGTTTGCCAACGACGGCACGCCGGAACTCTACTGTGCGAGCGCAGACTGGATGGAACGCAATCTGATGCGGCGTATCGAAGTGGCTTTTCCGATCCTCGATCCGCAACTTGCTGCAAGAGTCTATGACGAGACACTCGCCAACTATCTCGCCGACAACACCCAGGCGTGGCTGCTCGAAAACGATGGGCACTACCGCCGCGCCACGCCCGGCGACGATGCAGCGCATTCGGCGCAGGAAACGCTATTGAGCAAGCTGTGCGATCTTCCTTTGTCCAATACGTCGCCCAAGTAATTTTTGCCTGCGCCTTGGGACGTGCGAAAATGCTTTTTTGCGCTCCGCGTGCATAACAATCATTCCGTCCGGATCAGGAGCCCTGCGTGAGCCTCGGTGACCAGATGCAGATCAAGGATGGCGAGCTGATGGCCGCCGTCGACATCGGCTCAAACAGTTTCCACATGGTGGTCGCGCGCATGGAACACGGGGAGCCCCGCGTCATCGACCGTCTGCGCGAAACCGTGCGCATGGCAGCGGGTCTGCGCTCCGACGGCACGCTGGACGCCGAGCATCGCGCCCGCGCCCTGAATTGTCTTGCCCGATTCGGCCAGCGCATTGCCGGCATTCCCACAGTTCGCGTGCGTGCCGTCGCAACCAATACCGTACGCCGCCTGGCCTCCCCGCAAGCCTTTCTCACCGCGGCAGAAGCGGCACTCGGACATCCCGTGGAAGTGGTATCCGGCCGCGAAGAAGGTCGCCTGATTTTTCTAGGTGTCGGCCATGACCTGCCGGCCTCGCGCGAGCCGCGGCTGGTTATCGACATCGGTGGCGGCAGTACCGAATTCATCATCGGCCGCGGGCTGGCGCCCTTGCATACGGAAAGCGTACAGGTCGGCTGTATCGCGTCGACGCAGCGGTTCTTTCCTGGCGGCAAGCTCACGCGCAAGCGCTGGCAGCGCGCACGCGACGAAATCGGAGTACTACTCCAACAATTTTCCGAGGAATACCTGGAAGCCGGCTGGACGGATGCCTTCGGTTCTTCCGGCAGCGCCAAGGCGATCGGTACCGTCGTGCATGCCATGCGGCTGTCCGATCACGGCGTCACGCCTGCATCGCTGGCGTCGCTGCGCGATGCCCTGGTCGAGCAAGGCCAGATCGGTACGCTAAAACTGCCAGGCTTGACCGAAGAACGTGCACCAGTGTTCGCGGGCGCGGTGGTCATCCTGGAAGCCGCTTTCGGCGCGCTCGGCATACAGCGCCTGCAGGTCTGCGAAAGCTCCATGCGCGAGGGCCTGCTATGGGACCTGATCGGGCGTGCTGGCGGCAGCGATCCACGCACTGCAAGCATCGACGCCCTTGCCAGCCGCTATGGCGTGGACCGCGCACAGGCGCGTCGCGTCGAAGCCACAGCGCTGATGCTGTTCGATCAGGTAGCGGCCAGCTGGAAACTGGATACAGAAGCGCGCGAATGGCTCTCATGGGCGGCGCGCGTGCATGAAATCGGCCTGGCTATCGCGCACAGCCAGCACCACCACCACGGCGCCTACATCCTGCGCAACGCCGACCTGGCCGGCTTCTCGCGCCAAGAACAGCATCTGCTCGCGGCCATCGTCCAGGCACACCGCCGTAAGCCGGACAAAACGACTTTTTCCGCTCTTCCCCAGCGCTATCGCCAACTCGCCAAATACATCACCGCGCTGTTGCGACTGGCAGTGCTGTTTCGCCGTGCACGTCGTGCGGAATCGTTGCCGCCCATGCGCCTCGTCGCTACGGCCCAGCGTCTCGCTCTGCAACTGCCTGCTGGATGGGTGGAGCAGCATCCGCTCAGTCATGCCGACCTGGAGCAAGAAATCACGCCCATGACCGAGCTGGGGCTGACGCTATCACTGCTTACACAATGATTTCGCACGTTTGCCGCCTATCGGGCAGTCCTGCAACCGAAGAGGGAAGTAACGGCACCTATGCAGGATAGCGATCGCAACGTCATCATCTTCAGCACGCGTCAGCCATAAGTGGCCAAGGCCGCGTATCATGAGCGAATGTTTCTGTCATGCCGCCCCATCGTCATGCCCAAGTTTTTCCTGAGCGCCGCCCTTCTGCTTGTCTCGCCTTTCGTCATGGCCCAGGCTTCCAAGCCTGGCCCGGCAGCCGTCGCGCCGCCTGCGGATCCTATCGTCATCCTGCATACCTCGCAGGGCGACATCACGCTCGAACTCTTTGCTGACAAGTCCCCCAAGAGCGTGGCGAATTTCCTGCGCTACGTTCATGAGGGCTTCTATGCCGGCACGGTGATCCACCGCGTCATTCCCGGCTACCTCATCCAAGGCGGGCTGTACACTAGGGAGCTGCAGCCTCGTCGCACACATTCGCCTGTGCCTAGCGAAGCAGATAACGGACTTTCCAATCTGCGTGGCACGATCGCCGTTGCTCGCGGTGCGGACCCCAACTCCGGCACCTCCCAATTCTTCATCAACCTCGTCGACGACCGACGCCTCGACTATGTCGGCAACCAGAGCGGCCTGACCTGGGGTTACACCGTGTTCGGCAAAGTCGTGAAAGGCATGGATGTAGTCGACAAGATCGCCAACCTTCCGACTCACGCCCAAGGTCCGTTCGCTGCCGACGTACCCAATCCGCTCGTCGTTATCAAAAACGCCACCGTCGAAAGTGAAGCAGCGCCAGCTTCATCCAGTTCGACGGCCAGCCCGGCCGGCAGCGTCCCGCACAAACCATGAGCACGCTGTTCATTGCCGATCTGCATCTTGATGAAAGCCGACCGCAAATCACCTCGCTTTTCGAGCACTACCTAGCGAGTGAAGAGGTGCGCCACGCTGATGCGCTATACATCCTCGGCGATCTGGTAGAGGCATGGATTGGCGATGATGACGATGCGGAGCTCCCCCAACGTATCGCCCGAGCGACTCGCGCCGTACGCGACGCAGGCATCCCGGTGTACTTCATGCCAGGCAATCGTGACTTCCTGCTCGGCGAAACCTTTGCGGACCGTGCCGGCCTGACCTTGCTCGAAGACGGTGTCGTGCATGACCTGTACGACTTTCCCACCCTGTTGATGCATGGCGATTTGCTGTGCACGGATGATGTGGCCTATCAGGCGGTTCGCCGCAACGTACGCACCGCCGAGTGGAAAGCACACGTATTGGCGATGCCATTGGAAGCACGCCGTGCTTTTGCAGCACAGGCACGCCAGGATAGCCGCGCGCACACCAGTACCACGCACGAGACCATCATGGACGTGAATACCGAGGCGGTGGCCCAAGCCATGCGCGATGCAGGCGTGCAGCATCTGGTCCATGGACATACGCACCGTCCCGCCATCCATCATTTCGATCTGGACGGCCATACGGCCGAACGTGCGGTCTTGGGCGACTGGTATGAACAAGGATCGGTACTAAGCATAACCCCCCAAAACCGCAGCCTGCGCCGCCTCCCGGCATAAAGCACGTCGAAAGTCATGCTTGGCTGACGCAGCCTGTTGCCGTACCGCCAGGCACTACGTATTGTTCGCTGCGCGTGAATTTCACTTTCAGCTATGAATGACATGGATGCGGTTTGCCCGCGACGTCAGCGAGCAACGACGAACCGTACATCACTATCCATCCCCAAGCGCGATCCCTCAGAAAAGAAAAACGGCCACCCCAGCTTGGATGGCCGTTCGTTCCTGTACTGCTTAAAACCAGAGTTACTTCTTGGCGAACAGATGCTCGACGCCTGCACGCTCTTCGCGCAGTTCCTTGTGGGTGGCGTCCATACGTGCGCGCGAGAACTCATTGATCTCCAAGCCTTGCACGATTTCGTACTTACCGTTCTTGACGGTCACCGGATAACCGTAGATGACACCCGGCTCGATGCCATAAGAACCGTCGGAAGGAATGCCCATCGACACCCAGTCACCTTCTGCCGTACCCAGCGCCCAGGTACGCATGTGGTCGATCGCCGCCGAAGCCGCCGAGGCCGCCGAGGAAGCGCCACGTGCCTTGATGATGGCAGCGCCGCGCTGCTGCACAGTCGGAATGAAATCCTTCTCGTACCAGGCCTGATCGATCAGGCTCAGCGCAGACTTGCCGCCTACGGTAGCGTGGTGCAGGTCCGGATACTGCGTGGAGCTGTGGTTGCCCCAGATGGTGACCTTCTTGATATCAGTCGTGTGCTTGCCAGTCTTCTCGGCAAGCTGCGACAGCGCACGGTTGTGATCCAGGCGCACCATCGCGGTGAAGCACTTCGGATCGAGGTCCGGTGCATTCTGCTGTGCGATCAGCGCATTGGTGTTGGCCGGATTGCCCACGACCAGTACGCGCACATCGCGCTTGGCATGATCATTAAGCGCCTTGCCCTGCGGCGAGAAAATCGCACCGTTGGCTTCCAGCAGATCCTTACGCTCCATGCCGGGGCCACGCGGACGTGCACCGACCAGCAGCGCGTAATCGACATCCTTGAACGCAACATTCACGTCGTCCGTGGCGACGACACCCGCCAATAACGGGAACGCACAATCGTTGAGCTCCATCACCACACCTTGCAGGGCGGGCAATGCCGGCGTGATTTCGAGCAAGTGCAGAATCACCGGCTGGTCCGGACCGAGCATGTCGCCGGCGGCGATACGGAACAGCAAGGCGTAACCGATCTGGCCGGCTGCGCCGGTCACGGCAACACGAACGGGGGCTTTCATCGTGGCAACTCCTTCAGGTGCATAAAACAACAAGCCCGCACCTTGATGATGCGGGCCGTGAAAACAAATCAATTCAATTCGGCAAAGAACTCGGCGATGCGCGCAAGCCCCGGTTCCAGTTGAGCCGTGGGACAGGTATAGGAAATGCGCATGGCGCGTGGTTCGCCAAACGCCGAACCGGGCACGCAGGCAACGCCCTTGGCGCCCAGCAAGGCAGCGCAGAAATCGACATCGTTCTCGATGCGCGTACCATTGTGGCTCTTGCCGAACGCCACCGATACATCGGGAAACGCGTAGAACGCCCCCTGAGGACGCGGACACACTACACCAGGAATCTTCGCCAGCGCGGCAAGCACGATGTCACGCTTCTGCGCAAATTCCTTGCATTTTGCCTGCGGGATATCCTGCGGACCGCTGAAAGCCGCAATGGCCGCAGCCGCAACAACCTCCGGTACGCTGGTGATGTGATTGGAATTGAGCGTGGTCACGGCCTTGGCTACCGGCTCCGGCCCCGCAATCAGCCCCACGCGCCAACCCGGCATCCCGTAAGTCTTGGAAATCGAATCGACGAAAATCAGCCGATCGCGCAGCTCCGGCCGCGCAAACACGAAATTGTGATACCCGATGCCATCGAACACCATCGAGTTATAGATATCGTCGGTCACGATCCAGGTATCCGGGTACTGCACCAGTACATCGGCCAGCGCGGCGATTTCCTCGCGCGTATAGACCATGCCGGTAGGATTCGAGGGGTTATTGAAAAGGAACACCTTGGGCTTGCGCGCAAGCGCCGTTTCCAGCTGCTCGGGGGTGAGCTTGTAGTTCTGCTCAGGCCCGCAATGCAGGACGTTCGCCCTTGCTCCCACGATATCGGCGATGTCGCGATACGTGGTCCAGTACGGGGCCGGGAAGCAGATTTCATCCCCTTCGTTGAGCAATGCCTCGGCCAGGTTGTACAGAATCTGTTTGGCACCGATGCCGACCGAAAAATTCAAGCGTCCGTAGCCGGTAAAACCCAAGGCCTCAATGTGCTTGAGAAACGCATCCAGCAGCGCATCCGAACCGCGATTGCTGCCGTATTGGCCGCTGTCATGCGATAGGGCCTCGCGGGCTGCGGCATATACATGCTCGCCCGGCAGGAAATTCGGTACGCCGATCGAGAAGCTGATGATGTCACGACCGGCAGCCTTGAGCTGCTTGGCCGTTTCGGCGATGACCATGATCGCGCTGGGTTTGGCGCGGCCGATGCGCTGGGCGAGCTGGGGCATGGGCGTTTCTCGGTGGACAGCAAACTTGGGGATTTTAGCATGTGGCGGTGCGTCATCCGCGATGCTGGCCGCCCTCATCTAGGAAAACTCCTATTGCCCCGCTGCTACCCGCTGGCATTATGCGAAGGCCGCCGCAGCGCCGGGCGGAGGGGACATTTTCCGACCACCAGTCACGAGCCAGATTCAAGGAGTAGATACCTATGTTCCATATCATTTGGTCCATCATCGTTGGCTTTATCGTCGGTGTGATCGCACGCTGGATCGTGCCGGGAGCCGAACACTACGGATTCATCATGACCACGGTCGTGGGCATCGTGGGTTCCATCATCGGCGGCTTCATCGGCACCCTGCTCAAAAAGCCGGAGCCCGGCCAGAAATTCCATACCGCCGGCTTCCTGATGTCGATTGTCGGCGCGGTCGTCCTGCTATTCCTGCTTCGCTATATCTAAAACAGAAAGCATGCTTGCCAAACAGAAAAGCACGGCGGATTCATTCCGCCGTGCTTTTTCGTTGAAGAAGCAAATGATCAGGCCGTCTTGGCCGCCAGTAGCCGCTCGGCCAATCCGCCGAGCATCGAAAGATCGAAACCGCCACCGCCCGCCGGCGCTTGACCGTCTGGCGTCAGGTGATCGACCGCATGTGGCAATACTTGCGCAAGCTGGCCAACAAGCTGGCCGGGATCAACACCCAGCTTACCGGCAGCCTCGGTGACTACCGAATCCAGACCCGTCTTCTGCAGCACTTGATTGAGCTGATCGCCTGAGATGGCCTGATTTGTTCCATTTCCGATCCAGGACTGAACCGCGTCGCCCAGGCCATGCTGTTGCAACGTGCTGGCCAATCCCTGTACTCCGCCGGCCTGCTGGATCAATTGACCAGCCACCGACACCAGCGAGCCGGCCCCCTCGCCTTGCCCGCCTAACAAACTGCCCAGACTGCCGAGTAATGACATCGCTACACTCCTGTGAGGATCAGTGCCCGGATTGTATGCCCACGCTGTCTGCACAATCGTAACGCGCGCGTGAAAAAGCCGCCGTGGCGAACCACGGCGGCTTGATGCCATGCCAGTCGAATCAAGCGCGCTGATCGAGGATCTCGTTCCACTCTTTCACTCGGTCGGATTGCGCGGCCAGCAAGGTATCGACGTCACCCTCCACCGTCACCTTTTCGATCTTGTCGCCCTGCTCAACCGTGTTGACGATGGCCAGGTCTTCAGGACCCATCACTTCGCCAAACACGCTGTGCTTGCCATCCAGCCATGGCGTCGCACCATGTGTGATGAAGAACTGGCTGCCGTTCGTACGCGGGCCTGCATTGGCCATGGAGAGAATGCCCGGCTTGTCGTGGCGCAACGAAGCATGGAATTCATCTTCGAAACGATAGCCCGGGCCGCCACGGCCGCTGCCTTCGGGACACCCGCCCTGAATCATGAAATCGGCGATCACGCGATGGAAAGACAAACCATCGTAATAACCGCGACGCGCCAGATTGACGAAGCTAGCTACTGTCACCGGCGTCTTGTCGTCATGCAGACGAAGACGGATCGGACCGCGATTGGTAGTGATCGTGACTTGGATGGCCATGGGTATTCCTTATGAGTCCTCAATAGGGCATCCGGAAAAAGCCGGATGCCGAACCCATAAGAATACCCTCAGAACGGCTCTTGCTGGAGAGGGCGGAAACGACTTTCTACCCAGAGGCGCATGGAAGATTCAAAGCCCCAGCATGCTTGCCTCCAAGGGACCGGCCCCACGCGGCTTTCCTGCCGGGGTGGGCAACTGGCTGGGCCAGGATCGCCCTTGGAAAAGATGCGCCCAGAGGCGGTCTAACGCCACATAACCGTAGGGCAACAGGGGCAGGTGCTTTTCACCGAAGCCCGGCAACGGCAGGAACGCATCAAAATGCTGGGCGTGGGGAACCTTCCAGTACAGCGGGTGGCGCCCTTCCTCATGCAGCCAGGCGATGTACGGCTCCGACGTAAACGCGGTCGGCAGCAAACCGTCATCCGCTCCCTGCAGCACCCATAGAGGTAAATCCTTTCTCGGCAGCCGCGCCGCCAAGGCCTGCAGAGATCCATGCAGGGCGCGCGCATCGGCGCTGTCGCCCGTCCACAATTGCCGCAGGCACTCCAGGCCGGCGAGCTGCGGATCAGCACCCTCGCCCATGCCACCGGACAACCCGACTCCATCACCGGGCGGGATACCCGATGCACTTGCCCACCAGCTCGCACGCGTCGCCTCGCTAGCTAACCCGGGCTTGCCATCCACCACCGCCTCGTACCGGTAGCCGCATGGCATATCGTCCGCACCGCGGCGCAGATAAGCAGACGCGTAGGCAGCACCAATGACTCGCCACAAGTCGAATGCCGTGGATGAAGCGGCCGTTGCCATGGCCTGATCAGTCCAGCCGTTGGCGCGCAGATGTTCATAGGCCTCTTTCGCCTGCGCATCCAGCGTCGCTGCTTTCAACAGCCCTTGCGCATGCAGGCTTGCGCAACGCGTCACCCATGCAGGATGCGGCGCGGCGTTGGCATCCCGCGCAAACGGTGTCGAAGCAAAGCGGCTATCCATCAAGGCACAAGGCAGCCAGATGGCAGCCTCGGTCACGTAGTCATAAAGCGCACGGCCATGATGCGGCGTGTGCACGTTCGGCTCTAGCGCCACCACGCCTGCAAGCATGTGGTGCTCATCGAATCCGGCTGCTTGCAATACGGCGCCGCCGCCATTGGACAATCCCGTTGCAATGATCTTTGTATTGGCCGGAGTGAAGGGCGCCTGATCGGGAAACGCACGATCCAGCATGGCCAGGCCGAACTGCGCTGCCTGCAGCACATGACGCCCCCAGTCGGCTTCTGGATTGTCGCCGGAGTGCGCGTGCTTGACGGCAATGCCTTCGCCTTTTAGCGCAGCAGGCTCGAATTCCAGCATCGCTATACCGCGCTTCGCCCGTTCACCATCCAGCTTGACGCCGGAATCATCCGCGTAATCGAAATAGCCCGAACCCGTTCCCTTATCGGTGTAGGCCACCGCACAGCCCCGCGGCAATCCCCATGCTCCAGCCAGCGCGATCGCGCCATAGATGCCGCGCGAGCCGGATGATGCCGTCACCACCAGACAGCGATGGACGGTGTCGAAATGGTCCGGCACTTGCACCAGTACACGATGCGGCGAGTGCGCGCCCGGCAGCCTGGCAAACGCCTCATATTCCCGCCCGGGTACGTCGGGCACGGCCCCATAGACGGTTCCATAACCGCCCAGCGGCCCAAGATCCGCAATCCCCTTCCAACTGCTCTGGATGGCGCGTCGACGCAACTCCTGCACCGTGGGATGGGCCGGATCGGCAAAAGGCACCGGCGCTCCCCTCAAGCCTTCGAGACCAAGTCCGGCGCTGAGCAAGTCGTCGTGATCGCGATGCGCGGTCACCATGATCCCGCCTTGCACAAAATCGACCCCTTGCATCACTGGCTCCTTTGCCGACACGCGCCCTCCGCAGGCAAACAGGGCCAGCACGACAACACTCATCAAGCATGTACGGATATTCATCCGCCCACCATAGCAAGCTCATCGCGCCAGACCATCGTACGAAAGTACAACAACGTAACTCCCGCCAACCCCCTCTTTTATCTCGACGCCGCAGTTCTCCCCGGTTATGGTCTAAAGCTCAGATCTGTATCGGTCTGCATACGCCCCGGCCAAGGAGAACGGGGCGCGTAACAGTCCGAAGGGGGAGCGGCGATATCGCCAGCGGCACCGGCCAAGCCGACTCGCCGATGTGCTTACAGATCTCACAAGCTTTAGGGAGGCTTGCGTGCCACGTTTACTCATCGCCGATGACCATCCTCTCTTTCGAGCCGCCTTGCGCCAGGCAGCGAGCGAGCATCTGGACGACTGCAGCGTGCTCGAAGCCTGCAATCTATCCGGCGTGCTCGATGCACTTTCAGCAGATCCGGATATCGACCTGGTGCTTCTCGATCTGCATATGCCTGGCAGTCAGGGACTGTCCGGCCTGGCCGCCCTGCGTGGCCAATATCCCGCTGTGGCAGTGCTGGTGGTTTCCGCTCATGACGAGCCAACGGTCGTACGGCGCGTGCTCGATCATGGTGCGGCAGGTTTCATCCCCAAAAGCGCCGATCCCGAGGAAATCAGCAAAGCCGTAGTCACCGTGCTGAATTGCGGCAGCTGGTTGCCCCCTGCACTCGCACGCAGCGTGGCCGCGCTGCCCAGTCATCCTGCCGACGCGGATCTTGCGGCCAGGCTGGCCCGCCTCACCGAACAGCAGTACCGCGTGCTCGCCTTGCTGGCCGACGGCTTGCTTAACAAGCAGATTGCAGATCGCTTGGGTATCCAGGAGCGCACCGTCAAAGCGCACGCAACGGCTATTTTCGAAAAACTTGGCGTGCGCAATCGCACCCAGGCTGGCGTGTTGTTGCATGCGCTGGACCTCGGCGAACCCGGCGCGGCGTCTCCGCTTTCAGCTCAAGCCTGATGCGTGATGCCTGACTCGCGCGCTGCCGTAGCTCGCTGCATCACCTGCCGCAACGCCAAGGGTTTAAGGGGTTTGTACAGCACCATCACACCGGCTTCGAGCAAACGCTGACGCAATTCGCCATCGCGGTCGGCGGTAAGCACAACTGCCTGGACACCCGGGTGTTGGCGGCGCAATTCGAAAAGCACATCCCAGCCGGTTTGCCCACGATCGAGGTGGTAATCCAGCACGCACAGATCCGGGCGCCATGGTGCAGCAAGTGCGTGAGCCGCCTGCGACGCAGCATGCACTTCCCATCCCCAGCTTCCCAGCAAGGCACCGAGTGCCGCGAGCGCAGAAGGCTCGTTGTCCAGAATCAATGCTCGCCCCGCCATCAGCGGGCTGACTTCCACCGCGGTTGGTATTGCAGCGTGATAAGCAGAGAGTGCACGAGGCACGTCGACATAAAACACGCTGCCGCGTCCAGGCCACGAACGCAGTCCAAGCGGATGCTCCAACAACGCTGCCACACGCTGTGCAATCGAGAGTCCCAGGCCAAGCCCTTGCCCTCCCGCCGTACTGCCACGCCGGAATTCCTCGAAGATCAGAACGCGCTCCTCCTCGGCGATGCCAGGACCGGTATCCCATACCTCCAGCCGCAATCCCCCCGCGCGGTGACGTGCACCCAGCAGCACACGTCCACGTTCGCCATAACGCAGCGCATTCGACAGGAAATTCTGCAGTACGCGCCGCAGCAGCAACGGGTCGGACCGCACCCATGCACGACTGTCGACAACGTGAAGCTGCACGCCGCGATCGCTGGCGAGCGCACGAAACTCCGCTGCCAGCGGCTCCCATACTTCTGCCAGAGGAAAGTCGCGCGGCTGCGGATGAAGACGGCCGCCTTCCAGGCGTGCGATATCAAGCAAGCCACCAAGCAAACCTTCGGTAGCCGCCAGTGCGTCATTGAGATGCCTGGCGTTGGCCGCGTCATAGCCATGCTCGCCCAAGGCATGTGCAAACAATTGCGCCGCATGCAAGGGCTGCATCAAGTCGTGGCTTACCGCCGCCAGGAAATGACTCTTCGCTTCGTTCGCGCGATGCGCTTCCGCACTGGCCTGCGCCAATTCGCGGGTTCGGTCGGCCACCCGCAACTCCAGTGTTTCGTTAGTCAGCATCAACTCGTGCGCGGTTTCGCGAAACACGGTGACATCGGTAAACGTAGCAACGTATCCGCCGCCAGGCATTGGATGGCCGCGTATTTCGACCACCGTGCCATCAGGAAAGCGCCGCTCGGAAAGCAGCTCCGTGCCGGCCCGCATATGGGCAAGCCGCCGCCGCACGCGCGCCTCGACATCGCCAGGACCAATGATGCCCGCCGCAATATTCCGCCGGATCAGATCCGCCACCGGCCTTCCGACTTGCAACAGCTCCGCCGGATAACCGAACAACGTAGCGTAGCGGCGATTCCACGCCACCAGGCGCAGCTCGGTATCGACCACGCAGATACCTTGGCTCATGTTTTCCAGCGCCGCTTCCAGCACACGCTGACTGAAATGCAGATCTTGCGCGGCTTCACCGACGATCGCCGCCACCGTGTCGAATTCGGCGCGCCCTTGCCGATGCACTACTTCCAGCAGCAAACGCGCGGAAGCCGCGCCGATCACCGCCGCCAATTCATGCTCCACCTCGGCAACGCGCGCATTGCCCGCAGGACCGCGCATATCCATGCCTGCGAATACGCGCTCGACACGCTCATGCGGTAGAAAGCGTTCCGCCAGCGCACGCAATTCCACAACCGTCACGTTACTTACGCCGGCCATCCAGCGTCGACGCCCATAGCGGGTATTGGCGACAGCGACCATCACTAATACGTTCGTCACCAGGCTGAGCATCACCGCGCGCCCCAGGCGGCTCCAGTCATCCAGACCCATCAAGCCATCCGGCGTAAGCCAACGCAAACCCAGCGGCCCTTGCATGAACCAGGCGGGCGGATGCGACAAGCCAGCCGGCAACAACACGTACAACCAGACCACACTGCCTGCGGCCAGCCCCCACATCACCGCCCTAGGCCCGAACTGCGGGCGATACACGGCTGCCAGCAACGCGGGTGCCAATCCAGCCAGCGCGGAAAATGAAATCGCTCCGATATCCGCCAGCGCGTCATTGCGCGCCAGCAGGCGGCTATACATCCACGCCAGCAGGATGACCGCAAGAATGGCCGCGCGGCGTTGGTTCAACACTTCGCCGCGCAAATCTCCCCGCTCGTCACGGCCCCAACCCGCACGCACACGCAGCGGCGCAATGAAGTGATTGACCACCATCAGACTCAGCGCAAGCGTCGCCACCACCACCATGCTCGTGGCCGCGCTGAGACCACCGAGAAACGCAACCAACGCCATGCCGTGCTGCTCGCGCGCCAGCGGCAATGCCAGCACATAAAGATCGGACGGCACGCCGCTCGGAGCCAGCCACGCGTCCCCCATCTTCGCCAGCGGCAGGATCGGCAACGCAATCAGCAGCATATAAAGCGGAAACAACCATCGCGCCGTACGTACGTGCGAACTGTCACGACACTCCACCACACCCGCGTGAAACTGATGCGGCAAAGTAAACATCGCCAAGGCGCCCAGCAGGATCAGTGCCGGGAAACCACTGCTATCGTGCGGCGGCGGCAGGCCGATAGCCGCGCCAGCCGGCGGCGGCGTAAACAACAATGTTCCCAATGCCAACATCGCCCCGAGCTTGAACAGCGACTCGAATGCCATCGCCAACACCAGCCCGCGGTTATGCGCCATGCCTGATGCACGCCGCGTGCCGAACAACATCGCGAACAACGCCATCAGCAACGCCACGTACAACGCACTGTCATGCCATGGCGCCGACTCGGCCAGCTCGCCACGGCGCAACAGCGTGTAACTCATCGCCACGGCTTTTAGCTGCAGGGCGATGTACGGCACGATGCCAATCAACACCACCAGCGTCACCAGCGCCGCCAATCCGGCGTGCCGACCAAGACGCACCACGATCAGGTCAGCGATGGAACTGGCGTTGTACTCGCGGGCAAGCTGCACCAGACGCCGCAATACCGACGAAGCGAACACATACATGAGAATCGCGCCCACAAACGTCGGCGGCAACCACCACCCCGAACGACTCGCCTGCGTCACCGTGCCGTAGAACGTCCACGACGTACAGTGAATCGCCAACGAAAGCGCGTAAATGATCGCCCAGTGCTTCTCGAACAAATGCGGACGGCGTTCACCGGTAAGCGCAACGCCAAATAGCAGGCCAAGCCAAACCAAAGCCGCTGTAGCGATCAGCCCCGTACTCAGCATGAAACCAACCGAATCGTGCAGAGATACGAAACACCGCGCGCTTTCCCGACATGCCCCGCCAACAAGAAGCGCGCGCCAGGAGGGCATGCAGCTTTACCCCGGGCTCCTAGGGTGCGGTGAAGGGCTGGCGGATGAGCCCGTAAGGAAGTCGGCACGGATGCCGGCTTGTTTTTCGCCGGCACGGGATGTGTTGCCGAAAAACCCTGCCTCCCCTTCACGGACTTGGCGGGCAGGATGCCCGCCAAGCGCATCCTCGGGATGGCTTTCTCTTTGATTACTTTCTGTTGGGCACGCAAGAGAACGTGACTCGGCCCCTTAGGGGCCGAAAGCGCCGCAGGCAATCCGTCTGTCAGCCACAGTGCATGTTCAAACACTGGAATTCCAAGCCTGCATACGTTGTTACATTTAAATACAGGCTCCCGCTTCCACCAGCAGCACAACCGCACGCCTGCATGCGATATCAATGCCCCACCGGCAATCCCAATGCCCTCACCGCATTGACCACCCACCGCAGCTGCACCCCCTGCCGCGTGTCGTAATTGTTGCCCGAATAACCCCACCAATCCCAGCATGCCTGGGGATTCAATGGCGCGAAGCTTGCCCGCGTCTGAGGATACAGGATGGCCACGTCATAGACGTCCGCCCAGCGATTGAACCCCGCATCCTTCACGAAGGCCTGTCCCACGGCATCGGCGTTTTGTTTGCAGCCGTGGAAGGCGACCAGCAGGCCGCAACGTTTGCCCGCCGCACAATCCGGTGGCACGTACACATAGCCCGTGGAAGCCAGCCACGCATCCGCGCCGCCCGGCTTCAATGCATCCTGATCGAAACGTTGCAATCGGCCCTTCGCCTCGGCGCCCGCTGCGTGCGGCGGCGGACCAAACAGCTGTGCGAAGACAGCGCCCGCTGCATCAAACCCGCAATGCCCGAGATACGGCGAAACGGATTTCCCGCAATCCTCGCCGACCGCGGCAATCGGCAGGTTATGCGAGAAACTCCGCTTGCCGTCGTCATTGACCTGCAATCCCGCCAGACCCGGCTCGTCGCGCAACGCTTCATAAAAGTGCGCAGCGGCCTCCGCGACTGCCGGGGCGACCACCGTGTCCGCCGTGCCATGCAGCAGGTAAACACGTCCGTGCGCGAGATCCTTCAACGGGCCGATCTCGCCTTTGGCCGCACGTTGCTTCGCCGTCGCAACCAAGGCGGAAACATCGGGCGCCGGTACGCCTTTCATGCAGCTGCTCAGTGCGATCTGCAATTTGTCCTCGGCACACCCATAAGGACCGCCCGCGATCAACGCCGCATTCGGAAATAATTCCGGGTAAGCCATCTGCATCTGGGTCGCCATATAGGCGCCGGAGGAAAGACCCGCCACCGCCGTTCGCGACGGGTCGAGCTTCAAAACAGGAAGAGGAGGAGCTACGTCGTCCGCGCTGGCAACCCCGGCAGCCAGCAACGCACCCATGCATACGACCTTGATCCAACGCATCGCTCTTGTCCTCTCATGTCCCAGTGTCACAAGTACCATCAAATCATCCTGGCGTCTTTCGCGACGCACCCGCTCTGTTAGCGCCATAGCGTGAAAAGGCCCGGCCCGTGTCGAGGGATGCACGGACCGGGTCTGGGGCAAACCTCAGAAGGTGTATTTGGCCGAGAGCGTCACCATGCGTGGCGGTCCGTAGAAACCCGTCACGATGCCCAGTGCGGCGATGTTATAGCCAGTGGTGCGATACGATTTATTGCCAAGGTTCGAACCCTGCAGACTGATTGACCAGGGCTGGTCAATCTGCCAGATCAGACCCGCATTGATCAGTCCGTACGAACCCTGCTTGATCAGCGGCGACAGGGTGGTTTCCGGCCATACCGAGGTCTGATACTGATAGTTGAGGCGCGCACTCAGGTCACCGTACGCACCCAGCGGAAAGCTGCGCTGCAAGGTCAAGCCACCCGACCATCTCGGCGCATTGGTAAAGAACTGCGTATTGGCGATGTTGACGCCACCGCTGTAGAACTCGGTGTACTTGGTATGCAGGTAAGAGAAGTTGCCGCTGAAGGTCCAATCCTGTGAGGGATACCAGGCAAACTCTTCTTCCAGACCGTCGATATGGCCTTTACCCGCATTGGTGAAATCGCCGAAGAAGCCCTGGCTGCCATTCGGTTCCGTGTACGAGGTAAAGACGGAGAGCTGGATGTTTGAGTAGATGTTGTGGAACAGCGCCGTGTTCATCATCAGCGTGTTGTCGAAGAAGCTCATCTTGCTGCCGAGCTCGAACGACTTCACGTTCTCATCCTGGATCGGGCGGCAGGACGTGGGAATCTGCGCGCAGTTCGCACGGATGTTGTAACCGCCCGAGTGGAAACCCTCGCTGTAGGTGGCATACAACTTCACCTGATCGCTGGCGCTGTAGTCCACCGATACCTTGGGCGATACGTTGCGCGAGGTATGCGCGCCGGTGAAATCCGCCAGCACGCCGATCGGCACCGTGAACGTCGCGTCGGAGTAGTCATAGTTCTGTATGACGGCGGTTTTCTTTTCATCGGTGGCGCGCGCACCGACATCCAGGCTCCAATCCGGGCTGATATCCCAGGTGTAATCCGCGTAAGCCGCGTAGCTGCGCGTCCCCATGCTGCCGCCGGTGCTGCCGTACTCGGAAAGTCCCAGCAGGTTATAGGGCGGCGAGCCTAGAAAGATATTGTGGATGTCGCCGGACGCGGTGCCGTTGAAGTAGTACAGGCCCATGACGCCATGGATGACACCGCCCGAATCGTAATTGGCCTGCAACTCTTCGCTGAACTGGTGATCCCTGTAGATCGCCGATACGTCGGCGATTTCCTGCGGCAAGGTATCGAAATCGATATTGCTGTCCGTGGATGAGCCGCGATAGGCGCTGACGGATTTCAGCGTCCAATCCTCGCTCACGATCCAGTTCATGGTAAGCGCCGCACCCTTCGTTTTGGTCTGGTTGACCTGCGGCATGCCGCTGCGTGTGTTGTAGTCGCTAGGCAGCGGCTGGTAAGCGGGATCGAGCGGATTAACCTCCAGCATCTTGGCGCCACGCGGATTGGAATCGTCGTGCATGCCGTCGATTTCCAGCTGCGCATTGAAATTCTTGGTCGGGAAGAACCCCAAGGTCGCGCGTGCGGCGTTGGTATCCTTGTCACCGTTGCGGCTGCCATTGAGCAGATCGGTACCAAAACCATTGTTGTGCTCGCTGGCGACCGCGATACGTCCGCGCCAGACGCCGTCCGCCGAGGCCCCGCCCAGCGCCGCCTTCACATCCTTCTCGCCATGCGTACCAGTGGTGACTTCCACCGAACCTTCCGTCTTCACCGGCAGCGGCTTGGAAACGTATTTGATGGCGCCGCCGATGGTGTTCTTGCCATACAGCGTGCCTTGCGGACCACGCAGTACTTCGATGCGATCGACATCGAAAACATCCAGCATCGCGCCCTGTGGACGCGCCATGTAGACGTCATCGAGATAAATGCCCACGGCCGGATCGAAGCCCCAGGTCGGATCGGCTTGCCCCAGGCCGCGAATGTACGCCGTCAACGTGGTATTGGAACCGCGTGCCGCATAGATCTGCAGATCGGGAACCTTGCCTTGCAGATCGCTCAGGTCCTGCACGTTCTGTTCGTAGAGCGCTTGCGACGTCAGCGCTGTCACCGCAATGGGAACATCCTGCAGCGTTTCTTCGCGTTTGCGAGCGGTCACGGTGATCTGGTCGAGCTTCTTGGCTTGAACCGGGTTGGCGCTATTCGCATTCGCCTGGTTGTTGTTGGATGCCGTGTTATCGCTTTGGCTGGTCTGCTGCGCGTTCAGCGGCGCGATGCAGGCAAGCCCCAGGCTCAAGCCGATCGCCAGACTCAAATGGCTACGCTTCATGTTTCCCCTCGCAGTGGTGTGCATCCACCCACGGATGCCCATGCTGCGCAGCATAGGCAGCGCGCCAGGGGCTAGCACTTGTACCTTCGTACAGTGCCGTTGCACGCAAGGCTGCCGGGATACTGGCGACACGCGGCATCCATCGTTCGGCTATAGGCATGAAGAACGACTTCTCCTTCCCGCTATTGGCGCGAAAGCAGAGGCATTCTTCAACGGCAAAGCTGGTCAATCCGTGCCGCCCTTCCGGCAAAAGCAAAACGGGATTCCCGCCTTCATGGGAATGACAGCGGCGGATAAACGCCTGCACCTCACATCGTCGCGTCGCAGAACCAAGTAAAAAAGGATGAATGGAATGGCTTTTCTCATCGTGCTGGCCGCCCTGTGCTTTTTGATGCTGGCGGCCTACCGCGGCTACAGCGTGATTCTGTTTGCACCGATCGCCGCGCTCGGCGCGGTACTGCTCACCAGTCCCGCCTTGGTCGCACCGATGTTCACCGGTCTCTTCATGGAAAAGATGGTGGGCTTTCTCAAGCTCTACTTTCCGGTCTTCATGCTGGGGGCGGTGTTCGGCAAAGTCATCGAGCTGTCGGGTTTTTCCAAAGCGATCGTCGCTTCAACCATCAATTTGGTAGGCCGCAGTCGCGCGATGCTGTCCATCGTGCTCGTCTGCGCCTTGCTCACTTATGGCGGCGTCTCGTTGTTCGTGGTGGTGTTCGCCGTGTATCCGTTTGCGGTCGAACTCTTTCGCGAATCGGACATCCCCAAGCGCCTGATTCCCGGAACGATCGCACTGGGCGCATTTACCTTCACCATGGATTCGCTGCCGGGCACGCCGCAAATCCAGAACATCATTCCCACTTCATTTTTTGGCACCACCGCCTGGGCAGCGCCCTGGCTCGGCAGCCTGGGTGCCTTGTTTATCCTGATCGTGGGCATGCTGTACCTGGAGTCCCGGCGACGCAAAGCCGCGGCTGCCGGCGAAGGTTATGGCGATAACTTGCTCAACGAACCGGCGCCCTTTCATGGCAGCAAGCTTGCACATCCATTGATCGCGCTGCTCCCCCTGATCTTGGTTGGCGTCGGCAATCTCGCTTTTACCAAGCTGATCCCGCACTTTTACGGCAAGACCCAATCCTTTGTGCCCGCCGTCATCGGCAACCCTCCGCCCATCGTGCAGGAAGTATCGAAAATCGCGGCGATCTGGGCGGTGGAAGGTGCATTGCTGCTGGGCATCCTGTGCGTGTTGGCATGTGCCTGGCGTCCGGTCACCCGGCATTTCGCCGAAGGCAGCAAAGCCGCGGTAAGCGGCGCCCTGCTCGCCGCCATGAACACCGCCTCCGAATACGGCTTCGGTGCTGTCATCGCGGCGCTGCCCGGCTTCCGTGCGGTGGCCGATGCACTGCACGCCGTACCCAATCCGCTGGTCAATGAAGCCGTGACGGTGACTGCGCTCGCCGGCATTACCGGTTCTGCATCGGGCGGCATGAGCATTGCACTCGCCGCAATGGCCGACACCTTCATCCATAACGCGAAGGCGGCCGGCATTCCCATGGATGTGTTGCATCGTGTCGCCGCGATGGCGTCCGGCGGCATGGACACCCTGCCGCACAACGGTGCCGTGATTACCTTGCTTGCCGTCACGGGACTGACCCATCGGCAATCCTACCGGGACGTGTTTGCGGTGACCGTCATCAAGACTGTGGCCGTCTTCGTGGTGATCGGGGTGTTTTACCTGACCGGGCTCGTGTGAAATCAAATGGTTTTACAGACACGGTTGCGATCGTCATGAGCGCCGGGCAAGCTTGCGCGTTTTTCACCACGCGGAACTGCCATGTCCAAGCAAACGAATATCCTGCAGATTCTTCCCGCCACCGGCTGGGTGGCGGTCTATGACGACGGCGGTGAGGAAAGCGCCGCCCCCTTGGTCTGTTTCGCCCTGGTCGAAACCCTGGATGGCGGGAGCAAGCAACAAGACGTGCGCCCGATGAGCGCCGAGGGCAAGCGCATCGCCTTTGCCGACGACGCCGACAACTTCCTGCGCGTCGAAGAACTGGCCCAATTCGAGGAAGACGAAGAGGACGAGGAAGAAGAGGAAGACGAAGAAGCCTGAGGGCTGTCGGCTTGCCGGATGGGCATCCAGGCCACCATCTCAGCTTCACGCGACGCCATTCCCTCTACGGTGAGTGGCGTGGGGTTGGTGGTGAGTTCCGCCGGCTGCTTGAGCGGCTACCTGATTAAGACATCACCCAACATCTTCGCCAGACTTGCTTGATCCCAATCCAGCCCTTCCCTGTTGCACAGAGGGGAGGGCCCAAGCACTCAGCCAGCTGAAACCCCATGCTGATCGGGTTCCTCGATGAGGAAAGCTGCAAAAGTGCCCCGGGCAAGCAACCTGTCACATAACCCCGTATAATCCGCGGGTTACCCCCTATCCACACCAGCGCGGCGGCTCCACGGCACGCCCCGGTACCCGTACTCATGTCCATCGAAAACCTGCGCAATATCGCCATCGTCGCCCACGTCGACCATGGCAAAACCACCCTCGTCGATCAGTTGCTGAAGCAGTCGGGCACGCTGTCCGAACGCACCGTGCTGGCCGAACGCGTGATGGACAGCAACGACCAGGAAAAGGAACGCGGCATCACCATCCTGGCCAAGAACACCGCCATCACCTGGCGTGAAAACCGCATCAATATCGTGGACACCCCAGGCCATGCCGACTTCGGCGGCGAAGTGGAGCGCGTGCTGTCGATGGTGGATACCGTCTTGATCCTCGTCGACGCGATGGACGGTCCCATGCCGCAAACCCGCTTCGTCACGCAGAAGGCGTTCGCGATGGGCTTCAAGCCCATCGTGGTGGTTAACAAGATCGACCGTCCGGGTGCGCGTCCGGAGTGGGTGGTGGAACAGGTGTGGGATCTGTTTGACCGTCTTGGCGCCACGCCGGAGCAGATGGAATTCCCGATCGTCTACGCTTCCGCGCTGAACGGCTACGCCTCGCTCGACCAGGACGCCCGCGAAGGCGACATGACCCCGCTGTATCAGGCCATCATGGATCACGCGCCAAAGCCGGAAGTGGATCCCACTGGTCCGTTCCAGATGCGCATCAGCCAGCTGGACTACAACAACTTCGTCGGCGTCATCGGCATCGGCCGCATCCAGCGCGGCACGCTCAAGAAGAACATGCCCGTCGCGATCATCGATCGTCACGGCAAGAAGCGTCAGGGCAAGGTACTGCAGGTGCTCGGTTTCCTCGGTCTCGAACGCATCGAGCAGGACAGCGCCGAAGCGGGCGATATCGTCGCCATCTCCGGTATTCAGGAGCTGACCATTTCCGACACCGTCTGCGCGCTCGACACGCCCGAAGCGCTGCCCGCGCTCACCGTCGACGAACCGACGATCAGCATGACTTTCCAGGTGAACAACTCGCCATTTGCCGGCAACAAGGATCTCTCCGGCGGCAAATTCCTCACCAGCCGCCAGCTGAAAGATCGCCTCGAGCGCGAGCAGGTGCACAACGTGGCGCTGCGCGTCGAACAAGGTTCGGATGCCGACAAGTTCCTCGTGTCAGGCCGTGGCGAACTGCACTTGTCGGTGCTGATCGAAAACATGCGCCGCGAAGGCTATGAACTGGCTGTGTCGCGTCCGGAAGTGATCATCAAGGAAATCGACGGCCAGAAAATGGAGCCATTCGAACAGCTGGTGATCGATGTGGAAGAAATCCACCAAGGTCCAGTGATGGAACGCCTGGGTATGCGCAAGGGCCAGCTCAAGAACATGGAGCCGGACGGCAAAGGCCGCGTTCGTCTGGAATACATGATCCCGGCACGTGGCTTGATCGGTTTCCAGAATCAGTTCAAGACCCTCACGCAAGGTTCGGGTCTGCTGTTCCACGTGTTCGACCACTACGGTCCGAAGGAAGAAGGCCAGATCGCCAAGCGCCTCAACGGCGTGATGATCGCCAACGCTGCCGGCACCACGCCCGCTTACTCGCTTGGGCCGTTGCAGGAACGCGGCAAGCTGTTCGCCGCGGAAGGCGATTCGGTCTATGAAGGTCAGCTCGTCGGTATCCACGCCAAAGACAACGACCTCACCGTCAACGCCATCAAGCCCAAGCCGCTGACCAACATGCGTGCCTCGGGCAAGGACGATGCGATCCAGCTGACGCCGGCGACCAAGTTCTCTCTCGAACAGGCGCTGGACTTCATCGACGACGACGAGTTGGTCGAAGTCACGCCCAAGGAAATCCGTCTGCGCAAAAAGCACTTGACCGAGAACGACCGCAAGAAGGCCTCGCGCAGCGCCTGATGGTTCTGCGAATCTCAAAAAAGCCACCGCAAGGTGGCTTTTTTTGTTTGTCATGATTCCCTCGAACAATAGACGCTCATGTCCTTTACGCGCATACCGGATACTGCCGCGCTCTGCTCGAACGGGTTTCACGCTTTTGAGAACCCCCGCCCCCTACCGATTCCCTGCGCAGCCCTGGCATATCCTCCTGCCCATAGTCACCGTCAACGCCACTCATGATCAGCCAAGTTCGCCGCATCCTCCTGTCATGCCTCTTGCTGGCCGTATTGCCGCTCGCGTCGCAGGCGGACGATGCACCGCTGTTCGTCCCGCAGTGGCTGGGCGCTCAATACACTTTCGTCGACCAGAACCAGTCGCGCGTGCATTCGCCGTATAGCGGCCCGCTCAGCCTGAATCCAAACGGTTCGACGGCACGTTCGCACACCTTCGGCGCTTACTTCGGCGTCGCCCTGCCCGCTCACTTCCAGTTCTACGTCGACGTCGAAATGTTCAAGGGCGAAGGCGTCAGCGGCGCGACCGGATTAGGTGGCCTGACTAACGGCGACATCATCCGTTCGGGCGTCGCCAACCTTGGCAAGACACCTTACGTGGCGCGCAGCTATCTGCGCTGGACGCTGCCACTTGGCGGCCAAGTTACCCACCTTGAGCGCGGGCAAGATCAACTACCCGGCGACGAAGCCACGCAGCATCTCGAGATCAAAGCCGGCCTGATGGCGGTAAACGACGATTTCGACAAGAACCGCTATGCCAATGCTACCCGCACCCAGTTCATGAACTGGTCGCTGTGGAACAACACCGCTTGGGATTTCGCTGCCAACACCCGCGGCTACACCGATGGGGTGATGATCGGCTTGATCATGTCCGGCTGGAGTCTGCGCTATGGCATCTATCGCATGCCGTATGAAGCAAACGGCCAGCGCCTGGACACTTCGCTGGGACATGCAAGCGGTCAGCAGATCGAGTTGACCCTGCAACCCCAACCCAACGGCTGGGCACTGCGTTTCCTCGGTTTCTACAACAAGGCAAACATGGGCATCTACCAGCAGGCGATCGATATCGCCGACGCGACCGGGCAGGTCCCTGACATCCGTGCCGACGATGCACCGGGACGCCATAAATTCGGCTTCGGCATCAACGGTGAACTGCCGGTCGCCGACAACGGCGACACGGGTTTCTTCATGCGTGCCGGATGGAACGATGGACACACCGAATCATTCGTATTCACCGAAGTCGACCGCACGCTCAGCGGAGGCTTTCAGCTATCTGGCGCGCATTGGCAACGATCCGATGACCGGCTCGGCATAGGCCTCGCCATCGATGGACTCTCCCGCGTCCACGCACACTATCTCGCCCTGGGTGGACAAGGCTTTCTGCTAGGCGACGGCGCACTGCACTACGGCCCGGAACAGATCGCCGAGATCTACTACAGCATGGCGGTCATCAACCACCTCAGCATCAGCCCGGATTTCCAATTCATTCGCAACCCAGGCTACAACCGTGACCGCGGTCCCGCGCGTTTTGCGGGACTGCGAGCCCATATCGAGTTTTGATGCGACGCGCGTGTCACTTGTAAAAGCGGACCTGCGCATTAAACAGGGGTGACAGGGTGATACTCCGTTTTAGTGCCGCGCGCTGTTGAGCTTTCATTCCCGCGCAAGCGGAAATGACGACACCATCACCCCGTCAACCGATCACTGCTGCGAATCGCCGTCGGCGTCACGCGGTGCATGTCGAACACCAGCACTTCATTGTGTCCGCGCATGAACCACGACGCCGGGCAATAAAGGCGCTGCTGCGGCCCGATGCGCCAATAGCGGCCAAGCAGCTTTCCATTGACCCACACGTAGCCTTTGTCCCAATCGCTCATATCGAGGTAGCAATCGCCAAGCTTGTCCAGCGTAACCGTGGCCTTGAAGAACAGGCCCGGACGTTGCCTGTAGATGGAATTGGCATGGAACGGTGGCAGGCCGGCGATGTAGGCCTCGTCCATCGGCAAGCTGTGTGCTTGCCAATCGTGCAACTCGTCACCGTCGAGCGTCACGGCACCGACGATACCTTTGAAGTCGTACATCGCCTGTCCGTAACCTACATGGCCGAAGCTGTCGACGAGAATTTCCACCGTCGTGCCCGCGCCGTTGGCTGGCGGGGGAATATCCACGTAGTGCCTTACATGCAGCCCCGGCTTGTTTACGCGCGACACATAGTCCAGATACTTGCCGTCGCTGAACACCGTGCCGTAATCGCGCAAACCTTCCATGTTCAGCATGCCGCCGCTCAGCAGCGTCTTCCGGTACACCACCATGCCATGATCCTGCGCGAACAGCATCTCGTTCGGATTGGGCTTCTCCACTTGGCTGGCGGGCAACGGGAGGTTGTCCCAGATCGAGGTGAAGGGTTGAGCGATCACCTCCGCAAAGCGGATCGTCGGCGGTGTCGGCGGCGGCTCAGGAACAGTGTGAGGCACATGCGGCGCGATCAATGCGCGGAACATGTGGTAATTCCGGGTTGCCTCGCCTCGTTCATTGATGGGCGCACCGTAATCGTAACTGGTGATCACCGGCTCGAAGTCTGCGTAGTCATTGCGTGCATTGGCGCCGGCGGTGAAGCCGAAATTGGTGCCGCCGTGCACGACGTACATATTGAACGAACGGCCTTCGGCCAGGAGTCGGCGCAACGTCCCGGTGAAATGGCCGACCTGAAAATCCAGATCGCCCCAATGCGTCAGCCAGCCCGGATATCCCTCGCTCATCCACACCGGCATTTCGCCGGCGATTGTCTGCGCCGCCGCGAAATCGGTATCGCCGTCCAAACCCAAGGCTGTGCCCGGCACATAGGTCCTGGCTTGCTGGATTTCCGCCAAGCCATCGGCAACCGAAAACGGGCCATGGATTCCACGCGCCTGCCACATCTCACGCAGGCGCAGCAGGTAGCCCAGGTCATGCCCGAACGACGCGTATTCGTTCTCGATTTGCATCATCAGGATCGGGCCGCCCTGGCTTGCCATCAGCGGCGCGAGCTTCGGCGCAATGGCATCCATGTAGCGCTGCACGGCCTGCATGTAGCGCGGATCGTCCTTGGTTCGTACACGAATGGAGGGATCGCGCAGGAAATACGCCGGCAGTCCACCCAAGTCCCACTCCGCACATACGTAGGGGCCGGGCCGCAGATACACCCACATGCCTTCCTGCTGGCATAGCTTGATGAAGCGCGCGAAGTCACGGCGCTCGGTCGTGAAATCGAACATGCCCGGTTCGCTTTCGAAATAATTCCACATCAGATAGATGGCAATGGTATTGAGCCCCATCGCCTTGGCCATCCGGATACGGTGCAACCAGTACTCGGCGGGAATGCGTGCAGGATGCATTTCACCGCTGCGGATGCGGAACGGCCGGCCGTCGAGCAGGAACTGTTTACGGCCAAGTTCAAAGCGGCGCGGTTTGCCGTCAGGTAATGGCTCGACAGAAAGCTTGGTGTCCGTCTCCGCCTCGACCAACGACATGCTTCCCGCCAGCGGCGTCAGCAAAGCAAACCGAAGAAAATCGCGTCGTTGCATGGCTCCCTCATCAAACAGCTTGCTTGAGTCGTGCTTGGGTACAACATGCCCCTCCCCTGCGCGCAGGGGAGGGCCGGAGCAGGGTTGTACGAACTTGCTGCGCCGTTGAAACCGCCTCACGGCTGCTTCACTCGCCCCGCCCTCTTGCTTGTCACATGCAGTGCGAGTGCAAACTGCTCAAGCACAGAGCGCCCGAGCGTACCTCAAGGCGTCAATTCAAGGGTCAATACTTCGAAGGGTGCGAGCGTGATCGTGCTCACATGATCGGCATCCAAATGCGCCGGCACATCGCCGCCGCTCTTCCACACATCACGCACGCGGAAACGGCGCACCGCGCCGGGAGGCAATTCCAGTTGCCGTTGCAAATCAATGATCGCCCGTTGCGGATGCGAATCCGGATTGCGCAGCGTGATGATCGACTCGTGCGGTGACCATGCCGCCCAACCGTAGACATCGAGCCGTCCCGGATCACCGCCGATCCAATGCGTATCGCGCAAGACGTCCGCATTGGCGCGTGCCCACTTGGCGGCATCGGCCAGTACGTCCCAATCCTCTTTGCTGAGCAGCGACGGCGTGATGTACATCTCCTGCAACTGCGTGCCGGTCGCAAAGTAGGAGTGCACCTCGTTGGGAAAATCGTGGCCCGGATCGGTATTCAGGCGCTTGTTCATCTGCGCGTAGATGATGCCGTGGAGCATCAGCGAATTGATCGGGAACAACGGCCCCTGGATCACGATGTTCTCGTAGGTCTGCTGGTCGCGATAAGTGATCCACTGTTCGCGCTCGGTGCCGACCCCGGCATGCCAGTCGTCCTCGCCGCCGCGCCAGATGGAGTCGGCATAGCGCAGCCAGAACGGTGATGCCCAGGTACCGGTGGTGAGATTGATATAGGTGTCGGGCTTGGCTTTGCGAATGTCCTCGATCAACTGGATGGCCGCAGCGAAATCGCTGGTGAACCGGCTGCCGGGAAACACACTGCTGACATTGCCCGTGCCGTCGAACTTGAATTGATTGACGCCATCCTTGGTCAACAGTTCCATCACCGCATCATGGAATCGCTGGTAATACTTCGGACCCGACAGTGCAAAACCGCCATCGATGATTTCGTAACCGGCTGCCTTGCCGTTTTTCAAGCGCTCCTGCTTGGGCTTGCTATAACCGCCCCATGGCGACAGCCACACACCGGGCGCCGCGCCGTACTTCGCCGCGGCCTGCTTGAGCGGGACGAAACCGTGCGGAAAATCCTTGCTGAAATGCCAGCTTCCGCTGCGATCATCCCAGCCATCGTCGAACAGGAACGAATCCAGCTTCACGCCACGCTTGACGCTCAGTTCCTCACCGATGGCATCGATGCGATTGAGTGCCTCTGCCTCCGTATAAGGCGTGAAATAGCCGATGTCGTACCAGGAGTTGTAATGCAGGAACGGACGATACGGATGTGCGCGCTCGCGTTCCACATATGTAGCGAAGTCACGCCGCAGCTGATTGTCGTGAGTTACACCGACAACCGCCGAATAGGTATACGACTGTCCTTTTTGCAAAGGCAGCCCTTCGTCGATCCAAAGATGGACACGGTTGCCGCGTACCTCGCTGTTGGATAACGGCTGTTCGAAGCCCATGTAGTCGTGCTGCGACACCACGGGTGAACCCTGCACCGTGCCCACCACTTCCGCGTGGTCCGCCTGGAGTTGCAGCAGGTCGATGCGCGAGATGTCCTGATCGTTCTTCAAGGCCGTAACCGTGACGATCTCGCGCAAGTAATCGCTGCCCTCACGTTGCACCCATCGCCAGTCGACGCGAATGCGTCCGGCTGCATCGCCGAAGCTCGCCTCAAGAGCATGTCCAGGCAATCGCGCGGCTTCCCGTGAAGCCTTCGGGTCCGCCTTCAGCACAATCTCTTTGGTCGGCGCCAGCAAAGACAACTGTGACGCGTCCAGCGTCGTGCCATTGCGGAATGTCAACGCAAAAGGCGAGACGACAGACAGATCGCGCTTATTGACGTGATCCGTAAATACCAGCGTACCGACATGCCGGCCACTTGGCTCCCAATGCACCGATATCGCCGCGTTGCCAAACACGTAGCCAGCCGGGACCGCCCTGGCGGATGACAGCGGAAGCACCGTCGTCGTAACAACAAGCACCGCTGCCGTCGCCATGCTCAAACCCTTGCACGGCATCACTGCGTGCCGGTAGCCCTGCCATTTGGAGTAAAAACGCATTTGAATACATCCTTCGTCTAGAGCCCTGCGTCCAAAAACCATCGCGAGCTTGCCGGTGCAAAGCTAATCGCCAACACACTGCGATGATTTCCGGACGCCCGGCCTTTAGCCACCTCAATAATCGTAGGTCACGCCGAAGCGAACATAGCGTGGTTGCTGCAGCAACATCGGTGTGCCGTATTGAGGGTTGGGCGCAGCCGGTACGGTTCCGGTGTTGTAATACGGATACTCGTTGAGCGGCGCCTGGCCGTTGAACACGTTGATGACATCGAGACTGAAGCCGAGCTTGTGTGCGGCGAACGCAGGGCGATAGCGCAAGCCCAGATCCAGCTGCTTCATCCACGGCAAGCGGCCTGCCGCACCGGGTGGCGATGGCTGGCCGCCGCACCACTGATAAAGCGAGCCATAACCCACCGGATCGGTCTGATTCGGACCGTATAAGCCTAGACAGTATTTCGGACCGCCCGATACCAGGGTCAGATTCGCCGAGACCTGCCACTCGGGTGTGATCTGGTAATACCCATAGGCTTTGATCTGATGCGTATGATCCTCGCCTTGTGGACCAATACCGTATTCCATCAACTGTGGAAAATCCCAGTAGGTGTTCTGGGTTTCCGCCAGCGCCTGGATGTTCGTCTGGCCCATGCCTTCGTTGTTGCCGTAGCTGCGCGAAAACACGTAATCGATCTTGCCGTACCAGTGCCCATCGAAGGGATGTTCCAGGAATCCTTCAAGCCCGTAGTATTTGCGCACCATCGCGGGAAAGCCCATCTCCGCATTGGTGAGGGTCACGTCGTGGAAAACGCCATTCGGATCCTGTACCGCAAAGGTATTGGCCTGCCCTGGATTGATGTAATAGCAGCTGGCGTTATTGACATCGTCGATACCGATGGAGGCCGCTTTGTTGATGACCGCCTGCACGTCGCAATAATCGTCGATGTCGTGACGCAGAATCCGGCGCGTCAATTTGGCGCCATAGATCCACGCCGGTCCCAGCGTCTTGGTGAAGCCGAGAATAAATTCATCCTGGTTCTCGGCCTTGAGGTTTTGCACCGTGATCGTGCGCGGATCGGGCGTCTGGCCGTAAGCATTGTCTGCCGAGACCGGCTTCGAAACCTGCGTAAGGCCAGTGGGTGTACCGTCCGCCGCGATGCCGCTGTAGGTGAAGTATTGCTGCGTGCTGATGTAACCGTTCGCCGGGCCACCCGGTGCCAATGGCGAACCGAGATAGTAACGGCCGGCATTGCCGTACACCTTGAAACTGCCATCGCCATTGACGTCCCAACTGAAGCCCAGGCGCGGCGCCCACTGCGGCTTGGTCTGCGCCATGTAGGTCTGACCGGCAGCGTTGTAATTGGCGAAGCCGTCATTGCGCAGACCCAGCGACACCAGCCAGCGGTCGCTCACCTGCCATTGATCTTCGATGTATTCGGCACGCTGCTTGGTCAGCAGGTTGGCGCCGCCGATGAACATGTTCTTGCTGACGTAATAGCCTGAAGCGCCATTCGGATAAGCAGCCAGAGCGCCGACGCCCAATGCAGGAATCAAAGGCACGGTAGGATCCGGTGTGTAACCGTAGTTCCAGTAATAACCGGGACCGGATGAATGGTTACCTTGGTCGTAGGCGCCAGATGTGAGGTTATCGATACCTACTGTGAGGGTATGGCTGCCGAGCACATAGCTCAGGCTTGCACGCAGGTTGCTGGTTCGATAGTAAGGGTTGTACAGCGACTGGATCGTCTGGATGCCATTATTGGGCACACCGCCGTTGTAAGCAGGATTCTGATAAGTGGCGCCTGCGATGTAAGTCGCGTCAGGATCGTAGTCCTCCGGAATGCTGTAGTTAAACGACTTCATCTTGCCGTACAAGGCCGTGAACGTCAGATTGTCGGTGATGTAGCTGGTGAACTTGGCCGACAGCATGTCGCCGCCGCTCTTGGTATTGTTGGCAAAACCTCTTAACGATGTTTCCCGCAGACTGTTGTAGTCGTAGTTGTAGAGCGAGCCGTATGTCTCCTCCTTGCTGGAAGCACCGGTCAGTTCCAACAGGTTCTTGTCGGTAATGTTCCAGTTGATCTTCGCGTACCACTTGGGCAACCGCGTCTTATAGTTCTCTGCCGTGCCGCTGGTCACGCTGTTGACCGTGTGAATGCCCTCGTCACTCATCTCCGCGGACACGAAGAAAAACAGCTTGTCCTTGATGATCGGACCGCCGACGTAAGCGTCGTATACCGACGTCCAACGTGTGTCCTTGCTGTTTGGATCAAACAGGTTTCCCGCCACCGGCGAAGGAGGCAGGCCATTCCTGTAGTAGGTATTGTCCTGGCTGGACCGCAAACCTTCCGGCTCGTAAAGCATTTGTCCGCCGAAATGCCATTCATTGGTACCGCTCATGCCGATCATGTTGAGCACGCCACCATCGGAGCGGCCGTACTGCGCGCTGTATCCGCCCGTATAGACTTCTTCCTGATCGATCGAACCGTAAGGCAGCGTGATACCGCCTTGGCCGAGATAAGGATCCGTGGTGTTGAAACCGTTGATGTAGTACGCGTTCTCTTCCACCGACGAACCGCCGAAGCTGACCAGCGGCACGCCGGTTGTGCTGAGGAAGCCACCGCTATCGCTCACCGCTCCCGGTGCCAGCAACGCGGCTGCTTCGGCGGTACGCGGCAGCGGCAACGCGGCCAGCTGTTTGGCGGTAATGACGGTACGCGAATCCACCGAACTGACATCGATCGGCGGCACGCTGTTGGCCGATACCATGACACCCGACAACTCCTTTGCGGCAACCGGCTGCGTGAAGGACACATTGGCGCCGACACCGACGCGCAGTGCCACCTTGTCGCGGGTTTGCAACGCGGTGCCGTCGCGCATCAATGTGACCGTGTAGGTGCCCACCGGCAGCTGCGCGGCGTTATAGCGACCGGTGCTGTCGACAGGGATGTCACGCGACAGTCCGGTATCACTGCGAATGAGGACACTCAAGCCCTTCTCGGGTGGCGCCTGGCCATAAATATTACTGGTCGTCGATTGACCATAAGCACCGGCCGAAACGAGCAAGCTGCCGATTGCAATGACCATCCCTTTCTTTCGTGACGACATCCAGGTTTTCGTCGAGTACGTCGTGGAATGCGCGGTGCCAGGGTGTCGGCACCTTGCTTTGCTGGCATACATCAGAACTACCCTCCCGTGTTGTGATGTCGCATCGCGTGGAAACATGCCCGCGTGCGAAGGTAGATATCCGGGCGAAAGCTCCCCCTTGCACGCCGGATTTATTTTTTGGCTACGCCTCCTCGCCAACCGTCATTGATTCGATCCCTTGTGTGCGCTCCCCGCGCCACGCAGACGGCGGACGTTCACTCCCGGAAGCAACGACTCCACGCTGCTTCGCTCTGCAAAACCGGTCTCTTCCGATTCCGCATTCGCCACGCCGCACGCCACACCCAGGCGCAAGGCATGTTCGATGGACATACGCCGTTGCAGCGCAACGGCCATGCCGGCTAGAAAACAATCACCTGAACCCACGGCATTGCGTACGCGCACGGGATCACCTTGCGCATGCCATAGGCCGGTATCGTCCGCAGCGATGGCCCCCCATTCGCCCATCGTCACGACCGGCATCGCCAAGCCACGGTTATGCAATGCGGTCACCGCCAACTCAGCGGCCTGCAGGTTGATCACCGGGCAGCCGACCAGTTCGCTGATCTCATCGCGATTCGGCTTCACCAGGTAAGGCTTCGCACTTACCGCATGCCGCATCACTGCCCCGCTCGCGTCGACCAGGCAACGCTTGCCAAGACCACGCACGTATTCGATCAGTTCGGCATACAACGTGTCGGGGAAGCCGCGCGGCAGACTGCCGGAAAGAATCACCAGATCGCTTTCTTCGGCGCTGCGGCGAAAAGCCTGCAGCAGCGCATCGCATTCAGCCGGATTCAGCCAAGGTCCCTGCCCAAGAATTTCGGTAATGCTGCCGCCGGCTTCCTGCAAGGCGAGGCAATGACGTAGCGCGCCACTGATTTCCACGCCGTGAAACAGCACGCCGCGTTCGCGCATGCGCCCACTGATGAGATCACGGTACGTAGCGTCGACCAGTCCCACCAACTGCACGCGCTCACCCAGTTCGGCGATGGTCTGCGCTACATGCACACCTTTACCGCCGGGATATAGTTTTTCTTCGCGGACCCGATGCACTTCGCCAGGCGTCAACGCATCGATATGGATGAAACGATCGATGGCCGTGTTGAAGCCGGCGACGGTGATCATGGGATCTCCGCCATCAGGGTCAGCGCCTCGCTCACTGTGGCCTGACAGGTGGTGCCGCCAATACCGCGCGTGGACAAGCTTCCGCAGGCATTGCCCCAGCGCATGCTATCCAGCCAGGGCATGTCACGCAGCCATGCATGCAGAAACCCGGCATCGAAAGAATCGCCCGCGCCTGTGGTATCGATGGCATCGACAACATAGGCTGGCACCGCCAGCCATTGACCGTCATGCAAGCTTGCACATCCATCACGCCCACGCTTTACCACGGTGCGCGTGCGCCCGTTCTGCACCGCCATCAGGGCTTCACGCAGATCGTTGCAGGCGGTGATCGCCAGCAACTCCTGCTCGTTAGGCAGGAAGAGATCCACCTGGCTCAAGGTATCCCGCAAATCCTCGCCCCACTGCTGCGCCGGATCGAAGCCCGGATCAATCGAGGTGGTAAGGCCCATGGATGTCGCGCGCGCGAATAGATCGCGGCAACCTGGACGCAGGCCGTTTTGCAGGTAGTACGAGGAGACGTGCAAATGATCGGCATGCTCCAGCCATTCGTCGGCAATGTCTTCGGCGTGCAAGGCTGACATCGCCCCGGCAAACGTCACCAGGGCGCGATCCTGCGGCGTGGACAACGAAGCCGTAACGCCGGTACGCAAGGCATGGTCCAGCCGCAGCGAAGCCACATCGATGCCCGCTTCACGCAAAGCCTGCAGACAAAACATGCCAGATGCATCGGCTCCAAGAAGGCCGTGGAAAGCCACGTGGTTACCGAGGCGTGCCAGCCCCATCGCGCAGATCATCGACGAGCTGCCAGGCGTCATCACAAAATCGTCTGCCAGCACTTCCTTGCCTGGCGCAGGCAAGGCATGGCAGCCCTTGAACACGAAATCGACGTTGATCTCGCCGACGACCAGAATGCGCGCGGACCGATCGAGCGGCGTCATAAAGTCGCCCCATGAATCTCAAAATGCTCGACGACTCGCGTGAGCACGCCTTCCGAGGGCGCGTCGGGTTTGCCGCCAAGCTGCAAACAGCGAAACAGTGCCAGCAACTGCGTCACGACGATGCCGGTCAGCAGCGAGGGAACTTCCGGCTGCGGCGCGGTGCCATTCAGTTCGATCGCGATGTCATTCGGTGCCAGCACGTCGTCGGGAATGTCATGACCGACGATCAGCTTGGCCAGGCCAAGTTGCTTGCGTGACAACTCGCGCAACAGATCGCACTCGTATTTGCGCACGGCCGGATCGGGTGACAGCAAAGCGACGATCAAGCTATCCGGACGAATAAAAGACATCGGACCATGACGCAAACCAAGAAAGGTTTCCGCCATGGTCATGACCTTGCCACCGGTCATTTCCAGCATCTTCAGTGCGCCCTCGCGCGCCGCACCGAATGCCGCGCCACTGCCAAGATAGATGGCCGAACCTGCGTCATGCCTGGCCAGTGCCGCAATCCCATCCGACTGCTGGTCAAAAATGTCTTGTACCTGGGAAGCAGCTGTTTCCAGTGAGTCCGCCTCAAGCGCGGCCGAGGTGTCACGCAACAAACCCAGACCACCCAGCAGCAGGTTGGTGAAACTGCTGGTCATGACCAGGCTGCGATCATTGGTGCGTTCGTCCAGCACCACCACTGTCACGCGAGGCTCGTCGCGATAGCGGGAGGCCAGCCGGCCATGGGCATTGCAGGTGAGAACCAGATGCCGCCAGGACGGCGCTTCGGCAAGCAAGGTATCGACGACGCCACTGCTCTCCGGACTATCGCCCGAACGCGCCAGGGAAATCAGCAGGCCAGGCCCCGGCGGCAATACGCTGCGCCAATGCGTCAACAAAGTGCCCGCGGCAATCGCCTGTACCGGCACGCCAAGTGCCGGCTGCAGCAATGGTGTGAGGCAGTCACCGATGTAGATGGAGCTGCCCGAGCCGGTCAGCACGATGTGAGACGGCCGCGGATCGAGCGCCTGGATCCACTTCTCGCGTATCGCCACGTCCTCTGCCAGCCTGAAGGTGTCGCTCCAGGTATCGGGTTGTTGCAGGATCTCGCGCAACGTGTCCGCGTAACCCGCAGCCCGCTGAGCGCTGGCCAAGGAGGAACGCAGCCCCTCCAATGTAGCATTTACTTTCGTTTTCTTATGAAGTATTGACATTTCGTTTAATTCGCTCGAATGTGAAACCATTCGACGGCGACTCCAGAGTATTCGAAATGAAAGACACGTTACAATACCTTTCGAAAACTTCCGAAAAGTTTTCACGTCTCGCCCTTTCCCATGGCAAGCGAACCCGCCTGTGGCGCTTGATGTACGGGCACGGCCCGCGCAACGGCAGCCTGCTCGTACTCCCGCTGGACCAGGGTTTGGAACACGGCCCCACCGACTTTTTCCCCAACCCGCCCGCGATCGACCCGGAGTATCAGTTCCGGCTCGCGGTCGAGGGCAATTTTTCAGCCATCGCCTTGGGCGTAGGTCTGGCCGAAAAATACATGGGTGAGTGGTGCGGGCAGATCCCGCTCATCCTCAAGCTCAACGGCAAGACCAATATCCCCAGCGACGCGGAGGCCACCTCGCCTCTGTTCGCCTCGGTGGAAGATGCCGTACGACTCGGTGCCGATGCCGTCGGCTACACCTTGTATGTGGGCTCCCCGCGCCAGCACGATGAGTTCCGCCAGTTCGAAAAAGTACGCCAGAATTGTGAGCGCTTCGGCATGCCGCTGGTGCTGTGGTCATACCCACGCGGCACGGCGGTCGACGCCAAAGGCGGCAAGGGCAGCCTTTACGCACAGGACTATGCCGCACGCGTTGCGCTGGAGCTGGGTGCGGACATCGTCAAACTGCACGAGCCCGATGACCACACCGCCCATCTGCCGGCTCCGTACAACACGCTGCAGGAAGATGCCTCGGCGCGTACTAAGCGCGTCGTGCGCTCGGCTGGCCGCACCATGGTGCTGTTCTCCGGTGGCGAGAAGAATGACGACGATGCAGCCGTCTTGCGCAAAGTGGAGTTCTACATGGCCTCCGGTGCTACCGGCGTGATGTTCGGCCGCAATATGTGGCTGCGTCCGCTCGATCAGGCCATTGCCCTGGTGCAGCAGGTTCATCAGATCATGGCCAGGTATCCGCACTGACTGGCCTCGCTTCCGTGCCATTGCGGGCTCCCCCCTTTTTTCCCGCAATCGGCGCGGCGCCCCTCCCTCCCCGGTGGGAATGCCTGCGGGCATTCCGTACACCCAACCGGGGAGGGGGCTGTGGCGACATACACAAATCCCATCAACAACATGTTGGCGTAGCGGCCTATCGCAGGTAGAGCATTGCATGGCGTTTGCGTTAGCTTGACCTGCTTCACTGCCGAAAAAGCACTTCGGTGTGCGCCGTATTGACGATACCAATGCCTTGAACTGCCGGAGAGTGCACACGACACCATGCGACCGCCTTCACGCAAACTCACACCAGCCTGGTCTTTCCGCGCACAAACACGCGCTGGTTGCTTCTGCTGCGCCCCACCCACCGGCACGGGAACCCTGCGCGCTAACGCAGGTGGCGGCAAAAATCCCCTGCAAACCGCCGCGGATCAAAGCAAAAGCGAATTACGCCTGAAGGACTTCCAACCGCGCAGCATGCTGCGGGTACGCAAGACGAACATCGAGCGCCCACGCTTCCCAGTGATCGACGCGCACACCCATCTCACCTGGTCGACGAACGTGCGCAACGGCATCTCGGTCGGCGAAGAAATGACCGTGTTCGCCACTCCGGAAGAACTGCTGCCTGTGATGGACCGCAAAGGCATCCGCATCTTGGTCAATCTCACCGGAGGCGTAGGAAAAGGCCTGGAACAGACGGTTGCGCAATTCGACCAGGCGGCACCCGGACGCTTCATCACACTCACTGAACCTTCGTATGAACACTTCCCCGAAGCCACCTATCCCCAGCTGCAGGCCGATGCCGTCGCACATGCACACCATGTCGGCGCACGCGGCCTGAAGCTGCTGAAAACGCTGGGGCTCTACCTGCGCGAGCAGCTCGATACCGGGCCGTTGGTGGCGGTGGACGACCATCGCTTCGATCCGATGTGGGAGGCATGCGCGGCCCACAACATGCCGGTGTTCATGCACGTTTCCGATCCGGAAGCATTCTTTCTGCCGACCGACGCCCATAACGAGCGTTATGAGGAATTGAGCAAGCACCCGGACTGGTCGTTTTACGGTCCCGAATTTCCCAGTAACGAAGCATTGCTTGCCGCGCGCGATCGCGTCATCGCACGCCATCCCAAAACCACCTTCGCACTGATGCATGTGGGCAACTGGGCCGAAAATCTGGAAGCCGTATCGGACTGCCTGAACCGTTTCCCCAACACCCTGGTGGATATCAGCGCCCGCATCGGTGAATTGGGACGTCAGCCGCGCGCAGCGCGCCGATTTGTCGAGCGCTACCAGGATCGCATCCTGTTCGGCACCGATGCCGTGCCACCGCCCTATGGCAACGACGTGCCGCAGCAGCTATTTGGCGACGAGCTTTACGAGATTTACTACCGTTTCCTGGAAACCGAGGACGAATACTTCGACTACGCCCCCGCCGAGACGCCCCCGCAGGGCCGCTGGTCGATCTATGGCCTGGGTTTACCAGACACGATTCTCCGCAAGATATACCATGACAATGCCGCCAGACTTCTAAACGTCCCTTCGTTATGAGTGAAAACCGTGCCTACGCACCTTCGCAACGCCTGCTGGTCGAAGAACGCCGGCGCCTGATCGTCGAATACGTTGAAGCCAACGGCCGCGCCACCGTCGAGGAATTGGCAGCACGCTTCAGCATCTCCACCGTCACCATCCGCAACGACCTGGAAGCGTTGGCGCGCAGTGGCGCCCTCGCGCGTTCGCATGGCGGTGCGCTGCCGGCGACGCAAACAGTCACCCACGACACACCGCTCAATATCAAGGAAACGCGCTCGCATCCGCAAAAGCTGCGCATCGGTCACGCAGCGGCCAAGCTCATCAAGGACGGCGAAACGATCATCCTCGACTCCGGCTCCACCACGGTGGAGATCGCGCGACAGATCCGGCAGATGAAGTTCGAAGCGCTGACGATCGTCACCAATGCGCTGAATATCGCACTGGAGCTGTCCGGGCTGCCGAACATGCGCGTCATGATGCTTGGCGGACTGTTGCGCCCGACCTCGTATTCATTGGTGGGGCCGGATGCGGAACAGGCCTTGTCGCGGATCTCCGCAGACAAGCTCTTCCTTGGCGTGGACGGTCTCGATCCGGACGTCGGCGTTACCACGCCGGACCCTCTCGAAGCCTCACTCAATGCGCTGATGATCCGAGTCTCCCGCGAAACCATCGCTGTTTTCGACGCCAGCAAGCTGGGACAACGCAGCCTGTCCGTCATCACGCCGGTGCAGACCCTGGATATGGCGATCACCGACGAGAGCGCCGCACCGGACATGGTCCAAGCGCTGCGCGAGGCGGGCGTAAAAGTGATGCTTGTCTAGGGCCTGTCGACACCGCCATCGTCGTCGGAGCAAACACAGCGCCAGGCATTCACGCAAGCTGCGCTCGCTCCAATGCAGCCACTCGCCTCTCCAGCCTCGGCCCGAGGTAGCAATGCGAGCCGCACGGCAACAATCCCACGTCGCGGAATTCACGCAAATACCACGCCGGCGTGCGCAACTGCAGATCGTGATGATCGCCTTCCACGTCATCGCGACGGGTGAACACCTCCAGAAACGCAATACCCTCCAGCATGTCGCCGATGCCGATCAAACCGGCGCGTATCTCGGATGGCTTGAGATAATGCAGTACGTCAGTACACACGATGACATCGAAGCGCGTATCGAAGCGCAGTTCCGCCAATTGGCCGAACCGAGCCAGGCCAAGGTTGCGGCTGCGTCCGTAACGCCTCACTACGTATTCGCTGGCGTCCAGGCCGCGATATTGGACATGCGGCCGTAAAGCACGCAGTGGCGCGCGCCATACCCCTTCGCCGCAACCGATATCGAGCACCGTGCGAATCGGCCGCCCCAGGTAATACTCGGCCTGCCCCACCACCATCGCCACCTTGCGTTTGAGCACGGCCGCGGATGTCACGGCATGTCGTGGATCCCGATACCACTTGTCAAAATAGGCCCGGTCGTAAGTTTTGTGCATGGTTGAGCTCCTCGAACCGTGCATAGTAACTGCGGATTAACACCTCGACCTCAAATTCGTGAATCGTGGCGGAATACGCCGGCCTTTTTGCGATCGTTGCGTCAGCCCGACAGGCCACCGCACGTTGAAAGCCTTAGAAACAAACAGGGGACAAACCATGCCCGCCGATATCGCCGCACGAACAGATCGCTTATGTCGGGTGCTGTGCGGGCTTTTGCTCACTGCAGCCTTGGCATTAATGGGCCTGCCCACCGCCAAGGCGGCAGGAAATCGGGCACTGAGTCCCGACGACATCGCGTGGCTTCGACGCGATACGTTCGGCCTGGATAGCGCGACGATCGAACGCTATCGCGAACTGGGGCGAACCCGTTTCCTCGACCAGCAACTGGCCGGTGGCGAAGACCCGCTGCCGCCTGCCGTCGCCGCACTGATTCATAGCTATGCGGTTTACAACACAGCGCCCACCACACTCATTGCCGAATACCGCGACAGGCAGCGCAAGATCAAAGAAGTGAGTGCCGATGATGCTTCGGCCAAGGAAATGGCGAAGAAGAACTTCCAGATGTATCGGCGTGCGCTGTATCGCCAAAGCGCGGAAGTGGAATTGTTACGCGCCATCTATGGCGACAATCAGTTGAAAGAGCAAATGGTCTGGTTCTGGCTCAATCACTTCAGCATCTACGCCGCCAAAGGCGGCGTCGGCGTGTTCGCCACGGATTACGAGGAAAACGTGATTCGCCCGCACGCGCTCGGCAAGTTCAAGGACTTGGTCATGGCCACGCTGGAAAGCCCCGCCATGCAGCTCTATTTGGATAATGCCCACAATGTGCGCGGCAAGACTAACGAAAACTACGCGCGCGAACTGATGGAACTGCACACGCTCGGCGTCCATGCCGGCTACACCCAGCAAGATGTGCAGCAGTTGGCTCTGATACTCACCGGCGCGGGGATCATCCCGCCACGCGACCGCAACCTTGTGAACGGCATCGACAGCCGCTTTCTCAATCCGCGCCCAGGCGTGGTGCGCCGTGGCTTGTTCGTCTTTCTCCCTGCGCGACACGATTTTTCCGACAAGACGTTTTTGGGTCACACCATCCAGGGCAGCGGCTTTGGAGAAATCGAACAGGCGGTGGACCTGATCGTGCAGCAGCCAGCGTGCGCGCAATTCATTTCACACGAGATCGCTCAGTACTTTGTCGCCGACAATCCGCCACCCGCGCTGGTAGACGCCATGGCGCGAACCTTCAAACGCACCGATGGCGACATAGCAGCCGTGCTCCGCACCATGTTCCTGTCGAAGTACATCACCACGGGCGATGGGAAAAAGTTCAAAGACCCCACCCAGTTTCTGGTATCGGCGATACGCCTGAGCTATGACGGCAAGGCGATCACCGATGCCGATCCGCTGGTGAACTGGCTGAATCAAATGGCGGAGCCGGTCTATGGGCACATCACTCCAGACGGCTGGGCCACCGACAGCGCCAGCTGGTCGAGTTCCGGCCAGATGGCCAAACGTTTCGACGTCGCGCGTGCGATCGGCAGTGGACGCAATCGTTTGTTCGCGGACAGCGACGGCAGCGTGATGTGGGTTGGACCGCCGATGTTGAACTCCTCGCTCTTCCAGCAAACCATCGAGCCGCATTTGTCCAGCGCCACGCGCGAAGCGCTCGCCAAAGCCACGTCCCCCGTCGAGTGGAACACGTTCCTGCTGTCTTCGCCTGATTTCAATTACCGCTGAGTAGCGATACCACGGAGGCTACTAATGAACCGTCGCGAATTCCTGCTTGCCGCCGCCACGCTCCCCGCCCTCTCATTCTCGGGACGCCTTTTTGCGGCACCGGCGAACTCGCCACGCTTTCTGTTCGTCTTTCTGCGCGGCGGCTATGACTGCAACAGTTTCCTGGTGCCGTACAGCAGCGACTTCTATTACGAATCGCGGCCGACCATCGCCATCGCCAAGCCCAGCGCAGACGATCCGCACACGGCCATTGCATTGGATGCGAATTGGGCACTGAACCCTGTGTTGCGCGATTCGATCTATCCGCTATGGCAGAAAAAGCAGATCGCCTTCATTCCCTTCGCCGGAACGGATGACCTCTCGCGCAGCCATTTCGAAACCCAGGACAACATCGAACGCGGCGAACCGTTGAACGCAACCGGCCATTACCGCTCCGGCTTCCTCGCACGCTTGTCCAGCGTGCTCACCGGCGTGCCGGCGATCGCGTTCACCAACAGTTTGCCGCTGAGTTTCCAGGGCGCGCACAAGGACATTCCCAACATCTCGCTCCGAGGCGACACCAAGCCGCATTTCAACGAACGCCAATCGGCCATTCTCGCCAGCATGTACAAGAACACGCCGCTGGCATCCGCTGCCGCCGATGGACTGAGCCTGCGCAACACGGTGTCGATGGATCTGCAGAACGAAATGATTGCAGCCAGCCGCGGTGCGCCCAGCGCCTCGGGTTTCGCACAGGAAACCCGCCGCATAGCCACCTTGATGCGCGATCAATACCGGCTCGGCTTTGTCGATGTCGGTGGCTGGGATACGCACGTCAACCAAGGCAACGTCAACGGTGGCCTGGCCAATAATCTGCACAATCTCGGTGAAGGATTGGCGGCCTATGCCGACGCACTCGGCAATGAATGGCGACATACCACGGTGGTAGTGGTATCCGAATTCGGACGCACCTTCCGCGAAAACGGCGACCATGGCACCGATCACGGACACGGCACGGTGCATTGGGTGCTGGGCGGCAGTGTCGACGGTGGCCGCATCGCCGGTGAACAGATCGCAGTGACGCAACAGAACCTGCTGCAAAACCGCGACTATCGCGTGCTCAACAACTACCGCGATATGTATAGCGGCCTGTTTGCGCGAATCTGGGGCTTGCGCCGCGACCAACTGCAAACGGTTTTCCCGCAAGCAAAGCCACGTGATTTGCATCTGGTTTAGGGATGTTCAAAAAATCATCCTTCGCTCCGGTACACACGCGAAGCATCGCCATGGATGGGGCAGCGTGAAAGGCGATAAAAGCCGATGCGCTGGACCACGCCAACAACGAAGCAGGTCAATCCAGTTAGATAGCGCCTATCTCACCCAGCCGCCGATATTCCCCTTGCATGACCTGCTCCCAGCTCACGCCACCATCGAACGAGCTTTCCAAGGTAAGGCGATAAATACCCTCGACCGGCCATTCGTAAATGTGCCGCGTCTGCCCACGTTGCGAACTGCGCAGAAAGACCAGCCGCTTGCCATCCCAATGACCCATGGCCGGGTGCGCAGGGGTAAAGCCGTAGCTGTCGAACCAGTACAGCGCATACTCGCCCGGCTCCGCGCCCGCTACGAAAATCGCGTGGGCCTTTAAAGCAGATTTACCGTCGCGCTGCCCACAGTAATCCTGCAACAGCACTTTGCCATCCAGATCGAAGCGAGCGCTTAGGCATCCGACGGCCGCACCGCCTTGTCCCCAACGGGTGGTGGCAATGGTTTCCTCGCCCACCCACTCGCCAGCCAGGGCGGCAAGCACATCATGGCCTTCCGCCGCAGCCATGCCCGTTCACTCCCTTCCTGTCCCAAGCACCAGCAAATGCTTGGCAAGCTGACCATGCAGATATCCCATCGCGCGAATCACATGCAATATGGCGAACACCATGGCAATGCCAAAGATCGACGTCAAAATCGCGCCAGGCCAGCTCGACCACCAATGCACCCCATTGCAAACCCACGCAGGGCCATCGCAAGAGGAATAGCTGTCCATCCCGATAGCATCAAAAACCGCCTTCACGATCGGTGCAGCGGCAAGCGCAAGGGATGTGCACAGCAGCGTCACCGTCACCGTGAAATAGATGATGCCAAGGGGCAACATCAGAACCATGTAGACCAGCGTTCCCCAGGTGCGAGGATCGCTGAATAGCGCGCCGATGCGTTTCCATAACGACATGCCGCGCGTGGAGAAAGGCGGACGCCTGGGCATGCGTACACCCAGCATGGTTTCCACGATGCGCCCTTCCACCAAGGAAAGTATCCGCACCGAACCAAAGAACAAAACGATGAAGGGGATGCCGATGATCAGCACCGACAGGCCAAACGATAAAGAGATGCCGGTAACTGCCCACGTGAAATAGAAAATACCCGTCGCAAGTGCCAGCACCATGTAAAACAGCGCGCCATACGTGCGTGGATCCGCCACCACACCAAAGAACTGACCGCCTACGGACCGTTGCTTCGGTGGCTGCGGCGGGCGCAGTGCGCGCTGGATCTTGATCTCCTGATCGCGATAGAGCTCCGCCACTTCCTCCGGCGCACCATAACTGCCGACCACCTTGGCCAGCATGTCGGCTTCGTTGCGGCCCGGCTGCTCCGCCAGTTCGGCGCGCAGATGCTCCTCAGCGTCATACAGCGCATCCTGGATCAATGCGGGGTCCGCACCACGCAACGCCGCTCGCAACTGCTCCAGATATGCCGCAATGGTTCGCGGCGCTCCCGGTGTACCCGTACTCATCGCAATTCTCCTTGCAGCACCCTGTCGACCGAATCGCGCGTGGCCTCCCACGCCACGATCCATTCACGCAGCACATCACGTCCGAATTTGGTAATGCGGTAATACCGCCGCGGCGGCCCGCTCACCGAAGGCTCCACTTCACTGGCCAGCAGGCCATTCGCCTCCAAGTTGCGCAGCACCGGATAAAGCGCGCTCTGCTTCCCCGCAAGCACACCCTCCTCCCCGAGTTCCTCCAAGCGCCTGGCGATCTGATAGCCATACAACGCCTGCCGCGACTGCCCCAGCACCGCCAGCAACACCAGCGAAACCGTGCCGGTAGACAGCTCCTTCTGAAACTTCTTGAGTTGGGCCGCGCTATCGTCCACGACTGCCCTGCTCTTCTGCTTATGTCGGAGAGCATAGTAGTGTGGAGTTCACACTAGGTCATGGGTGGGAAGTCATGGGTTACGGCAATGATGTGTGTGGGCATGACACCAATGTATGTGCCGCCTGTACAAACATTGGTGTCAGTAGGCATGTACATACATTGGCGTCAGCCGGCTCAGTTAACCCAGAGATTTGGCGACAAATAAGCTGCCAGTGCTGATGCGGATTCCGATCAGCTTGAACATCAATTTCGTACATAAGGACTCTTAACTGCGCACACTTTGCTTTCCAAAAGCGCACACACCTTGGTGCCACGCCCATGTGTTCGCGCTCGCTGAAAACCGACCACCTCTACACGTCGAATACCGACCACCCTGCGAGTACTTGCTGGGCCATAAATCCCGCAGACCAAGTTGGAATTTCCTGGTCAATCGTCAGTGCGCAGGCCGCGCCTTTCTGGTCAATTTTCAACGCTCGGCAACAGAGCGGCGCTTCGCAGTCGCCTCCAACCCTGCGCCAAGCGCGAGAGCGAAGATCCCGCAGAGCCACGGGAAGGCGTTGCCGATCCGCGTATAGAGCGTTGGCCCGGGTCCCAGCGGCAGGTCAGCGACGATCATAGTCAGGCCCGTAGGCGCATCCTTCTTGAGGGCGACCAGACGCCCTTGCGCGTCGCTGGCGAACACCAAGCCGTCATGAGCAGCCCGCACGATCGAAAATCCGCCTTCGACGCCACGCATCACGGACATGATGCCGTGCTGCCAGCCATCGATACCCATGTCGCCCGCGGGCACGCCCATCAGGCGGACGCCCTTGGCAGCATCGGAACGAATGGTGTCGGGGAAATCCATGTCCTTGCAAATCTCCTCGGCGCGGCCATTGCCTAACCAGCCCGAGACATGACCCGGCGTGAGATCGTCCTCAAGGCCCGGCACCGGATGGCGCTTGTCATAGCGCTGAATCCTGCCATCGGGCGTGATCGCAAGCGCGAAGTCGGCGGCCGACGTCTCGGAGTGGAAACCGGCAATGATCTGCACACCCGTATCCCTGGCGGCGGCAACGAGCGGCGCAACGATCGTGCTCTGTCCGGCAGGCGTCGATGCCATGCCGCCTTCCGATGTAACCACGAACCTGGCGCCTTCCCGGGCGGCTGCACGGATCTCGCGCGCATAGGTTTCGGTCACTGCGAGATCGGCGGACACGGTCTTCGCCCGCCAGGAATCCGCTACGGCCGTCTCATCGACGATTCCCGCCACGCGCAGCACGTCGGGCTGCGGGCGCGCGAGCCGCACGACACCGAACACCACATTGGCCGCACAGATCGCCAGCCCGAGGCCGACTGCGGCCCTGCCTCGTTTGAGCCGTAGCGCCATGGCGAGGGTATTCGCAAAGAGGCAGATCAGGAACGTAACGGCGTACATCCCGAAGAGCGATGCGCTCTGGATCAGGACGGGCGCTGACATCGTGCTGTAGGCGAGCGATCCGTAGGTGCCGTTCGGGGACTGCAGTTCAATCAGGAACTCGAAGGCTGTCCAACAAGCCGGAAACGCAAGCAGCGTGAGGAACGGTGATGCCCGGTGCTGCACGAAGCGCGCAAACCATACCGCGACGCAAAACAGCCCGATATCGACCGTCAGCACCGACGTGAAGACGAGCGGTGGTATGAGGTGGAGGTAGGGGGATTGCAACATATAGCCGACGCCGCCGAGGAGCGCGATGACGCTCGCCCCGATCACTTGCCACGTGCGCGTATTGCCATAGGCGAGCCACAACAGCGGCACGGGCGCGAGCCAGATCAGGGCCCAGACGTGGTCGTATCCTTGTGCGAGATAAAACATGATGCCGCTCAACACGGCAGCCAGCAGGGTGATCATTCGTTTTTCCCGGAAGGTTTGAGGGAATCGAGGAACTGGCGCTGCGCCGCGCGGTATAACGCCTTGAACTGTTTGTCGTTCGCGAAACGTCTGGCGCGATGCATCGACACGAATCCTTGTCCGTAGGCCGCGAGCGCCATGGCGATCCCGAGCGTAGGCTCGTCGCGGAACCGACCCTCGGCCTTCGCTTGATCGATGCGAGCCATCGCGAGCGCAATCGCCGGCGAGCGACCCGCGGCGAAATCATCGGGGAACTGGCGCGCCGCAGGCGCAGGCAAGAAGAACGCCGCGTCGAACTTGTGCGGCTGCTTGAGCGCGAAATCGAGATAGGCCTCCATGAGTGCCTCCAGCCACTTCACCGGGTCTTGGGTGCGGATGCCGCGAACGATCGCCTCCCACGCGGAGATACCGTCCTGCATGAGGGCGTTGACCAACTCATCCTTGTTCTTGAAATGGCGGTACAGCGCCATCGGTGAGAGATCCGCTCGCTGAGCGACCCTACGAATGGTCAGCCCCTCGAAGCCTGCGGATTCGAGCACAGTTTTCGCGGCCGAGAGTATGCGCTCCTTGGTCATGCGTACACTGTACACAAACGAGTACTAAGTACACAAGCCAGTCTCGCAACCATAGGCCCAGGCACCCGAAGTGCTCAGGTTCATGCCACTGTTCGAAGTAACCGCAAAAGGACGCGGCGTTCGTCTCGTAGTCGCGGGGTCTTGGGGGTTTTGAGGAGGCCACGGCGAAGGCCATCCAAATGACGGAATACCGCGTATCGTGCAGTAAGGCAGCGCAAGTACATACACGGCAGGGCAATCGTTCGCCGTGACAAACGGTTCGGTGCTCTTTGGGTACAACAATGCGCTTTGACGCGCCTCTTCGATGACTGTTCCGTCACATCGATGGGGAACCGTATTCCTCACCGGACGGTTTTGCCGCTGTCTGCATCGCTGAATTCCGTGGTAACTCTCTGTCGTAAGGTAGTTGGTTTCAGACTCGCGCTTGTTTGAACTGTCTCCAATGCATTCCGAGCATTCCGTGCCACACGGATCACGATATCCAGCTGCCGCAGGGCTGCTTGCTCTGCACCCATCCTTTGGAAGTCTTCTTGAACATCGCGACACCGCCGTGACCACAGAGGCTGCCGCATACGAATGAGAACGTGAGCATTGCAGTGTCATGCGCCTCATTGAAGCTGATTGCCCCCAGCGTCATCAGGCCGTTGGCAATACCCGCGTCTACGGCTGCGCCCACCGACTGGCCTTTCGCGATGAAGCGGCCCGGGTCCACCGGCTGCCAGTGCTTGGGATCTACCAAATTGACTCTCGGAAGCGATGAAAGCGCACTGTTGAGATCCACGTCTGTGGTGCTTGTGATCCAGTGGACACTCCTTCCCGTCCCGCCACTTACACACTCGTTGTACTGCCCGATGTCCTCCGGTGTCGGGCGAACCGCTGTGTTCGCAACATTCATCGGCGCGTTGTCTTTACACATCCGGGACGATCACAACACGACATTCGCCCTTGAGCGTCTCTTTCAACACCGCAATCTTGATCGTCACGGGATCGGCGCCGGGTTATGCCTCGATAATGACTTTAAGTGCGTTGGTCGTTGCGGCATGACCAAAGGTGTCGTAGGCATCGTTTATCTTGTCGAGTTTGAATCGGTGCGTGATCAGTCGGGTGGGGTCGATTTTTTTCGACTGGACCGTCTTCAGCAGCATGGGTGTGGTCACGGTATCCACCAATCGCGTCGTGATAGCGATGTTCCGGTCCCACAAGCTTTCCAGATGCAGATCGGCCTTGCTGCCATGAACGCCAATGTTGGCGATGATGCCGCCCGGTGCAACCAGGCCCTCGCACAGTTCGAAGGTGGCCGGAATGCCCACAGCCTCGATTGCCGTATCCACACCGCGACCGCCGGTCATTTTTAAGACCTTATCCACGGTCTCGCCGTCATGGCTGTTAATCGTCGTGGTTGCACCAAAGCGCTTGGCCATGGCCAGACGATTGTCGTCCAGATCGATCATGATGATTTCGGCGGGCGAATAAAACTGCGCCGTTAGCAAGGCAGCCAATCCAATCGGTCCAGCGCCGACAATGGCAACCGTGGATCCGGGCTCGACCTTGCCATTGAGAACGCCGCACTCGAACCCGGTCGGCAGGATGTCGCTCAGCATCACCAGGGCTTCTTCATCGGCGTCCGCGGGGATGTGATAAAGACTGGTATCCGCGTAGGGAATACGAACATATTCAGCCTGCGTGCCATCGATCTTGTTACCCAAGATCCAGCCGCCCGTGGTGCAGTGCGAATACATACCTTTACGGCAGTAATCACATTTACCGCAGGATGAAATGCAGGAAATGATGACGCGGTCACCCGGATGAAACGCTGCCACCGCAGAACCCACTTTTTCGACCACGCCGACACCCTCATGGCCGAGGATGCGGCCTGGGGTGCAGGTGGGTACGTCACCCTTCAAGATGTGCAAGTCCGTACCGCATATGGTTGTCTTGACGATTTTCACGATGGCATCGCCAGGTGACACGATGTCCGGCATGGGACGATCTTCAAGAGCCTTTTTTCCCGGCCCCAGGTAAACAAACGCTTTCATGGTGAGTCTCCGCAATTCAAGGAGTGGATGCCGGTTACACGGCCTGGAATGCATCCGGTCCGGTCGATGGCGGCCCGGACGAACGCAATGCCTGGACTTCGTCATCCGTGAACAACCTGGACCGGGTAAGGAAGCGGACGCCGTCCGGCGCTTCCAACGAAAAGCTGTCGCCGCCACCCGACGTAACATCGATAATCAATTGGGAATTCGTGAAGTACTGGAACGTGGACGATCCGATGTAAAACGGATGGCCCTCGATAGCGCCGAGAAACACGTCGCCAGGACCCACGTGGAAGTCACACCGCCTGAAACACATCGGTGCCGTGCCTTCGCAGCACCCTCCCGACTGATGAAAGATCAGCGGGCCAAAGGTGTCACTCAAGTGGCGCACAAGTGCGGCGGCTTGCGTTGTTGCAATCACGCGCGGCGTCATCGGAAGCTTCCTGCATCGTGAGTTTTCAGAAGGGCATTGCCGAGTAAACCAATGCCCTTCCCGACCCATCGCTCTGGGTCAGAACAAACCGGTGGCCTTTGTGCTGTAGCTCACCAGCATGTTCTTCGTTTGCTGGTAATGATCCAGAATCATTTTGTGCGTCTCGCGGCCAAAACCAGAATGCTTGTAGCCGCCAAAGGCAGCGTGCGCCGGGTACATGTGATAGCAGTTCGTCCATACGCGGCCGGCCTGAATTTCACGCCCGACCCGATAGAGATTGTTGGCGTTGCGCGACCAGACGCCGGCACCCAAGCCATACAGCGTGTCGTTACCGATCTCGATCGCGTCGTTGAGATCCTTGAACTTGGTGACGGAAAGTACCGGGCCGAAGATCTCCTCCTGGAAAATCCGCATCTTGTTATGACCAACAAAGACGGTGGGCTTGAGGAAGAAGCCGTTATCCAGATCGCCACCCGGATAAGCACGCTCGCCACCTGTCGCAAGATGTGCACCTTCTCGCTTACCCACGTCGATGTAATTGAGAATCTTCTCAAGCTGGCCATGCGAACATTGCGGCCCCATCTGAATTGACGGATCGAGCGGGTTGCCGACCTTGATCCTTGCGACCCGCGCCACGGCCTTTTCCATGAACGTGTCGAAAATCGATTCATGCACCAACGCACGCGAGGGGCACGTGCAAACCTCACCCTTGTTGAACGCAAAGAGCGCGAAACCTTCCAGTGCCTTGTCGAGGAACTCGTCGTCCTCGTCCATAACGTCCGCGAAGAAAATATTCGGCGATTTACCGCCCAGCTCCATCGTTTGCGGGATGATTGTTTCCGCGGCGTACTGCATGATCTGCCGCCCTGTGGTCGTCTCTCCGGTAAACGAGATCTTTGCAATGCGCGGGCTGCGTGCAAGTGGCGTACCGACTTCGGAACCATGGCCAAAGACCACATTCAAGACGCCCGGGGGCAACAAATCACCAATGATATCCATCAGCACTGCAAGACTCAGCGGCGTATCCGAAGCCGGCTTGATCACCACGCAGTTACCAGCCACGAGTGCAGGCGCCAGTTTCCACGCTGCCATCAACAGCGGAAAGTTCCAGGGAATGATTTGTCCGACCACGCCCATTGGCTCACGGAAATGATAAGCCACCGTGTCGTTGTCGATTTCTGCGAGCGAACCTTCTTCGGCGCGAATGCAACCAGCGAAATAGCGAAAGTGGTCGGCTGCTAGAGGGACATCCGCATTCAAGGTCTCGCGGATCGGCTTGCCGTTATCGACCGTTTCAACGTTGGCTAGGACCTGGAGATTTTCTTCGATCCTGTCGGCGATTTTGTTCAAGATTCGCGCGCGTTCTGCCGGCGATGTTCGACGCCATCCCTCTTTCGCCTTGTGAGCCGCATCGAGGGCAAGTTCCACGTCCTCGGCACTCGAGCGCGCAATCTGCGCGAGTTCGCTCTGGTCAAGCGGACTCGTATCGGTGAAATAGCGCCCTTTTACGGGAGCTACCCATTTTCCGCCAATAAAGTTTTCGTATTGCTTGCGCAATGCCGAAGGATGGCGCTCGAAGATTTGAATCGGTTTGGTCATTGCCACATCTCCTGTCACGTTGTCTGGTCCCGCCAGCACCCGTTGCCGGGTCGCAGTGCAGGAACCATCGTGCGGCGCTACGCAGTGCTCCGTATTGATCAAAATCAATATTCGACCGGCCACCTGCTCTACCTTTTGCTCACTTGAATCGAGGACCTGTGATATGGCAAAGACCATGCGTGCCGCCGTCGTACATGCATTCGGGCAACCGCTGACGATTGATGACGTCCCTATTCCGGTTCCGGGACCAGGTGAAGTCCTCGTCAAAATCGTTTCCACGGGTGTATGCCATACCGATCTCCATGCGGCGGACGGCGATTGGCCGGTCAAGCCAACACCCTCGTTTATTCCCGGCCATGAAGGCGCTGGCTATGTAGCCGCCATCGGTCCTGGCGTGACAAATCTCAAGGAAGGCGATCCGGTAGGCATCGCATGGCTGCATGACGCGTGTGGCGGTTGCGAATACTGCATCAGCGGCTGGGAGACACTGTGCGAGTCCCAACATGACAGCGGCTATAGCGTGAATGGCACGTTCGCGGAATACGCGATTGGGTCGGCCGCCTATGTCGCACGCTTGCCGAACAATCCGGATTTTGCTGCCCTTGCGCCGATACTTTGTGCAGGCATCACCACCTACAAGGGCATCAAGGAGACCGAAGCTCGTCCTGGCGAGTGGATAGCCATTTCCGGTATCGGCGGGCTAGGACATATCGCCATTCAATATGCCAAGGCGATGGGCTTACATGTTGCGGCGCTCGATGTTACTGCCGAAAAGCTCGACTTGGCCCGCAAACTTGGTGCGGATATCGCGATCAACGCCAAAGCGCCCGACGCTGTTGAACAGGTCATCAAGCAGACGGCAGGTGGCGCGCATGGTGTCCTGGTAACCGCCGTATCGACGCCCGCATTCAATCAAGCCATTCACATGGCACGGCGCAAGGGCACGGTAAGCCTTGTAGGCCTGCCACCCGGCAACTTTGCGACGCCAATCTTTGACGTGGTACTGAAGCGCATCACCTTGCGCGGATCAATTGTCGGCACGCGCAAGGACCTGGCCGAAGCGCTGGCCTTTGCTGCGGAAGGAAAAGTGCACGCACACATCCACAAATCGTCATTGAACAACATCAATCAGGTGTTCGCAGACCTAAAAGCCGGCAACATCGATGGCCGCATCGTAATCGACCTATAAATTTTAGCCGTCTTGCTAGCGACGGCATCACGAACGATTGCGCGCTCCATATCCGACAGCTCGCCGTTCCCCGTGAAGAAGATGGACTTCATAACGACGCCTTTGTTACACGAGTTCGAGGATGGAGCCAATAAGCAGATCCGGCGTGCTCGTACTTATGTCTACGCCGTAGTTATAACCGTAACTCACCGCGGCAACGGCCATGCCTGCAGATCGTGCTGATTGAACACCGTTGATGGAACCACCCACCACTAAGCAATCCTTCGGTAAAACAGCGATTTTTCGAGCCGCCTGAAGCATATCCTGGCGTTTCCACTTGACGGGACGTCTGGGTACTGCGCGACAGGAGTTGTCTGACGCACACTGGTATACCCGCTTAGCTAAGCGCAATCTATCTACGCGGCTGCGCATGGCACGCCGCTGACTCCCTGCCACGTAAGAGTGCCGCAAGGACGCGGACTCAAAAGGAGGCCGCTGATGGAAGCGCAGAACGTACAAGCAGCCATTGATCGACATTGGGCTGCATCCGCTGCAGGTGATCAAATCGCTGAGCATGAGATCTATCACGAGCATGCCGTGTGTGAATACCCACAGTCAGGCGAGATCATTCACGGCCGTCACAACCTGCAAGCGCTTCGTAGCCATCACCCAGGCAAACCATCAGGCTTCAAGGTGCGGCGCATCGTAGGAGAAGGCAACCTCTGGGTGACCGAGTATGTGATTACCTACGAGGGCAAGACCGCTTATACCGTGAGCATCATGGAGTTCCAGGACGGAAAGGTGTTGCATGAAACACAATACTTCGCCGATCCGTTCGCCGCTCCTGCTTGGCGTGCCCAGTGGGTGGAACAAGAAACGTGATTAACGTGGTGCAACGCCATGAACCAGGAGCAGCTTCCTATCACCCGCGACTCTTGATGCGTTCCAGAATGCGGTGCAGGTGCGCAAGGTCAGTCTTGGAAAGATGCTGGAAAGCGGGTGGCGCTTCGTCGCGCGCGGCACGGCGTGCCAGTTCCACAAGTTGCCGTCCCTTTGCTGTGAGTGACACTTGTTTCGTGCGCCGGTTGTCGGGAATGGGGTGGCGTTTGACCAGGCCACGATCTTCAAGAGTATTCACGGCCACGGTCGTGGCCGGTGCATCGCTGCCGGTGGTATCCGCCAACTGCCTCAAGGTCTTCGGCTCATCGAGCAAACACCACAGTATGCGTACACGGCTGAAGGGCAGCCCAGTGGCATCTCTGACCTTCCGGCGCCACTCACCGCGGTTATCCATCACCACGCCAACCAGCAACTGCCAGGTTCGGTCGGCTTCGCTGTCATCGACGGCGCGACCCATCACGCTGTTGCTCCCGCAGGTGCTTCCTCCAACAGGTGCGCCGCATGACGGGTGGTGCCATGCGCCCAGCGCGTGGTGGACATCCACGCCAGTCCCAGCACGGCCATGCCGCCTCCTACGACCAGCCACCAGAACAAATGCGAGGCCGCGGCAAAACCGTTATGTACGCGTGCACCCAGGATGGTGCCCGCCAGCGCGACGCCGAGCGATGCACCGATCTGTCGACTGGTGGAAGCGACCGCCGCGGCGAGACCTGCCTGCGCTTTGGGCATGCCGGATACGGCTGTATGGGTAATAGGCGCATTCACCATGCCGAAGCCGATACCAAAGATCGCATACGTCAACAACAAAAGGGGAAGCGGCGTGGTGGTCGTCAGCTGGGTCATGATCAACGCACTGATGACGGTGGCAGTACCGGATGCCAGCAACGAGGGACGTGTACCGTACCTGCCGATCATTCGCCCGGACAACGGCGAGCAAAGGATTGTCGCCAACGCAAGCGGCAAAGTGCACAAACCCGTATGGAAGGCTGACAGGCCGCGCACTTCCTGCAAGTACAACGCATTGAGGAATAGGAAGCCGGAAAACGCAGAGAAGCTGCATACCGCGATCAAGGTTGCGCTGCTGAAAGGCGCGCTGCGAAAGAACCGCACATCGATCAACGGTTCGTGGCGCCGAGGTTCGTAGACAAGCAGCGCGACCAGCGCAAGGCCGGCAGCGGCGAACAGACCGATGATGGTTGTCGAGCCCCACCCGGCATTGTGGCCTTCGATCACCGCATAAGTCACCATCGCCAGGATGCCGAACACCAACAGTTGTCCGATCAGATCAAGGCGCCGCGGATGCGCTGCTCTGGATTCGGGAATGTAGCGCGCGGCCAGCAGCATTGCCGCGGCACCAAGCGGCAGGTTCACCCAGAAAATGGAACGCCAGCCGATACTCTCGGTAAGCGCGCCACCGATCACCGGACCCAACGCCATCGCGACACCGGCCACCGCTCCCCAGACGCCAATGGCGCGTGCGCGTGCCTTGGGTTCGTGGAACGTGTTGGCAATGATCGACATGGCGACAGGATTGAGCATCGTCGCCCCCAGCGCCTGCACGATGCGGAACGCCACCAGACTATGGATATTTGGGGCAACGCTGCACAGCAACGAGCCCAGCATAAACAGCGCCATGCCCATCTGGAACACGCGACGGCGCCCGAAGCGGTCGGCCATCGACCCAGCCAGCATCAGCAGGCTGGCCACCACCATGGTGTACGCATCGATCACCCACTGCAGCCCGGATATCGACGCGGCGAGATCGTGCCGGATCGAAGGCAGCGCGACGTTGACGATGGTGGCGTCCATCGCCACCATCAACAGGCTGAGGCAGCAAATACCGAGAATAAGGTTTGGATGGGCCTGCGGTCGCCCACGATCGACAATAGTTGTATTCATACAACTATTGTGGTTTGACAATGATCTCGCCGTCAATCGGCGATTACCCGACCCTCATTGCAAATCCGCTATCACGCCAAACGGCCGAATCTCGATCTCGCTTGGTCCCGGCATGGGATTGGGGCAGCGCTTCACCCAGGCGACGGCTTCATCCATATCCTTGACGTCCCAGATCCAGAAACCAGCGACCAGTTCGCGAGTCTCGGTGAATGGCCCGTCGATCACGGCGCGTGCAGGGCCATCGAACGCAATACGCTTGGCTTTCGAGGTGGGCGCAAGGCCCTCGGCCATGAGCAGCACACCGGCATCGCGCAACTCATCGTTGAATTTACCCATCGCATCCAACATCCCGGCGATCCATTCCGGCGGAGTCGTCTCCTTCTCGCTATCCTCAGTTGCCTTCACCAACACCATCACACGCATGGCCTGTCTCCTTGTTTAAACCAGAATCATCATCTGGTATCGAAGCGACGAACGGGGTTTTCGGAAATCGACATCATCCTGCAACTTTCCCGACGATTGATGCATCGGGCGCGAGCCCGGCTTTGCCCCGAGTACAGCCCGAGTTTCAAAGGCCACGCTAAAAATGACCAGCGCGTAACGAGCGGGAGCCAAGTGCATACCATCTTCCAAGGTATCCCAAGATAGAAGCGGCGCCCATAGGCCCTCAGCCACCGACATCCACGCAAAGCGTGTAAAGCTGTACCCCGGACAACGACAAGGTCGAACATAGGGATAGATAGCCGTCTATGCCAACCCTATTCCGCGATGCTGGCTCGGCTGCTGGCAGCGCTCGCGCCAGGAGCCCATACCGGGATGCTTATGCGCTTTTTTTTGCGTCGCCATGCAACAGTGTTGCCACTGCTTGGGATGCTCATACCGATGACGGTCGGTTTAGTGGCGCCGGGATATTCGTCAATTCAACAGCACATGGGCGAATGGGAACTACACTCGGTAATAGTCCAAGCTTCATTCCTGCCCCCGGTCATCCGATGCAATAGGAAGAGGAAGTCTGGGTGGATAAACGTCTGCGCGTGAAGCGGACCTTGGGCCATTACACTCAACTAACAGTCAACGGCGCACATTGATCGCACAGGCGATGAATCGTTCGTCCGTCCGAAAACCCCGGCGTGCGGTTGAGTGAGCTGCCATGACTATTTCAACCAGCTACTCGCTTCGTACAGCATCACGGATTGCCACATGGTGCGGTTACGTCACGGGCATGTTCCAACGATCCGAAATACGAATGCCGATCGCAAACCCCTTCCCTACGCCCCGCAGACAGGTGCTGCTGATGGCGCAAGACTTGAAACGACGTGGAGAGCGCATCCGCATGCTTGAATTGCTGCAAGCGATCAAGAACAGCGACGGCGGCGCTTCAAGACAGCAACGATAGGTTTACCGAATCGTATCCAGTACATATCGGATGCTCATCTCTTCCGCAGATTGGTAAATGAACTGCCGCAGGACAACCACAAATTGCCGCGATTTTCCATTGACCGACACTTGTACCAGATCACCTTGGCTCGGCACAGGAAAACCCTCTCTATAAGGGCTCATGCCGATCTGAATGTTCGGCTCTGCTCCCAGTGAATGGAGCGCTTCATCGGTAAAGGTGAAATGGTTCTGAAGGTAAGCGGGCATACAGCAATCCTTGATGACCACGGGTCAAAAGCAACCCCATTCATCGGATAAGAAACCCGTCTCCCCATCGACGGCACGAGCTTAGATGCGCGGAAAATTCATCGGCGTCGGCGTTGGCATCGATGCGGCGGGAGCACTACACCCGCCGCGACCGCCTGTCGCTTAGTGCTTGGTTGGCATAATGACCGTGTCGATGGCATGGATGAAGCCGTTGCTCGACGCGATATCCCGCTGAGTGATGTGGGCACCGCCTATGCTGAGTGCTTCGCCATCCTTCTTTACGGCCGCTGTTTGGCCTTGCATCATCTTTGGCTCGGTCAATTTTGCGACGTCCACAGCCGACGCCCGGCCGGGTAGCACGTGATACTTCAATACAGCGATCAGCTCCGCCTTGTTCTCTGGCTTCAGCCAGTTTTCCAGCATGCCCTTGGGAAGCTTTTCAAACGCCGAATCCGTCGGCGCAAAGAACGTGTAAGGACCGGAACCCTTTAAAACCCTGGCCAGATCGGCCGCTTCAAGTGCCTTGCTCAACGTACGGAAGGAACCATTTGCCGCTGCCGTGTCGACAATGTTCTTGGAAGAAGTTTGCGAGGTATTGCTGTCATGAGTAGACATGAGTTCGCCTTGAGTGATGATCCGCGTGGCGGATTTTGAGCGGACGAAGCCGCAGCCCCGAATAAATATCGGAGAACTACTCAGTGGGCGTTAGGGGATAGGACCGCGCGGCTGAGACGCCTGCCAAGGAGAAGGTTTACTTTCCCGGCGCCTGAGCAGCATGCGCCTACACTTGTTAGCTGCAGGTAATTTCGCGAAATGCATTTCAAGCAAGTTACAAGCATCGCACTTTTGATCGATGGCCGCGCTTCTTGAAGGCCATCCTCACATCTGGATCTTGGCTCGATCCAGCACGTTTCACGCACCCCAATCCTGGGTCGCTCACGACTGCCGTTTTTGGCGCTCGCAAAGGACTATGCTGGGCTGTCACCTATATCAAAGGCAGCCGCCATGGCGACCGTTTCAGGCAAGACAAAAAATGGATTTACGTACGAAGGCGACTACGAACGCATAAGTGCCGACCGCGTCACCTGGACCGCTACCTACCGGCGCAGCGGTCATTTCCATGGCATGCGACACGGGCGTGTCAATGAGCTTACGGGCGTGTCCGTGGCGGAGGTTGACGATGCTGTGAAAGACGACATTGAATCGACCTGGACCGATCCTGGCTGATACGCGGCTTCAACATGCCGTTTGTGCATGGCGACGCAGGTATTTCCCATTGAGTGCCTGCTTGAGCGCATTCAATCGAACTTGGCCAAGTCCTGGAAAATAAGCTGGCCCCACACGTGCCCGCGTGCTTGCACCAGCAATCCACCCTCGGCGATCTTTCCCAGTTCGACCGGCGCGAAGCCGAGCCGGTCTACCAGAGCCGACACGGAGGCACTGGCTGCCTGGTCATCACTGGAGACGAAGACAACCCGCCGACCTCCCTGAGGCGTCTTGGGTCCTTGCGCCAGAGTGGCCGCCGGCAAATGGTTGAATGCCTTCACCAAGGTGGCGCCCGGCATCGTCTTTGCGATGGCAGCAGTCGAGGGTAATCCGCCCAGTTCTTCCGGAGGAACGCCGAACGCATTCGTTGCGTCGATCACAATCTTTCCTCGCCAGCTTTCAGCAGCCCGCGCGACATCCGGGTGGGCCGCGAAAGGGACGGCCAGAATGATGACGTCGGCGTTGACCGCTTCCTCCATGCGCCGAGGGATGAGCGATATACCGATCTGCGTAGCGAGCGCGTCGAGCGGTCTCCGCCCTGTCACGATAACGTCAATGCCTGCGTTGGCAAACGCATGTGCAATGGCTGTACCGATCTTGCCAAGCCCGATGATGGCATAGCTCATGGAATACTCCTTCAATGATTGTCAGGAACAAGCGTGCTGCTTCCGCAGACGCAGGCATCCGCATGTTCCGGTGAATAGAGGATGGCGGCCCGCAGGCCTCAGACTTGGCCGACGCCGCCGTCGTGCATCAGGTCGGCACCCGTCATATAGGAACTTTGCTCGGACGCGAGAAAGAGCGCCGCGCTGGCCATCTCCTCCGCCTGAGCGAGCCGGCCGATCGGGATCATGCTCAGATACATGTTCACCAGACCCTCGCGCTCTTCGGGAGTAGTCACCTGAGAATCCAGCATCGGAGTGTCGGTGACGCCAGGGCTGAGCGTGTTGACACGAATACCGCGATCCTTGAATTCCGCCGCCCAGGTGCGCGCATAGGAACGCAGCGCCGCCTTGGTGGCCGCGTAGGTGGTATGGCCGGGAATACCCATCACGTGCATGGCCGACGAGACCAGAACGATCGACCCACCCCGTGTCATCAGCGGCAACAACTTCTGCACCAGAAAAACCGGGCTGCGCGCGTTGAGGTTGAAGGTTTTGTCGAAATGCTCTGGCGTGAGGGTGTCGATCGAAGCCTGCTCCACCAAGGCCGCGTTCGACACAACAATGTCGACGACGCCCTGCTGGCTTTTTACTGCTGCCGCGACGCGATCAAGGTCGTCGAGATGGGTGGCATCCGCCTGGATCGCCGTGACGTTACGCCCGATCAGTTTGACGGCAGCATCGAGCGGTGCCTGCCGACGGCCAAAGATAAAGACGTGTGCGCCTTCAGCAACAAAGCGCTGGGCGATCGCTAAGCCGATACCGGTCGTGCCGCCGCTAATGACGGCAACCTTGCCTGCGAGAGTGGACATGAGAACCTTCTGCATCGTCGTGAATGAGGCGACGATCGTAATTACCACCCACGAAAATGATAATGAGGGCATTCTTCATAAGACCTATTCGATGAGAGAATGGGCTCAAAGGACGGCCTGGAATGAACCAGGTCAAGCAGCGCGCACGTCCTTGCACAAGCCGGGAGGAATGCGATGGATCGGTTTCACGAATTGAATGCCTTCATCGCGGTCGTTGAAGCAGGCGGTTTTTCCGCCGCCGCGCGGAGAACCGGCGAATCACAGTCCGCCATCAGCAAGGCCATCGGCTCGCTGGAGAAACGTCTCGGCGTAGCGCTGTTCAACCGAAGCACGCGCAGCGTGACGCTGACGGATCAGGGGCAGCGCTACTACGATCGAACAAAGCCGCTGGTTGACGAAATGGACGAAGCCGACAGCGACATGACGAGCAGCACGCTTGATGTCTCCGGTCTCATCCGGATCGCCGCCCCTTCTACGTTCGGCCGGCTCCACATTCTTCCGCTTATACCCGAGCTGCTATCGCAGTACCCCGGTCTTCAGCTTGATCTGGTGCTTTCAGACTTTGCGCGAGACATGGTGGAAGACCGGATCGATCTGACGATTCGGGTCGGCCCCGTCAACGAACCTGACGCGGTCGTCAAGCGCGTAGCCAGTACCTCTCTCGTATGTGTCGGGTCTCGACAGTACTTCGAGCAACATGGCATACCCAAGACACCCGCCGAGCTGATTGATCACAATTGCCTGGTATATGGCGGCATGACGGGGTCGGCAAATTGGCCATTTGTCGGACCGGAAGGTCGATTCAACGTGCCCGTCCGCGGCAATCTTTCGTCCAATAGCGTCGAGACGATCCGTGCAGCGGTGTTGGCCGGCGTCGGCATCGGCCTGTTCACCAAAGCCTCGCTGTCCGGAGAGCTCCATCATCCGGATGTCATCACGATTCTCGACGACTTTATAAGCGACGCAAGAGACATCAACCTCGTCTGGCCAAAACGTCGGTTGATACCAACACGCGTGCGTCACGCAACTGACTTCTTTATCGCAGCCCTGCGACAACGGGTGTAGACAACGGCAACCTCATCCCATCACGCGCTATCGTCAACGGGTGCAAGGTGATCTCATGGCTCATGTCCACGGCAGATTCCGGTCCGGCCTGAACACGGCGCGGGGGCTGATCCGGAGCTGGCAATGCGTTGCCAGTTGCCGAGCGGGCATTGCTGGCACTCTGACCATGCTGAATTATTGGAGGCGCCGGCGACCTGCACAATAGGCAACGCTAGTGTCGATTTATCCATCCGTCGTTCGTTGCATGAGTGGAAGCGTGCGCGGTTAAGGCGCACGCCGCACAAGACCGAAAGGAGTACAAGCTGCGAACATCGTCGACACCCGTCCACATGAGCAGCCCCAATCGGAATACTTCACTTTGATAGGGAATAACTTGTCATGAACAACACAGCCCGAACAGCTCTTCGGTCGTTTGCTGTCAGCGCGGTTGCCATCCTACTTGGTATGTACTGCGCTACGTCCAGCGCCTTGGATGCATCCGCGTCACTTGCAGCATCCTCTATGACCGCGCCGCCCGCCGGCAAGTACCACATCGATAAATCGCATGCGAGCCTTCTACTTCGCGTAAACCATATGGGATTCTCGACTTACACCACGCGATTCAGCCATTTCGATGCGACATTGACGTTTGACCCGGGCAACATACCTGCATCCAAGCTCGTGGCCATCATCCAAGCAGCTTCGCTGGAAATGGATGCAGCACCGAAAATGTGTACGGGTATCGTGAAGGGACCTCAGCTGCTCGATACGGCAAAATTTCCAAAGATCATTTTTCGCTCCGAAAAAATTCGAATGACTGGAGACAAGTCGTTTGAGATCTTGGGTAACTTGAATCTGCACGGTGTCACTCGCCCATTGACGCTAACCGCCACTTACAACGGTGGATATCCAGGAATACCTGACATGGACCCGCATGCGCGTATCGGATTTTCTGCGCATGGATCCTTCAAACGCTCGGATTTCGGCATGGGATTTGGCGTACCTGCGCCGGGCACAACGATGGGTGTGGGCGACTTGATTGACGTGACAATTGAAGCCGAATTCATTGGGCCGCCGCTGGCGGAAGCGGCCGGTAAATCACACTGACATCGGTTATAAGAGGCGTGACCAGGCCCGGTTTCGGCGCCCATGGCGGACATTCGCTCTCTTGACCTGACCGGAGAAGGTCATGAGTGAAAAGGAAGCCGCAGAGACTGTCGCAAACCAAGCAGCCGGTCTTGGCCGAGTGGTGCTTTAGCTAGAGGGGGGACGATCTGCGGTTGGCCAGCAGGGTTAATCTCCATCACGGGAACGCCCACAAATCTCTTCCGTGATGTCGATTTTCGAAGTGACCGTTCGTCTTTCCGAAATAGGGTCGATAGACCGAATCAAAGAAGGGCTACAAACCATGATAACCGTCTTTGGCGAAGGAAGAGGGTTTAGGGTCGTCTGGCTGCTGGAGGAGATGGGGCTCGAGTACCGGCTAAGGCCGGTGGATCTTTTGGCGGGCGTCGAAAAAGATCCGGAGTTCCTGGCTATCAATCCCGCCGGTTTCATTCCGGCGATTCAGGATGGCGAGGTCACGATGGTCGAGTCCATTGCGATCATGGAATATCTGATAGCTCGCCATGGGCCGACATCACTTGCACCCGATGCGCTCGATCCTGCCTTCCCCGCCTATCAACAATTCCTCCACCTCGGCGAAGCCGGTCTCGCCGCCTCTATCTATTTTGTCGTTGGCGCACGCCATTTTGCGCCAGAGTCCGAACGGCAGAACTGGAGCGCCGGCCAAGCGCTAAGCGTTTTTGAAAGTCGTCTCACGCTGGTCACGCGGCAGCTTGCACGTACGCCTTATCTCGCTGGCAATGCGTTTACCGCAGCCGACATTTCGGTGACCTACGCGTTGGAACTGGCTCAAACAAGCGGAGGCGTTGTCCTCGGCGAGGTAGAGCAGTCTTATATGGCTCGTACCCGCGCGCGCGAAGGCTACAAACGCGCCATGGAACGATGTCCGTCGAGGAAGGCCTGGTTAGCTAAGAACCGCCCATAATGGCATCAGCTTCACTTAATCAAACGCATCAACGTGCTGTACGCTTCCGCCCCGAGCCCGACATTTTTGAATGATGGCAAGATTACTCAGCCAGTCGCATCGACTCATAGGGGAGAATGAGCGTGGAGACCGTTTGCCAGGCTTGTGGCTATCAAAGAAAACCGACCGATCAGGCACCCGATTGGGAATGTCCCTCTTGTGGCAAGGCGTATATAAAGACCTCGCATGCATCGCCCGGGGCATTGTCGGGTGATGCACGGCGTAACTCCTCAGATTTGCGAACAAACAACACGCCCGCTCGATGGAGCGTTGCATCTCTGATCCTTGGGATCGCGTGCGTTCCGTTTGTGCTTGCGTGGCTATGGTTAATCATTGACACCACGCGCATGACCTCCCACCCGGTGCCACCCGATCGAGTGATCCCGGAAAGGATGAGAGGCGGATGGACCGGCTATGCCACGGCGGCGGAACGGAAGCGGCAGGACGAGGTAGAAGTGTTGCTGCTTTTTCCTGGCTCTTTAGTTCTCCTCGCCTTCTTTATCGCGAGAGGCTTCGACAAGAAGGCGAAAGATGAATGATTAACTTTATAAAATCGCGCAGGGAAAGCTAATTTGAGGCGTCTGCTTTTGACCCAGGCCGTATGAAAACGTGGTCGATCAACAAAGACGTGCCTCCTAAGCAAAATCTGATCGATTTACTGGCCGCGAGTTGGCCAGAATCGGATCCACGCCGATCATTTTGAGCAAGAAACATACAGCAAAAAATTCAACTTTGCGTTTTCATACAGCCTCGACCCGGAACGAACATGGTGATCTCATGGAATCATGGGACGCATCAAGCGACAAAGGGGAGAAAATGACGGATAGCACTGATATCGTAGTCGCCGCACGAAAGCGGTTGTCAGGCATCGATACTGATCTGCTCAAGGAGATGTGGGCCACCGACGGCCGCACCGAATGGGCAGAAGAGGCATTACGCCTCGAATTGATCGAGCGCGGCGCGAACGCACATGAGCTCGACATCATCACGACGCGACGTTCAGAGATTGCTGCGAATGCACCTCCTTCGGTTCGTGGGACACTTTGGAACTATGGAGTTGTCGGACGCCTCCTTACATTCGCCAGCGTCATCCTTTGGCTTCTTGTCGCTCATTTGGTACAGGCCATTAGCGCTGTAGTAGTGACAGGAATTGTCGCCATACTCGGCATTTATGTGTACGTGCTAACCCACCGCACGATCTCTCATAGGCGACACCCCGTTGCAGGGGTAGCAAGCTTCGCCATGCTCTGGCAACTCGGCGAAGCTTGGGTGATTCTGCTAGTTGCAATCACCGTCGCTGGTTTCACTTTTGCGGGATAAGTGTCATAGATATGGACATCTGCTCGACATCAATATCCGCACCCCACCCAAAGCAGTTATCTCAGATGCTTGGCTTTGCACAGGCGCGCAGCGCGCTCAGCCGACTTGGGCTCATACTTGACGAGTATAAGTCCTCCCACTCAAACTGATGTAAGGACTCGGGGGAAATTGAATGGACAACACGACCAAGGACCCGGCGCAGGAGCGTCGTCGGTTGCGGGCCGCTATAGAAAGCATGAAGCAGAAAAGGAATCTGGCGGTAGGTGGTTTCGTCGCCGCCATTGGCTGTCTGTATACTTCAGAGCGTATGGATGGTTTGCCTGATGCAGTGCGCTGGGGTATGCGTGCAGCAGCACCTCTCATTTTCGTGCCCCTTGCATTACCCTTTCTGCGCTCGCCGTGCCCACAATGCAAGAATCGCTATCACTCCGTGGCGAGCCTGTTTCGGCATCCTGACCGGACACTTCCCTGCAAATTTTGTGGGTTTCAAATTGATAAACACGTATCGATGTATTGATCGTCAAAACCCGGGCCGCCAAGGTCTAATTCATCGACGAAGACATCGATAACACGCATGGGATTATCGTCGTCGATGTAGTCGTACGTGTCGACGGACAATTCACCTTCAACAATCTCAGCCTCATGATGGACGCAGCTTTGGCGGCCCTTGGCTTCGCCTATGTTCCAGAGGGTGAAGTACGCCCGCACATTGCGCGCGGCGCACTTCAAGCGGTGTTGGAGAACGGGTCACCACCCTACCCTGGATACCGTCTGTTTTACCCAAGCCGGCGCCAACACTCGGCCGCCTTCGCACTGATCGTGAAATCCCTTCGGTTTCAGGAACGCATTTAACGGCCGCGTGCCGCCAGACGATTCCGTCAGTTCGTATTATCAGTATGCGCTAGTCGATAAATTGAACATTCGCTTCTTACGCCGCTTCCGAATGAACACCGCATGGTACTTACCGTCCCATCGCACATGACTCAAGCTTTGATACGCTTTTATCGTGAATCTCATCTCTTGCTTAAGATTTCAGGTTCACAATGACCGCCATATAGGTCGAACCTTGGTGAGTCCCCCGGCAAAGCCGCAGGCTTACCGCATGACCGAGTCAGGAGTGGGCATGTTCGAACCCATCACGATCGATACCCATCGTCTGCGCCTTCGTCCTCTTCGCATGGAAGATGCCCAAGCCTTTTTCAAAATATGGTCCGATTCCGAAGCGGTGCGTTACTTTTCCTTCCCACCCATGCAGGATATCGGGCAGGCGCATGCTCGCATTGCTGAGAAATTGCAGTCTTCGAGAGACGGCAGCAGCGTGACTTGCGTTATCGAATTGAGCGATACCGGCGAGGTACTTGGCGACTGTGGGCTGTTTAATGGCGTCTCGCAGTCCAGGCGCGCGGAGATCGGGTACTGCCTCAGCCGCAAGCACTGGGGCAACGGGTACATGATTGAAGCCGCTGATGCGCTGATCGAGCAAGGTTTCAAGCGAGTTGGATTGCGCCGCATCGAAGCAGATATCGATCCTCGAAACCAGCCTTCTATCCGACTGATTGAACGCCTGGGCTTCATGCGCGAGGGCTTTCTGCGAGAGCGATGGATGATTGGCGGGGAGATTGCGGATACCGTGCTTTACGGTCTCATTCAAAGCGACCGTTATCCGGCCTGAAGACTCGCTACGTTCTCGCCATGAGCGTGCGCCAAAGCGATCATGCGTGCGGCGCATGGGAAGAGACCGCTTTCGCGCGAGCCTCAAAAATCAGAAATCCCCTACAGACACATTTATTGCGCTTGGATACTCTCGGGTGGTCACCCACGCTGTCGTTTGTTGGGCTACGTGGGTGACCATTGCAGCAATGCAGTGAAAGCGCGGATCGCATGGGATAGCAGCCCATACGACCCGCTGACCACAACCAGCTAACACGGAGTTGATCATGGCTACCACGGATCATACGGCACGCGCACGCCTGCCAAAACCCTTCGGGCCGCTTGGCCCTCCGCCTCGACGAGGCTGCAAGGATCCGGAACGTGCGGAACGCCAAGCGTGCCTCACGAAGATCGCTGAAATGGCTTTGGCAATCCACGTTATCCAAAAATTGCTGAGCAACAGCGAAGCTTTCCACCGAGCGAAAACGATGGGCGCCCCGGCTGGGGCATATCAATGGCCGTTGAACTCGACCCAAGTGGAAGGGCTGCATGCCGCACTGCATGTACTTCGCCAGCAGAACGATGAGCTGCTGAAGACCGAAGGCATCGGCTAGATCGTTCGCGCGCGTATGATCCTTGCCCGCGACACACCACGTGGAGGCTGGTGTGTCGCACTTGGGATGGGCATATGAAGGCGCTATCGGTTGAGCCTCAGTCGTTACCGTATTCGGCTGGAACAACGCCATCGCCCGCCCTCAGGCCAAAAAGAAGACGGCGCTTGATTGACTTGACGATCGATAGCATGCCTTCGTTTTGGATGTGTGCGCCCCGCACATTTCGGGTCGTTACATCAATAAGGCGCGGGCCATCGCAGAGTGCTGCGACCCTATGGATTTCGCCGTCTGCTTCCATTGCGGGCTGCGTGGCGGGGGACGTATCGCAATACGCTGCGTCGGCCAAATTCCGCTCCGAATTAATATAAAGAACAATGCGGGGACCGGCGGCGAGTTTTTGCTGGCCCGCTGTGGTGGTCGCGTACTGGGGTGACGTCATTACATAAGGAGTCTCTTTCGTTCCACGTGGCTTGCATAAATGCACGCGCTTCACTTCGATCATGCCGAAAGCGCAAGGCGACACTCTCACCGGGGGCGTGGAACAAATCCGGGCACACCAGTCTCGACCACCGCGTTCAAGCGGATGTTGGTGGTGATGTCTTGCTGCATCGCCTGCATGGCGTCTTGAGGCAGCAGAGAAATGTCGAAGTTTTCCTTGATATGCGCCGGGTTGGTCGACGTTGTGAGGAACGCGGTGCCGCGCTGTACTGCCCACGCCAATGCCACTTGCGCAGGCGTCTTGTTGACGCGCTGTGCAATGGCCTTGATCACGGGGTCATCCGTTATGCGCGGTTCCATGCCATGCCCTAGTGGCGCGAAGGCGAGCAGCACGATGCCATGTTGTTGGCAGAAGTCGAGCAGCTCCCATTCGGGAAGATAAGGGTGGCACTCCACTTGAACGACGGCAGGCTTGATGCGCGCAACCGCGACGATCTCCTTTAGCTTGTCCAGGGTGATATCGGACAACCCAATGGCGCCGCACCTGCCGTCATCCATCAAACGCTCCATCTCGCGCCACGTCTCAACCAGCGTGACTTGCTCGTCATAGATGGGCGCACCCTGCTTATTCATGGGGTACTGCTCGTCGCCAGGCTGGAAGGCAAAAGGTGTATGGATCAAATAGCAATCGAGGTAGTCGAGCTGAAGACGACGCAGGCTTGCCTCGAAGGCAGGCCGCACCCGGTCGGGGCGATGATTGTTGTTCCATAGCTTGGTGGTGACGAACAGCTTCTCGCGGCTGACCGTGCCTGCTTCGAAGGCTTCCCGCAGCGCTTCGCCAACCACGTCTTCGTTGCGGTAGATTTCCGCGCCATCGATGTGCCGGAATCCAACCTGCAGCGCTACGCTGATGGCCTGCCTGGCTGCGACGGGATCTGCTATCAACGTACCGAATCCGACAGCGGGAATCGCTCCGACGCCATGCGTCAACGGAATGCTTGTATTGCGAAAATGCTCAACGGTATGCATGTTTGTATCCTCTTTTCTTAAAACGTCTGCGGCATTCATGGCTGATTGCGCCGCATGTCGAGATGCCGGATGAAAGGTATTCATCCGAACATTCATGGTTTCTCACGGTAGGCCAGGCGTTGCTCGAAGGCGCCGCTGGAATGGCCGCCGAGTGCGACGGATAGCTGCACGATGTCGAGATAGCGCGCGGTCTTCGCCTGAATCTGGCCGATCACGGCGCGCTGGTAGCTGCGTTCGGCGTCCAGTACTTGGAGCACGCCGATTTCACCTACCTGATAGCCGCGCTGGTTTAACTGCAAGCTCGCTTCGGCGGCGCTCAGCGCGCGCTCCTGCGCGGCATATTCGTCACTGTCATGGTTGATCGCTTGCAACATGTCCGCTACCTGGCCCAAGGACTGGATGACGGTTTGCCGGTAGTCGGCGAAGGATGCCTTGTACGCGTCGATGGCACCGCGACGATTCGCCTTGAGCGTTCCGCCTTCGTAGATCGGCCCGGTCAGGCCGGTTGCCATGCCCCAAAGCGTTCCGATGCCGGGGCCTGCCTGGGTGAGCGAGGCCGAGAGCTGCAGATGCGGGTACATATCCGCCGTTGCCACGCCGATCGCGGCACTCGCTGCATGGAGCTGCGCTTCCGCTTCAAGAATGTCCGGCCGATCGCGCGCAAGTTCGGAGGGCAGACTGACCGGCACGTGTTCTTGCAGGGCGAAATCGCTCAGCTCAAAGTCCGGCGGCATCCAGTCAGCAGGGCCCTTACCCACCAGGATGGACAACGCGTGCTTCGCCACGTCGCGTTGCTGCGCGAGGGGTGGCAGCAACGTCTCATCTTGTGCGAGTTGCGTGGTAGCCAGCTCGATATCGACTTGCGTGGTGCTGCCGTATTGATGTGCTGAGCGAACCAGTTCGAGGTTTCTTTTGTCATCAGCAATCAGCATCTGCACGACCTTAATCTGAGCGCTGGCGGATGCAAGCCGCAGTGCCTCGCTGGCGACGTCGCCGGTCACGGTCAGGTAGGCTGCATCAAATCGATGCCGCTGAAGTTCGGCGAGTGCCGTGCGTTCTTCGACCAGCCGTTTCGTGCCGCCGAATAGATCGAAATCGAAGCTCACTTGCGGCCCGACCGCGTAGAAGTTGGACGTGATGTTGTCGTACCCGTAATTCGCCCGCTGACGGCCGCCCTGAGCACCGAACCCTATATGCGGACGCAAGCCACCCGCAGCGGAAGCCACCGCTTCGTTCGCCTGGGCAATCGTGGCATCCGCGGCTTGCAGATCGAGATTGCCGGCGATGGCTTCATGCATCACCTCGTCGAGTTTCGCGGAGCCAAACACCGACCACCAATCGTCATCCATCCTCTTGCCGAGATCGATCTGCGGAGCGTCAGCCGCCGGGTCCGCGCGACTGAGTTTCTGTTCGGCCTGGGCGTCGTAGTGCTGCGAGGTTGGCGCCGCCGGTCTTTCAAAGTTGGGCCCTACCATGCACGCAGAGAGAAGCACGGACAAGGTGGAAGCAAGCATGACCGTGCGGGCAGCGCCCCCTAACGACATTGATTTGATCAGTTTCATGTTGCGACTCCGGAAATCTCAGTGGGCAGCACGTGGCTTGCGAAGCAACAGAACAAGCGGACTCACGATCAGCATGGCCATCATCAGGATCTTGAATTGATCGATGATCGCGACAATCGCCGCCTGGCCAGTGACCCACTCGTTCAACATGGCCAGTCCATGCAGCGACGGCACGCCACCCGCAAGGCTGGCGATGCGGTAGGGCCTGAGGTTATTGGCGAGCGCCAAGTGCATGCTCTGGGTGTTGTTGAAAAAGAAGATCTGCACAACGGCAATGCCGATCGTGCTGCCATAGAGCCGCGACAGATTGAAGAACAGCGCGCCTTCCGGATGAAATTTCGCGTCTAGCGTGCTGAAGGCGGCCCGGGTCAGTGCGGGCATCAGAATGCCCAGGCCCGCACCTTGCAAAGCGCCGGCCCAAACCACCGGCCACCAGTACATCAGCGGCGAGTAGCCAAGCATCCGCCAGTTGCCGTAGATCACCAGAGCCAGGCCGCTGATCACCAACAACCGGTTGTCGATGCGTGCCGGCGGACGCCACGTCAGGAGTAATGCGCTTATCAAGGCGACGCCTCGCGGAATCGTGATGTCGCCCGCGGTGTGCGCCGGGTAGCCGAGCAATTCCTCAAGCATGGGGGAAGTCAGCGCCAAGGTTGGCAGCAGGACGAAGCCAAGCGCGAAGAACATCATGGTCGAAAGACTGTAGTTGCGATCCTTGAATAAGGCCTTGTTGAAGAAATGCCTGTCTTTCGTCAGCACATGCACGATGAAGAGATAGAAGCCGAGCGCAGAGGCGGTGGCGTCCGCCCAGATCTCCGTCGACGCCCACCACTCCATGCGCTCGCCACGGTCGAGCAGCATCTGCAGCCCAACGACGCCCATCGAGAAAGTGGTCAGTCCGAAGAAATCGAAAGCGGGGGTTTTCTCGGCTTTCTTTTCCTTCAGGTAGAAACCCATCGTCAACGCAATGAACGCGGCTAACGGAAGGCTGAGATAGAAGATCGAACGCCACCCGGCATATTCGCTGAGCCAGCCACCGATACCCGGGCCACTGAGCATGCCCAGCAACGATGACACGCTCCATGCAACGCCGATGCGCCCATGCCGCAGAGGTGGCAGTTCATGCATCAGTATCGCCATCGATAGCGGCGCGAGCGTGCCGCTCGCCGCGCCCTGGATGATGCGTGCAGATACGAATTGCAGTGGTGTCGTTGCCAGCGTGTCGAGTATGAGCCCGAGGCTGAAGAGTACGATGGAGGCCTGAAAGACCGCTTTCCTTCCATACTTGCCCGCCAGCCAATGCGTCATCGGCATAACGATGGCGCTTGCGGCGAGGTAGGAGGTAAAGACCCAGCCGATCTCATCGTCGGTCATCGACAAGGCGCCCTGCACGTACAATATCGCCGCATTCGGGATCGATATGTTCATCGCTTGCATATAGGTCGCGAGTAACGCGGCGATGACCAGGAACCGATGAGAGCTCGGTTCGGCGCCGCTATCAAGAACAGCGTTCATGAACCTGCTCCGATGCCGGAACGTGCTGCATAGCTGTCCTGCCGGGTATTGACGTGCGCGGTGACACTCATGCCCGAATACAGCGGCCACCTCGGATCGATGTCGTCGAACTCCAGCCGCACTGGCAAGCGCTGCACCACCTTGACCCAGTTGCCCGTGGCATTTTCAGGCGGCAATACCGCGAATTCCGATCCTGTGCCTGGGCTGATGCTGACTACATGCGCCTTGAAATCATGCCCGGGATAGGTATCCACATCGACGATCGCCGCCTGACCCGGTCGCATATGCGTCAGACCGGTTTCGCGGAAATTCGCCTCTACCCAGACATGCCGGCTCGATATCATCGAGAACACCGTGGCGCCGCTACTGACGAAATCACCTGCCTGAAGATCATCAACCTTGGTCACGATACCGTCGTCCGGTGCGACGACACGGGTGTAGGAGAGATCAAGCCGGGCGCGATCCCATTGCGCTTTTGCTTCACGGACCGCTGGGTGCTGATCGACTTGGATGTCGGGGTTGCCATCCAATTCGGCGACGGTGCTGGAGACCGCTTGCTGAACCGACACAATGCGCTGCCGTGCGACCATGAGATTGGTTTCGGCCTGTTCGTACGCGGAGCGGGAGGTGAAATCCGTGGCGAGCAACGCCTTCCTGCGCTGATATTCGTGCTCGGCGAAATCAGCCGAAGCCTTCGCTGATGCCACATTGGCCAATTGCTGGCGATAAGTCGCCTTGAGCGCTTCGACTTGCAGGCGTGCGCTGTTGAGCCGTGCCTCGGCTTGTTCCACGGCAATTCTGTAAGGCGCCGGATCGACCTGGAACAATAGCTGCCCTGCATGGACCCGTTGGTTGTCCCTTACCGCAATGTTCACCACCTGCCCGGGGACTCTCGCATTGATGGAGACCTTCGCAGCTTGCACAAAGGCGTCATCGGTCGTGACTTCATGTGCATCCGCCAGGTATTTGGCGCTGCCTCCTATCGCCAGCAGCAGCGGCAAGGCTGCCATCAGGGGGCCGCGCAATCTTGCCTTGATGCTCCGGGTTGCCATCTCGGCGCGATCCGAACCCAGGCCGCCGATCATTTCCTCAGATTGTTCGCGCATCCCAGAGTCCTCAATAGCTGCAGGCACAAGGCGAAAACCGTTGGCCTAGCTCATCCGCTGACCAACCCTCACCTCGGCTCCATGCATGTTGAATTTTGTACCGTTTCGAATAATAATCATCAAAACAATCCGAGGTCAAGTATTTTTATGCGAATTAGTACAAAAAAAGGCAAGGCCGAAAAAAGACCCCGTGGCCGGCCGCGTGCCTACCAGCCTGAGACGGCTCTCCGACAGGCAGCCGAGGCGTTCTGGAAGACCGGTTATGCCGGTACGTCGCTCGACGATCTTTCTGCTGCAACCGGCATGAACCGGCCTAGCCTGCGTGCAGCGTTCGGCGATAAGCACGAGATCTATGTCAAGGCGTTGAGCGACTATTGGGAGCGCAAATTCGCGGTGATGCGCAAAGCCTTCGAGAGCGGTGGCAACTTGGCCGAGACCTTGATGAAGGTCTACGAGGCCGCGCTATCCATCTATTTCTCTGGCCATGACCAGGTGCTTGGATGTTTCGTGGTCGGTACTGCCATTACGGAGGCGCCGGTCGATCCGGAGATCCGGCGTATTGTTGCGGAGGGTTTCCGTGCACTCGATGCCGATTTCGAAACACGCTTCAAACTCGCACGTAGCGCTGGAGAATTGAAAGAGGACGCTGATCCTAAAGCCCTCGCTCTGCTCGCCACGGCGACGATGCATAGCATGGCCGTCCGCGCCCGCTCCGGCACCTCGCGTAGCGAACTGAAGAAGCTTGCGCAGAAAGCAGTCACCGTGATCTGCGGCTGACCGTCAATGCGATCACCATTTGTGAAGCCAGCAAGAACATGTCCGGATATCGCACACAGACGTGCCACGCGCTTGAGAGGCGGGTCGTGACAGACGGGCTCCCCGACATCCTTGCCCGACACCTCAAGGTTCTGTTCTGCGGGATCAATCCTGGCATGACAGCGGCTGCGACGGGACATCATTTCGCCGGAAGAAGCAATCGCTTCTGGCGGGTTATCCACCTCGCAGGGTTTACACCTGAGGAAATTTCGCCGCAGGACGATCGCGCCATACTCCGATATGGGTGCGGCGTAACCTCCGTGGTAAAGCGACCGACCGCGCGTGCAGATCAACTTTCGCCAGAGGAATTCACTTCCGCCGCGGTCGAATTCGAACAGAAGATCGCGCGCTACGCGCCACACGTTGTCGCCTTTCTGGGCAAAGCGGCGTACTGCGCGCTCTCAGGTCAACGAGACATCGCCTGGGGATTGCAATCGACTCGCATGCAAGGCGCCGCCATCTGGGTTCTACCCAATCCGAGTGGGAGAAACCGTGCCTTCCCGCTCGGCCATCTGGTCGAAGCGTATCGCCAACTTCATGTCGCAGTAGCTGCCCTTCAATCACCGCCACGGAGCCGCTCGCTCCGTTGAGCAAGGGCTTGGAAACAGGACATGCAAAGTTCCGCTCCTGTAAATAACCGTGGAAGGGAAAGCAAAGTCGGGAGCGTTGTCATGGCATCTTCTGCCGCACATATCGCATGGGTGACATGCCCACATAGCGGGTGAAGGCAACACTGAATGTGCTGGTGGAGCTGTAGCCGACGCGTTCGGCCACTTCCCCAACGCTTCCTTCTTGACGCCGCAGCAGGTTCTTGGCCAGAGCCATGCGCCAGGCAAGCAGATACGCCATCGGTGCAACACCGATGGCTCGGCTGAATCGCTCGAAGAATGCCGAGCGTGAGAGTGCCGCTTCTTTGGCGAGCTGTGCAACCGTCCAGGGCTGGGCCGGGCTTTCATGTATTCGCCGTATCGCGGATGCGAGGCGCTCATCGGCGAGTCCACGCAAAAGGCCTGGTGACGCTGCGATACCCGCTGCGGATCGAAGGGCCTCGATGAAAAGAACCTCCAGCAGGCGGTCCAGGATGACATCGCGTGCGGGCCGCTGCCCACGGTATTCCTCTCTGAGCAGTTGCACGAGCGTGCCCAGTCGTTTCTCGCCGCGAACGTGTACGAGTTGCGGAAGGAGTGGAACCAGTAGCACTGCGTCCGGCGAGTCGAAAACACAGTGACCTACCAGCCATCGAACATCAGCTGGGACATTTTGCGTGCCGAGCCTGAATTCGCCTTCGGGCAATGCAACGGGCAACGAGTCGATATCCTCCGGCGTCGGCGGCTCCAGGCTTGTCACCATGAAACCATGTGCCGCCGGGATCAGCACAAAATCTCCTGCCTGCAGGGTCATCGGTGGATGTCCGTCGACATGGAGACGGTTGGAGCCTTCGAGAATCACGCAATAGAAAGGTTGCCCCTGTTCCGTGCGGCGCACGCTCCAGCGCCCAGCGCCACTGATCGCCTTGGAAAAGCGCGCACTCGGCTGAAGCAAGGTGACGATCTCCGCGAGTGGATCGGTCATGCCAGGACTCTCGCAAAAGAAACTTGGACTTTCGATTGTAGTCAGTCCTGGCTCGGCATCCTATTGTCTCGTCATGGCAAACCCATCACTGGAGTCTTCATGAAAACCGTCCTGATCACCGGGTGCTCGTCCGGGTTCGGCCTTGAAACCGCGCAGTATTTCCTCGACCACGGTTGGAAAGTGATCGCCACGATGCGTTCTCCGCGCGACGATGTTTTTCCCGGCGCTGAGCATCTGCGTGTACTTGCTCTCGATGTCACGCGTGCGGAAAGCATTCGCCAGGCGTTAGAAGCGGCCGGCCCCATCGATGTCCTGGTCAACAATGCAGGCATCGGCATGTTGAATGCCCTGGAAGGAACACCGATGGACATCGCGCGGGAGATCTTCGAAACGAACACGCTCGGCACGATTGCGATGACGCAGGCAGTGCTGCCTCAATTTCGCCAACGAAAAGCCGGTGTCATCGTGAACGTCACATCGAGCGTGACGTTGAGGCCGCTTCCCTTGCTTTCTGTCTACACCGCCAGCAAGGCAGCCATAAATGCATTCACCGAATCGCTGGCATTGGAGCTGGAGTCATTCAATGTAAGAGTAAGACTGGTGCTGCCAGGACGTGCCCCGGAGACTCGCTTTGGCGAAAACGCACGGTCGCGAATGCAATCCGGCTTCCCCGAGGCATATACCGAACTCGCGCAGCGTGTCTTCGCAGGATGGGAACAATCGACGGCTATCACGCGATCGATGGATGTCGCCGAAGCGGTGTGGCGTGCGGCGAACGATCCATCAACTCCCCTTCGCACAGCGGCCGGCGCCGACGCCCTGGCGTGGGCTGAGTCCCATGCAGGCCGGAGTGCAAGCGCCTAGTTCGTCAACTGCCCTATGCGGCGTAGGCGGCGATCGATTCCGCCAACTCCATCAATGCCTCAAAAAAAGCGTTCCCGGCAAGACCCGCCTGGAAAACAGCACCGGCCACCCTCGCTTTCTTCGGCTTATCTCGGAGGACGGCAACAGCCGCCCTCCAGCGAAAAAGAATGGCTTCAATCAGGGCCTGTTTACACTACTGGCGTGGCTCACGCTGGGACCTGTTTGCGCCCCAGACAAGGAAGAGCGAAGGCGTGTACGTCGGTACACGATTGAGCGATGACGCGGTATGGCGGGCAAACAGACCCAGCCCTTCGGGTTGCCGTTGCGTAGCCACCATGCGGCAGCGCGCGGCTTGCCTTGGCAGCCAGCCAAGCCTGCGCCACGCACTACCACCTGACGGCTACGCAACGGCAACGCGTGCTACGCCAGTAGTGTAAACAGACCCTAGCTGCGTATGAACGCCAACAAATCCTGGTTGATGACATCGGCATGCGTGGTCAGCATGCCGTGCGGATAGCCGGGATAAAGCTTCAAAGTACCGTGCTTGAGCAGCTTGGACGAAAGCAAGGCGGCGTCCTTGTAAGGAACGATCTGATCATCATCGCCGTGCATGACCAGCGTGGGCACGTCGATGGCTTTCAGATCTTCCGTAAAGTCAGTCTCGGAAAAAGCCTTGATACCGTCGTAATGCGCCTTGGTGCCACCGTTCATGCCCTGGCGCCACCAATTTTGAATGACGCCCTCAAGCGGTTTGGCTCCAGGCCGGTTGAATCCGTAGAAGGGACCCGCGGCCACATCACGATAGAACTGCGCGCGATTGGCAACGAGCTCCTTTCTGAATCCATCGAAGACCTCGATGGGCAATCCCTCCGGATTGCCCGGTGTTTTCACCATGATCGGCGGTACTGCCGACATCAAAACGGCTTTGGCGACGCGGCCTTTGCCATGTTGCGCCACGTAGCGAGCGACTTCGCCTCCGCCCGTCGAGTGACCGATATGCACGGCGTCGCGCAAATCCAACGCCTCGGTCAGGGCCGCCACATCGGCGGCGTAATGATCCATGTCGTGACCGTCTGCCACCTGGCTTGAGCGGCCATGTCCACGCCGATCATGCGCAATGACGCGATAGCCCTGAAGCACAAAGAACATCATCTGCGTATCCCAGTCATCTGCGCTGAGCGGCCAGCCATGATGAAACACGATGGGCTGACCATGGCCCCAGTCTTTGTAGAAAATGGATACACCATCTTTCGTCGTGATCGTGCTCATGGGCTGATTTCCTTTACTGGTGCTTTGCTAGACGTGAAGACCCGAACCATTGACTCTTGCAGAAAAATGCATCGCGAACGATGCGGCCACACTCCGGCCTCGGCGTTTTTGAACGCCGTCCGGAAACACCGTCTACAACTACAACCGCCACGCTTGGCAAACGTGTGACAACCGCGAGCCTCATACCCCTCTATGAGCTTGCCATCACGTACGTTCGATTTTTAGCATCATGCGTCTTAAAAATTCCTTTGAACGTGTCGGTGCAAGTGGTTAGATATACCGGGTCATCCGTGCATAGAAGCGCGCGACAATGCTGCTTGTCCGGCAAGCAGGCATTCAATCCACATCCTCATCCCCGTCGAGTGCCTTTCTCTGGATTCGGTCAAGGTATTCATCCAGTTCCCGCAGGTCCTTGAATATCTCATTGACCGGCACGGCCTTGACGATGTCGAACACCTTCCGCACCTGCTCCTGCGGATTCACGAGTAAGGTGCGTCCGTCGCGTGCCCGCATGGCCCGTCTGGTCTTGGCAATGCTCCTCAGCCCGGCGCTGCTGATGTATTCAAGCAATGACAGATCCAGCACCAGCGTACTTCCAGGCGCCATGTGCTGCTGAACCTTCTCGGCCTCTTTATCGAACTCGCCAAACGTCAGGGCATCCAGACGTCCCTGCAAGTAAAGTGTGGACTTTTGAGGATCAAGCGAGTCGATGCGTAAATTAAATGCCATGGCTATTTTCCGCGTGATGAGACCAGACAAAACGGAGCTGGAGGTGATTGCCGTATTCGTCGTGGGTGTAATTCAATTCGCTGGCCATCGCGCGCACGAGGTGGATGCCCAGGCCGCCGGCCTCCTCTTTATCCGCAATATCCCCGGTGAGAGGAGGCGAGCCGAATTGCAGCGGATCGAACGGCTCGCCGTCGTGATTCAGTTCGACCAGGATGGCGCTTTCCGCCACGGTCATGCGCAGCCCGATCGTTCCGTCGCCGTCCTGAGGGCGACCGTGTTGAACCATGTTGACCATCAGTTCTTCGAGAACCAGGCGGACATCAAGTCGCACATCGTTGCGGATGTCTGCTTCACTCAGCGCCTCTTCGCAACGTTCGAGAGTGCCGAACACATGGTCCAAACAAGCGGGGAAAACCAGGTCGAGCATCGATGCCCCCTTTTCCAGTCCGACGTGATTCCAGCGTAGCGCAAGCACGGCAATGTCGTCCGTCTGACCCTGGCCCGCTGAAAATTCGTCGATATCGTCCACCAGGAACCGGACCGGGTCGCCATGCTTTGCTTCCTGAAATTGCGTCATCCGGGCGAGCAGTCTTTCGCTACCGTAAGACTGCATCGCGCTATCGGCTGCGTCCGTCACTCCGTCCGTGTACATCAATAAGGTGTCACCCGGCCGCAGGCGCAGACGAAAAACGGGATAGGAGGCCGCTTCATCCAGTCCCAGCGCAGGGCCGGAAACAACCGGCAGCCACCGCGGAACGTCATGACCCCACATCATCGCCGGATCATGACCTGCACTCGCCATCGTCATGGCTCCGCTTACCGTGTCCAGGAAGCCGCATAGCAACGTAACGAACATACAGTTATCGTTGTTTCTGCATAACTCCTTATTCAATAGCTGAAGCAACTGATGGGGTGACTGGGCGCGGGAAGCCAACGCCTTTGCAAGCGTGATGGTGCGCGCCATGAACAAGGCAGCGGGAATGCCTTTGTCGGCAACGTCGCCGACCATGAAGCAAAAGCGCTGATTGGGCAGCATGAAATAGCTGTAGAGATCCCCACCCACCGTCCTGGCAGGTTTCAGGGCTGCAAACAGTTCAAAATTCTGACAGTGGGCATCGAGATAATGCGATCCGGGTAGCAATGCGGTCTGGATCTGCTGCGCGATTTCCAATTCACTGGCAAGGCGCTCCTGCTCGCGCGCAATACGTGTCAGCTGCGACAAATGCTGAGCCAGTTCGACCCGCATTTTGTCGAAAGCGGTGGTGAGCCTTCCCACCTCGTCACGCCGGGATACGCGTGGCAAGGCAAAGTCCAAAGCCCCGCGCGCGACGAATTCTGCCCGCTCGGCAAGCACCGCCAAGGGCGCCAGCATACGTGCAATGGTGAACATGCTGAGCAACGCAAGAATCAACAAGGTGAGCGCACCAATGACCAGCACCCACAGGAATGCATGGCGCACTCCGGCATAAATAAGTTCGTCGGGCACGACAACGCCCAACCTCCAATGCGTGTTTCCGATCGGCTCGTTATACATCCATGCGCGACGCCCCTGCTCGTTCAAGCCGTGCACGCTTGAAGGCACTTGCGTGGACGCTGTCGCGCCAAGCTCACCAAGCAAGCTTGGCGCGGCCATTTTGCCGACCAGGCTGGCCATGTCATTCGCCAGATAGGTTCCATGTTCATCGATGACGAAAGCATGTGCACCCGGAGGCAGATGCATCGACAGCAATACGCCTTGCAGCCAATCAAGCGTGACATCCGCATTGACGACGCCGATCGCGTTTCCATCGACCATCATCGCCGCCGAGTAACTGACCAGCAATCGGTGGCGCGACCGGGAATAAAAGGTTGGCTGCCAGCATCCGCGATGGCAGGTCAACCCTCTCTGAAACCATGGCGCGCTCGAGTACGGCAACGGATCCTTGAGCAGGTCGCGACGCACCAGGGTTCCATCGTCTTGCCGGTTGACGAAGGGGGACTGGCCCGCCTCCCGGACAGCAGCGCTATCCGGAACAAACGCAGCCGCCAACCCTGCGAGGTCGGTGTTCCCCGCCATGGCATCGTGGATAAGCGGCTCTGCGTCCAAGGGGCGCGGCCCGATGATGACGGCCAGCACCTGGGCAGTCGTGGTGATCTTGTCCAGCCGCTCCTGGATCAGGCTGCTTCCCTGACTCGCCAGCGCTCCCGATTCGCGACGCGCCTGCTGCAAAATCTCGCGCCCCACCATGCGGAATAGCAAAAAGCCGCTGAGGACGAATACGCCTGTTGCGCCAGCAAGAACCCACAACGCCAACCTCGAAGCAAGACTGCGCAGCACCGTGACTCCCCCGTCTCGTCATGACGCCTTATACCCCATCCATGACGACACGGTTGCGACCCCGTGCTCAGCTCACATCAACGGTCGTCTAGCCGTCCAATTGATGGCGAATCGTCAGCGAGCGAAGTAGGAAAGCTTTATTGCTTTGCACGGTTGTCCAGCACACCCGTCATTCGTACTTCCCCCATGTTGTCACCGTGGGCATCACCTTCCGGGCGCCCATCAGAGTTGCCAGGGAATTCGGCGTTTCGACCTCGCCGCTTCGACCGCAGGGCAAGGGCCGTGATACCGCCCGCCGAACCCGCACCACTCAGTAGATAAAGAGCTGATCCGATGCAAATCGGGCACATGGCAGGTTCCTAATCTCAATGGCTGCTACAGCACGATGGTCTCTTTGCGACGCTCGGCCATTCACCGACACCGCCTGGCAGCAGATCGAAAAAATGCCAGAGCGAACAGAAATCATCGCCGGGGCTGAAACCGGTATCGGAAACACGCACGATGGCATCGCCTTCGCGCCGGAAAACGGACACACCCGGCATCCATCCACCACTCGCGGACACATAGCCCATGTCGGCGGCAAAGCTCGTATCCGCATGGCTTACCATCGGGAACTTCCATCCGCGGCTTTCGGCAAATTTCTTCTGCACGGCAGGCCGGTCCGGACTCGACACGGCAAAGCCAGCTCGCGTAACGACATGTTGATGGATGCCGTTGTATCCATCGGCCCATAGGGTGCAGTACGAACAGGAGACACCCATGTTGTGGATCACGATGAGATCCTCATGCTCGCCGAAAAGCTCAGAAAGACGCACTGAACCATCGGCATGCGTGAACTCGTAGTCTTTGACCTCTTGCGGTTCGACGCCCATGAGCGTTTCTCTCATCTTCTCCCGGATCGCGGCGATTTGCCGGCGATAATCAGCAAGCTTTCCGTTTACATCGGCGTATTTCATAAGCGTGTTCTCCGGCAGGCTGATACGTCACTGATCGTATGCGATGCGATGCTTTACCCATGCCATCGGAAACGACAGCGCTTCTTCATCGCGTCCCTTCGGCGCGATGTCGAGGTAGTGATAAGCGGTATTGAGCATGTCGACACCGCGCGAGTAGGTGGAATAGGTGTGGAAGATCTCGCCGTCCTCCTTGATGAAAGCGCTGATCCCGGGACGCTCTGCCCCCGTCACTTTCTGTGTGTCGTAGTTGTAGAGCGCTTCATCCCTTGCGAGGGCTTCTGGTGAAAACGAGACGCCGTAGTCGACGTTGAAGTCGCTATCGGATGAAGAAACCCACTTGAACGTCCAACCGAATGCACGTGCCTGCGTCTGCAGTTTTTGCAACGGTGCGCGCGATACCGCGATCATTGAAACATCACGCTGGTTCAGATGCGGGATGATGCCGTTGAAATTGTCGGCCCAGAAAGAACAGCCGGGACAGCCGATGTCCCACTCCGGGGCATACATGAAGTGATAAACGATAAGCTGACTGTGCTTGCCGAAAAGGTCCATCAGCGTTTCCCTGCCGTTTTGACCCTCAAAGACATATTCCTTTTCAACGCGCTCCCACGGCAACGCCCTGCGTTCGCGGCTCAGTTGATCACGGCGGCGCGTAAACTCCTTTTCCTTGGCGAGAAAATGCGTGCGTGCGGCGATCCACTCTTCGTGATTCACGACGGGATGATTGGCCATGACACCCTCCTTTCAATGTATGGACTGGGTTTTGGATATGCGCGGCAGGCTTGGCGCGATTTACTTCTTGCGTGCTGCCCGTTTTTTCGCGGGCTTGCCCGGCTTGGCGGACGTGGGCGGCTTCGATTTCCGTTCGTCGATGTCCGCCAGCGTGGCCGCAAGCATGTCGAACTGCTGCTGCCAATACTTGCTATAGCGGTTGATCCACACCGCCGCGTCGAGCAAGGGAGCGGCATCCAGGCTGCAACGGCTGATGCGTCCCGTGCGTTCCTGCTGGATAAGCCCTGCACGCACCAGAACCTGGATGTGGCGCGAAACGCCCTGGAGGGAGATGTCGAAGGATGCGGCAAGCTCGGAGACCAACAATGCCTGTCCATCAAGCCGTTCCAGGATCTCCCGCCGGATCGGATCCGACAGGGCAAAGAAAACCTGGTCCAGCCGTTCCCGCGCGACATCCGCATCCAATCCGGTTTCGCCCACCACCCGCAGCATGTTCTGGATATTCATCATGTCGCATTAATATCAACACATAAGTTTATTGTCAACAAATATGTTTACTATTTGCATGCCCGAATGAAGCCGGGACCCGATGATTCTTCCGGATAATGAAAGACTGATTGCCACCGGGCAGGACTGCGAAGAAGGATGGATCAGATCTAAAGTACGGCGGCGTGTGCGCGAACAGCCATGGAGCGATCGGATGCCTGGCGTAATGGACATCGTGCTTGCACGTCATGGATAACGAAGAGATCCATCAGCGAAACGGCTAAGCTCAGAACTCGCCGGAAGTATCCATAGGTTTCGCCCGCCCCTTTCCTATTTGCAACAGTCACGCGTATGACGACTTACTCCTCTCCCTTGCTCGAACGGTTGGGCATGCAGACGCCCATCATCCAGGCGCCGATGGCAGGTGTGTCCTCACCCACCATGGCCGCGGCGGTCAGCAATAAGGGCGGGCTGGGCTCGCTCGGCGTAGGCGCGATGAACGCCGCCAAGGCGCGTGAAGCCATTCAGCAGTTTCGGCAGCGCAGCCATGGGCCGCTTAACGTCAACCTGTTTGTCCATCGCCCGGCGCAGGCCGATGCCCGCAAGGAAGCCGCATGGCTTGAACGGCTGCGTCCGGCGTTTGAACGTTCTGGCGCCCAGCCACCGGAGACGTTGCGTGAAATCTACACGTCCTTCCGTGTCGACGACGACATGCTTGCGATGCTCGTTGAAGAAAAGCCTCCGGTTGTAAGCTTCCATTTCGGCCTGCCTCATCGGCATCAAATCGAAGCGCTGCACACAGCAGGCATCATGCTTCTCGCCACAGCCACCAACCTGCAGGAAGCCAAGGCGATTGAGTCGACGGGTATCGATGCGATAGTCGCTCAGGGTTACGAAGCGGGCGGCCATCGCGGCATATTCGATCCGGATGCCGGGGATAGTCAGCTGGGAACCTTTGCGCTGACGCGCCTGCTCGTGCGCAAGACAAACCTTCCGGTGATTGCTGCCGGCGGCATCATGGATGGCGCCGGCATTGCGGCAGCCTTGTCGTTGGGTGCGAGCGCGGCCCAACTGGGAACGGCTTTCGTTGCGACAGATGAGTCGTTGGCGGATGCGGAATATCGCCGCCTGCTTTTCAGCGACGCTGCTCATCACACCGTCATGACACGAGTGATCTCCGGCCGTCCGGCGCGCAGCCTTGCCAACGCATTTACACAGTGGGGCAAGGACGTACCGGATAACGCGGTTCCCGACTACCCCATCACCTACGATGCGGGCAAGGCATTGAACGCGGCCGGCAAAGCCGGCGGGCAGCCTGGTTACGGTGCGCACTGGGCCGGCCAGGGTGCGCCCCTGGCCCGCGCCCTGTCGACGCAAGCATTGATGCAGGCTTTGCAGGAAGAAATGGATCGTGCGATGCCGGGCCTGCCCTGATCACGGTTGACGCCCGTGTGATGTAGACCATCAAAAGCCTGCGATCGAATCGATGATCCGGCCCCGGTTGCAGCCGTTGCGCCGTCGATAAGTCGGCTGGCGACGTCTACCGCCGTCTCATGCGCCTGTAGCACACTGTCGATGATTTATTTCCTCGACCCACGCTTGAGGCATGTCTATGGACCGCATTGACGCCATGAAGGTTTTTGTCGCGGCGCTGGATGAAGGCAGCCTTGCAGGAGCCAGCCGCAAAACCGGACGATCGGCAGCCGCGGTAAGCCGGGCTATCGCTTTTCTGGAAGCCCACGTCGGAGTGCCGTTACTGCACAGGACAACACGCTCGATCAAATTGAGCGAAGCCGGAGAACGCTACGCGATTGCCTGCCGCAAGGTGCTTGCAGATCTCGATGAGGCGGACAGACAGGCGGCAGGCGAGCGCTCCGTTCCGCGCGGGACATTGACGATCACCGCCACTGTCTTTGCGGGTGTCGAAGTATTGCGACCCATCGTCGATGCGTTCATGGAACAGCATCCGACGGTGAACGTTCGCATGTATCTGCTGGAACGACCGGTCAACCTGATCGACGAAGGCATGGACCTGGCTTTGCGCATCACTCATCTGGCCGACTCGAGTCTGGTTGCGCATCGCATTGGAGAGGTGCGGCGCGTCGTGGTTGCTTCACCGCGCTATCTGGCGACACACCCGCGCATCGCAGAGCCGTCCGATCTGGCGAAGCACCCGATCATCGCCATGCAGCATATGGGCCTGGATTCATGGAGCTTTCCTCCGCCGGAAGGTTCATCGGTTCCTCATTCCGTTTCCTTCACCCCTCGCTTGGTGGTGAACAACGTCCGCGCTGCGGTGGCTTCGGCCGTAGAGGGGCATGGCGTCACGCGTCTTCTTTCCTATCACGTCGCGCCGGACATCAAGCAAGATCTGCTTCGCATCGTGCTTGCCCATGCGGAACCGCCGCTTATTCCGGTTCATCTTGTTTCGCCGTATGGCCGTCTTTCAGTACCGAAGGTACGCACGTTCGTGGACTTTGCATTGCCGCGTCTTCGCAAGCAATTCGCACGTCTGGCCAAGGACGCGGAGACCTTGGCCGAAGCATCGATTCCACCGCGCCGCGGAAGAGTGTCTGCCGAATAGCAGGGATTCGCTAATACGTATTGCGCTCCTAGATTAAGGGTGTCGGCGCCACAGGCCCGATCGGCATACGACCGACTCCCCTTCCATCTTCGAGAGCTATACATCATGAGCACTTCACAGAAAGTTGTAGTTATTACCGGCGCGTCGCAAGGTATTGGCGCGGGGCTGGTCAAAGCATTCCGTGACCGCGACTACCGCGTTGTTGCGAACTCGCGTGGCATCAAACCCTCTAACGATGCCGACGTCATCGCCGTACCGGGCGACATCTCGGATCGCGCCGTGGCCGAACGCATCATCCGTGAGGCCATGTCCAAGTTCGGCCGCATCGACACGCTTATCAACAATGCGGGCATCTTCATCGCCAAGCCGTTTACGGCGTACAGCGAGGAAGACTATGCAAAAGTACTCGCCGTCAATATGGATGGCTTCTTCCACATCACGCAACTTGCCATTGCCGAGATGGAGAAACAGCGCAGCGGCCACGTCGTGAACGTCACCACCACCTTGGCCGATTACGCGATCGACGGCGTGCCATCCGTGCTGGCATCGCTGACCAAGGGTGGCCTCAATGCCGCGACCAAGTCGCTGGCCATTGAATATGCCAAGCGCGGCATTCGTGTGAACGCTGTCGCGCCCGGGATTATCAAGACACCCATGCATACGCCGGAAACCCACGCCGCGCTGGCTTCCTTGCATCCGGTCGGCCGCATGGGAGAGATCAGCGACATCGTCGAAGCCGTGCTGTATCTCGAATCTGCAGGTTTCGTCACAGGCGAGATCCTGCATGTCGACGGTGGCCAGAGCGCCGGTCATTGAGCCGCGCAACAAGCGCGATATGTGCTCTACAGATAACGAGGTGAATCAGTATGCCAATCGTCAATATCAAAATTACCCGCGAGGGTTCGGGGCCCGGGCGCAACGCCGCGACTGCTGAAGAAAAAGCAGCCCTGATCAAAGGAGCCAGCCAGTTACTGCTGGATGTTCTCAACAAACCGCTCGACTCGACCTTCGTGGTCATCGAAGAGGTAGCGCTGGAGAACTTCGGTTGGGGCGGTTTGCCGGTGCCAGCGTATCGCAAGCAGCTGGCCGAGCGGAAGTAATGCATGCGATGGCGCGGCTTGCCGCGCCATCGCCCTATCTCTGGTGACATGCGAGCAAGCGGCATGTTGCTCTTTTCTCAGGCAAGGATTATGTCCGCCCAGTCCGTTCAACGTGTCGACGAGCCAGGCTTCGAAGTAGCGCCACTGAGTTACGCGGAACGCCATGCATCGTATTGGCGACGCAATCTCATCGTCTGTGTATTCGGTTCGTTCACGACGCTGCTCAGCCTCAGCATGTTGCTGCCCTTTCTTCCGCTTTATGTGCAGCAGTTGGGTGTGACGACATCATCCGCCGTCATCCAGTGGTCCGGCGTGGCCTTCGGCGCCACGTTTCTGGGCACAGCGGTGACGGCGCCGCTGTGGGGACACCTGGCTGATCGCTACGGACGCAAACCCATGCTGATACGCGCAGGCATCGGCATGGCGGTCACGATGTCCCTGATCGGCATGGTGCACAACGTTACCGAATTGGTGGTGTTACGACTGGTTGCCGGTTTGGTAGGCGGTTATGCCTCCGCCTCGATGGTGATGGTCGGCACGCAGGCGCCTCGCGAACGATCCGGCTGGGCTTTGGGTGTTTTATCCATCGGCGCACTGACCGGCAATCTCGTCGGTCCACTCGTGGGTGGTTTTCTACCCACATGGGTGGGCATTCGCGGTACGTTTTTCGTGGGAGGCGCATGGATCGCCATCGCCGCGCTCGCCACTATTCTGTTCGTCCGCGAAGACTTCGATCGTGAGCGGGATGCACACACACGCAACAATGCCGCCAAAACGACGCTGGCTGGATCCGCGAACCGTGCCTCGATCGTCGCCCTGCTGGTGACCGCGATGATGGTATTGCTGGCCAATATGTCCATCGAGCCGATTATTACCGTATACATCCGTCAGCTCGGTGTGCATGCCGCTCAACTTACGCGCATCGCCGGCATCGTCATGGCTGCCTCCGCACTGGGCAGCATGTTGACCGCCGCACGTTTGGGCGCACTCGCGGATCGCGTGGGTAGCCGGAAAGTGATCAGCATGGGTTTGCTGGCAACCGGTGTCGTCATGGTGCCGCAGGCCTTTGTCACGCAGTGGTGGCAGTTGGCGCTTCTGCGCCTGTTGATGGGCATGACGCTAGCCGGACTGCTCCCTTCCATTGCGAAATCGGTGCGCCAGTTGGTGCATGAGCAGCACATCGGCAAGACGCTTGGGTATCTGCAATCGTCGCAATTCGCCGGACAAGTCATCGGTCCGTTGATCGGAGGACAGATCGGCGCGCGCATCGGCTTGCATGCCGTGTTCTTCGTCACCGGTTCGTTGCTGATGACATGCGCCCTACTCAACCGGCTGACACGGTGGCATGACACACCCCCAGCTCGATTCTGAATCCATCGCCCCTGGAAGCCCGCCAGAGCAGGCGACGACAGCGCCTGCCTGAAAATGAATGGCGGTTCATCTGCAGGACACACGAAACCCAGCAAACTTTCGGGTCTCCAAATGTGTGCCGTCTCCAAGCCAGGGAAACGCAGTGCCGTATCCATCTTTTTCGCGCCTTTTTCTTCGCAAAATCCCGTCACTGCTTCGCCATGCCATGGGCTGGGGTCTTTTAGTGATGGCCTGGAGCGGTCTTTCGAGCAGCGCCTACGCCTGGGAAAGTGCTTCGTTGCATAGTTCGCGCAAGCCGCTTTCCAGCAGGCTCTCTATGCAGATCAACGATGACCGGATGACCTTGGCGATCACCAAGGTGCCGCAGGTTTATCTCTATGGCGTGATAGACGCCGATGCGCCGCAGCGATTCCTGACATCAATGAAAGAAGGGAGGATTCGCCCTGGCTCGGACATCTACCTCAACGTCACCGGAGGCGACCTGGATGCCGCATTGGCATTGGGCAGACTGTTCCGGGGCGGATCGATGGCGACTCACCTGGGCACCCCGCGACCGCCGCGTCATTCGAAAAACATCAACAAGACGGCGATCTGTGAAGGCGTATGCGCCTATGCGTATCTGGGCGGACTTTATCGCTGGGCGCCTACCGGCAGCGACCGGATCGGTTTTCCCACCTACCCCGTGCAACAAACACCGGAGAAAGTGGCCGCCTTTCTGAAAGACATGGCGATCAACCCGAATGCGCTCACCGCTCTGTCGGCAGCCAGTGCAAACGATCCCGTCGAATGGATGAGTGCCGATCAGATGGTCGCCGAGGATCTCGCCAACAACGGACGCCTGCATCTGTTTGCGACATACAAGCTTTACTCCGGCGCGCCCTACCTGGAGTTGAAACAACGGGTTCGTTCGGGCGAACACCGGATTACCTTGCTGTGCAAGCCCGGCGGCGCTGAACTGACAACCTACGACACCGTCGGTCTGGTTCCTGCCCGCGACATCATGGCGCGAAGCGCACGTTCCTATTTCGAAATCAATCAGCAGCCGACATTGCCGCAGGAAGGCGGCGCCACACTTGTCGATGACTCGATTGTCATCCATCGCATCTACCCTCTCGCGGAGCTGTCTCGTGTAGCGTCCGCGAAGGCAATGGGCGCCTGGGTCAGCGACAGGAAGGGCGTGTTTCGCTACGGCTTTGCGTTCGAAGTCGACGGGGTGAAAAAAGTCCTGGACGATTTCTACAGCGCCTGCTCGCAATACGCGCCCTGGGATCCACAGCGGCACTCCTGACGCACAACCAACGACGCGCGCACCGCGGAATACATTCCCGGTCCCTCCTCATCCCATGATGGCCAGTACACACTCATCCGCGCCGCAACTGCGGCAACACATCGCGATGACTGGCGGGGGATCCGATGGCGCGGCCGCCCCCAGTACGCCCTCGAGATAACCGATGTAAAACGTGCAGCCGCAATGTCCGCCCTCTACGCATAACGGACTGTCATGGATATGCAGCTGATTAGCCTTGTATTCGACCTCGACCAGTGCGCCTAGCGCAGGCAGCACAAAGCCTTCGAGGATTTCCTTTCCATCGCCTTGGGTTGCTTGCGCACGGTCGCGCCCGAACAACCATGCGCCGACACGTCGTCCCATCCCCTGGAGGGACGACTCGCGGGCGCCCGCCTGCACGGACTGCTCCAACCTCTCCAGCCATGGATAAATCCGTGGATACTCAGCCGTCAGGCCGGGAAACACTTGCTCAATCGCTTGAACATCCGGTTCCAGCGGCACGACTTCCACGAAAGGTTCGACGGGTATGGGTGCCGGCGACGTGGCGGGCGACGCGGCGGGCTGCGCGCGAAACAATCCCCATTCCGGCTCGGATGGTGGATCCGGCAAAAGCGCTTCCACTTGATCCAGGCGGATGGCTGGCAATGAGGTGTCCGCGACAGGCGCATCGTCTCCATGGAACATCGGTACTGGTGATGGCGAAGAGCGTACTGGCTCATTCTTGACGTCAGCCTCGGCGCTCGTCGTTTTGGTCTCGGGGACCGGCGGCGGAACATAAGAGGAAGCGATCGAGCGTGCGGCGGCGAAATGTGCCCTCGCCGTCCCTTCCACGAATGGAAAGATCTCGAAGCTTACAACCCGCTCGTGTTCGGCCAACGCGGACTCCAGCGCCTTTTGCTTGCGCGCCAGTCCGCGTACCACCATCGTCAGCAATATGCCATTGGCATCATCCATCAGACGCTGGCGTACCAAGGCAAATCCGCTGGCCGCTACCGAGCGGCCGACATCGACAAGCAAACCCTCTCGCGTCAGCGAGAGCGCCTGAATTTCCAGCACGATCATGAGGCCCCCCTGTGTTCGATGCTGGTGATCTGGATAGCGCTGCACACTCTGCCAGTTTTCGGGCTACGGGATCGTGACCGCTCTCAAGCAGCCGGAAACCGGTCTACCACATTGCCAGGGCCTGTTTACACTACTGACGTGGCTCGCGTTGCTTCGAAGCTTTCGTGCAACATCACGCCACTCATCAGCCTTCCGGCAGACTCGCGGGGCGCCGCCCAAGGGAAAACCCAGCCAGCACGGCGGCAAGTACAAGATAGGCACCGGTGAATTGCAACGCGATGAAACGAAGCCAGGGATCCAGCATCCACGGCAAATACAAACCACCCTCCGGGGTGACTGAATGAATCACGCCAAACAGCGCAAGGATTGCACCTAGCAGCGTGATCCAGGCGGCACGCCCCGGCCGGCCCTCGATCATGGCCACCACGATACTGGCCCAGATCATGGAGGTGATGATGAAGCCATTGCCAAGCACGTTGATCACCGCCAGCTCCGAGATCCCCTGCGATGCATCGTTATAGAGGGCGGTGAAATGAGCCGAGGCGACATAGCTGGGATCGCTCAGCTTGATTGCGAGCATGCGCGCGATGGCTGGAAAAAAACTGAAGATGACCGCCGCAGCATGACGCGTCGGCGTCGCCTCGAACGCCTGCGCCGTGATGCCGATGGCGACGAAAATTAGAATCGGAGCAAGTACGGCAAGCGGAAGCATTTCTACCAGGTTGAACAGATAGCCCAGGATGCCGCCCAAGCCGATCACGATACCGGCAAGCAAGGTGTAACCCGTGCGCGCGCCCATCACGCGGTAAGCAGGCTGTCCGATGTAAGGCGTCGTTTGCGCGACGCCGCCGCAGCATCCCGCGATCAAGGTAGCCAGGGCTTCGACCAGCAGTATGTCGCGTGTGTTGTAGTCGTCACCTGCAGCACGAGCACTTTCCGTAACATTGATGCCACCCACCACCATCAGCAAGCCGAACGGCAGAATCAGCGGCAGATAGGGGACCGTCAACGGCAGGCCATGCACCCATTGCAAGGTCGGCCACGGCAGTGCAAACCGCCACCGCCAGGCGCCGGTCGAGTGGTAGCCGTGTCCTAGCCAACCGAGATGACCAAGCAACTCGTAAAGCACCACGCCGACTACGAAAGCCACCAATACCCCAGGCATGTTCCACGGCATGCGCCCGCGTGCCACCAGCGCATACAAAACGATACCCAGCCCGGCGAATCCGACCATCGGCAGTTTCATGATCTCCACCAGCGGCAGAAATCCCATCAGCACTAAGGCAATACCGGCAATGGAACCAAGCAGGCCGGCACGGGGAACATGCCGCTGCACCATCGCGCCGAAGAAGGAAAGCACGGTTTTGAAAACGCCCATGACCACTAGCGATGCCATGCCAAGTTGCCAGGTAGCGATTGCAGCCGCATGTTCGCTCATGCCGGACTGCTTGTAGCTGACGAATGCAGGGCCAAGTACCAGCAAGGCCATGCCAATCGTGGTTGGCGCATCCACGCCCAACGGCATGGCCGTCGTGTGCATGCGCCCGCTGCGTCGTGCCACGCGGCGAGCCATCACGGTATAAGCGAGATTGCCCAACAAAATGCCCAAGGTTGTGCCGGGAAACATCCGCGTGTAGACGAGGTCTGCGGGAAAACCGAAGACGCCGATCAAGGCGGTGGCAAGAAACGCCATCACCGACAGATTATCGACCAGCAAACCCAGAAAACCGTTGAAATCGGCACTGACAAAGAGCGGAAGCCGTTCGGATTTATTCACGTGATGTCTCTCGTTTGCGGCAGCATCATGTTGGAACCTCCCCCCCTGGCTTCCGCAGAGTTGTCGCCGTTGCCTGCTGTTTGCCGAGGGCCTGTCTGCATTCTTCGCGTAGCCCACGTTGCCATGACGTAGCCGCTAGATGGTAGTGCGGGGCTGACTGGGCCGGTTGCCAAGCCAGGCCGCGCACTGCCGCATCATGCCCATGCGAAGAGTGTCGACAGGCCCTAGAACGACACGTCCGCCGGCTGGGTTACCCGTAACACGGATTGATCGCCTGTGCGCTGTTTCCACGCCGCGCGGATGGCTTCGATCTTGGCGCGGTTTCCGGGGGTGTCGGGATAATCGATGACCAGCATTTTCGAACGCAGTCGTTCGGGTTCTGCTTCTTGCTTGCCTTGCCACTGTCCATAAACGTTGATCACGCTCAGGCCATCGGGAAATCGCGGAGTGACTTCTTTATCGAGAAAATCGCGCCATGCCGATTCGCTGATCCCCTGATCGGGTCGATCCGCCGGACCAAGGCCAAAATAAAGTTTCGTATCGACCCAACCTTGGGTTTGTGCGGGATGTGCGGCATCGCCATGCAAAGCGGCAGACGCTGTCGGCGCGGATGGCGTTGCGCAGGCAGCAAATTGCGTCGCCAGCCATGCGGCAAGCAGCAGATGACTCATCTTCATGCTTTCCCCCGATCATTCGTTTGGACGTCCGCACGCTTACCGACGAGTATTCATGACCGGCAGGGAACTTGGCAACTGATCCTGCTTCAGGCATCCGGCTACTTGGCCATGTGTGCGCGGCATGTTCGCTTCGATCAGGTTTTCCGGCTGAGTAGGATGCGCGCCGCACGCTCACCCTTGAGGTAAAGCCACAACCAGTTCAAGCCGACCAGCAGGCGGTTTCGCGTACCGATCAGGAAATAAATGTGCGCGATGGCCCAGACCGCCCACGCCGGGCGCCCCCGCAACTTCAGCCATCCGAAGTCCGCGACCGCCGTGTGCTTGCCCACCGTCGAAAGATTGCCGTAATTGCGATAGCGAAAAGCCGGCGGCGACGGATGCGCGTGCAAACCTGCCTTGATCGTTTCGGCCACATATCGCCCTTGCTGCTTTGCCGCCGAAGCGAAGCCAGGCACCGGCTTGCCTGACTGCTGTTCGCAAAGTGCTGTATCGCCGATGACAAAAATCTCCGGATGTCCGGGAACACTGAGGTCATCCCTCACCTTTACCCGGCCAGCTTTGTCAGCTGGGGCATGCAACCATTCCGCAGCGGGCGATGCCCGCACGCCCGCTGCCCAGAACACCGCGCCGGCATCGATATGCTTGTCCTTGCAGATCACGCCGTCCGCATGGCACTCGGTCACAGGATGATCCAGCAGCACGGTGACCCCCAGACGCTCCATGGTTTCTTTCGCATAGTCCGCAAGCGTGTCCGGAAATCCCGCCAGCACCCTCGACGTGGCTTCGACCAACACAATCTGTGCGCAGCGCGTATCTACACGACGGAAGTCCTCCGCCATGTCCTGATGAGCGAGTTCCGCGATGGTGCAGGCCAATTCGACTCCCGTTGCTCCCGCACCCACCACGACGATGGTTTGCAGCTTACGGCGTCGCTCCGGATCGCTTTCGCGCTCTGCCTGCTCGAAAACGGTCAGCAAGTGCTGCCGGATCGCCAAGGCATCGCCCAGGGTTTTCAAGCCTTGCGCATGCTGGGCCCATGCGTCATGTCCGAAGTACGCATGCGTGGCACCCGTCGCCACGACCAGCGTGTCATAGGGGATACGCCCTCCATCGGCCAGCACGACAGCCTTTTCCATCGTGTCGATGCCACAGGCTTCCGCCATCAGCGTCGTGAGGTTTTTCCATCGACGAAGTACGTGGCGGACCGGCCACGCGATCTGCGAAATATCCAGCGCCGCAGCTGCCACTTGATAGAGAAGCGGCTGGAAAAGATGGTGATTGCTGCGATCGATCACCGTCACATCAAGCGCTTCCCCGCCCAGGCGCCTGGCCGCTTCGAGACCACCAAAACCCGCGCCGACGATCACGACCCGATGTCGAAGGGCTCCTGTATTCAATGCAGCCTCCCGTGTCTATCCGCCACGCTACGGCGTGACAAGCATAGTCTTACGGGAGTGATTTTGTCGGCAGCCTTATCGCAACCCTTCCGCGCTTCAAGGCCAGCAAAAGATTGATATGCGGCATGAGCCGCACACGCTCAATGAACCTCGAATTGTTCGTTGAACTTTTCGTGATGACGAACCAGATAGGTCTCAAAGAAATCCTGATCGGTATCGAACTGGCCTTCCAATTCGCGCGCCAGCTCAGGGTCCAGTTGGTCGCGAATCTCGTTGAAGTCGTAAGACTTGTCGTTGTAAGTGATCTTGCTCATATCACTCTCCAGCGGCTGCCTGCATGCCGATCAGCCTAGTTTTCCCACCGATGGCAATGCGTGAACAGGCGGTGATCACAGCCGTCACATGCATCCTCGTCATCGGCTTGCTACCGGTCCATGCCGTTTACGGTATTCGGCCGGCGTAACGCCGACATGCTTGACGAACACACGCCGGAATGTGTCGATGCTGTGGAAGCCACATTTAGCGGCGACTTGCTTGGGTGCGACGGGCCCGGATTCGAACCACTGGCGCGCTGCGGCAATGCGTGCCGCTTCCACCCATGTGGCCGGCGTGACGCCTACCTCGGCTTGGAACAAACGCGCGAAATGACGAGGACTGAGGCCGGCACGTTTGGCCAGATCTGCAACGCCGTGATCGAGCTCAGGATGTGCGGCGATCCAACGCTGTACTTCCTGCAGCACGGAACGACCGGCCGGGCGCGTCTCGCCTTTGCGGCTGAATTGCATTTGCCCGCCCGGACGTTTGAAGAACATGACGAGCTGCGAAGCCACGCGCATGGCGAGATCGCGCCCAAGATCTTCTTCCACCAGTGACAAGGCGAGATCGAGTCCGGCCGTCACACCCGCCGCCGTGCGCAACTTACCGTCGCGAACATAAAGCGCGTCCTCATCCACGGAGGTCGAGGGATAGGCCTGTCTGAGTTGGGCGGCGGCAGCCCAGTGAGTGGTAATGCGCTTGCCCTTCAACAAGCCGGCGGCAGCGAGTATGAAAGCGCCCGTGCAAACCGAGCCATAGCGGCGCGCCTGGGATGCCGCACTACGCAACCATGTCAGCGCCGCAGCCGGCAACGCATATTCGTGAGCCTGCGGCGCACCCGCTACCAGCAGGGTGTCGATGCGGCCATTCGGCTCGCCCGCCACCCGGTCGGGTAGCAGGCGCACACCGGAAGAGCTGACGAGAGGGCCTCGCGTGCATGCGATCACCTCAAGTTCGTAAACCTGTCTGCCGGCCTCCGTATTCGCCTGGGCAAATACGTCCAGCGGCCCGGAGACATCCAGGAGCTGCACACCCGGCAAGGCCAGGATAGCGATCATCTTTGCCATGACAGGGATATCCCCGTGTCCGCCATTCAAGGACAATGGCAGTATATGACGTATTGCTCCGATTGATGCCAAACCCGGTCCGGATCGACACTGAGGTCACCCCCAAGCGGAGATCCTTCCATGGCCCTGCAAATTGATGGTGTCAGCATTCCGGACAGCCAGCTCGCACGTGAAATAACCGACCTGGTCCGCGATACCGAGTCACCCCTCCTGTTCCACCATTCCAGCCGCGTTTATTACTTTGCCGCCCTGGCCGGCAAGCGTCGCGGCCTGGCGTTCGATCCCGAACTGCTTTACGCCGGTGCCATGTTTCACGACATGGGACTGACGCCGCAGTACAGCAGCGCGAATGAACGTTTCGAAGTCGATGGCGCCAACGCTGCAAAGGACTTTCTGCGCAGCCACGGCATCGCGCAGGCGGACATCGACACCGTATGGACGGCCATCGCCCTGCATACGACTCCAGGTATTCCACAACACATGCATCCGGTGGTTGCCCTGGTCACAGCCGGCGTGGAAATGGACGTGCTCGGCATCGATTATCACCAGTACAGCGCTCAGGAACGCGAAGCCGTGGTTCATCACCATCCGCGCGACGATCACTTCAAAGAAGCCATTATCCAGGCGTTCTACGATGGCATTGGACATAAGCCGGAAACGACATTCGGCAATGTCAAAGCTGACGTGCTTGCCGACAAACGTTCCGGTTTCAAGCCGATGAACTTCTGCAGTGTGATTCGCGGATCGGCCTGGCCCGGTTGAAAAAGTGGGATGCCCGCACCTGGACGCCCGCTCAATAGGAAAGCACAAAGAATTCAGCAACCCGGGTTTCGGGCGCGAACATGCACGGCACCACAGGTCGGTCTCGGTGACGGCCTGCTGGCGCCGTGCACCTCGGCAAGTGCGTGCACGGAAGTACCGGATTCATCTGTATATCGTGCGATGCGCCGCGCAGGTCGCCGGCGGCCACCGATACTTCGCAGCCTCGAATGTCTCTGCTACTGTCCACGCTCGTTAGCTAGATTGTCTGGGGACATCCATGCATTTGCGCCACTCTGCGGCCGTACTGGCCATGGCCTTCGGCGTGCTGCTCGCACTGCCGGCCCATGCCGACACGTCAAAACCCACCCCCACAGCCAAACAGCTGCTCGCAAAATCAAAGCCTGAAGAATGGCGCACCCCAGACCCGGCCAATCTGCTTTACATGCAGCTGCCACAAGGCCGCGTGGTGATCGAATTGGCGCCCGACTTCACGCCACTGCACGCCGAGAACATTCGGACCTTGGTTCGCGAACATTACTTTGACGGTCTGGCGATCATCCGCGTGCAGGATAACTTCGTGACGCAGTGGGGCGATCCCAATGATGACGACAGTGGCGACAAGAGCAAGATCAAGTCGCTTGGCCATGCAAAAAGCAAGTTGCCGCCGGAGTACACACGTGCGATCGACTCCAGATTGCCCTGGACGCCTCTGCCCGATGGCGACGTCTACGCGCCGCAGGTAGGGTTTAGCGAGGGCTTCCCCGTTGCCCGCAATCCTTCAACGGGACGCGAATGGCTGGTGCACTGCTACGGCATGGTTGGCGTGGCGCGCGACGTCCCTCCGGACAGTGGCAACGGAAGCTCGCTGTATGTCGTTATCGGCCAGGCACCGCGCGGACTCGACCGCAACCTCGCCATCGCAGGCCGCGTCATCGAAGGGATGTCCTATCTTTCGGCACTCCCACGCGGAACCGGACCGCTGGGTTTCTACACGCAGGCAGCGCAACGCACGCCGATTCTTTCAGTCAAACTGGCTGCCGACCTGCCTGCATCCCAGCGCGAGAAGCTGCAAGTGCTGCGTACCGACAGCCCCACCTTCGCGGCACTTATCGAAGCCAAGCGTAACCGTCGTGACGCGTTCTACACCGTACCGGCAGGAAAGATCGACGTGTGCGGCATCGACATTCCATCGCGTATCGAAACTGTCGCGAATACGAAGCACTGAGCTCGCTTTTCTTCAACCGCACATGAATCTGCATTAAGCGTCGGGGACTGATTACACATATTCTTCGCTTCCACCATAGTTACTTGGAAGCTGGGCTGATCGCACCCGATCAGCCCGACGGACAAGGCTTGGAGCAATGCGGCGCAGCTATCACATACTGGCCTGGATCGTAGGCGTGCTGCTGTTGCTGGTGATTGCGCTGGTCCTGTTTGTCGCCTTATTCAATTGGAACCGGCTGAAGTCTTCCATCGATCAAAGGGTCACTGCTGCAACAGGCCGTCCGTTCGTGATCCAGGGCAACCTGACCGCCGCATGGCGACGGGAGCCGTCGGAACCAGGATGGCGCGGCTGGATGCCATGGCCGACGTTTACGGCTCGCGACATCCGCATGGGCAATCCGTCCTGGACGAAACAGCTGCAATTCGCGCAACTGGACGCCTTGCGTTTGCGCATATCGCCGCTGCCCTTGCTGATCCATCACGTTTATATCCCTTCGATCCAGCTCGAAGGTCTCCATGTGGACCTCGAGCGCGATGCCCAAGGCCAGGCCAACTGGCAGTTCATGCTGCAACACGGTGCCCCTTCGAGCTGGAAGCTGACGCTAGGTACCATCGGCTTCGATAAAGGCGACATAGTCGTGGATGATGCGCAGAGCAGACTCCATCTGCATGTGATCATCACGCCCCTGCAGCAAGCCATCCCTTATAGCCAGCTGGTAGCGCAAGCCACTGCCAACGCGCGTGCCGACGTTGGGCACGACCTCGGCAAGACCGTGGAAGCCTCCAAGACCACGCCCGATATGTCGGCCAATGCAAAGCGTACGGACTATCAGTTCGCGTGGACGGCCGAGGGCACATACCGTGACGCGCCGGTAAAGGGCACTGGCAAGACCGGAGGCGTGTTGGCCTTGCAACAAGCGGATCGCCCTTTCCCGGTGCAGGCAAGAGTGCACATTGATGACAGCAAGATCGCGCTGGTCGGCACGCTGACTGATCCGATGCATCTCGGGGCCTTGAATTTACGCGTCTGGTTCGCCGGCGCCAGCATGGCCAAGCTCTACCCCATCCTCGGCATTACCTTGCCGGAAACACCACCGTTCGCGACGGAAGGTCACCTGTCCGCCGAATTGCACGCGCAAGGCAGCCATTTCAGCTATCGGAACTTCAGAGGCCGTGTGGGGGAAAGCGATCTGGGCGGCGATCTGCAAGTCGTCACGGGCGGCGCGCGCCCCAAGCTGAGTGGTGACGTGCATTCACAACAGCTGCGTTTCGTCGATCTGGCGCCGCTGATTGGCGCTGACAAACCAGCGGAAAAAAAGGAGCGCGGCGACACGACACAACAACCTGCCGGCAAAGCCCTCCCGGTCGAGCCCTTCCGCACGGATCGTCTGCGCGCCATGGATGCCGACGTGACGTTCGATGCGGCACATATCGAGCACCCCAGCTCCCTGCCGGTTGATGCTCTTAGCACGCACATCTATTTGGATAATGGAACGCTTCGGCTTGATCCGCTGCACGTAAGCATGGCCGGCGGCAATCTCGACGGCAAGATTCGTATCGATGGTGATGCACAACCCATGCGCACGGCACTGGACTTGCGCGCTCGCCATCTACGTCTGAAGCAGTTGTTTCCAACCGTGCAAGCCATGCAAAGCAGCTTCGGTGAAATCAACGGTGACATGAGCTTGCATGGAAGCGGTGATTCGGTGTCCTCGCTGCTCGGTGGCGCGACCGGTGAGTTGAAGTTGCTCATGAATGACGGCGCCATCAGCAAGACCTTATTGGAAACGGCAGGACTGAATGTCGCTAACGTGGTGCTCGAAAAATTGTTTGGCGATAAAACCGTACAGATCAATTGCGCGGCGGCGGATCTGGCGGGCGCGAACGGGCTGTTCACTAGCCGGCTCTTCGTACTGGATACCAGCGATGCAACGGTCGACGTAAGCGGCACCATCAACTTCGGCAATGAGCATCTGAATCTGGATGTCGTGCCGCATACCAAGGGGCTGCGCATCTTCTCGTTGCGCTCGCCACTCTACGTGAAAGGCACTTTCAAAAATCCCGATGTGGGTGTGCAGCCCGGACCGCTGCTGCTGCGTGGCGGCGGCGCGGTGGCGCTAGGCGTCATAGCAGCACCGGTGGCTGCCTTGCTTGCCGTGATCGTGCCAAGCCACGAGCAGCATGCCAATACCTGCCAAAAGGTGCTGACCGATCTGCGGAATGCGCCACCGCCGGGACAGTCCAAGGGACACGCGAAAGGGCCGAAACCGCACTAGGACCTGTTTACCCTATTGGCGCGGTTCGCGCTGGGAACTGTTTGCGCGCCGGACAAGCAAGAGCGAAGGCGTGTACGTCGGTCCACGACGGAGCGATGACGCGGTAGGGCGGACAAACAGACCCTGGCCCTGCCAGGCGTCCATAGAAATACCTCGCACCGCTAGAATGGCGAACTCCTGTCTAGGCGCCATTCCCTTCATGCAGCCCGTCAACAAGGCCCGTCTGCAAATCCACTTCTGCGTGCTGCTGTGGGGCTTCACTGCCATTCTTGGCAAATTGATCACCCTGCCAGCCATGGCGCTGGTCTGGTGGCGCATGCTGCTGGTGGCCGGCAGCCTGCTGTTGGTTCCGCGAGTGTGGCGAGGCCTTCGCGCCATGACACCGAAGCGACGCCTGGCCTATGCGGGCATCGGCATGCTCGTCGCTTTGCACTGGCTGACGTTCTATGCAGCGATCAAGCTGGCAAACGCATCGGTAGGCGCGACCTGTATCGCTCTCGGACCGGCTTTTCTGGCTTTTATCGAGCCGTGGGTGGCGGGTCGCCGTTTCGATCCGCGTGAACTGTTGATCTCGGCCGCCGTGGTGCCAGGCGTGGCGATGGTGGCTGGAGGCATGCCGGGTCATATGCGCCTCGGCATGCTGGTAGGCGTACTGTCCGCGTTGTTCGTGGCGCTTTTCAGCGCGTGCAACAAGCGCATGGTCGAGCACGGCGAGCCACTGACGGTCACCTGCCTTGAATTGGGCACAGGAGCCCTTTTCCTTACCTTGATCGCGCCACTGTTGCCACACACGGGACCGGCGTTTCAGTGGCCAGATCGGCACGACGCCGTGTTGCTGCTGGCCTTGTCGTTCGGCTGCACCTTGCTGCCCTTCTCGCTGGTACTGGTCGCCCTGCGCCATGTCAGCGCATTCGCGATGCAGATGATCACCAACCTGGAGCCGGTCTATGCCATCGTGCTCGCCATACTTCTGCTGGGCGAGCAGCGCCAGCTCGATGGATGGTTTTACGCCGGGGTAGTGGTGATCCTGGCGGCGGTGTTTGCACACCCGCTGCTGCACAGACAGGAACAGACGTCCATCCAGCCGGAACTGCTCGGCACCGCCGAGAGCCATAACGTCGATGGAATGCCATGAGGCGGGTGACACGCAGATACGCACCAACACAGGCCAAAATAGGAACGCTATGAGCCGTTCGAAAGGGATGTTCTGATCCATCCGATCCATCGCCGCAGATCGTCAACTTTTTATTTACGGCTCATTGCGTATCACTGCTTTCCATCACCTCGATAACCAGGCGGGTGCCTGGCAGGCCTTTTTTTGTTAGGTAATGCCATGAAACTGATCTTGTTCGGCGCTACCGGTCATGTCGGCCGCACGCTCCTTAGTGAGGCACTGGCACGCGGCCATGACGTCACGGCCATCGTGCGTGATGGAAGCCGGCTTACGCTTCAGCATGAGCGGTTGCACGTAGCGGTAGGTCACGTCGAGGAACCGGCTATCTGGCTCGCCTATGCAAAGCATGCCGATGCCATCATTGCCAGTCTTTCGGCGCGACGCGATGGCAGTGCCGAGACCCTGCCGAATGCAGCCAGAACTTTGCTCGATACGCTCAACGGCACGAATATCAGACGCCTGCTCTGGGTGGGGGGCGCGGGCAGCCTGGAGACCGCACCCGGCGTCAGGGTGATCGATGACTCGCATTTCCCCGAAGCCTGGAGACCCGAAGCGGAAGCACAAGCGCGGGCACTGGAAATCTTCCGTGCCAGCAAGGCCGATGTCGACTGGACGTATATCAGCCCGGCCGCGCTGCTCGAGGACGGTGCGCGAACAGGGACGTACCGCATGGGCACTGACCGGTTGCTGGTAGATGCCCAGGGAGTCAGCCGGATAAGCCTTGTCGACTTTGCAGCCGCCCTGCTCGATCGCCTTGATAACCATGACGCGCTAAGGCAACGCATTACCGTGGCGTATTAGACTTCCCTGCCACACCCCTGCGCGCCCGCAGGTAACGGCGGGACCTGTTGCCTGACTGCCTGCACCATGCCGTGCATCCTTACTGTTTTTCTGCATGCAGAAAGACCATGGTGGCGATAGACGCTACCTCACCTGATTATTAGCCGCGAGCGCCATGAATTATCGTCACGCATACCATGCAGGCAATTTCGCGGATGTGCTCAAGCACAACGTATTGTTTGCCTTGATCCAGGCACTACGTGCAAAAGACACACCGTTCGCCTTGATCGATACCCATGCGGGTAGCGGCTGCTATGCGCTGGATAGCGAAGAAGCCGGCAAGACAGGTGAATATCGCGATGGCATCGCACGTTTGCTGTTTCCCGACTTGCAACGTACTCACACGCCGGCGTTACCGCCGTTGCTGCGCCACTGGGTCGACGCCATGCTTGCTTTGCCGGGCAATGAGCACGGACTGAAACTGTATCCCGGCTCTCCCCTGCAGGCTGCCCGAGCCATGCGTGCGACAGATAGCCTGCAACTTTGCGAGCTGCATCCTGACGAGGCCTCACATCTACGAGAACTGTTTCGCCATGATCATCGCGTACATGTCCACCATCGCAATGGTTACGAAGCACTGAAAGCCTTGCTTCCTCCGCCGGAAAAGCGCGGACTGGTGCTGATCGACCCGCCCTATGAAGCGCAGGAGGCGGAATACCGGCTGATCGAAGCGGCTTTGAAACCGGCACTTCAGCGATGGCCGACGGGCACCTATGCCATCTGGTATCCCATCAAGCAACGCCGTCAGGTGCAGCCATTTCTGCGCTGGGTACAACATTGCAAGGCGCGGCGCGCGTTGTGCGTGGAGTTACTCGTGCACCCGGACGATTCGCCGTTGCGCTTGAATGGATCGGGCATGGTGATTCTCAATGCACCCTGGAATCTCGATCAAACCTTGCAGGAACCCTTGCGCGTCATGGCCGCTCTGCTTTCGCAGGAGCATGCTGCGACTTGGCGGCTGGAGTGGCTGCTGCAGGATAACGGCGCAGCGCCATCACGGTTCTCTCACGCCAGGCCGCTACCGCGGCCAGATCGTCCCCGCTAAGCTCGAACACGGGCGTCGGTTCGTTCATGCAAGGATTCCGTCATGAATTTTCGCATTTCATTTTCACGGCTTGTGCCGCTGGCGTTGCTTCTGTTGACGGCCTGCGCGCCTGCGCCCATCTATAAGGCCCAGCCCGGCACCACGACGGCTTTTCCCGCACAGGTGGCGCAGGCGCCGGAGCGTTACGGCAATAGTGAGGTGATCTGGGGCGGCAGCGTAATCAGTGTGCGCAACTTTCCGGATCATTCCGAAATAGAGATTCTCGCCTATCCGTTGGATTCATCGCAGCGACCCAAGCCGAACGCACAAGGCGTCGGGCGTTTCATTGCACTGTTCCCTGGCTATGTCGAATCCTTCAATTATCGGACTGGCACACTGATTACCTTGACGGGGCAGCTCAGCGGCAGTCGTGCTGGCACAGTTGATCGAGCGACCTATGTCTATCCCCTGGTCAAGGTATCGCAGTCGCACGTTTGGACGGCCGCGGAGATGCGCGAAGGACATCCCAACGTGCACTTCGGCGTGGGTGTCGGTGTCGGCATCCGTTGATACATCGCATGTGCGCAGGGAGTGAGGCATGTCCGGCCACGCTAATTCGCTGAAAGCCATCCTGCTTGCATTGGGCGCCAACTTTGCCATCTTCGCAGCAAAGCTTGCGGCCGCGATCATTACCGGTTCGGGCGCAATGCTGGCGGAGGCGATCCATTCATTGGCTGATTGCGGAAACCAGGGATTGCTGTTGCTCGGTATGCGGCAATCGAAAAATCCGCCCTCGGAGGAATACCCCTTGGGTTGGGGGCGAGCTTTGTACTTCTGGTCGTTCGCAGTGGCTATTCTGCTGTTTGCCGTGGGTGGCGTGTTCTCCCTGTACGAAGGCGCGCATAAGCTGACTCATCCCGAACCGTTGCGATGGCCCTGGATCGCCTTGGGCGTGCTGTTGTTCGGCATCGTGATGGAAAGTATTTCCATGCACGGTTGCTTGCATGAAGTGAATCAGGCGCGTGGGGAACAAAGCCTTTGGCGCTGGTTTCATGAAACGCGCTCCAGCGAGTTGTTGGTGATCTTTGGCGAAGATCTCGCGGCCTTGGCCGGATTGTGCCTGGCAGGGTTGGCCATCGGCGCGACGATGCTTACCGGCAACCTGGTTTTCGACGCGCTGGGCACTATGGCGATCGGGATCCTGCTGATTGTCGTCGCCATCGCACTGGCCTATGAAGTCAAGGCGTTACTGATCGGCCAGGGGGTTGAGCCTCGTCGGCGACGCGAATTGCTCGCGTTCCTGCTCGATCGCCCGGAAGTCGCCGACGTGCTCCACCTGATTACCCTGCAGATGGGGCCGGACGTGATGGTCGCGGTGAAGGCGCGCATGGTTCCTACGCCAGATAATCTAAGCATGATCGCCGCTATCAACACGGTGGAGCGGGAACTCAAGGCGCGGTTTACCGATGTGCGATGGAGCTTTTTCGAGCCCGACGTAGTGGATTGACTATTTTTATCGCACTGCGGCAAATTGACCGTCGACTGACTGCTCCACATGGCATTCCAAGCGGCATTTTCAGCAATATGACCTATTATTGTTCATGTTGCGATGCAAACAATACGCTAAAGTATGGGGATGATGATGACCCCTGTCCGCGATCTTGAGGCCTATTCCCGCCACGCTCAGTTGCCACCTCTGAGCCGGGAGCGGTTTGCCAAGCCGGCCGCTTCGCAGGCTGAGGGCGAAGTGGTATTTACGGCCGATGGCCGTGAGCTGATCCTGCGCAGCGTCGAGCCGGACGATGTTGCCGCGGTACAGCGCTGCTTCAAGCGACTGTCTCCGCAGGATGTTCGCCGTCGCTTCATGCACGCCATGTCCGAATTGCCTACGCCGATGGCGCAGCGTCTATGCCGCATTGATCCAGCGGTGGAAGCCGCCTTCGCCCTGATCGACAAATCCGTAGACCCTGCCGAGCTGCGTGGCGTGGGGCGCATTTTTGTGGACGAGGCCAGCAACAACGCGGAGTTTTCCGTGCTAGTGGAACACGACTGGACGCGTATCAGCCTGGGTGCGCTGCTGATGCGCCGCCTGGTGGATGAATGCCGCCGTCGCGGCCTCAGCGAGCTGTGGGGCTACGTATTGATGGAAAACCGCCCCATGCTCCAGCTGTGCAAGGAGCTCGGCTTCGTGGCGAAAATGCTGCCGGGTGACGCCTGCACCGCGCTGATCAGCTTGAAGCTATAAATCAACGTGGGGCTATAAAGGTTTCAGTCGTGGCGAGATTGACGCGCCACGAAACACGCCACTTTGCCATGCTGCTGAATATCGACTTCGACGAAATGCTGTTCGAGTGCCTTGGTCAAGCCATCCAGAGTATCGGCCCGGTTTCCGAAGATACCTTTCTCGTTGTAGATCGCCATCAATTTGCGCCCCATGGCGCTGTGGCCGGCGGCGTCGCCGAGGATGGTAGCGCCGTATAGCACGCCACCCTCAGCCAAATGATGCTTCAAATGGCCGAATACATGCGCTTTGTCGGCCATGGTACCTGGCAAACAGTGCAGTAAATAAAACAATGCGATCGAGTCGAAATGCCGTCCTTGCAAAGCGACGGCAGGCTGCATGACATCCTGCACGAAGCGTTCGGCATCCGCGCGTCCCAATCGCCGGACCGCCGCGTACAAGCTGTTTTCGTTGAGATCGAGCAGCGCTATGTGGTGGTCGGAACGAAATCCGGCATGTTGCAGATAGAAGCCCGTGCCGACGCCGACATCCAGATGCCGTGCTCCCACATGCCGGCGATAAAACGGCAATAACACACGGCGTGTCGGACATTGCCACGCCCAGCGGTTGGACACCCCGAGCACCCACCAGTCGTAGAGCTTCAGTACGGCGGGGGAATATACAGCGGCACCGGCCTGGCTGTCGTAAGGCGCTGGAGAAGACATGCATAGACCTCTTGAGACCTTGTTTACCCTATTGGCGAGGCTCGCGCTGGGAGCTGTTTGCACGCCAGACAAGGAGGAGCGAAGGCGTGTACGTCGGTCCACGACGGAGCGATGACGCGGTATGGCGCGCAAACAGATCCTGAAACGTCCAGGACGATAGGCGACCTCAACCGGTCAGATCAACTTGGCGCACTGGCGCCGATACCGGACGGCATCTTGGCAGAGAACAACCCCCTAGGCGACGGCCTTGGTGTCTCCTTGATGGGTAGAAACCAGGTGACGCGCTAAACTTGCCCGTTCGACCGGCGCAGCACGGTACTACGCCCTCCAGACAGCATCCCCATGCAGACTCCGATCAATCACCCGCCCCTCCCCACCACGCCTAAGCAACGCCGCTTCTGGACTCCCCCCCATGGGTCGGCGCGTGCCTTGCTCGTCGCCGAAGCAGCCAGGTCGCACAGCGGCCTGCTCGTGGTCGTAACACGCGATACGCAGCGCGCCCATGCCCTGGAAGACGAGTTGCGCCTGTTTGCCGGCAACCTGCCCGTATTGCATTTCCCGGATTGGGAGACGCTGCCTTACGACGTTTTCAGCCCTCATCCGGACATCGTCTCTCAGCGCATTGCTACCCTCTATCACCTCCCCGCCGTGAAACGCGGTGTGCTGGTGGTTTCGGCAGCAACGCTGATGCAGCGCATTGCACCGCGCTCGCACATCACCGGCTCGGGCCTGATGCTGAGCAAGGGGCAGAAGCTCGATCTGGCGGTGGAGCAACGCCGCTTGGAAGCGGCAGGCTACCGTCATGTGCCGCAAGTGGGCGAGCCAGGCGATTTCGCCGTGCGCGGCGCCTTGATCGACATTTTCCCGATGGGTGCGGCCGCGCCCTATCGCATCGAGCTGTTCGATGACGAAGTGGAATCCATCCGCAGCTTCGATCCGGAAACACAGCGGTCACAGCAGCAAGTCGAAAAGGTGGAGCTGCTGCCCGCGCGTGAATTTCCGGTCACTGATGAGGGCGCCAAGGCTTTTCGCAATCGCCTGCGCGAGCGCTTTCCCATCGATGTACGCCGTTGTCCGCTTTATCAGGACATGAAAGAAGGTGTTACACCGGGCGGCATCGAATACTACCTGCCGCTGTTCTTCGACAGTACGGCCACCTTGTTCGACTATCTCAACGATGACGCGCTGTTCGTGCTCGGCGAAGGCGCGTTCGAAGCGGCGGAACAATTCTGGAGTCAGACAGCCGAACGCTACGATCAGCGCGCGCACGACATCGAGCGCCCTGTGCTTCCACCGGCGGAACTCTACCTATCCACTGAACAACTGCGCGAGCAACTCAATAAGCGTTTGCGTGTCGACGTGGTGGATAGCAGCCATCCGCATGCCGTACCCGCCGGCACGCAGCCGGCGCCGGATGTGCCGCTCAACCGCAAGGGCGAAGAGCCCGGCACCTCTCTGCGGCAATTCGTCGAACATTATCCGGGACGCATCCTGATTGCCGCGGATTCGGCAGGGCGACGCGAAGCCCTGCTCGAACAACTGGCTGCCGCCAGTCTGCGTCCGCAGAACATCGAGGACTGGCAGGCTTTTCTGGCGGATGCAGATCGGTTCGTCATCACCATTGCGCCACTGGAACAAGGCTTCGCGTTAACCGAACCTGCCCTTACGGTACTGACCGAACGCGAGCTGTTCGGGGAGCGGGTACGTACTGAACGTCGGCGCCGACGGGGTGCCGCGCGCGATCCGGATTCGGTCATCCGTGATCTCACCGAGCTTTCCATCGGTTCGCCTATCGTGCACGTCGATCATGGTGTCGGCCGCTATCAAGGCCTGGTATCGATGGAACTCGGTGGCATGCAAGGCGAGTTTTTAACCATCGAGTATGCCAAGGGCGACAAGCTTTACGTGCCTGTCGCGCAACTCGGGCTGGTCAGCCGCTACTCCGGTACCGCCCCCGAGCTGGCGCCGCTGCACTCGCTCGGCGGTGACGCATGGGAACGTGCGCGCAAGAAGGCAGCGGAGAAGGTGCGGGATGTCGCGGCCGAGCTGTTGGCGATTTATGCGCAGCGTGAGGCCCGTGGCGGCGAATCGCTGCCGATCGACCGTCAACTCGTGGAGGAATTCGGCAGTAGTTTTCCCTTCGAAGAAACCCCTGATCAGCTTCACGCGATCGATGCCGTATTGAGCGACCTCGCTGCGCCGCGCGCTATGGATCGGGTGATCTGCGGTGACGTCGGCTTTGGCAAGACCGAGGTGGCCTTGCGCGCAGCGTTCGCGGCGGCGACGGCTGGCAGACAAGTCGCCGTGCTGGTTCCTACTACCCTGCTTGCCCAGCAGCACTATCGCAATTTCGCCGATCGTTTCGCCGATTGGCCAGTACGGGTGGACGTGCTATCCCGTTTCCGCTCCAGCAAGGAAGTAAACGAGACGCTCAAGCGCCTGGCCGATGGCCAGATTGATGTGATCGTGGGCACGCATAAATTGCTGCAGCCTGAGGTGAAATTCAAAGAACTCGGGCTGGTGATCGTCGACGAAGAGCAACGTTTCGGCGTACGCCAGAAGGAACAGCTGAAAAAGCTGCGTGCCGAGGTCGACTTGCTGACCATGACGGCCACGCCCATCCCCCGCACCTTGAATATGGCAATGAGCGGGCTGCGTGACCTTTCGCTGATCGCTACGCCTCCAGCGCATCGCATGGCAGTGCGTACCTTTATTTCCGCGTGGGAACCCGCGTTGATCCGCGAAGCCTTCCAGCGCGAGCTACAGCGCGGCGGACAGGTGTACTTCCTGCACAACGAAGTCGAGAGCATCGAGCGCACCGCACGTGAAGTGCAGGAGCTCATTCCCGATGCGCGCATCGGCATCGCACACGGCCAAATGCCGGAGCGCGACCTGGAACAGGTGATGGCAGACTTCCATCGCCAACGCTTCAACGTGTTGGTATGTACGACGATCATCGAGACGGGCATCGACATTCCTACGGCCAATACGATTGTCATCCATCGTGCTGACCGCTTCGGCCTGGCTCAGCTGCATCAATTGCGTGGCCGCGTGGGGCGCTCGCATCACCGCGCTTATGCGTATCTGATCGTGCCCGACCGCAAGGCCATCACGGCCGACGCTGAAAAGCGCCTGGAAGCGCTCGCGTCGCTGGAGGAACTGGGTGCCGGCTTCACGCTCGCCACGCACGACCTGGAGATTCGCGGTGCCGGCGAATTGCTTGGTGACGAACAGTCGGGCCAGATCCAGGAAATCGGGTTCGGGCTATATACCGAATTGCTTGAGCGCGCCGTGCGTGCGCTGAAGTCGGGCAAGGTTCCGGATTTCGATCTGAGCAGCGAGCACGAAACGGAAGTAGAGCTGCACTTGCCTGCGCTGATACCGGACGACTATCTGCCTGACGTGCATACGCGGTTGACACTCTACAAACGCATCGCCAGTGCACGCGACAATGAAACATTGCGCGAACTGCAAGTGGAAATGATTGATCGCTTTGGATTGCTGCCGGATGCCGTCAAGCATCTGTTCGCTGTTGCAGGGCTCAAATTGATGGCAACACCGCTCGGCGTCCGCAAGCTGGATTTTGGTGCGAACGGTGGCAGGGTGACGTTCCGCGACAAGCCTGACGTCGACCCCATGGCAATCATCCGACTGGTCCAGAGCCAGCCCCGCGTCTATAAGCTGGACGGACAGGACAAGCTGAAAATCACACTGGAATTGCCGGCAGCGAGCGAGCGCATTCGTGCGGCGGAAGACATCCTGGGTCGGCTGGGCGCACGCAAGGCAGCATGATCCGCATGTGCTTCTCGGGCACGCTAGCGCCGGTTCGAATCGGCAAGCAGGCATCATCGTGGATTGCCTGGCATTGCGGGGAGGCGCATACGAAGCAATTCAACACGACAAGCCGGCGCATGAACGTCGGCTTTGATCGCGCGAAAAACAGCTTCCTATAGCGCGCCTGCCCGGGTGAGGTATTGCAGGCTGAACATCCCGTCCGGATCCAGCCAAACGTGCTGAACGGCGAGGCCAGCGGTAGCTGCCAGTTGGGCGAAATCCTCCAACGAGTATTTGCAGCTGTATTCCACCAGCATGGCCTCGTCCTCATGGAACGTGACGTCCTGGCGTCCTACTCGTATCTGCTGTTCCCGCGTGCTGATGATGTGGGTCTCAATGCGCCCGGCCATAGCGTTGTAGCGTGCGCGATGACGAAACGCATGGAGTTCGAAATTGCACCCCAACTCCCGATTCAATCGCGTGAGCATGTTGAGCGTAAATGCCGAGGTGATACCGGCGCGATCGTTGTAAGCAGCCTCCATGGCCGCCCGATCCTTCTTGATATCCGCGCCTACGAGAATGCCCCCGTTGTCCCCCATCTCACTACGCATCTTGCGCAACAGCTGTGCGGCTTCCCGATCCTCGAAGTTACCGATCGTGGATCCGGGGAAATAGAGCACGGTGCGGCGCGGAGCACGGGGCGGAACCGGCAATCGCAAGGGGCGAGTGAAATCGACAGCCAAAGGCTGAATGGGCAGCTGCGGGAAAAGTTCGGCCATTTTCGACATGCCGAGACGCAGGGGTTCCATTGACAACTCAATCGGCACCCACGCGACCGGCGTTGCGAGGTGTTCGAGCAGCAGGCGCGTCTTGATCGCATGGCCACTGCCATATTCGACGAGACGGACATCCGGCCCCAGCACAGCAGCGATATCGCCTGCCTGCATATGGAGTAGCGCAATCTCTGCGCGGGTCAGGTAATACTCCGGCTGCTCGCAGATCTGCTCGAACAGAGCTGAACCCTGTTCGTCATAGAACAGCCAGGACGGCAGATGTTTAGGTTGTGCGCGCAGACCTCGTTGTACCACTTGCAGCAGCACGTTATCCGGTGGGCGTTGTTCGTCATCGCGTACGGCATAAGCTTGCACATTCATCGGTCCTGTCCCAATCGGATGCCTGCAAACTGCCAGCGGGCATGGGGCGGAAAAAAATTGCGGTAACTGGCACGGATGTGATCGCGTGGCGTCGCACATGAGCCACCGCGCAATACCCATTGCCCGTTCATAAATTTACCGTTGTATTCACCCAATGCGCCAGGCAAAGGTTTGAAACTCGGGTAGCTGACGTAGGGTGAAGCAGTCCATTCCCAGACGTCGCCATACATTTGCAGCAGCCCATCTCCAAACGGCGCTGCCATCGGATGAAAACGATGATTTTCCTGGAAATTACCGCGGATGGGTGACGGCCCAGCGGCGTCCTCCCATTCTGCTTCCGTTGGCAGGCGTGCACCGGCCCAGCGCGCAAAAGCATCCGCTTCGAAATAGCTGATGTGACAAACCGGTGCTTGCGGATCCAGGGGACGGACCCCGGCCAGGGTAAATTCGCTGGACAGGTCTTCTTGCCAATACAAGGGGCGCCGCCAATCTTCTCGTTGCACCAGCGCCCAACCATCGGACAACCATAAGCCTGCTTCCCGATAGCCACCATCGCGCACAAAGGCCAGGTATTCGCCATTGGTCACAAGACGATTGGCCAAGGCATGGGCTGACAGCCACGTCGTATGCCGTGGTGTTTCATTGTCATAGGCAAATCCACCGCCTTCCTCATGTCCCACATCCACGGGCCCTTGCCGACCTGGAAGAAAACGCATCGAACCCGCCGTACGCTGCTCGAGCATGGGAACTTCGTGGTACGAAGGTTTCAGCGGGTTGCACCAGAGTGCATGCTTGATGTCGGTCAGCAATAATTCCTGATGCTGCTGCTCGTGATGCAAGCCAAGCTCGATCCTCGCCGCCAGCGATGCATCGATGCCACGCGCTACAAGTTCGCCCACCGCTTCATCGACACGAGCACGATAATCACGGATGTCATCCAACGAGGGGCGCGAAAGCACGCCGCGCTGAGGACGCGCATGCATTGGGCCCACCGATTCGTAGTAGGAATTGAACAGGTAATGCCATTCGGGATGACGCGGCTGATAGGCGGGATTGTTTCCCAGCACGAATTGCTCGAAAAACCATGTCGTGTGCGCCAGGTGCCATTTACCGGGACTGGCATCCGGCATCGATTGCACTTGCAGATCTTCACCGCTCAATCCCGCGCATAGCGCCAAGGTTTGCCGGCGAACCCGCATATACCGGGCGAGGCTCTCCTCGGTGTCAGCAGCGAATGCAGGTACATTCATGGTACGAACCCTGTAATCATGACTTGCTGCGAGACACCTTGTGAAGCTCGGACCACTGGACAATCATAACCTTCACCATGCCGCAAGCATTGTTCATATTATGTGATCCGGGCATGGCAGGGATATGGCCGTAATGGTGCCAAGGTCATCGCCACTCTCCAACACAGCATCGAGGTGACTTCCATGAAGACCGTCATTTCCGTACTGCTGGCCCTTACGCTCGTGACTTCTATGGGATCGGCGCTAGCGCAATCAAGTCCTGTGTGGACTACATTGCCTTACCAAGATTGCATTCGTATTGACCAAATCAACGAATGGCATGTTATCGATCCACGTACTGCCATTGTGCGTACTGGGCCTTACCAACGGTATCTGATCAAACTTCAGGCAGCCTGTCCCAGGCTGGGAATAGGCAATCGCGGCTTGATATTCGTTCCCAGCCAAGCCGATAAAGCCATAACACCAGTTCGCATTTGCGGTGGTCCCGGTGAAAAAGTCCGAGCGCAGTCTCAACCAGGTTGTGCCATCCAATCTCTCAGCCTGATCGACGAAGCCACTTTCAACCAATACCGGGCCAAGGCCAAGCACAGCAGCATAAGGACGCAACAACCTGGCCCCTCACCGTGACCCACAGCACAAAAAAAAGCCCGGCGACATGCCGGGCTCTTTTGCATTGAATAGATACCATCAAACAAAGATCAATAAGCCGGACCGATATAACGCGTCTGGTAGGGGTCCGACGTCACCACTGTCGTGGTAACTACCGGTGGCGGTGCGGCCTGATAAACCACCGTTCCCGGCGTATACACCACTGTGGGCGGCGGTGCGTAGTAAACCGGTGGCCCAGCCACCGCACCTGCTACGAGACCTGCCACGGCTCCGCCGACGATTGCACCGGCAATCCAGCGACCGCCGCTCCAATAGCCGCCGCGGTAGCAACAACCGCCGCCACGGTAATAACCACCGTGCCAACCGCCATGCCATCCTGGGCCACCCCACGGATGAGCTGACGCGCCGACCGGAACCGCCGCGGCCATAGCGAGCGCCAAGCCGACGGCAGCGAATTTGCCGACACTGCGTTTGAACATGACACACCTCCGTCAATACGGGATAAATGGTGGTCCTGAGGCGCTTAATCTGTACTGAAGGGTTTCATTTTTTGATACGAGCACGATCCCAAGGATTTGCGCCCCCTTCGGTCGTACGCAGACGCAGCAGCCAACAATCGTGAATATTTGCGCGGCGCGAAAAATCGAACGGGATGCTGCCCGCTCCCCAATGCTCGATGCTCAAGCGCGACTCCAACGCTTCGCTATCAAGCGAGAAGCGACGGAAGTTGTTGGAAAATAGAATGATGCCATCATGGGTCAATCGATCAGCACACGCCAACAAAAGTTCGACATGATCGCGTTGTACGTCGAAGTCCTCCGCACGCTTGGAGTTGGAAAAAGTCGGAGGATCGACATAAATCAACCCAAACCGCTCGTTCGTATGCTTGAGAAAACTCGCGGCATCGGACTGCACGAGGCGATGCTTCTCTCCGGTGAATCCGTTGAGCGCGAGATTGCGCGATGCCCATGCGAGGTAGGTAGACGATAAATCAACACTGGTGGTGTCGTACGCGCCGCCTGCGGCGGCGTACACACTGGCGGTGGCGGTGTAAGCGAAGAGATTGAGGAAGCGCTTGCCACGCACCAGCTCACGCACTTTCGCGCGGACGAGACGATGGTCGAGGAACAGTCCGGTATCCAGGTAATCGTAGAGATTCACCAGAAATTTCAAGCCATTCTCTGCTACTTCGATAAATTCCCCACGCTGATCGAATTGCCCGTACTTGGCACCGCCCTTGCCACGCTCGCGCGTCTTGATGGCAATGCGCGCGCGCGGTGTTTCGAAGACATCACCCGCAACACGGGCTACCTCTCGCAAGCGAGTGCGCGCCAATTCGGCAGGCACATCCGCAGGCGCGCGATATTCCTGGATGTGCAAATGCGGGATACCTGAAATAGTCACATATACGTCGATTGCGGCGGCATATTCCGGCAGGTCCTGATCGTATGTCCGCCATGCGTGGATGCCTTCCCGCTCCAACCGCTTGCGCAAATGCCTGACATTCTTTTCCAAACGATTCTTGAGCATCTGCGCACCGGACGAAAGCGGCGCAAGCTCGCGCGGTGTGTCGTCGTGCGGATAGAGCTCAAAAATCAACAGCACCGTTTCCAGCGCACCATTGAAAAGCACATATTTTTTTTCAGCGCGCAGCGTCATGGCACGACCGAGTTCGGCATCGCCTGCAAGCACCGCCGCACGCCAACCCGTGAAGTACTCACGCAGCGTCTGGCCCAATGCACGATAAAGCTTCGGCATGCTTTCACGATCGCCCAACCGTTCCCCATACGGTGGATTGGTGATCACCAGCCCCTTCGTGATCCCTGGGGGTGGTCGCACATGTTGCATATCATGGCGATCGAGCCGCATAAAACCCGCGATGCCAGCTTCCTGTGCATTGCGCTTCGCCATTTGCACCATGCGCGGATCCGCGTCGGAACCGAAGAAGCAACTGCGCAACTCGGGCAGGCCCGCCTCGGCACGTTGGTTTGCCTCATCCAGCAAGCCGCGCCAAAGCGCGATATCGTGTTGCTTCCAGCCCAAAAATCCATAATAGGAACGGCGCAGGCCCGGTGCGACGTCCGCGACCATCAATGCGCCCTCGACCAGCAACGTGCCCGATCCGCACATGGGATCAAGCAATGCTCCGCCTTGCGCGTATACGTCAGGCCAACCCGCGCGCAACAACATGGCCGCGGCGAGATTTTCCTTGAGAGGCGCATCGCCTTGGCTTTGACGCCAGCCTCGACGATGCAATGGCGCTCCGGAGAGATCAATCGATACCGTGGCGCGATCACGGCGCAAGCGTAGGTTGACACGTACGTCAGGCTCTTCCGTATCGACGTCAGGGCGCTCCAGGCCACGCTGCCGGAACTGATCGACGATGGCGTCCTTGACTCGCTGCGCCAGAAATTGACTATGCGAAAGCTTGCTCTGCGCCGTATTGGCATCCACCGCCAATGTGGCATGCAGAGCAAGATGCCCCGTCCAATCGACAGACTGCACCCCTGCATACAGCGCTTCGTCGGACGCCGCATCAAATTCAGCGATCGGCAAAAGAACGCGACTGGCCAGACGAGACCAGAGACAAGCGCGATACGCCGTTTGCAGATCGCCGGAGAAACGCACACCGGCTAGCGCCTCGTGCACGTCCTCTCCGCCCAGGGCGATCAACTCGTCCCGTAACAGATATTCCAGACCCTTGGGGCACGTTGCAAAAAAATGGCTCAAGAGCGTGACGCCAGTTGTTCCAGGAAAAAACCGAATTGTCGGCGCAGAGTCTCGAGCTGCGTGCCCAGCCGATGGTCATCATCCACGATCAAGAGCGGCAACTGACGGCGTCCGGCGAATTCATAGATTTCGTCGAGCGAGCAGACTTCGTCGCGCCAGCCATGAACCAACAGGGTAGGCACATCCATGCGCACGTCGAACGCGATGTCGTTGCCGGGAATCATTGCCGGCGTAGCCATCAGGAACAAGCCCGCCACAGGAAGCTCCAGCGACGCCAGCCCCGAAACGAAAGCGCCCATGCTGGAACCGACCAAGACGGGAGGTGTTCCGCAGGTGCCCATGTACCGGTGCAAACGCGCCACCCTCGGCGCAACGGAACCGGCATAGCCCAGCTTGTCGTCATCGCGGTAATCCGGACGTTCGGTCGTCCACCCCATCGATTCAGCCACCGCCGCGAGCGCGCTTACCTTGGTGGCATCCGGACCAGCATCCGAACCATGAGAAAGTATGACGTGTCCCGGCATGGCAACCTCCATGGACGTTCAGGGGAGGCGCATGATAGCCCGCCGGGCATCGCATAGACGCATAACTATGGGGGAACAATGCACCGCGGGCCTGTTGCCTCTCTTATCCGGTCTCGCCGGTTGCTTTCCCGCATAATCCATTCATTCATCTGAGCACAACCGCCGCTGCGCCTATGTTGACCGTCCGAGACCAGCCATTGCCCTACGTCGCCCAGCTGCCGGAACGGTCAGCCAACGCGGTCACCCTGGTCGTGATTCACTGCACTGAGCTGCCTGATCTGGCCACGGCACGCGAATACGGTGAAAAAGTGTTGTATCAAGATGGCACCGGGAATAGCGGCCACTACTACATCGATCGCGACGGCGCGGTGTATCGCTATGCACCAGGCACCCGGGTAGCCCATCACGTACGTGGCTATAACCCGCAGTCGATCGGTATCGAACTGGTCAACAAGGGCCGCTACCCGCACTGGTTCGACTCGCGGAACCAGATCATGGCCGAACCCTACACTGCTGCGCAGATCGTTTCGCTGCGGGCACTGTTGGCACAATTGCAGCGGGAATACCCCCATTTGCACGAGATCGCCGGCCATGAGGATCTAGATACGGCGCGTGTGGCCGCCAGCAATGACCCTGGCCAGGAAGTGCCGCGCAAACGGGATCCAGGTCCCTTGTTTCCGTGGACCGAGGTCCTTGCGGGCAGCCGTTTGCAAAGGATCCCTGAAAGCCGCTAAGCGCGGGGATTCGCCCCGCTATAATGCCAAGCCATTTAGGCGTCAGGGCTAACCGCATGCGGGATACACACGTCAAGGAACTGGTCGAACTGCTCCAGCTTGAACGGCTGGAAGACAACCTTTTCCGAGGCCAGAGCCGCGATATCGGCACGCGGTTCGTGTTTGGAGGGCAGGTTCTGGGGCAAGCGCTTTCGGCGGCCCAGCAAACGGTCGATCCCTCTCGCGAGGCGCATTCGCTGCATGCTTACTTCTTGCGCGCAGGCGATGTCGAGGCACCTATCGTTTACAGCGTGGAACGCGCACGTGACGGCGGCTCCTTCTCTTCTCGCCGCGTGGTGGCGATCCAGCATGGACAACCCATCCTCAATGGCGCGATCTCGTTCCAGCTTCCCGAAAAGGGAGTCGAGCATCAATCCAGCATGCCGGAGGTGCCTGCTCCGGAGGATTCGGAACCCATGCATCGGGTGCCGCCTGAAGAGCTAGCCCGCTTGCCCGTGAAATTGCAGCGCTGGCTCGGCAGCGACGGTCCATTCGAGTTTCGGCAGGTATGGCCCCGCGACGAACTCCATCCCGCCAAGCGGCCGCCCATTCAACACATCTGGTTCCGGTTGTCTTCACCGGTCAACGACTCCGTTATCCTGCATCGGGCCTTGCTGGCTTATGCCTCGGATTTTCACCTGATCGGCACAGCCACTCTCCCTCACGGTATTTCGTACCTCACGCATAACATCCAGATGGCCAGTCTCGACCATGCCCTGTGGTTCCACCGGCCGTTCCGGGTGGATGAGTGGTTGCTTTACTCGTGCGACAGTCCCACCGCCCAAGGCTCGCGCGGGCTGGCCCGTGGACAGATCTTCAGCCGCGACGGCCGATTGGTGGCGTCGACCGCGCAAGAAGGCCTGATTCGGCTGCGCGACGAATAGGCTCTAAACTTTTGCCATGCGCCTGCTCTATACCTCTCCCCGTCAAGAAAATATCGATCGCGTTGTCGCGCTGATGGCCGAAAACGGCGTCGAAACCACCGTCACCAATCGATCCAACTGGAATCGCCCCAGCTACCAGCGCTTCAGCTACTCACAACGCACTGAAAAGCGGGACAACTGGCCTCAGGTCTGGGTCAGCCGGGCTGACGATTACACCAAGGCGCGCGAGCTGCTGCGCCAACTGGGGATTGCGCCGGAAGTTCGCTACGGGGAGGAGCTGAAGGCCCAGCGCGACCCCGTCACGGCGATCTATAGCCGCCGTGAACATACCGTCGCGAGAGCCCGGCGCATCGTGCTGCTCGCTATCCTGGGTGTCTTCGTGGTGCTGGCATTGCATTATCTGCACGTGCTCTAGCCGCAAGAACAAGCCGCTTGCCACAGCGGGGCGCAGCGGACATAGAATCATCCCATGCGCTCTGACCACGTCCGCCTATTCCAGACGCTGCCGCATGCCTGCGGTTATTACCCTGGGCGTACCGCGCAGAATCTGGTGATCGACCCCGCCGCGCCCCAGCTGGATCGGCTGTATGGGGCTGCGCTGGATCATGGGTTTCGTCGCGCTGGCGGGCATCTCTATTTTCCGCACTGCCCGAATTGCCATGCCTGTACCCCGTGCCGGATTGACGTAGCGAACTTCAAGCCCGATCGCTCGCAACGCCGTTGCCTGAAACGCAATGCGGATCTCATGGTGAGCGAGCGCATGGCTGGGTACAACAGCGAACGTCATGCGCTGTACTCGCGCTATCTGCGCACACGCCATCCTGGCGGCGGCATGGATGAAGCCGAAGCCAGTGACTTTCGCCGTTTTCTGACCGCTCCGTGGAGCCCCACGGTATTCCTGGAGATGCAATTGGGCGAGCGGTTGCTCGGCGTCGCCGTCACGGATGTATGCATGACCGGCATTTCAGCCGTTTATACGTTCTACGATCCCAACGAAAAGGAACGCGGCCTGGGCACTTTTGCCATTCTGCAGCAAATCGAACTGGCGAAGCGCCGAGGTATCCCCTGGGTGTACCTTGGCTTCTGGATCGAAGGGCACCCGAAAATGGACTACAAGCGGCGCTTCCAGCCTTTGCAAGTGCGCACGGCCGAAGGCTGGACCGAGCTAAGGCAAGACCGACGACTCTGAGGCACCGCTTGCCTTTTGCGTGGACGCCTGCGGATATGGAAACAGCTTGATCAGAGGTACGGAGACCCCGTCATCCCCGACCACTCGGCAATGCGTGCGATCCAATTCACGGGGATCGTCCACACCGCAACTATGGGCAATGATGCCAACCTCTTGCATGACATTCCTGGCGTAGTGCGCCACCCGCTCGCTTTTGTCCATGACCACCAAACCACGTTGCAGCCGCGGATTCTGGGTGGTGATCCCCGTAGGACAGGTATTGCGGTTGCATTGCAAGGACTGGATGCACCCCAGTGCCAGCATGAAACCGCGCGCGGAGTTGACAAAATCCGCCCCCATCGACAATGCCCACGCCACATCGTAGGCAGTGATGCATTTTCCGGAGCAAATGACTTTGACTCGATCGCGCATGCCTCGCTGGATCAAGGTGTTCACCAGCGCCGGCAGCGCTTCGTGCAATGGCAAGCCGACGCCTTCCATCAACGTTTGCGGGGCAGCCCCGGTACCGCCTTCTGAACCATCCACAATGATGAAATCCGGCGCGCTTTCGATACCTCGCCGACTTATTTCGTCGCACAGATCGTCAATCCACTCCATACCGCCAAACACGGCCTTGAAGCCAGTCGGTTTGCCGGTAAGGCGCCGAATATGCTGGAGCGCATCCATCAGCTCCGACACATTGCCGATATCCAGGTGACGGTTGGGACTCTGCGAATCCTGCCCTACCGGAATGCCACGAATTTCCGCAATTTCCGGCGTCACCTTGACGGCAGGGAGCAGACCGCCCATACCGGGCTTGGCTCCTTGACCCAACTTGATACTTACCATCTTCACCTGCTTGTGCGCGCAGATGGCCAAGAGCTTTTGATCATCCAGCTTTCCATCCGGTGTACGCACTCCGTATTTGGCGGTGCCGATCTCGAAGACGATGTCACAACCACCCTCAAGGTGATATGGCGCGAGACCGCCCTCCCCTGTATCCATCCAGATGCCTGCTTTCGCGGCGCCGATCGACAACGCACGTACCGCCGGTGCAGATAACGCACCGAAGCTCATCGCAGAAATATTAAAAAAAGCGGCGTGATCGTACGGCTCACGCGCATACGGGCCGATACGCACCGGCTTGGGCTTGAGATGCCGATCGCCTAACGCAGGGAACGGTGCATTAACAAAAAAGGGAACACCTTCGCCGCGTAGGTCGCGTGTGGATCCGAATGCGTTGGTGTTTTCCGAATTCTTCGCTGCTCGGTACACCCACATACGCTGTGCGCGATTGAATGGCAATTCTTCGCGGTCACTGGAATATAGGTATTGGCGAAAAAATTCGCCCAGATGCAAAAACCAATAACGGAAATGTCCGATCACCGGATAATTGCGCAATACCGAATTATGCGTCTGATTGCGGTCAAGGACCCATACCACCAGTACGATCAGGACCACGGCCACCATCAGCATGACGAACAGCAATGCGAAGGTCTCCACCAGTACGATCAGCCAATGCGCAAAGCCCATTGATTCCATCCTCGTTCTCCATCGTGTGGATTAGTTAACCTCAGCAGAAAGAGGGCTATCCGATTCTACAATTCAGTACGAATGGCTCTTGCCGCCCGGATCGCCTTGGCTTTCGCCGCAACAATATCGTTATCGCGCGCCAGCGTGACTGCCATGCGACGACGTCCCTTCACTTCCGGCTTGCCGAAGATGCGCAGCTGAGTGTCCGGTTCCCTGAGCGCATCGGCTATACCGTCATAACGCGGCGCCCTTCCTTCCCCTTCGACCAGCACGGCGCACGAAGCAGACGGGCCAAGCTGGCGGATCATCGGGATCGGCAGCCCCAGAATGGCACGTGCGTGCAGCGCAAATTCCGATAGATCCTGGGAAATCAGCGTAACCAGGCCCGTATCGTGAGGGCGGGGGCTGACCTCCGAGAAAATGACATCATCGCCCCTGACGAAAAACTCAACACCGAAAACACCCCAGCCACCCAGCGCACCAGTGATGGCTTCAGCCTGTCGCTGCGCTTCGCAGCGAGCTACCTCACTCATCGGTTGCGGTTGCCACGACTCGCGATAATCCCCATCTTCCTGACGATGGCCGATCGGCGCACAGAAGCAGGTGCCATCCCGATGCCGTACCGTGAGCAGGGTGATTTCGTAGTCGAAAGGAATAAATCCTTCAACGATCACCCTTCCCTTGCCGGCGCGCCCACCCGATTGGGCGTAATGCCAAGCTTTTTCTAGATCCGCCGGATCACGCACGATACTTTGACCCTTGCCGGAGGAACTCATTACCGGTTTGATCACGAACGGATAACCGACCGCCGCGACAGCTTCCCGATACTCGGCCTCGCTGTCGCAAAAACGGTAGGGCGACGTAGGAAGCCCCAGCTCTTCAGCCGCAAGACGGCGAATGCCCTCTCGATTCATCGTCAGCCATGCCGCTCGGGCGGTGGGAATCACCTTCAGACCCGCCTCCTCCAGCTGCATCAGCGTAGGCGTATGGATGGCTTCGATTTCCGGCACGACCAGGTCGGGCCTTTCCTGCTCAATCAGGCTGCGCAGTGCATTCCCATCCAACATATCGATAACATGGCTACGATGAGCAACCTGCATCGCCGGCGCATGCTCATAGCGATCTACCGCTACCACTTCCACAGCATAACGCTGAAGCTCGATGGCGACCTCCTTGCCAAGTTCTCCGGCTCCCAGCAGCAGCACCTTGAGAGCATGTTCCGAATAGGGGGTGCCGAACGGTTTCATCGTTGCCTCCGGTAAAACCCGCATTGTACGTCCACGCTGAATGCCGCATTGCAGATTGACGGCAGTTCAACAAAGCGCGCGTGTTCGTACGATACGCGTAGGTCACCGCTCACTTCGATACCGAGCATATTGTGCTCGATACAGGCGATGACAGCTCTCGGCATTTTTCAGTGCCACCTACGAGCTCGGCATCGAATGTGTACTGCGCAAAACACTGCACGAAAACGGCAGGTTAAAACCGCGCAGGTAAAACCTTGCCAGACAGCCAATCCAGTTAAATCCTCTCAATATCACTTTGCACACGCCCGAACCGCCACTCCCATGGCAACCCATCCGATGATGAAGACCATGCCTCCAAAAGGCGTTGCAATGCCAATCCATCGCGGCGCTCCCAGTGCCAGCGCGTACAAGCTGCCGCTAAACAGCAAAATTCCTAGTGCAAAGGACAGCGAGGCAACTCGCCGTGCCTTGCCTGGACCAGACATGGCGACGATAGCCAGCGCCAAGGCATGCCAGAAATGATATTGCACGGCGGTGTGCCACAGTTCGTAGTGCGCCGTATCGAGCATCCCTCTCAATGCATGAGCGCCAAAGGCTCCCAGTAGTACCGCACTGGCCCCAGCCATGCCAACCAGTAAGCCTTCACGCATTTGGGCAAGTTGTCGCATGAACATCATTTCCGGGAACAAAAGGAGGATGGAAAGGTTCTGCCTGTCGTATGCTGATCAGGTTCCACCAGTCGGAATTTTTGCATGAAGCTGCTGCGCTGCGTTCGCCTTTGCCTTCTGCCGGCACTTTTATTGATCTGCCTGTTACTTGTCGCGTGCCACCGGGACGAAGCGCCTCCCTGGCAATTGGACGATATCTCCGGCCACATGCCTGATCTTTCGTTTCAGCTTACGGATGATCACGGCCAGACGGTTACCGCCGCCAATTACCGTGGCAAGGTAGTGCTGCTCTACTTCGGTTACACCCACTGCCCGGATGTCTGTCCGCTGACGCTCGCGCACCTGCATGTGGTGATGCAACATTTAGGGAAATTGGCCGATGGTGTACGTATCCTTTTTGTGACCGTGGATCCTGCCCGCGATACCCCGGAGGTCTTGCACGGATATGTCACTGCCTTCGATTCTCATGTTATTGGCCTGACGGGCTCCCCAGCTGACATCGAGGCACTTACCAAACGCTACCGTGCCGCTTTCACCCGCGAGCCAGACAAATCCAGCGGCGGTTATGACGTCAGCCACAGTTCCGGTATTTACATCTTTGACACCACGGGCAAGGCACGCCTGTTGGCTACGCCTGCGGACACTCAGGATAAATTGATCCATGATCTGCGCCTTCTGCTGAGCCAAGGAGCCTAGACATGAAGCGCTATGCTTTACTTGCCTTGTTGGTGACCTGGGTTCCACTCGCAACGCAAGCTGCCCAAGCAAGCCACATCAGCGCATCGCATGCCTGGGTTCGTCTGCTGCCTGGCGACCTACCGGCCGGTGGTTATGTGACCCTGCGCAATAACGGTCCCGCTGTCTCAGTCATCGTTTCCGCACATAGTCCAGCTTATAAGACGGCCATGCTGCACCAGACGACCTTAAGCGCGAATGGCATGAGCAGCATGGCGCCACTGCAGCGCCTTTCCATTCCCCCCCACGCTAAAGTCGCCTTGGCTCCTGCGGGATATCATCTGATGCTCCAGGGAGCCACACGCCCGCTGAAGCCCGGCGACACGATCGATGTCACTCTGGACTTTGCCGACGGCAGTCATCTGCCCGTCTCCTTCACGGCGCGTCCGGCGAACGCCTCCGACTAAATCCAGGCAGCTTCGTGGTATCTCACCCGAATACTTGCGTAGCTCCCACCCCCGCGCCGCCGTTTCCAGCTACTCTTCAGAAAGCGGCGATGCCATGAGGCAAACACGAACGTGCGTGTTTTCGCAGTTTCCGACCTGCACCTGGACTACGCGCCCAACCGCGAGTGGCTTCAGCAATTGCCGTTGCAGGAATACAACGATGATGCATTGATCCTCGCCGGCGACATTTCGGATCGATTAGTGTTGCTCGAACATGCGTTTGAAGCCCTCGCAAAGCGCTTTGCAGTGGTCTTATATGTGCCAGGCAACCACGACCTGTGGGCCACACGCGAGCCTGTTGCCGACTCTTTTGAGAAATTCGAAAAGGTGCTCGGTACGGCGAAAGATCACGGTGTGCACACGGATCTCTTCCGCCACGACGATATCGTTATCGTGCCGCTGCTTGGCTGGTACGACTATTCCTTCGGCCCGGCTGATGCGTATCTCAGAACCGCGTGGGCGGATTACCGCGCCTGCCGTTGGCCCGACTACGATGATGCGGCACTTACGCACTTTTTCATCAGCCGCAACCCCGAGCCTTCATCGCTGGACCTGGCAAGCCCGCGTACGATCATCACGTTTTCACACTTCCTTCCGCGGATCGATCTCATGCCGGACCGCATTCCCGACAAACATCGAAAGGTCTATCCCGTTCTAGGTACGGAACGCCTTGAAACGGAGCTGCGGCGATGGGGATCGCATATTCATGTATACGGGCATAGCCACGTCAATCGACGCATCACACTGGATGGCGTCTCGTATATCAATAACGCCTTCGGCTACCCTTCGGAAGCCCATTTCACCGCGCGCGATCTCGCACCAGTGCTTTGAATTAACGGCCTGCGCTACCCGCTGCCGCAGCAGTGGGTAGCGTCTGCGCAGCACGCGACTCACGACGGATTCGCCCGCTGCGCGACAACCGTAGCCATTGGCGCATGGCAAGCAGACCACCGGCAGTTTCGATCATGGCTGCAGGCACCCAAATGATGATGCCCCCGATCAACTGCCCTGTGAAAACATTGATGTTGAAGGCCCGCCCGCAGATTTCAAAGATGGGATAGAGGTCGGCCTTGGAGAAGGTGATGATGGCGCCCGCGAGAATCTGAGGTGTCATGGTGATGCCCGGCGACAGCACTCTCACACCGGGCACCATGCGCCCGGGCGGCCTGGGCCGGTGATCCAGCACCAGCCACCAATAAATAAAGCCACTGACGATCATCGACCAATTCATGAATCGATAGATGCGCCAGTCAAGCATGGCCATCGTCTGCATGGTGGGGACCAGCCAGATCAGGATGAATACGACGAATAGCACGGTAGCGACGGCCGGGTTCAACAATACGGCGCTTAATAGGCGCCACGGCCACATGCGGGATACCGGCCGCAGGAAGCGCGCACGCCACTTCAACGGCATCCCTGCCCGCAATACCGATCCAGGATAGGACGCCATGATGATCAGTGGGGCGAGATGGTGCAGCAGCAATTGCTGCAAGCGATGCATGAAAAACTCATGCTCGGCGTAGAAATCAAAATAGGTATGCAGGCTCAGGTAGGTGATCGCCATGCCTGACCAGAACGCGATCTTCCGCCCCATACTTACTGACAGCGCGCGACAGCCGCGCCAATACAGCACGCATGCAGCCAGGAAGCTCGCGAGGAACACCCATGAAAATTCCCAGGGAATGAACCACTTCAACAAGATGGCGATCATCAGGCTCAAACCCACCCCGACGGTAGTACCTCAGCTTAAATCAGCGTAGCGCAAACCGGCAGCGCCAGCTTGCCGCAGCCACCCCCTTACTTATTACGCTCGCTGACGCCGATTGCGTCGCGTGCGACGCCATCCATAGATCAAGCCGGCCAGGGTGATCAACACCGGCAGTAGCACGATATTCAGCACTTTCAGCCGTGTACCCAGGGCATCAATCTCCGTATTGAGCTGATGCTGAACCTCGCGTAGCTCCTTGCTGATCGCCAGCTCACGCTGCAGGAACTGTTCGATCTCCTGCTTCTGTTCAACGCTGGTCGAGTTGTCGCGCGCTCCTTTGGCGGGCTGAAGTTCGTCGAGCCGCTGCTTGGTATCGGCCAGCTCGTTCTCCAATTCCCGTTCTTTCTGGAGAAACTTTCGATCGGCCACGCGCCGCAGGGCCTGCACACGTGTGAAGGGACGCTGCGAACTGGAGCGTCCTCGAATGGAAAGCAAGGCCGAGGAACCGCTCAAGTTATCCACCAGGTTGTTGATGAAGTCACCGTTGTTGGCGAAGGCGCTAAACATGGGTTGCCCCAGGAAAGAAGTCTGCTTTTCCCCCCATAGCCGATCGGTCAACAAATCGGTATCGGCCACCACAATCACCTCCGTATTCGGCGGCGAGGTAGCCAAGTGGCCAGGCTTCTTGGCGTATTCCGGAAAAGCACTATTGAAAGTGCCCCGCACCCTGGCGGCAATGACATAGTTCTGATTTTGCGGCTGGTATCCGTCCAGCAAGCTAGACGGATTGCCGCTCGCCTCGATCACCCGCTGGGTAGGCACTACTTCGGCGTCCGCACTGCTCTGCATCAGAGGTATCAGCCGTGTGTTCGCGTTGGGCAACAGGTCGAAATGCCCCGCTGAAGAGACATACACGCGTTGCAAACTGGCAGTAATCACGTCATCGCGATTGAGCTCAGCCGCACCTAGACCGAGCATGCCAGGATGCGCAAGGTTGGCGCCGGCCAATTCGATCTGCAGTGCACGTGAACGATCAAGTACGACTTGATCCGGATTGAAGGAAACGCCCCAATCCGCAAAGAGGCGCGGCAAATTGGAACTGTGGTTGTTGGTGGCGCTGGTTGCATCGTCTACCAGCGGAGCAGGATCCGATTCCGAGAAAGGATCGACGAAGACCGCCAGGTGCCCCCCTCCGAGCACGTATTGGTCAATCGCATATTGCGCGCTGACCGGCAGGTTCTTGGGATGGATCAACAAGAGGACGTGGATATTCTTATTGATATGATTGAGCTTGTTGGCATTAATCATTTCCACGTCGAACAATTGTTGCAACTGGCTCATGACGGCCCACGGCGGTGTGCCTTGCAGCGGATCGCCCATGATTGGCAGATCCGAAATCACGCCGATGCGCGGCTTTTCTGGCTCGCTTAGCTGATACAACAGCTTGGCGATGTCGTACTCCAGAAAAGCCTCCCTGCCTGGATCAAAAAAGGGTATGGCTAGCGTGCGGTTGATCGTCTTGCCATGTGGGTGCTTAGGATTTTCCGTTTCCGCATCAGCCGTATCTGCATTGGGCGGCCGTGTAGTGCCGACAAGACCAAAGAATATGCGTTCGCCGTTGCTGCCACCGTTAACAGGAGTCAAGCCGTTGCCTTCAGCACTAGCCTCATCGTCGGAATAAGGCACCGGATCGACAATTTGCAAACGGATGCGCCCGTGTGAGCGAGCCACCATCTCCTGCAGCATCTCGGCAACACGCTGCTCGTAGCTGCTCACCTGTGGGAGATCTTTCGTAGCGTGCTGGGAGAAATACAGCGTCAACCACAGTGGCCGCCTTACACTGTCAATGATCTGCCGGGTACCCGACGAGAGGGTGTAAAGGCCGTCCGTCGTGAGGTCGAATCGTTCGGGCGCCAGCCAGCGGCTGGCCACCAGGGCGAGGCCGCAATAGGAAAGAATGACGGCAATCAGCAAGCTGATCAAAAGAGTCCGCCTGCGCAACGTGATGCGTGCCATCTCAGCGGCTCCGTTTCAGATCGAGGACCAGCACGCCTGCTGTCAGCCACGCCGCGATGGTGAGAACGAAGTACAGCAAGTCGCGCATGTCCAGCACACCGCGCGCGATCGCTTCGTAATGACGTAGCATCGATAGATGCGCGATGGCATTGACCAGCTTGCGCGGCAGCGTTCCCTGAAAGAAATCGACGACTTCGGGCTGCCCTGCAAGAATCAATAGCACGCACACGACTGCGGTCAAGATGAAGGCAACGACCTGGCTGCTCGTCACGGTGGACAGGCATGCACCGATCGCGAGAAATGCACCCGCCATCAGCCAGCTCCCGAGATAACCGGCGATGATGATGCCATTGTCCGGCGACCCTAAATAATTGACGGTAATCCAGATCGGGAAGGTCAGCAGCAGTGCCAGTCCCACGAAGAACCATGCAGCGAGGAATTTGCCCAGCATCGCCTGCCAAAGCGTGGTAGGCAGCGTGAGTAACAGTTCCATGGTTCCCGATTTTGCTTCTTCCGCCCACAAGCGCATCGATACGGCAGGAACGAGTATCAGATAAAGCCACGGATGCATGACGAAGAATGGTTGCAGATCGGCAATGCCTCGCTCGTAAAAATCCCCGGCGTAAAACGTCAGAATGCCCGAGAGCACGAGGAAGATCACCAGAAATACATACGCCACTGGCGTGACGAAATAGCTGCGCAGCTCGCGACGCATGATGGCCATCGCGGGACTCATGAGCGAGCCTCCATTTCTGCACCTAGCGTGATTTGCCGAAACACTTCATCCAGGCGTCCACGCTCAAGCTGGATTTCGGAGACCTCCAATCCCTGTTCGCGCAGCAGCGACTCAACCGGCTCCAGAATCCGTGCACCGGGTTTTGGAAAAACGGTAACGCGGCCGTCCAGTGGATCCACTTCGATGCCTGCGACTTGCGGCAAGCGTCCAAGCATTTCTTGCGATATGCCGCTGCCCGCCGCACTGAACGACACTGCACCGTGATACCGCGAACGCGCTTCCAGTTCCGCCGGAGTGGCATCGGCGCGCAACCGACCGCCTGCAATGATCACGACCCGGTTGCACAGGGCATGCACTTCTTCCAGTAAGTGGGTAGAGATCAGGATGGTCCGTTCGCGTGCCATGGCGTCGATCAACTGCCGAACAGTATGTTTCTGGTTGGGATCGAGGCCATCGGTGGGTTCGTCAAGCATCAGCACCGGTGGATCATGCAGGATGGCTTGCGCAAGCCCGACACGCCTACGCAGTCCCTTGGACAGCGTATCCACGCTGACATTCAGCGCATCTTCGAGCTGCAAGTAGTTGACCACCTCGTCGAAGCGGCGCCGGCCCACATCAGCACGCAGCCCACGCATACGCATGATGAAGACCAGAAACTCGCGCACGGTCATTTCGCCATAGCTGGGCGCCCCTTCCGGCAGATAACCGAGCGCGCGCTTGGCTTTGAGCGGTTCCTTGATCACATCATGACCGCAGACTCGCGCTGTGCCCGAGGTAGGCGCGAGAAAGCCGGCGATCATGCGTATGGCCGTGGTCTTGCCCGCTCCGTTGGGTCCTAGCAGGCCGAGTACTTGTCCGGGTTCGGCGTAAATGCTGAGTGCATCCACCGCCGTTAGATGGCCATAACGCTTGGTGAGCTTGTCGGTCTCGATCATGTCCGCTCGCGAAGGGAACCGCAGTGCAATGTACCGCAAGCAGGCCACAAAGTTCGTCGAGCACCATCGTGTGCGGAGCACAAATGAAAAAGCCCTCCGGTCGGGAGGGCTTTTCGAACAACATGCCGCTGGTACTTACTGGGCGGCAGGCGCCGCGCTGGTGCTGGCCGGTGCGGGAGCACTGCTGCTGGAGGCAGGCTGACCGTTGCCATTGATGACGCCCGGCTGCTTGATGCCTGCCTGCTGTTCCGGCGTCTGCTGCGGCAGCGTGCCGCCATCCGGTGAATCCGTGATCGGCAGATAGACGTCGTACTGCGCATAAGTCTGGATATTGCCGCTGGCGTCCTTCACTTCCGGCTGCGCCAGGATGTCGTACAGGCGATGGGTGACTTCGTCGTACTTGTAGCCATGTGTCTGCGCATAAGCCTTCAGCATATCGCGCGTCTGCGGTACACCGGCAGCAGTGCCGTTCCAAGGAGCTTCCAGGGCCGGACCACCAAATGCCAGGGTGGCGCGGACATTGTTGTCGATGACCAGACGACCGTAGCGATCCTTGCTGCCCGGCTGCAGGCCATTGTTATTGGCGTCGGCCGGTGCGGCGGCCGTACTGCTCGAAGCCGGAGCGGCGGCCTGATCGGCAAGCGAGGGAGGCGTCGCAGGAGTCAGCGGGTAGCTCTGACCCGCAACCGTGAGATTGGCGGAATCGATCGGTTCGGCCACATCGAAGGTGTAGGTCTGATCACCATAATTGGTGGTGAAGATGACGCGCGGCCCGGTCACGTTCACGCCGAGCTTCTTGGCCGCATCGTTGATTTGCTTGATGGCCGTATCGGTGGCTTCGTTCAAACCATCCAGGCCATCCTTGCGATTCATGGATGTGGAGACGATCAGCACGGGGGTCTGCTTGGTCTGCACGATGTACGGATCCAATCCGCTGTAGTCGACATTGGGTACCGACGCCAGCACGTTCTGCAGGTTATTCAGGCTGTACTGGATGAAGGCATCCGGCTGGCCATGAATGTATAGATTGGAATAACGGTCAATCAGGTTGAAGCCATAGCTCACGTCATACGACCACGTGATCTTGGTCAGCTTGCCGGTGTTGCCTTGGCGCAACAGATCCAGGGTGAAATGCTTGTCGCTACCGCGCCATGCATTGTCCAGGTTCCAGATGATCTCGGCGTCGTTGACCGTCGTATCGATCTTGTTGAACTCCGGCTGGACACTGGCAATGGTCAACTTGCCGTCGCCCACCTTCTCGTCCTCGCCGCTCCAGCTGATTTCAGCTCCGGGACCATAGGCATTGCCCGAGAGGGTGTACTTGGTCTTCGGATCGTACGCGCGCAGCACGCCGTAATCAGGGAAGGTGCGGAAATTAGCCAGCACGTCGTAAACCTGGCGAAGGTCTTTGCTGACCACCAGTGACCGCTCAATGTGGCCGCTGCCGGGCATGATAACGCCCACCACGACGCCAACAACGGCGACGATGATCAGGGCAACGATGAATTCCAGAACACGCGTCATTCCAGGTTTCTCCGAGACGTCTCTCTAGTGCGGTGGAAAAGCGCAAGTCGGAACGGAACCGCCACGATCGCACTTCCCTCGAGGGAAACCGCATCAGGACGGGGGGTCGGCCGGCGCCTAAGCTGCCGATGGTACTTGCTCACGCGCAGGAACGCTACGGGATGGCGGGCCTTATTCCTACGCTGCTTCGCAGCAATGCCATCACGCGCCACGTGGCCAAATTTGTTAGGGGAAAAGAGCCAAAAAATAGGGACCTGGTCCCGGCCATGCCGAGCTGACCCATTCAGCGCCAGCGTCCAAGTCCATGGTACCCACGCACGCAACTCACCCTGCCTATGGCATGGGTTCGCCGGGCATCGGTCAAACGATCCCCAACTCAAGCGCCTTCAACACGGCCCGCGTGCGATCACGCACGCCGAGCTTGGAGAGAATGTTGGACACGTGATTCTTTACGGTGCCTTCCGCGACCTTGAGCGAATTGGCGATTTCCTTATTACTGTAGCCACCGGACAGCAGGCGCAGGATTTCAGTTTCTCGCTCGGTCAGCGGGTCCGGCTGCTCCAGGCTGGTGAACTGGTTGTGGATACGGCCGACGCCGGCCAGCAGACGCTGCGTCACCATCGGCGCAACCAGCGAACCACCATTGGCAACGGTGCGTACGGCCTCCACCAGTTGTTCCAGCGATACATCCTTCAACAGGTATCCCCGCGCACCCGCTTTCAACCCCTGCAACACCAGCTGATCATCGTCAAAGGTGGTGAGAATGATCGTAGGTGGCAGCTCGTTGCGCGCCGAAAGGGCCTGTAACACTTCCAAGCCGCTCATATTGGGCATGCGCAGGTCGAGTAGCACGACGTCCGGCTTGATACGCGGGATGTCCTGCACGGCCTGTACACCGTCCGCGCATTCAGCCACGACACGGATGTCCTCGGCCAGATCAAGCAGGGAACGCACGCCCTGGCGAACCAGGTTCTGGTCGTCGACAAGACAAACGGAAATCATCGTGGATCCTCGCAACATAGGTAGCTACAGCAAACCACATGCGTACGTTTAGCATTCTTGCAATTCATCAAGTAAGGCTCAACGCAGGTGGCTCGAAACGTGATGGCGTATGTGCCAACACGGAAGGGGTACCCAAGGGAAGACGGATGCTGAGAGCAAAACCCTGCCCCGTCCCACTCTCCATCGATACGCTGCCGCCGAACTCCGCCAAACGTTCGCGCATACCCGACAGGCCATTGCCAGGCATGATGGCAACGGTGCCGCGGCCGTCGTCGCGGGCGCTCAGGCTAAGCAACGTTTCATCTTCGTAAGCAAAGGTAAGCCAGAGGTTGCGAGCCCCTGCGTGGCGGGCCGTGTTGGTGATGATCTCTTGCACGCAACGCAACAGCACCTGCGCTCGACGCGGATCCTCGACGCTGAAGCGCGGAGGGACCGCTACATGCACATGCAGACTGGGAACACCGTCGATAAGGCTCTGCAGCGCCTGAGTGAGGTCGATGGCATCGTCCTGGCGCAGCTCGCTCACCGCCTCGCGCACATCCGCCAACAATAGACGCGCCGTGCTCTGTGCTTTCCGCACGTGCATGGCGGCAGCCTCGTTGCTCAAATGGCTGGCGACTTCGAGGTTAAGACTCAACGCCGTGAGATGGTGACCGATCAGGTCATGCAGTTCGCGTGCGATGCGCATGCGCTCCGCAATGCGGGTAGATTCGGCAAGCAATGCCCGGGTGGCGCGCAACTCGGAATTGAGGCGACGCTGCGCTTCGCGTTCATCCGCTTGTTGGCTGGCCACGGTCGACACCACAAACGCAAGCAGCGAGTAAGCGGTATAGATGCTGGACTGAAGCAAGGCCAGCACGATGCTGTACTTGAGTTCGGAAAACGTCGAAAACAGCGCGGCCAGACATAAAATCTGCAGCACAGTCCAAGCCACCCCGATCCAGAAGGGAACCACCCATGGCAGGATGACCGATACCACGACCAGCAAAATGGCCGATAAGCCGCTGTGGGTGTACCACCCCACCACCAATGCGGCGGCAGTCATCAACAACAAGCCGAACAGCCGCGCAACGACATGTGTCCGTGACCCGAGGTTATTCGTGATCAGCAGATACATCACGCCAAAGATCAGATAGAACAGCGTGCAAATCAGCAGCGCGAAATTGGGGCGATGCAGCAAATCCAGCCGTTCGGTCGCCCAGCCGGTAAACAAGGGCGTGCCGTCGCACAGGTAGGCGAACAAGCCGGTAATGCGCAACAGCCGTTTATGGTTGAAGTTAGTCATCGCCATGCCTCGCATCATAGGCCCGTGCCCTGGTGGTGTAATGCGCGGGAAGTCATGCGGTCGCCGGAAGAAGAGTCGCTGGCAAACCACCCGACTCACCATGAGCTTTCGCGCGGACTCCACTATCCCGCACCTTGCGTTTTACGAAGCTTTTACATGCGTCTTCATGCGGCAGCACAGGATGTACCGTCCAGTGTCGCATGCCATAATGCGGCTTGAGCTGGGCCGTCAGTCGGTCTTGACTAGCCACCACTTACTGCGGAGCAACGAATGGCCCTTGCCATCCGCGACGTGTGCGAGCACGACCTGGATGCCGTACTGGCGCTCAACAATACCGCCGGTCGCTCCATTCTGGTCCTGGATGCCGCGCAGTTGCGCTATTTCTATGAGCACGCGGATTACTTCCGCGTGGCGGAAATCGACGGACATCTCGCTGGCTTCCTGATCGCCCTGCGCGACGGCAGGGATTACGCCAGCCCTAATTACCAGTGGTTCAGCGAGCACTATCCCTCGTTCGTCTACATCGACCGGATCGTGATTGCCAACGCCTACCGTCGCCACGGCTTGGGCCGCATTTTCTATTGCGACGTGAACAGCTTCGCGGAAGTGCGCGTGCCGCTGTTGACGTGCGAGGTATTCCTGGAACCCTGTGACGACGTAGTGGTGCTCTTCCATGGCACCTACGGTTTCCAGGAAGTAGGCCAGCAGCGCATGGGCGAGGAGGGACCCCAGGTCAGTCTGCTCGCCAAGGACCTACCCAGTTACGCCTTTGTCCGGGATACCTACCTGGAACACAGCGGCCTACCCGACCTTCCCTGGCTGGCGGGCCGCGGTCTTCCTTTAGCCAATCAAGACTCCAGAGCGCGCCGCCTCGCCGGAGAGCGGCGCTCATGAATGCAAAAATGGAAACATCAGATGCCTGCGATCTGCGTTTTGGGCAGGTCGGCATTGCCTGTGTACGTGTACGACGCCCCGACGCGGCGGCCCTGTGCGAAGAACTCGAACGCCGCGTGCGTTCGGCACCGCAGCTGTTTTCACGTGCGGCGGTAGTCCTCGACCTTAGCCACCTCCCCAACTTGCCTGATGACGGAACGGTTGACGCCCTGTTGGAAGCGGTACGCAGCGCCGGCATGCTTCCGGTGGGGCTGGCCTATGGCACCCCTGCTACCGAGGCCCTGGCCCAGCGCATGGGGCTTCCCCTCATCGCCAAGTTCCGTGCCGCCTATGAACCCGCCGAGGGCAGCCACAGCGTGGCACCATCCGCCCCCGCCGCAACAGCGGTGCCAGCACCCATGCCCGAGCGCGAACCGGTGTTGTCGCCCCCCGCCGGCGCCGTCGGTGCGCAACGGCATGATGGTGCGGTCCGCTCGGGTCAGCAGATTTACGCCCGTGATCGGGATCTGGTCGTGACTGGCACCATTGCCAACGGTGCCGAAGTCATCGCCGATGGCAGCATCCACGTCTACGGCGGGCTGAAAGGCCGCGCCATGGCCGGCGCCCAAGGGGATACGAAAGCACGCATCTTTGTTTCGGATTTTCGCGCAGAGCTGGTCGCCATCGCCGGACACTATCGTGTGTTCGAGCAGATACCCAAAGACCTGGAAGGTCAGTCTGTGCAATGCTGGCTCGAAGGCGAAAAGCTGTTGATTGCACCTTTGAAATAAACACTATTACAAGAACACATGCGGGAGATGAGCCTTGAGTGCTGAGATTATCGTTGTAACGTCCGGCAAGGGCGGCGTGGGCAAGACCACAACCAGCGCTTCACTTGCCACGGGTTTGGCGATGGCCGGCAAGAAAGTAGCAGTGATCGACTTTGACGTTGGCTTGCGCAACCTGGATCTGATCATGGGCTGCGAACGGCGCGTCGTGTACGACTTCGTCAACGTGATCCACGGTGAGGCCGGGATCAAGCAAGCCCTGATCAAGGACAAGCGCTACGATAATCTTTACGTACTCGCCGCCAGTCAGACGCGCGATAAGGATGCGCTGACGCAGGAAGGCGTGGAAAAAGTGCTCGATGATCTGGCGAAGGATGATTTCGAATACGTCGTCTGCGATTCGCCAGCCGGGATCGAAAAGGGCGCGCACCTGGCGATGTACTTCGCCGACCACGCCGTCGTCGTCGTAAATCCGGAAGTATCCTCAGTACGCGACTCTGATCGCATCCTGGGCCTGCTGGCCAGCAAGACGCGCCGCGCCGAACGGGGCGACGGGACCGTCACCCAACATCTGCTACTGACACGCTACAACCCTTCGCGAGTCGAACAGGGCGAAATGCTCAGCGTGAAAGACGTGGAAGAAATCCTCGGCATCAACGTCGTCGGCGTGATTCCGGAATCGGAAAACGTGTTGGCTGCATCCAATGCAGGCGTACCGGTGATCCTGGATGAAAACTCCCTCGCCGGACAGGCCTATCGCGACACAGTAGCCCGCATTCTTGGCGAGAATCGCCCTATGCGTTTCCTCGATGCACCCAAGAAGGGCTTCTTTCAGCGCGTATTCGGAGGCTGACCGCATGGGTATCCTCGACTTTCTCAAGCGCAAGCCCGAGCCCACCGCGGTTGTCGCGAAAGAGCGCTTGCGCATCATCGTGGCCCAGGAACGCTCCACGCGTGGGGCGCCGGACTACTTGCCATTACTGCGCAATGAATTGCTTGAGGTCATCAAGAAATACGTCAACGTCGACATCGAGGCGATCAACATCAATGTCGAGCGTGACAGCGGGCACGAAGTACTGGAACTGTCAGTAGCGTTGCCGGATGGCAAGCCGGGGAAAGGCGCGGCAATCTGACTCGCAGGCTCCCTGCCCAAGGGAGGGGCCAGCGTCAAAGTTGGTCCAGGGATTGAAGCATGGCTTGCCCGCTTCACGGCGTCCTGACTTACCTGCTTCGCAAGCTTGCCTCTCGCCTTCCTCGTGAAGATAGCGCAGGCGGGTCAAAGAGAAAGAAAGCATCGTGTCCGTCTCCATCCTACGTCTCGCCGACATCGATCGAAGTGCCGTCGAATCCCTTCTCGCCAGCTATGGCTTGAACCTGGCGTTGGTTGCCGATGGCAAGGCCATCCCGGGCAGCTTCTGGGGTGAAGATGAGGCAGGCATCATCGGCAACACCGTCTACGCGCGCAGCGATACCCCCATACACTCGTTGCTGCATGAAGCCGGCCACCTGATCGTGCTGCCTTCGGAACGCCGCGCATGCGTCCATACGGACGCCACCGACTCCATCGAGGAAGAAGACGCCGTCTGTTATCTGCAAATCCTGCTGGGAGACGCGCTGCCAGGAGTGGGGCGCGAGCGCATCATGAAGGACATGGATACGTGGGGTTATTCATTCCGATTGGGCTCGACGCGCGCCTGGTTCGAACACGACGCAGAGAATGCGAAAGCATGGCTGCAAGAGCACGGGTTGTTGATCGACAAACCCTGACCCTGTGTCTCCGCCCCCGTCCAAGCGTTGCCTTGCGATTTGCCGACCCGATCGATCCCTTCCACGAAGATCGACCGGAACCTCTTCAACTAACGACCCGGTATAGTCGCCCTCGTCAAACGACTTAAAGTTCAGCCGTGCTCAAGAACACGCGTTACTACGATCCCATCAATAACCTTCGCCGCCGCGTCGCTCGCCGGCTCATGCGCCTGATCTTCGGCAGCCATGGGCAGCCGACCTCCGAGCCGCTTCCTACCCGGGGTATCTACCGCATCCTGGTCTGCCACGTCAGCCATAGCCTCGGCAATACGTTGCTGCTTACGCCACTGCTGTCTGAACTTGAAACCGTCTATCCCGCGGCCGAAATCGACATCCTTACGCGCAGCCCGATCGCGCAAGACGTCTATGGCCGCTTCTTCAACGTGCAGCGGATTTTTCGTCTGCCAGCGCACGGCGTAGGACACCCCTTTCAGTTTTTCGACAATCTGAGGCGTATGCGGCGGCGCCACTACGATCTGGCAATCGATGCCGACCCGCTGTCGCAGACGGGACGCCTGTTGATGCTGCTCTCGAACGCCACTTATACGCTGGGATTCAGCAGCCCCAAGAAACATGGCGATATCACCCATGCCGTGCCCTTGCCCGCTGACCTGGAAAGCAAGGGGCGCCGTCCGGTGTATCTGCTACGCAGCGCAATGAAGCGCGCGGTGACGGCCGAATACCCCGTTCCCGATATTCGTCTCAGCGCAAACGAACGCGCGCAAGGAAAGGACGCCCTTACCCGCTCGCTCGCGGCATATGGCATCTCCACGCCTGGGCGCGGCATTATCGGCATCTTCGCCAACGCCACTGGCCCCAAATTGTTGGGCGAAGCGTGGTGGGGGCGTTTCATCAACGTACTGGAAGCAGCCTATCCCGATCACCGCATCGTGGAAATCCTGCCCGCCTCGGGCGAATCGATGCTCGGCTCCCGCTACCCTGCCTATTTCTCCAGCGACTTGCGCAAGCTCGCCAGCGTTCTCTCCGGTTTAGCCGTTTATATCAGCGCCGACTGCGGCATCATGCATCTGGCGTGCGCGTCGGACGTGCCGACCATGGGCATCTTCACTGTTACCAATGCCAGCGAGTGGGGACCTTATGGTCCGGGTCGGCATGTCATTCCTGCACAACGCAAAACACCGGAAGACGTCGCGCGCGCCATCGCGGCCATGCCGGAACTGAGCGCGATGCCGGCCGACGATTTACCGTTGGCTCTCTCCGATCCTTTGTCATAAGCAGCAAACGTTCGTCACGACATTGGACTGCCGGATTTTCCAACTTGCTCGCGCTTCCTGTTCAACGGCGGTCGGCATCGGCTAGCATGTCAGCCATGAGGGAGATGGCATGCCTCCTGTTTCCTTGGGTGTTCTCCCATGGAACGAACCACCGAAAGGTTGATGATGCCTGCACCACCGGATTCCGGCGGCGCAGGCGTGCCTGTGTTGCCGTGGTCTCGTACCATTGCAAAACGGGAGACACATTCAAGTGAGCATGAGCGGATTTCTTGCCGTCGGTTTAGGCGGCGCCGTCGGATGCTGGATGCGCTGGATACTCGGCATCCTGTTCAATCCTATTTTCCCCACCCTGCCGCTGGGCACACTAGCCGCCAATCTGAGCGGCGGTCTGATCATGGGTTGCGTGATGACCTTGTTCCAGCATTTTCGGGGTTACCCGCCTGAATTGCAGCTCTTCGTCATGACCGGCTTCCTCGGCGGCCTGACGACCTTTTCCACCTTCTCCGCAGAAGCCAATACGTTATTGTTACGTGGACAATACGTATGGTTCGGCGCCCATGTCGCGGTGCATCTCATCGGCACACTTGCCATGACGATCCTGGGCATCTTCCTTACACGCGGCTTGCTGCGCCATTGATACGGAGTCGGCAATCTCATGAATACGTCGTCTACATTCTCGGGTGACCCGGCCAACGGGATCTTTCTGCGCTTCTATACCCATGTGCACGCCAGGCACGATGGGTTACTGATTTCCGAGTGGCTGCTCGAGCTGGCAAAGAGGAACAAGTTGGGAGGAGGATCGGTGTTCCGCGCCACCGCTGGTTTCGGCCGCCATGGCGTCCTGCATCATGAAGATTTCTTTGAACTCGCCGACGACCTTCCGCAGAAAATCGAATTTCTGTTGAGCGAGGCCAACGCACAAACCCTGCTGCAATTGGTCCGCGAAGCAGGTGTTGATCTGGTGTATGCGTGGTCACCCGTACACTTAGGGGTTTTGGGGTCAAAGTAAACTAGCTGCAATCCGGGCCGGGACTGTTGGACGAACGAGGCGGCGCAGGCGTGATGGCACAGCTCAATCAAGCAAGAAAGCGCGCCCTGCAACCAACAGTCCCGGCTCAAGGTTTTTGTCGTGAACCCTTGAGCCTGTAGACCAAGGAAAAAGAGGATGAGCCAGGACTCTTTGCGAGAGCGTGCGGCCGAATTGCTGGAAACAGCCGGCGTACAGATCAACGGACCTGCTTCGACCGATCTCCGTGTACACAACGAGCAACTCTATGCGCGCGTATTCGCGCACGGTTCCTTGGGATTGGGCGAAACCTACATGGATGGCTGGTGGGATGCCGATGACCTTCCCGGCCTTTTTACCAAGATTCTCAGCAGTCATCTCGACGAACACCTCAAGACGCTGGATACGCTGATTGCGCATCTCAAGGCGCGTTTCATCAATCTGCAACGCGGCCAGCATGCGTTTGAAATCGGCAAGGTGCATTACGATCTTGGCAATGATCTTTTCAAAGCCATGCTGGGCAAGCGCATGGTGTATTCCTGCGGTTACTGGGCAGAGGCCGCGAATCTGGATGATGCACAGGAAGCCAAGCTCGACCTGGTCTGCCGAAAATTGCGGTTGAAGCCTGGCATACGCGTCCTCGACATCGGCTGCGGTTGGGGCGAAGCCGTGAAATTCGCGGCCGAACGCTACGGCGTGAATGCCGTTGGCATCACCGTTTCCGGCCAGCAGGCGGAACTGGCACGCGACCTGTGCCAGGGCCTCCCCATCGAGATCAGGCTGCAGGATTACCGCGAATTGCACGAACCGTTCGATGCCATCATGTCGATCGGCATGTTCGAGCATGTCGGCGGCAAGAATTACCGCGAGTATTTCGAAGTCGCGCGTCGCTGCCTGAAAGACGATGGTTTATTCCTGCTGCACAGCATCGGCAGCAATCATGCACCCGGACGGCCTGATCCGTGGATCGAAAAATACATCTTTCCTAACTCGGTCATCCCTGCTGCCAGTCAAGTCACGGCTGCAATGGAAGGTTTGTTCGTCATGGAAGATTGGCACAACTTCGGTGCTGACTACGATCGTACCTTGACGGCATGGCGTGCGAATTTTGATGCGGCATGGCCCGGTCTTTCCATTCGCTACGATCAGCGTTTTCGCCGTATGTGGCACTTTTACCTGGCGGTGTCTGCCGCCGTCTTCCGAAGCCGGCGTGACCAGCTCTGGCAGCTCACCTTGAGTCCCCATGGCGTTCCAGGGGGATATCGTGTTCCGCGCTGAGTGAATATGCCTGTCATCCGACGTTTTCTGCTTGCCTCCCTGCTGGCACTTCTTTGCTGCCCCGCCCTGGCGCATCCCGCGTTATGGGTAGCAAAGCGCGGCGGCAGCACGGTGTATCTGTTTGGCACAGTGCACCTGTTACCGAACGATACGAACTGGCAATTCCCCGCGCTCAGTCAGGCACTCATGCAAAGCCATGCGCTATACATCGAATTGACTGATGACGATCAAGCTCACATGGCGTCGTTGGTGCTGCGCTACGGTATCGACACCGCCCATCCCCTCTCGAGTGAACTCAGTGGGAGCGACTACGCCGCCGTGGTGAAAGCAGCGCGCTTGGCCGCACTGCCAGGAGGCGCAGTAGCGCTGCAGCCCATGAAACCATGGCTCGCCGCACTGACACTGTCTGTTGAGCCGCTATTGAAAGCAGGCCTCGATCCATCCGAAGGCGTGGACAATCAGCTGAAAGCGCACATGTCCCATGCCGGCAAACCAGTGCTCGGATTGGAAACAGCCGAGCAGCAAATTCGCTTTCTTGCCGATTTATCTATGCCGCTGCAGATCGCTTTGCTGCGGGATACCCTGCGCGATGCAGGCAAGGACAAAGACGAACTATTGTCCCTGATCAATGCTTGGAAACAAGGTGATACGGGCGCCATTGCCAAGCTGGAGAACAACGAACTGAAAACGCAGGAGCCAGCTCTTTATCAAGTGCTGATCATCCAGCGGAACACGTCCTGGGCCGCCAAGATAAAGACCATGCTCGACCAACCGGGTACGGTGTTCGTTGCAGTCGGCGCAGCGCATCTGGCCGGCCCGGACAGCTTGCAAGCACAATTGGCCAAGCTGGGGATTACGGTGCAGCAGGACTAGACGGATAAAATCCTAGAAGTGCGCCGTAATCGCCTTGGGCGAGAACGGAAAACGCGACATGTGGATCGTATACGAGTCCATCTTGCCCAGGTCCGTATAAGAAGCCGTCAAGGCGGAGCCGTTGAACGCCACGTCGATACGATAAACGTGACCTGCTTGCACATGATCGATTTTCACCGAAGGACGATTGATGATGTGCAGGTTGGACAGCGTCAGCCTGATCAGCTGCTTGCCTGGCAACACGCGCACCCATGGCGTCTTGCCGCCATTGAATTTTTCCCAGGTGCTCTTGTCGTTGACGCCGGTGATGCCGCACATGAATCCCGGCTGCTCGGCGCATGCAACGATGGCCGTATCCGACTGCGGATGGTGTTTGTCCTTATACCCGAGCAGCGGATGCCGTCCCGCAAAGTGCGCGCAACCCGCGACGAGAACGCAGGCCGAGGCAACGGCGGCATAGCGAAAATAGAGCATGACTCACCCGGGAATGCGTGGTATCAGAGCATTCTAGCCCAAGCTCCCGACCATCTGGCACCATTCTAGGGATGCTACTCCACGGCATCGCTCCCACCTGGCATTCGATATCGCTCATGAACCTGCAAGCCAACTACGAACAGATCCCGCTCAAGGAATACGCCGAGCGGGCCTACCTCGACTACTCCATGTACGTGGTGCTGGACCGTGCGCTGCCCTTCGTGGGCGACGGCCTGAAACCCGTGCAGCGGCGTATCGTTTATGCCATGAGCGAACTGGGCCTGGCCGCCAGCGCCAAGCCCAAGAAATCCGCACGTACCGTCGGCGATGTCATCGGTAAATTCCACCCGCATGGCGATAGCGCTTGTTACGAAGCCATGGTGCTGATGGCGCAGCCGTTCTCGTACCGCTACCCGTTGATCGACGGCCAGGGCAACTTCGGTTCGCCGGACGATCCGAAAAGCTTTGCGGCCATGCGCTACACGGAATCCAAGCTCAACCCGATTGCCGAGGTGCTGCTTGCCGAAATCGGCCAGGGCACGGTGGATTTCGTGCCGAATTTCGACGGCACACTGGAAGAACCAAGCTGGTTGCCAGCACGCCTGCCGCACGTGCTACTGAATGGCTCCATGGGTATTGCGGTGGGTATGGCCACGGACATCCCACCCCACAACCTGCGCGAAGTCACCAGCGCCTGCATTCGACTGCTCGATGATCCCGACGCTACGGTGACGGACCTTTGCGAACATGTGCGCGGTCCAGACTATCCGACCGAAGCGGAAATCATCACGCCGCGCAATGAACTGATCGCGATGTATCAGACCGGCGGCGGCTCCGTGCGCGCACGCGCCGTCTATCAACACGAAGACGGCAATATCGTGATCACCGCGCTGCCGCATCAAGTCAGTCCCTCGAAGATCCTCGAACAGATCGCCGCGCAGATGCGCGCCAAGAAACTGCCGATGATCGAGGACCTGCGCGACGAATCCGACCACGAAAATCCGATTCGGCTGGTAATCGTTCCGCGCTCGAATCGCGTGGAAGTGGATGAAGTGATGCAACATCTCTTTGCCACCACCGATCTGGAAAAGAGTTTTCGCGTCAACCTCAACATGATCGGGCTGGATGGCCGTCCCCAGGTCAAGGATCTCAAGCGCATCCTCGGCGAGTGGCTGAACTTCCGCATCGATACCGTCACGCGCCGACTCAACTATCGCCTTGCCAAAGTCGAGCGCCGGCTGCACCTGCTGGAAGGTTTGCGCATCGCTTATCTCAACCTCGATGAAGTGATTCGCATCATCCGTACCGAGGAAGAACCGAAGCCGGTGTTGATGGCGCGTTTCAAGCTGAGCGATGAACAAGCCGACTATATCCTCGAAACCAGGCTGCGCCAGCTGGCCCGCCTCGAGGAAATGAAGATCAACACCGAGCGCGACCAGCTTGAGGAAGAGCGCGCCAAGATCAACGTACTATTGAAATCACCCGCCAAACTCAAGGGCCTTATCAAGGAAGAACTTCGCGCCGATGCCGCCAAGTACGGTGATGAACGCCGCTCGCCACTGGTGCAACGCGAAGCGGCACAGGCGCTGGACGAAAGCGCCCTGGTCGCCAGCGAGCCTGTCACCGTGGTACTCAGCAAGAAGGGTTGGATCCGCGCTGCCAAAGGCCACGATGTCGACGCAGAAGGGCTGTCCTATCGCGAGGGCGACAGCTTGCTCGCCACGGTGAAGGCACGCACCACGCAACAGGTAGCAGTGATCGACTCCACTGGTCGCAGCTATTCCACTCCAGCACATACGCTGCCCTCCGCACGTGGTAACGGCGAGCCGCTCACCGGCCGCTTCACGCCACCGGGAGGCGCGCACTTCGATGCCGTGGCTGCAGGCGATAACGACACGCGTCTCGTGCTCGCTACCGATTTTGGCTACGGCTTCGTTACCCGTTTTGAAGCGCTGACCGGCCGCAATAAGGCCGGCAAGCAAATCATCACCCTGGGCGATGGTGCACGCGTGCTGACCCCGCAAATAAGTGCCGACCCGGCCCGCGATCGCATCGTGGTCGTGACCACGGACGGCCATCTGCTGATGTTTTCCGTCGCGGAGTTGCCCGAACTCGACAAGGGCAAAGGCAACAAGCTGATCGAAATCCCTAAAGCGAAGCTGAGCAGTGGCGACGAACGCGTGGCCGGCATTGCCGTAGTCACCGAAGGCAAGGGCGAAATCACCCTCTTCGCCGGACAGCGCAAGCTCACACTGCGCTGGTCCGATCTGGTCGAGTACGGCGGCAATCGCGCCACCCGGGGTGGTTTGCTGCCACGCGGTCTGCGCCGCGTGGAGCGCATCGAGACAACGGCTTAACGAAACGGCCATATCGCATAGATGCCATGGCGAGAATGCTGGTCATCCGGCGTCTCGCCATCAACCTATCGGTTTGCACCTTTCGCCCTTGTCTCGCCAACCCAGTTGAAAGGAACTCAACCGGCCGCAATTCGTCAAATAGATGTGTGCACGGTCAGCCTGGTCGTGCGTTACAGGCATGAAGAGTTCCGGAGCACCTATGAAACGACGAGCCATCACCGCCTTGACCGCAAGTCTGCTGATGACGGCCGCATGGGCGCAAACCAATAGCCAACCGCTGAATCTCAAGCTGCCGCCCAACGACAGCTATCGTAGCTATCCGGCTTCAAGCAGCACGGCGCCCAAGCCCGCTTCATCTGCCAGCAGCGGCAGCAAAAGCGCAGTGACCGTCAATGGCCAGCCTCCTGCCACTGGCCCGGCTCCAGGGGTCTATTACGGCGATACCAGCGGTGCACGCGGCAACAATGAAGCCGCTGTCCCGGCTTGTGACGACTCGACCTACAACAAGCCCCAGGTTCACGGTTCCGTAGGCGTGGGCGTAGTCAGTGGCAGCCATATCGGCACGGGCAGCTATCAAACCGGTAATGTCAGCGTCTTCCAAAACACAGGTAGCTGCGAACATCCCACGGGGTCGGTGGGGATTTCCATCGGTGTGGGCCGGTTCGGCGGTTTCAACGGACACTAATACGTGACCGCCTTGCCTGCGGAGAGCACGAAAACCGGGATAGGTGCGCCATGACCAAGGCTTGCGCCGACTAAAGCTCACGGCACACCCATAGCGCTTTCGAAAAGACACCATCAGGCATGGCCGGCATGCGTGTCGAAAGCGCCTGGAAAGCCTCTCCCCACAGACTGTCGGCTGATTCTGCCCATGCCTCCGCCGTCGAGACCCTTCTGTGATCCAAAATGTCGAGTTCCGTTTCGAAGGCGGCCGTTGCGGCGTCCTGCTGATTCATGGTCTTACCGGCACACCCAGCGAGATGCGGCTGGTGGGCAAGGGTCTGAATCGCGCAGGCTTCAGCGTCTATGGCATGCAGCTAGCCGGACACTGCGGTGACGTACCGGATTTGCTCGCGACGGGATGGAAGGACTGGTATGCAAGCGTGGAAGCCGCAGCGGAAGGCTTTCGTCGTGAGGTCGATCATCTGTTCGTAGCGGGCCTGTCCATGGGCGCGATCCTCGCGCTGAAACTCGCTGCCGAACGCCCCGAGTGGATTCGTGGCGTGGGTGTTTATGGCGCAACCTTCCGCTATGACGGTTGGGCCATTCCGTGGTACGGCCGTCTCTCGTTCTTGCTGCCGTGGATCCAGCGCTTTGGGATAGGCAAGCACCGAATGGTGCATGAAAACGAGCCCTACGGGCTGCGCGACGAGCGCCTTCGCGCGCAAATCAGTGGCCTCATGCTGGGCGGTGATAGCGCGGCGGCCGGCTTGCCCGGCAATCCCTGGCCATCGCTTGCGGAGATGTACAACATGGCTGCCGTTGTGCGGCGTGAACTGCCCAGGATCACCGCACCGTGCTTGATCGCGCATGCGACCGAAGACGATGTCGCCAGCGTAGAAAATGCCCACCTCGTCGCGCGCTCCGTGTCCGGCCCAGTGGAAACCCTTTGGCTGGAAGACAGCTATCACATGATCACCATCGACCGTGAGCGCCGCACGCTCATCCAGCACTCCGCCGATTTCTTCTCCAAGATCGCCGCCAGTTGCGAACCTGCCGCACGCGCCGCAGCCTGAGCGCCCCTCGTGTCTCCTCTTGTCGCCACCCTGTGGATGGTCAACGTGACGCTCGATACCGGCGGCCAGCTGGCTTTCAAGGCAGCCGCCAGTGATCCGCGGGCCGGCGATGGCATGGCGCGCTGGCGCCACATGGCTGGTCGGCCTTGGATATGGCTGGGGCTCCTCGCCTACGCCATCCATATATTGTCGTGGATCGCTTTCGTCTCGCTAGTCGACCTTTCCGAAGGCATCTTGCTTGCGTCCATCAACATGGTTGCGATCATGATCGCTGGGCGCCTGCTCTTTCGCGAAAAGCTCACGCCGCTGCGGGTGGCTGGCATTCTGCTGGTAAGTCTCGGCGTAGCCATGGTAGGGATGCGCGGATGACGCCGGCACGCAAAACATGGCGCTTCTATCTCAGCGGCTTTGCTTTGTTGTTGGCTTTCGACACTGCAGTGCAGCTGAGCTTCAAGTTGACCGGCGCACATGCCTTTCCACCTGAAGCCAGCTTCGCATGGATCATGCGCATCCTTGGGCACCCTTGGATCTACATCGCGCTGGTCGGTTATATCGGCAACTTCATTACCTGGATGAGCCTGCTCAAACACGCGCCGATCGGGCCGGCATTTGCCTCGACGCATCTGGACGTGGTGAGCGTCATGCTCGCTTCCGCGTGGCTGTTCCATGAAGCCCTGACACCTATGCGCCTGTGCGGCGCCGGCGTCATTGTGCTGGGCATCGCATGCCTGGCTATGGCCGAAAGTGGCGCACATCCCGGAAATGACGCCCTTACCGAAGCGAAGGGTGCTTTGGGCGTCACCGCCACCGATTGATCTCTTTTGCGAACTACCGAGTTCACCTACCTCGACATTTGGCGACATCCGCATTAAGAATTCATTGCCTCATCCAGGCAATCCTTCGCAAAGCTTCGCCCCATGATGCACTCAAGAAGTTACGCTCATGGGTCGTATGGACAATGCTGTCGCTCTTCGTCACGCTGTGCAGCATAGGTAATCGGGGAAGCTCCATGAGCAATGTGCAGCAAGAAGTCTTCGAGATCATCAGCAAGCAGGCGAAGATCGACATCGGCATTATCAAGAACGAATCCACGCTCAAGGACTTGGGCGTTGCGTCATTGGACGCGATCGAAGTGATCTTCGACATCGAGGAGCACTTCAACGTCAATCTGCCTAATGAAGACACCGATTTTGAAAACGGCACTGTCGGTCACTTGATCGAAGCAGTGGATCGGCAGCTCGCAAACAAGAGCGCCGCCGGATAAGAGAGAACCTGCCAAGCATGCGCCGTATCGTGATCACCGGCATGGGCGGCATTTGTGCGCTCGGCCACAACGCCCAAGATATCTGGCAAGCCATGACCGAAGGCCGCAGTGGTATCGGCCCGGTGCGGCATGTCGCTCCCGGCCAGCTGCGCAACAACGCCATCGCGGCAGAAATCACTGACTTCGAACCCCTCGCTCATATCGACGAAACACGGCTGCCCTTTCTCGATCCACTCAGCCAGTACGCATTGGTCGCGGCAAGCGAAGCCATTCGCCAATCCGGGCTGGATTTTCGAAACGAACGCGCCGCCCGCACCGCCATCGTCGTCGGCGTGGGTGCGGCGGGTGAAGAAACCCGCGAGGGTCTCTATCAGAAACTATACGGTGAGCAGGCCGGGCGCTTTCATCCGCTCGGTATCGTGCGCATCATGAGCAATGCGCCCGCCAGCCAGATCAGCATGGTGCATGGCATCACCGGTCCGACGTTCACGGTATCGAGCGCGTGTGCTTCTTCGAACCATGCCTTTGCGCAGGCGGCGCTGATGATTCGCGCGGGCCTCGTGGATGCCGCCATTGCAGGCGGGACGGAAGCATGCATCACGCTTGGGGTACTGCGCGCGTGGGAAGCCATGCGAGTGCTGGCACCCGATGCGTGCCGTCCTTTCAGTTGCAACCGGCGTGGTCTGGTGCTCGGTGAGGGTTCAGCCATGTTTGTACTGGAAACGCTGGACAGCGCGCGTGCGCGTGGTGCCGTCATCCTGGCGGAACTCGCCGGGGTCGGCATGAGTGCCGATGCCGGCGATATTGCCGCTCCATCAGATGCCGGCGCAGCCGCAGCCATGCAGACAGCCTTGCAGGACGCAGGCATACAAGCCGCCGACATCGATTACATCAACGCGCACGGCACGGGCACTCCGGCCAACGACTGCACGGAAACGCGCGCCATCCACCACGTGTTTGGCGATCATGCGCGCCGGTTAGCCGTTACCTCGACCAAGCCCATGCATGGTCATGCATTAGGCGCTGCAGGCGCTTTGGAGATGATCGCGGTGATGGGCGCCCTGCGTTACGGCATCGTGCCGCCCACACTTAACTACCTCGGCCCTGATCCGGCTTGCGATCTCGACTATGTCCCCCACCAGGCCCGCGCGATGCCGGTGCGTGCGGCACTTAGCAATTCGTTCGCGTTCGGCGGGCTGAATGCCGTGGTGGCCGTACGTCCCGCTCCATAATGCAAGAAAACACCCGGTTCAGCGCTTGCAAAACCTTTTTCACAGCCTGCTAAAGGCCCACGACTGCATGCGCCCATCCTTATAGGGCATCACGCCATGGAAGGGGCGCGGATCGCGATCGAACACCAGTGGCAGAAAATGGCGGTCGCCCTCCCACATGGGCAATTCCATGATTCGATCGATATCAGCCCATTCCAATGTGCCTTCTGGATTGTGGGTATAGGGCTCCCCCGTGAAGCGGTCGATGACGAAGATGAAACCGAGCCAATCTTCGCCCTGCTTGCCGAATCCAGGCCAGTTGAGCGTACCTCGCAGATGCATCGATTCGCATTCGATGCCTGCCTCCTCCCGAATTTCGCGCCGCATACATGCAGCAATATCTTCATCCGGTTCCATTTTGCCACCCAGCCCGTTGTACTTACCCAAGTGCTGATCGTCAGGCCGCGCATTGCGATGAATCATGAGCACTTTGCCCCGATCAGGTGAAAGCACGTAGCCAAGCGTGGCGACAATAGGCGTGTAGGGCATGGGATTGCCGTTCCTGACGTCAAATGCGAAGTTTAAGGTGTAGCGCAGCATGATTCATTCAGTCGTGACGTAACCCGTCATCGCCCACTCCAGACCGGGCACCGCCTGCATGACATGCATCGGGACAGTTCGCACGAGCCGCATGGCTCTTGCATCCGCCACGGTCACACCGCCACCATGGGTGAATGCGCTCGTTCAACTTTTTCCAACGGTGGCGCCGCAGCCCGCTGATTCGCCTACTTCTTTTGCTTGGGGTGCTTGCGCCCCTTCCCGCTTGCGATCGCCAGGTCCAACCCATAGAGAACCGCGAGGTTACTTTCCAGGGTCAGGATTTCACCGTCGTAAGCCTGGATCTTCATCGAGAATCGCTGGGGCTGCATTGGAAAAACCCTGATACCGGCCAACCCTTCGGCGACATCCAGACCCTGCGCGAATGGGGCGCCGCCAATGGCAAGCGACTGATCTTCGCCGCCAACGCCGGCATTTACGATCAATCCTACGCACCACTGGGCCTTTATGTAGAACACGGTAAAACCTTGGTTCCCTTGAATCTTGCGCATGGCAATCCTGCTGCCGGCAATTTTTCGATCCGTCCGAACGGCGTATTCGCGATTTATCCGGACGGGCATGCCGCTGTACGCACCACGACGGATTTCAAGGCGGACGGCAAACCCGTGGACTGGGCGACGCAATCCGGTCCAATGCTGGTAATCGATGGTCAGATCAACAACCAATTCGTTGATGACTCCAACAGCACAAAATGGCGCAGCGGTGTATGCGCTCATACGCCACATCAAGTCATTTTCGCGGTGAGCGAATCACCCGTTAATTTCCATACCTTCGCGCAACTATTCCGAGACAAGCTCGGCTGTCGCGATGCGCTTTACCTAGATGGAACCATCTCCCAGTTCTACATTGACGGCACCGGCTATGCCGGCGCCCCTACCTTCATGGTCAAGCCCTATGCGGGCATCTTTGCCGTCTTCGCCGACCAATGACAACGAAACGAAAGTTCTTCAGGCTCCGGACACTTGTCGCGCTGCTGCTGGTGCTCGTAGCTGGCCTGCTTGTCGCCGCCTGGTGGCTCGTCGCCGGTAGCCGCGCCCAACTCGATGGCAGGCAAGTGGTCAACGGTCCACAGCATGCCGTCACGATCGAACGCGACGCACTCGGCACGGCAACGGTGACGGGCCAATCGCGTGACGACGTCACATATGCGCTGGGCTACATCCATGCACAAGAGCGCTTCTTTCCTATGGATCTCATGCGCCGGGTTGCCGCAGGCGAGCTATCCGAGCTAGTAGGACCGGCCGCGCTAAAGACAGACATCGAGCATCGCCGCCACCGCCTGAGGGCGGTCGCAGCGGCCGCCTACGCTGCGCTCCCGCCAGAGCAAAAACACCTGCTGGATCTGTATCGCGACGGTGTCAATGCAGGCTTGGCGCATCTTCGCGAGAAACCCTGGGAATACCTGTTGCTGCACACCCAGCCGCAACCCTGGCGCTCGGAAGACACATTGTTGGTGATCGCCGCAATGTATCTGAATCTCGATGGCGATGGACGCAACGAACGCGAACGGCACTTGGCCCAGATGCGCGCCGTTCTGCCTGGCCCGTTGGTGGATTTTCTTACTTCCCCCGATCCGGATTGGGAGGCCCCTCTCAAAGGCAATGTGTCGCCATCGCCTGTCATTCCTTCCGCAGAAGTCTATGATTTTCGCCGTGCCAGTCTGAAAACGGCGCTCTTGCAACGCATTGCACGGCGGACACTTTCAACCGACCGTGCTTTTCCCGGCAGCAACAGCTTTGCGGTTTCCGGCATGGTTTCACGCTCTGGCTCGGCGGTCCTTGCCAATGACATGCATCTGGGACTACGCGTACCGGACATCTGGTTCCATGCACGCTTGCGTTACCCCGATCCCACTGCACCCAAGGGAGAGCGTGATGTCGTAGGCGTCACGCTGCCGGGTACCCCCGCGCTCGTGGTGGGATCGAACGGGCAAATCGCCTGGGGATTTACCAATAGTTACGGCGACTGGATGGACTGGGTGCGGGTGTTGCGCGATCCGCATGATCCGGACCGTTACAAAGTGCCGGAGGGTTGGGCCAATATCGAGAAACATGACGAAGTCATTCGTATCAAAGGCGCGCCGCCCTATACCCTGCATGTGGAGGACACGCGCTGGGGACCCATCCTGGCTACGGACACAGACGGCACACCACTCGCACTTGCGTGGATCGCCGATCGGCCACGCGCCTACAATCTTGCTTTGCTGCAGCTTGAGCGTGCGACTAACGTGTCGTCTGCGCTGGACCTGGGCTCCACATTCGGCATGCCGCCGCAGAATTTCCTCGTCGCAGACAGCGCCGGTCACATCGGCTGGAGCATAGCCGGCAACAGTATTCCGCTACGTTCGAGCTTCGATCCCCAACTGCCATCCGATTGGTCGCAACCGAATACCGGATGGCTGGGCTGGGCAGCAGCTTCGCAATATCCACGCATTGAAAATCCGGTGGATGGCCGGTTGTGGACCGCCAACAACCGCATCGTAGGGCGAGACGAACTCGCCTTGCTCGGGAACGGCGGATATGACCTCGGCGCACGCGCACAACAAATTCGCGACGACCTGCATGCCCGCGCCGATTTCGAGCCGGCCAATTTGCTGGATATCCAGCTCGATGATCACGCCGTGTTTCTTTCCCGTTGGCAGCAACTGCTGCAGACGACCCTTGCCGGCACGCGTGACCCTGCGCTGGATCAGCTGCGCCAGCTAACCGCAGCGTGGCGCAACCAGGCAGCACCCGATAGCGTTGATTACCGTCTGGTGCATGCGTTCCGCGATGAGGTGCATGCTCTTGTACTCGCACCGTTTACTGCGCTCATTCAGCAGCGTTTCTCTGATTTCGAATGGCCCGGTCCGGCCAATCAGGAGGCGGCCGTCTGGATGCTGATTCAACAACAGCCGGTCCATTTGCTGGCGCCCAACTATCACGACTGGCACGCCCTGCTGCTGGACGCCGCAAAACATATTACGCAAACACTTGGCGCGCAGCCGGGCGGACTTGCCGCTCGCACCTGGGGCGAGGTCAACCATGCGCGAATCGACCACCCTTTATCTCGTGCGCTGCCTGCCTTCCTCGCTGACATGCTTGACATGCCGGACGACGAACTACCCGGCGACCACAATATGCCACGTGTTGCGGCACCCGGCTTCGGGGCCTCCGAACGCATGGATGTTTCGCCGGGTCACGAAAATGAAGGCATTCTTGAAATGCCGGGCGGACAGAGCGACAACCCGCTATCGCCGTTCTATGGCGCCGGTCACGAAGATTGGGTACACGGACGCCCCACTCCGCTTATGCCAGGACGCACCCGGCATACACTGGTTCTCGAACCCTCTCCGCCATAAAGTGACTGGCCCGCAGCACATCATCTTGCGTCAGCGCTGAGGACAAAAACCGTGCCGCTCCGCTTCAGCAGCACGGCCTCAACAGCATACGCTCGCAAATGACCTGGTATAGCTCCGGCAAGCGTTCCAGCTCTGCGAGGTCGATGCACTCGTCCACTTTGTGGATGGTGGCATTGACCGGCCCCAACTCCACCACTTCCGCCCCCATGGGCGCGATGAAGCGACCATCGGACGTGCCGCCTCCCGTACTCTGCTCGGGCTCCGTACCACACAATTCACGACACGCCGCCGCAACAGTGTCCCGCAAGCGCCCTCCCGAAGGTGACAGGAAGGGCTCGCCGGAAAGCGTCCATGCAATCGTGTAATCCAATCCGTGCCGAGCCAATATGTCTTCGGTGCGTCGACGCAGATCGTCCGCGTGGCTGGCCGTGCTGTAACGAAAATTGATCAACGCCGTGAGCGAACCGGGGATGACGTTGGTTGCACCGGTGCCCGCGTTGAGGTTGGAAACTTGAAATGAAGTCGGCGGAAAATCGCCGTTACCTTCATCCCAACGCTCCGCCGTCAGCGCCGCAAGCGCGGGCGCAAACGTATGAATCGGATTGAGCGCTTTCTCGGGATAGGCTACATGACCTTGCACGCCGCGAACGGTCACAGTCCCCGACAGCGAGCCGCGCCGCCCGACACGAATCAGGTCGCCGAGCTTTTCCCTGGAGGATGGTTCACCCACCACGCACCAATCGATGCGTTCACCGATTTCGCGCAAATAACCGGCGATGCGGCGCACGCCATCGAGATTGGTAGGCCCTTCCTCGTCACTGGTAAGCAGCAAGCCAACACGGCCCGCGTGATCAGGATGGAGGGTAACGAACCGCTCCAGTGCCACCGTTATCGCCGCCACCGCACCTTTCATGTCTGCTGCGCCACGGCCGTATAGACGGCCATCGCGCACGGATGGCTCGAAAGGCGGACTCTGCCAGGCTTCTTCCGGACCGGTAGGAACCACGTCGGTATGCCCGAGAAAAATCAACAGCGGCCCTTCTCCAGGCGTGTTATTCGTGCCATGGGTCGCCCAAAAATTGTCGACGTCACCATAGCGGAGATGCTCGATCCGAAAACCCAGGCGAGTCAGCCGCGCCCCGATAACGGGAAGACAACCGGCATCTTCCGGAGTAATAGAGCGTCGACTGATCAGATCAACAGCAAGATCGAATACGTCAGACATGACCTAGACCCCAAACAGTTTCTTGAAGCCATTGTCGGTGAACCCCACACTTACCTTGCCATCGCCTTGCACTACAACCGGTCGACGGACGAGTGCCGGATATTCCTTCAACAGCAACGTCCACTCTGGATCGCTACTGGGATTTTTACGCTGCGGCAACAAGTTTCGCCATGTCGTACTGGCTTTGTTTATCAATTTTTCCCAGCCACCCAGTTGCTGCGCCCAATGTTTGAGCGTTGCCGCTGGCACCGGATTGGCACGGTAATCAACGAACTCATGAGGCACGTCGAATCGCGCCAGCCAGTTGCGCGCCTTCTTGCAGGTATCGCAATGGGGAAGGCCGTACAGCGTTGCAGTTTGAGGGGTCATAAGCGAAGCCATTTATGTATTGCATCAAGTGAAGAGAACACATAGCACGATACGAGTGACCGTATCCGCTAGCCATCACCGTCATTCACCACTGCGCAGCAATTCGTTGATGCTTGTCTTACTGCGCGTTCTCTCGTCCACCTGCTTGACGATAATGGCTGCGTAGAGGCTATGGCTACCGTCTTTCGCCGGCAGATTCCCTGCCACGACCACGCTACCCGCGGGAACGCGGCCATAAGAGATCTCTCCCGTCGCGCGGTTATAGATACGGGTGGATTGCCCCAGGAAGACGCCCATGCCAATGACACTCCCTCGCTCCACCACCACGCCTTCGACCACTTCGGAGCGGGCACCGATAAAACAATGGTCTTCAATAATCGTGGGGTTGGCTTGCAGCGGCTCTAGCACACCACCGATACCGACACCTCCCGACAAATGCACGCCCGCGCCGATCTGCGCACAGGAACCCACCGTTGCCCATGTATCGACCATCGTTCCTGCGCCGACATAGGCACCGATATTGACGTAACTGGGCATCAATACCGAGTCCTTTGCGATGTACGCACCACGCCGGACCAAGGCACCGGGCACTACGCGCGCACCAAGCCCCTGCAGCTCGACATCGTTACCATGCGCAAATCGCAACGGCACCTTGTCAAACGCCAAGGCAGGACCACCGTCCACCACACGGTTGCCATTGATGCGGAAATACAGCAGCACCGCCTTTTTAAGCCACTGATTGATGACCCAGCCGCCGCTGCCATCCGGCGCGGCCACTCGCTGCTCACCCGATTCCAGCAGATCGAGTACCTGGCTCAACGCGGGGCGCAGATGCGTTTCGATCTCGCTTTGGCCAAGTTCGTTACGGCGTTCGAAGGCATCATTGATCAGGCTTTCAAGAGACTGCATGGGAAGGAACTCGTATGCGGGACAGTGGAAAAGATTACAGCCAGACACCGGCAGGTAAAATGTATGAATGCCAGGCCAAGCATCAAATCGATGCCAACACGATAGGAAGCACCGTGCCAGCCAGCAACAGGGCGGTGACCAGCGCGCGCTTGCGCGTGTATCGATAAGCCATATAGATCCCGATCAGAGTCGAGATGAAGAGTCCAAGTGCGACAAAGGCGCAGAAGATTTTCAGCGGTAGTGGATGGGTGGCTTGATGCTTTGGCGAATCCAGCTTTGCCGCCCCAGGCTGCATCACGTCCATTTGCCGTGCACTGTTTGGCGCCGGATTGGCTGTAGGCAGTTGACGACCCTCTTCTGAGGGGCGGCCCCGATGCACTGGCACTACCATCGTCTGTTTCTTATGCAGCTGCGCCAACGTGACCAGCCACGCGGGCGGTTTGTAATCGCTGCCACGGCTGGCTTCATGCAGCCCAAACACCTGCAAGCCACCAGTGAAAGCGAAGAACAGCAATGTCGGGGCAATGAAAACGCCGGCGTAAAGATGAATCTGACGAACAACTTTTAGAAAAGTATGGGATGCGGACATGCCTGCACAGCCTTCTTGGCCACCAAAGGCCAAACCGGAGAAAGAGGGATAAGGGTGCGCGGCACCCTCGATGACAGGCCGCTGGGCGCGACCCCGCGGGAAATCATCCCCTTACAAGCCACCCGCATCCCCGTCTTGAACGGGCTATGCAGTCAGGCTCTGTGGTCCGATCCGCTCCACCAAAGCCTGCCACAAACGCTGTTGCTGTGTCTCGCTCAATGGGGCATTGCGACGATCGGTAAGTTGGAAAAAGTCTTCGACGCGCTCACCGAAAGTAGCAATGCGGGCATCGTGTACGCGTACTTCGCAAACCATCATGACTTGTGCCACTGCGGCGAGCAGTCCGGGACGATCGCTGCACACGAGCGCCATCTGCGTGCGGCTATCGGCTTGCTTGAAATCGATCCGCGGGACCATCTGGAAATGCTTCAGATGGCGCGACATGCTTCGCCGGGGAGGCATGATAGGTGCCGACTGCGCCAAGGCCCGATGCAAGCGCTGCTGCAATTCTTCTGCACGCTCTGGACTGGCCGGCTTCTGGGTTTCAGCTTCAAGCAGTAAAAAAGTATCCATTGCCTTGCCGTCGGGCGAGCTGAGCACGCGCGCTTCCATGACTGAGAAATGCAGCCGGTCAAGCATGGCAGTGACGTTCGCGAACAACCCGTCTCGATCGGGGGCATACACGAATAATTCCGTGCTGCCGCGCACGGACAAAGGATTGACGGCCACCAATGGCAACTTACCGTGACTCTGCAAGATCTCGGAAGTCTGCCATGCAATCTGCTCCGGACGGTGGCGCAGAAAACTCACCATCGGGAACGTATCCCAAAGCTGAGCGATGGCTTCCGAATCACCGCCTTCGGCCACCAGCATGGACATTGCCTGCTCGCGACAGATCTGCGCTCGCGCTGCAGCGCCGGATGAAGGCCTGGCATCACGACGCAATGCATAGCGTGTGGCCGTATAGAGGTCCGCCAGCAGGCGATCCTTCCAGGCATTCCATAATCGGGGGCTAGTGCCGATGATGTCGGCAATGGTGAGCAGATAAAGCTGCCCTAGACGCTCACGCCCGCCCACTACTTCCGCAAAGCGATGCACGACATCGGGGTCGGTAATATCTTGACGCTGCGCGGTGGTACTCATGAGCAGATGCCAACGCACCAGCCATGCCACACGCTCCGCATCATCATCCGGCAACCCAAGCTTCTGGCCGAACGCGCGCGCTTCCTCTTCACCAAGTACCGAATGATCGCCGCCACGTCCCTTGGCGATGTCATGAAATAATGCTGCCAACAACAGCACTTCCGGCTTCGGCAAAGTCGACCAGGCTTCGCAAGCCAACGGAAATTCCGCCTGCGTCGCAGGGTCGGCAAAGCGGGCCACATTGCGCAGCACGCGCAGCGTGTGTTCGTCCACGGTATAAACATGGAACAGGTCGTACTGCATGCGACCAAACACCTTGCCGAAGGCCGGCAGGATGGCAGCCAACAAGCCATGCCGATTCATGCGCCAAAGCGCGTCCACGGCCGGCGCGCCACGCCGCACCAGTCGCAAAAAAGAGGCCAGCACCTGTGGATCACTGGCAAGCCGCTCCCCCAGCATGGCGGTTGCCTGATGGATACGACGCATTGTTTCGGCAGTGAAACCGATAAGGCCTTTTTCGTCGAGCCGTGCGATAAAGATATCCACCAGCGCAGCGGGACGATGTACGAACAACTCCGGATCACTCACCGCCAAGCGTGAGCCATAACGCACGAAATCCACGCCCACCGGTTGCGCGTCACCAGGTGGCTCCAGCATTTCCTCGAAGCGCTCGGCGATCTGGATGCCCAGGCGTTCAACCTGGCTGGCGGCCCGATAGTAGCCCTGCATGAACTGCTCGACGCCGAGATTCTTTTCGTGTTCGTCTTCGAAACCGAGACGCGCAGCGATCGCACGCTGGAAATCGAACAGCAGACGCTCCTCGGGACGTCCTGCCTCGAGGTGAAGGGCAAAGCGGTAGCACCGCAGCGTTGCCTCGGCCTGCAACAAGGTGTCGCATTCGGCCGGATCGAGCAACCCTTCCGTCACCATGTCGGGGAAGTCCGGCGCATGCGCCAGACGCTTACCCAGCCAGCGCAAAGAATCGAGTGTGCGCAATCCGCCCGGTCCATCCTTGAGGTTGGGTTCCAGGTTGTACGCGGTATCGTCGAATCGCGCATGGCGTGCATCGCGTTCGGCGAGGCGTGCCTGCAGGTAGGCTTGCGGCGGCCACATGTCGGGCGCATCCACGATGCCGCGAAGACTCACGTCCAGCGCGGGATCCCCCGCAATGCGGCGCGCATCGAGCAAGCTGGTGAACACCGTCGCATCCGAAGCGGCCAGCGCCTTGCACTGCATCGGATCGCGCACAGCATGGCCTACCTTGAGGCCGATGTCCCAAAGCGTTGCAAAACTCTGCTCCAGGGCTCGAAGACGCGCAGGATCGGCATTCTGTACCAGCGCTAGCAGGTCAATGTCCGAATAAGGGAATAGCAAGCCTCGTCCGAAACCACCGATGGCGAACAAAGCTGCATCACTGACCTCGCCAAGGCACGCCATCCATACATGAGTCACGATGCGCGTGACCGCATCACTGCGCCGGAGGGCCAGCTCGGCAGCGTTGACACCATCGCGAAATGCCATGGCGATGGTCCGGTCGAGATCCCCCAGCAATTGGCGCAAAGCGCGCCGCGCCTCGGTGGAAACGCCCGAACGAGGAACCGCAGGGGGAAGACGCGGGAGGGGCGGAAGAGTCATGGCAAACGGGTGCGAAGGCTCCGGATATAAGGTGCCGACTCAAGCCTACACGCTGGAGTCTTCACCGCCAGCTTCCTCATCAAGCATCCGGCCAGGGCGTCAATATTTCGTATCCATCATCTGTTACCGCAATGGTGTGTTCCCATTGCGCCGAGAGCGAATGGTCCTTGGTGACTACGGTCCATCCATCCGGCAGTTGCTTGGTATGCGGCTTGCCGGCATTGACCATTGGCTCTACGGTGAACGTCATGCCTTTTTGCAGGATCACCCCGGTACCAGGCTTGCCGTAATGCAAAACTTGCGGTTCGTCATGGTAGACCTTGCCGATACCGTGGCCGCAGTATTCCCGCACGACCGAGAAACCCGCCGTTTCGGCGTGCTTCTGGATGGCATGCCCGACGTCGCCGAGCGTGGCGCCGGGCCGCACCGCCTGAATGCCCCGCATCATCGCCTCATGCGTGGTTTCCACCAGGCGCTTGGCCAGCACGCCAGGGGTTCCTACGTAATACATGCGGCTAGTGTCCCCGTGCCAGCCATCTTTGATGACGGTGACATCGAGATTGATGATGTCGCCTTCCTTGAGCACCTTGCCGGGGCTGGGTATGCCGTGGCAAATCACATGGTTGACCGAGGTGCAAAGCGTCTTCGGAAAGCCGTGATAGCCCACATTCGCGGGAATCGCCTTCTGCACGTTCACAATGTGCTCGTAGGCGAGCCGGTCCAGATCCTCGGTGCTGACCCCTGGCTTCACATGCTCCTTGAGCATGGCCAGCACTTCGGCCGCCAGCTGGCCGGCGACACGCATGCCTTCGAGATCTTGAGAGCTTTTGAGGGTAATGGCCATAGCTGCATCGTTATATGGCGGCAAAGTCCTCGAAAACCAGCAACTTGCCGCGAAGCGGTGGTCCCGGCTACAATTTCCGGGTTTTGCAGACCGCTTCCGGCCGATAAAGGCCCACACGGCGCAAAGCGAAGCGGGATTGTAACCGCGCTGCGGTACAACCCCAACCAACGCCACACATGTATCGGCACCGTCTTCGGGGTGCTGTAGCCGCCCTTCTCCAAACCACGGGCGCTGCAGTCGAAGCCGGGGATACATGGAGGTCCCAACCCCCGGGCCACTCGAAAAGGCCCACTGCAGGAGTATTACCATGGCTCAAGTCACCATGCGCCAGATGCTGGAAGCTGGCGTGCATTTTGGTCACCAGACCCGCTACTGGAACCCGAAGATGGCCCCGTACATCTTTGGCGCCCGCGGCAAGATCCACATCATCAACCTCGAAAAGACCCTGCCGCTGTTCACCGACGCGATGAATTTCCTGTCGGGTCTGGCGCAGAAGCGCGGCACCATTCTTTTCGTCGGCACCAAGCGCTCCGCACGCGAAGCCCTGGCCGAAGAGGCTGCCCGCGCCGGCATGCCATTCGTTACCGCCCGCTGGCTCGGCGGCATGCTCACCAACTTCCGCACGGTGAAGCAGTCAGTGGCTCGTCTGAAGGAGCTGGAAGCAGCTGAAACCGACGGCAGCTTTGACAAGCTGGTCAAGCACGAAGTGCTCGCCCTGCGCCGTGAGCGCGCCAAGCTGGAAAACTCCCTCGGCGGCATCAAGAACATGAACCGCCTGCCTGACGCCTTGTTCGTAGTCGACATCGGTCACGAAAACATCGCGGTGCAGGAAGCCAAGAAGCTTGGCATTCCGGTGATCGCCGTGGTCGACACCAACTACAACCCCGAGTTGGTGGACTATGCCATCCCGGGCAATGACGACGCGATCCGCGCCATCCAGCTTTACGCTCGCGCCGCTGCAGACTCGATCCTGGAAGGCAGGGCCGCTGCGCCGGCCGCCGCACAAGGTGATGCCAATGAATTCGTCGAACTAGACGAGGAAGGCAATCCGGTTGCCAAGGACGAGGAGCGTCGCGCCAACGCCCCGCGCCGCAATGCGCCGGCCAAGAAAGGCGCCCCGCGTGGTGATCGCGACGGCCGCGGTGGTCGTGGCGGTCGCGGGGGCCGCGCCCAAGATCTCGCCGATGCCGACTAAGTCTTAAACGCGCCGGAACCCCCTAAGAGGTTCCGGCGCCCCAAAGTTTCCGAGGATCCCATGAGCAATATTTCCGCCCAACTGGTGAAGGACCTTCGCGAGCGTTCCGGCGCCGGCATGATGGAATGCAAGAAGGCACTGGTCGAAAACAATGGCGACATTGATGCCGCGATGGAGTGGCTGCGCAAGTCCGGCCTCGCCAAGGCTGACAAGAAAGCCGGCCGCGTGGCTGCCGAAGGGCGCATCGTTACCGCCCAGGGCAATGGCAACGCGGTACTGGTCGAAGTGAACTGTGAAACCGACTTCGTCACCAAGAATCCCGACTTCGTGAAGTTCAGCGACAACGTTGCGGACATCGCCTTGAAGTCTGGCGCCAAGGATATCGGGGCACTGAAGTCAGCCGCCTATCCCGGTGGCAGCACCGTAGAAGAAGCCTCCAAGGCCCTGGTCGCTACTATCGGCGAAAATATCCAGGTGCGCCGCATGGCTCACGTTGCCAATAGCGGCGTGATCGGCAGTTACATCCACGGCGGCCGCATCGGCGTATTGGTCGCCCTGAAGGGTGGTTCCGATGAGCTGGCCAAAGGCATAGCCATGCATGTTGCGGCCATGAACCCCTCCTATGTGCGCGCCGAAGACGTACCGGCGGATTTCCTGGCGAAGGAGAAGGAAATCGCGCTGAGCCAGATGTCCGACAAGGAAAAGGCCAAGCCTGCCGAAATCCTCGAAAAAATCGTCGGCGGCAAGGTGAACAAGATCATTTCCGAAGTCACACTGCTCGGCCAACCCTATGTGTTGGACACCAACACTTCGGTCGGTGACGTACTGAAGAAGGAAGGTGCAGACGTCATCTCGGTCGTTCGCCTGGCCGTGGGCGAAGGTATCGAGAAGGTGGAAGAAGATTTCGCCGCGGAAGTGATGAAGCAGGCAGGGCTTGCATAAGTCACCACCGGAAGTTTTACAGAAAGCCGCGGGAAACCGCGGCTTTTTTATGACTTCATTCCGTACAAGGCATCAACACCGCGTTTCGCGCGGCTGCAGAAGATCCCACTTATTGCCATACAGATCTTCGAAAACAGCTACGGTGCCATAAGGCTCCTCACGCGGCCACTCAAGAAAACGCACACCGCGAGAACGCATGACTTCATAGCGCGCGTAAAAATCATCGACACGCAGGAATAAAAAAACCCTGCCTCCCGCCTGCTCACCGACACATACATCCTGTTCTGAGCTACTTGCCAGGGCGAGCAACAAACGCGTCTCGCTAGCACCTGGCGGGGCAACCAATACCCAGCGCTTGCCGTCGCCGAGCGGAGTGTCTTCGATCAATTCGAAATCCAGGCACCCGGTGTAGAACGCAATCGCCTCATCGTAGTCGCGCACCAACAACGCGACGGCGGCGATAGCATGCTGCATGACAAACTCCAACTGGTGGTTATGGTGCGAAAGCATAGAAGCATCATGCGCTGACGTCTGCGATGAGCTCCGCTACAATGCGCTCGTTTTGCTTGGGTATCCGGAAACGCGGCATACCACTTCGGTACAGCCACGTGCCTCGATCCGATACTCCTGCCCGATCGGCAGCCTGGAAAAGGATTCCAGACGCTATCGAATTTCTTCACTCATCCATCCGGAGCCCTCATGAGCGACTCGCTAAAGTACCACCGCATCCTGCTCAAACTCTCCGGCGAAGCGCTGATGGGTGACGCCGACTACGGCATCGATCCCAAAGTGATTGGCCGGCTAGCAAACGAAATCATCGAGGTCCAGCAGGCTGGCATACAAATCGGCGTAGTGATTGGCGGGGGCAATATCTTTCGTGGCGCGGGCCTGGCGGCAGCCGGAATGGATCGTGTCACCGGCGATCACATGGGCATGCTGGCAACCGTAATGAATGCGCTGGCCATGCAGGACGCCATCGAAAAACGCGGCGGTTTTGCTCGCGTGATGAGCGCCATCCAAATCCACGATGTTGCTGAAGATTTCATTCGCCGTCGCGCCATTCGCCACATCGAGAAAGGCCGCATCGCAGTGTTTGCCGCGGGGACCGGCAACCCTTTCTTCACGACCGATTCCGCCGCCGCGCTGCGGTCCATCGAGGTAGGCGCCGACCTGCTGCTCAAAGCCACCAAGGTGGACGGCGTTTATACCGCGGACCCTGCCAAGCACCCTGAGGCCGAACGCTTCGAACGGCTGACCTACGATCAGGTGATCGAACGGAAACTGGCCGTAATGGATACCGCTGCCATTGCCCTGTGCAGGGACCATCGCATGCCCCTCCGTATTTATGACATGACGGTGCCCGGCAATCTCATGCGCATCATGCGTGGCGAGCCTATTGGCACATTGGTTGACGCCAGTTGATGTAAGTAGCGGCCTGCAGGGAACTCTCGCCCTTCGCACCCTTTTGGCAGCGGGACTCTGCACCCTTGTCGCATACGGCGCATCCCGCTCTGCCCCCCTGCTATACTTGCCGGCTTGCACGCAAACGGGTGATTTCACATGCTCAACGACATCAAACACGATGCCCAGACCCGCATGGGCAAGAGCATCGATGCCCTGAAGCACGATCTGTCGCGACTGCGCACCGGCCGCGCAAGCACGTCGCTGGTGGAAGGCATCAAAGTGCCCTATTACGGCTCGGATATGCCGCTGAATCAGGTTGCCTCGATTTCTTTGGCCGACGGACGCTCCATCGTGGTTACGCCATTTGAAAAGAACATGGTCGCCCCGATCGAGAAGGCCCTGTTGGCCTCCGACATAGGTATCACCCCCACGACTGCCGGGACAGTAATCCGCCTCAATTTGCCGCCGCTTACCGAGGAACGCCGGCGAGAGCTCGCCAAACATGTATCCCATGAAGGCGAAAACGCAAAGATCGCCATTCGGAACGTACGTCGCGATGCACTGCAGCATGTCAAAGACTTGCTAAAAGAAAAGAAGATTACCGAGGACGAGGAGCGGCGTGCGGACGAGGATATCCAGAAGCTCACGGATCGCTTCGTGAAGGAAGTCGACCAACTGGCCAAGGCCAAGGAAGAGGAGCTCATGGCCATCTAACGGCCTGAGCCTGGGAGCGTGTCCACGGGCACTACCTGCCGCACGTGCGAGGGGGGCAAAGGGTCAACAGCTAGTCTACGCAGCGCGGTATGCGAATGGGCTCAAAGAAGAATGCGCGCCTGCTTCGCAACGCATTTCTTCGCTCATCAGGAGGCTGGACGATGGCAGCAGATGGCCTTTCCCTGGCAAACACGCTTCTGTCGCCCACCCCGGTGAGGTAAACGTCGCCGCCGCCGTTACCCTTGTCCATCCATGACCACGAACCCGCACAACTACATTCCACGCCACATCGGTATTGTGATGGACGGCAACGGTCGTTGGGCAAAGGCCCGCCACCGCCCCCGTAGCTTTGGCCACAATGCGGGCCGAAAGGCTGTGCGTGAAGTGGTGGAGGGCTGCCTGAAACAGAGCGTGGAAGCGCTTACTCTGTTTGCGTTTTCAAGCGAGAACTGGCAGCGGCCTGCAGACGAGGTGAGCGCACTGCTGGACCTTTTCATGCGCGCGCTGGACAAAGAGGTCGATGAATTGCATAGCAATGGGGTTCGTCTGCGCTTCATCGGCGACCTCGATGCCTTCGACAAGCCCCTGCAAAGACGCATGCTCGAGGCCATGAAGCGGACGGCTTCCAACACCAAGCTGCACATGAATGTTGCCGTGAACTACGGTGGGCGCTGGGATGTCGTGCAGGCCGCACGAAAAGCGGCCATGGCGGTGGCACGGGGGGACCTTTCGGTGGATGACATTGACGAGGCCGCGTTCGACCGCTGGACCAGCTTGTCCGAACTTCCTCCACTGGATTTATTCATCCGTACCGGTGGCGATCACCGCATCAGCAATTTTCTGCTTTGGCAACTAGCCTATGCGGAACTGTATTTCACCGATACGCTGTGGCCTGATTTCAACCAGGCATCACTGCAACTGGCCATCAACGACTACGCTCGCCGCGAACGCCGGTTCGGCCGCACTGGCGATCAAATCACCCAGGCCGTACGTTGAATCTTCCTACGATCCTCGCGTGGCCCGCGCTTCGGATCTTTCTCCCGCTCAGGGCAAAGAGGAACGATGGCGTGCACGCCGATATCTCACTGAACGATCATCCATGCGGCCAGCCGATCGCTCCCGAACAGACGATGCGTTCCAGTGATACGCCTTCCATGCGGCCTTGGTCCGCAAAGCTCCGACATCCGTACCGCTCAGACGCCAAACAAGCAGAGCTCATCCCTCAACCGATACCGCCTCGCAGCAACGCTCGCGCAGGCATTTTGATCAGGCCCTAGGAACAACGCCCATGCTGCGACAGCGTGTTCTCACCGCCCTGCTTCTCGCCCCTTTAGTTATCCTGCTTATCCTGCTGACGCCGACGAACGTCTTCGCATGCTTATTGGCGGTAGCGTTTCTGGCGGCCGCGTGGGAATGGTCCCGCTTGGCCGGCATGAAGCATCGCGTCAACCGCGGCATACTGCTCGGTGCCTGCGCCCTGGGCTTCATCGCCCTATGGCAATGGCGCACCACCCCGGGTGTATGGCTGACATTGCTGGTGGCGGGCGTTGCCTGGTGGCTGGTGGCGTGCGTGTGGCTTCGACACTTCGCCTTTGGCGCTGCCCCTACTCCCGAAAACCGTAACATCAAGCTCCTGGCGGGAGCCTTCGTGGTTTTTCCTGCATGGGTCGCCGCGCTCAGCATCCATGGCAGCGAACCGCTCGGCCATGTCTGGGTCTTTCTGGCAATGCTGGTGGTCTGGGCGGCGGACACTGGCGCCTATTTTGCGGGGCGCTTCTTCGGGAAGCGCAAGCTTGCTCCCCAAATTAGCCCGGGCAAAACCTGGGCGGGTGTCTTTGGCGCCTTTGCCACGAGCGCCGTCGTGGCGGCCGTAGCCGGCTGGCTGCTCGGTGTGCACGACCTACGGCTGCTCGGCCTGATCATCGTAACGATTGTCACCGTAGCCAGTTCCATTGTGGGCGATCTGCTGGAAAGCCTGATCAAACGCCATGCGAGCGTAAAGGATTCGGGCGCCCTCTTTCCGGGACACGGTGGCTTGCTGGATCGCCTCGACAGCGTGTTCGCGGCCCTGCCGGTCTTCGCCCTGGGCAAACTGCTGTTAGGGCTTTGAATATTGCGCAGTTGACCGATTACTTGAAAGACCGCGTCTTAATTATCCGATTCAGCTATGGAACTGCCGCCAGAGGCTGCGGTCGATACCTGGACCCCGCACCAATGCGTTCGGGCGACCGGAGGGGCGCCCGGCGGGTACTTTACGGCGCTTACTGATAAGCTTTGAGTTCCTTAGAGACGTACCTGACTTGATGAATCCCTTTTTCGGCTCGGTGTTCTGGTTGCTGGTCACGCTTGGCGTGCTGGTGACCTTTCACGAATTTGGACACTATTGGGTCGCGCGCCGCTGCGGCGTGAAAGTGCTTCGTTTTTCGATAGGTTTCGGGCGCGCCATCTGGAAACGCGTCGGCCGTGACGGCACCGAATACCAGATCGCGGCCATCCCGTTGGGTGGCTACGTAAAAATGCTCGACGCGCGGGAAGGTGAAGTGGACCCGGCGTTGCGCGATCAAGAATTCACGGCGCAATCGATTTGGAAACGCATTGCAATCGTAGCCGCCGGCCCCGGCTTCAATATCCTTTTCACTCTTGCTGCATTCTGGCTGATGTTTGTATTGGGCCGCACGGACTACGCTCCCATTGTCACCGCGGCACCCCAAAGCATGGCAGCAGAAGCGGGCATTCAGCCCGGCGATCGCTTGCTTAATGTAGGCGGTGAACCGGTGACCACCTGGAGTGGGTCGTTCGACGTAATTGCCAATGCGCTCCTGAGCCGTTCGCCGATTGCGGTCACCGTACGCGACTCAAATGGAATCCAGCGCACCCTGGTATTGCCACTCAATCGCTTGCCTGCAGGCGAGGACGTGGGTCAGTACATGGATAAGCTGGGCCTGCAGCTCGCCCCGGCCCCAGCCATCGCCGCTACTGTCTCTCCCGGTGATCCAGCTGCCTTGGCCGGCCTGCAGGCGGGGGACAGGATCCTGAGCGTCAACGGTACGCCGGTGAAAGACTTTGATGATCTCGGCAAGCAGGTTGTCGCAGCCGCTTCGAAATCACCCAAACTCACCGTTGAGGTGGCACGCGATGGCAAACAGTTGTCTTTTCCGGTCACCGCGCGCATGGAATCCGTGGACGGAAGCGTCCCGCGCTGGATCATCGGCGTAACGCCGCCGGCAACAGAACTGGCTATCCAACGCTATGGGCCGGTGAAAGCACTGACCGAGTCGTTGACGATGACGTGGCAACGGGCCACCGACACATTCGGCATGGTCGGCAAGATGCTGATGGGCGAGGCATCCACCCGCAACATCTCGGGAGTCATCGGCATCGCTCAAATAGCTAACGCCGCTGCCCAGATGGGGCTCGATCGCTTCCTGGAATTCCTGGGGCTGGTGTCGCTCAGCCTGGCCATCATCAACCTGCTGCCCATTCCGGTCTTGGATGGTGGGCACCTGCTGTATTACCTTATCGAGCTGATCAAAGGCAGCCCGGTCAGCGAGCGGACCATGATCGCGGGCCAGTACGTGGGCATCGCCTTGTTGTTCACGCTGATGGGGCTGGCGTTCTACAACGACATCCATCGCATCATCCTGCCTTCGTGAGACGAATGCGCGCCGCTTGCAACCTCCGGTTGGATGCTGGCCGCGGCCTTCTTATCGCGTGGCAACCCGTCCGCAAGAGGCAAGGCCCGTTTTTTTCTCGGGTCATTGCCGAACGTGAGTGCGGATAAAAACTCAACGCCGGAACATCGGCTTTGGAAAACATTGCAGCGAGACGGCCTTGTGGCCAGCTCGTCCGAATAACACAACGGAATCGACGATGAAGCGTATCGCCGCCCTGATCCTGCTTGCCTCCCTTTCTACGAGCGTTTTGGCACTCGAACCTTTCGTCGTTTCCGATATCCGCATCGAAGGTCTGAACCGTATCTCGGCTGGCACAGTATTCAACTATCTGCCAATCAACAAAGGCGACCGCCTTACGACCGAAGAGGCGCAGCAAGCCATCCGCGCACTCTATAACACCAAGTTTTTCAGTGATGTCGAGCTGGAACGCGATGGCAACATCCTTGTCGTCAAAGTGGTGGAACGTCCCTCGATCGCCAAGCTGACTATCCGCGGCAACCATGACATCAAGACCGACGATCTCAAAAAAGGCCTGAAAGACATCGGCCTGTCGGAAGGCGAAACCTTCGACCGCCTGGCGCTGGACCGCGTGCAGCAAGAGCTGATCCGTCAGTACTACAACCGCGGCAAGTACAACGTATCGGTCAGCCCGCACGTCGTCCGGCTGGATCGCAACCGCGTTGCAATCGACATCGAAATTCGCGAAGGCAAGGTCGCGAAGATCAAGGAAGTGAACATCGTAGGCAACACGGCGTTCACCGATAAGGAAATCGAGAAGAACTTCGAATCCGGAACAACCAACTGGCTCTCCTGGTATTCGAAGAACGACCAGTATTCGCAAGACAAGCTCTCAGGTGATTTGAAGAAGCTCCAGTCCTACTACATGGATCGCGGCTATGCCGACTTCGGTATCGATTCGACCCAGGTCACCATTTCACCTGACAAGCGCGATATGTACATCGCGGCGGACGTCACTCAGGGCGACATCTATCACATCTCCGGCACGCACCTGCTCGGCCAACTGATTCTTCCGGAAAAAACCCTGCGCAGGCTTGTCTTCGTCAAAGACGGCGATCTTTTCAATCGCCGCGCCATTGAGGCAACTTCCGACTCGATCAAGGCCCTGCTGGCCAATATCGGCTATGCCTTTGCCAAGGTGAACTCGGTGCCCAAGCTCGACAAGGAGAAGCACACCGCCGACATCACCTGGTACATCCAGCCGGGCCCGCGCGTCTATGTGCGCCGCGTGATCTTCCAAGGCAATACCCGTACTGAGGACGATGTGCTGCGCCGTGAAATGCGCCAGCTCGAAGGATCCTGGTACTCGCAGGCGGCCATCGACCGCTCGAAGATCCGTCTGCAGCAGCTCGGCTACTTCAAGACAGTGACCATCGACAAGCAGACCGTTCCAGGTAGCGACGACGAGGTCGACCTGACAGTAAAGGTGGAAGAGCAATCGGCCGGTAGCCTGACTTTCGGCGTCGGTTATTCGCAGTATTCCGGCATCATCCTGTCCAGCTCGGTTTCGCAAAACAACTTCCTCGGCACCGGCGATCACTTCACCATCGGGGCCGAGCGCAGCGACTACCTGACCTCGATCAATGCCGGTTACTACAATCCGTACCTCACCGATAACGGTATCGGCATCGGTTATAACGCCACCTTCTCGAAGGCGGATTACAGCAACCTGGGTAGCGAGTACGCCAGCTACTCCAACAGTACCAAGTCGTTCTCCACTACGCTGGGTATTCCGATCACGGACTTCGACCACCTGAGCGCCAGCCTTGGCCTGGGTAGCACCAAGATCAATACCTATGTGGGTTACACGCCACAGATCCTGGTCGACTACATCAACGCCCTGGGCCACGAAACCATGCATACGTGGACGGGGTCGCTCACCTGGGTGCATGACACGCGTAACTCCTACTGGGCACCGACGCATGGTGGTCAGCTGACAGCAGGCGTGAATGTTGCACTGCCAGGTTCGACCGTGCAGTACTGGACCTTCAACGGCGAAGCCAATCACTACTGGCCGATCGGCAAGGGCTTCGTGCTGTATCTGGACGGCAAGGTCGGTTACGGCAGTACCTATGGTAATCAGACCTACAAATTCACCACCCCCGACTACGATCCGGCTACTGGTGTGGGCTACAAGGCCGGCGACAAGGTGGGATTCCCGTTCTGGATGAACTTCTATGCGGGCGGCGTGACCGACCTGCGCGGCTTCCAGGACAACACCCTCGGCCCGCGCGCTTGCCCGGGTACGACGAGCGGCGGTTATGTGGCACCGGGAGCGAACGGTTACTGCGCTGGCAACACCTACAGCTACTACGCGCAACCGATCGGTGGCTCGTTCAAGGTGCTGGGCACCGCGGAAGTCTACTTGCCCTTACCGTTCCTGAAAGACATCAACACGGCCCGCGTGTCGGTCTTCATGGACGTCGGTCAGGCTTACCAGAGCATCAGTACCTTCAGCGCCAAGCAGCTCGACGCGTCGGCCGGTGTTTCCCTGCACTGGCAGGCGCCCATCGGGCCGCTGATCATCAGTCTCGGCTTCCCGTTCCGCACGCAACCGGGCGACAGCGAATACGAAGAGCGCATCCAGTTCACCTTCGGCAGCCAGTTCTAAGCAACGGTTTGCCCGGTCGACATCTGCGGAAAGCGCGGCCAAGCCGCGCTTTCTTTTGCACCGGCTACAGGCCGAGGGGCACAAGTGTCTCTGCAGGGATTCACCCCCTACAATGCAGCAGATACCCAGGAGCCATGGATGAGTACGATCCCATACAGCGTCGCCCAACTCGCCGAACGCTTCGGTCTGGCATTCAAAGGAGATGGTGAGCGCATCATTGATGGTGTCGGTACGCTCACGGGCGCAGGGCCGACCCAATTGAGCTTTCTCTCCAACAGCAAATACACCGCTCAGCTGGCTCACACGCGCGCTGGTGTCGTCGTGCTCAGCAGTGAAGCGTTGGACAATTGCCCGACCTCGGCGCTCATTGCAGGCGATCCCTATGTAGCCTATGCCCGCATCGCAGCGCTATTCGAACGCCTGCCTGCCGCGGCGCCCGGCATACATCCCAGTGCCGTAGTCGCACCTGGCGCACATATAAGCGCCACCGCAAGCATAGGCCCATGTTGCGTTATCGACGAAGGCGCCGTCATCGAAGAGGGAGCGATACTCGGGCCCCACTGCATCGTCGGCCTTGACTGCAAGGTAGGCGCGCAATCGCGCCTGGTGGCAAGGGTCACCCTGGTTACACGCGTGACGCTTGGCAAACGCGTACTGGTGCATCCCGGTGCAGTCATCGGCTCAGATGGATTTGGCCTCGCCTTCGATCGCGACCATTGGGTGAAGTTGCCGCAACTCGGTGGTGTACGTATCGGTGACGATTGCGAGATCGGTGCCAACACAACCATCGATCGTGGTGCACTGGATGATACGGTGCTGGAAGAAGATGTTCGCCTGGACAATCAGATCCAGGTCGCCCATAACGTCTACATCGGGGCGCACACCGCCATGGCTGGCTGCGCCGCCGTGGCCGGCAGCGCAAAGATCGGCCGTTATTGCATGATCGGCGGCAATGCCGGTGTGCTTGGCCATTTGGAAGTTGCCGACCGGGTTACCATAACGGCCAAGAGCCTGGTGACTCATTCGATTCGGGAGGCTGGCGAGTATTCCTCCGGGGTGCCGCTGCAGGAAAACCGACAGTGGCGCCGCAATGCTGCGCGCTTCAAGCACCTGGATGAATACGCGCGTCGCTTAGCGGCGCTGGAGAAGGATAAGAACGATGACTGACAACACCGCTTCGATCACCCTGCCGGTGACCGTGGAACAGATTCAGCAATTGCTGCCGCATCGCTACCCGTTTCTGCTGGTGGACCGCGTGGTTGAGATTGTGCCGGAGCAAAGCGCGGTAACGTTGAAGAACGTGACCATCAATGAACCATTCTTCAATGGGCATTTTCCTGGTCACCCTGTCATGCCGGGTGTGCTGATCGTGGAGGCAATGGCCCAATCGGCTGGCTTGCTGACCCAGCTCAGCGCGCGCATGAAAGGTGGGTCGCCCAGCGCGCTTTTTTACCTTGCGAAAGTCGACAACGCTCGCTTCAACGCACCGGTGGTCCCCGGTGATCAATTGCGCATGGAAGTAAGACTCAAACGATTGTTGCGAGGCATGGGTCTGTTCGAGGCTCGCACCTTGGTGGACGGCAAAGAAGTGGCGAGCTGCGAACTGATGTGCGCCGCGAGGTCGGATAAATGATCCACCCCACTGCGCAAATCGATCCATCCGCCGTCATCGGCGCTCATGTACGCATTGGTGCATATACAGTCATTGGAGCCGACGTCGAAATCGGTGAAGGCACCGTTATCGGCCCCCATGTCGTGATCGATGGCCCGACCAAAATCGGGCGGGAAAATCGCATTGCGCAATTCGCCTCGCTCGGTGGTGATCCGCAAGACATGAAATTCAGCGGTGAACGGACCGAGCTGATCATCGGCGACCGCAACCTGATTCGCGAGTTCGTGACCATCAATCGTGGAACAGGCGATGGCGGCGGCGTGACCCGCATCGGCAACGACAACTGGCTGCTTGCGTACGTGCACGTAGCCCACGACTGCCAGATCGGTAACCACACCATCTTTTCCAACTATTCGGCCTTGGCGGGTCACGTCGAAGTCGGCGATTGGACGGTTTTTTCTGGTTATTCAGGCGCGCACCAATTCTGCAAGATCGGCAAACACGCGTTTATTGCGATGGGCTGCCTGCTTGGCGCAGATGTGCCCCCTTTCCTGATGATGGCCAACGATCAGGGCGGCCGCCCACGTGGCCTGAACACGACCGGGCTCAAGCGCCGCGGTTTCGAGCCCGATCGCATTACCGCCATCAAGCGCGCCTATCGCACGCTCTATACCTCCGGTTTATCGCTGGCTGAAGCCCGCGAACAATTGGTTGCGCAAGCCAAGGACAGCGAAGACGTGCGCGCCATGTTGGACTTCCTGGATCGCAGCGAGCGCGGGCTGGCACGCTGATCCTGTGCAATTGCATGCGATCGGATCAAACAGGGCCTTCGGATGGAAATGCGACCATGTCCAACAATGATCCAGGTCCTCTGATCGCCATCATCGCCGGCGAAGATTCCGGCGACCAGCTCGGAGCCGACTTAATCGCGGCCCTGCGCAGACACTACCCACAGGCGCGCTTCGTTGGCATCGGCGGCAACCGAATGCAACAGCACGGCTTCACGTCGTGGTACGACATCCGCGAACTTTCGTTGTTTGGTTTCGCTGAAGTCGTGAGCCACCTGCCACGATTGCTGAGGCTGCGCAGAGAACTAGTCGCACGTTTGCTGGTGGAAAAGCCCGCTGTGGTGGTTGGTATCGACGCACCCGACTTCAATCTCGGCGTTGAGCGGCGCCTGAAACAGACTGGACTAAGCACCGTGCATTACGTCAGTCCATCGATCTGGGCATGGCGCGAAAACCGTGCCGAAAAGATCGGCCGAAGCGTTAATCGCGTGCTATGCCTGTTCCCGATGGAACCTCCCATCTATGCGCGTCACGGTATCGATGCTCGCTTCGTGGGACATCCGCTGGCCGATCGCTTCCCTCTCGTTTCGGATCGCTTGCCGGCCCGTCGCACCTTGCAGCTGCCATTGGACGTACCGGTGCTCGCCGTCTTGCCTGGCAGCCGCCACTCTGAACTGGAACGCATGGGCGCGATCTTTCTGGAAGCCGCGCAACGCGTAGCCGCCGCCATCCCCGGATTGCGGATTGTGGTCCCCGCGGCCAACTCACGTGCTCTCGCCACGCTCAAGGGATTGCTTGCACGAGGCGCCAGAGAGGATTCCGCACCGATCTTGCTCGATGGACACGCACACGAGGCCATGCTCGCTGCCGACGTGGTGTTGCTTGCTTCTGGCACCGCAACACTGGAGGCCATGCTGGCCAAGCGTCCGATGGTGGTGGGTTACCGCGTTTCGCCGCTCAGCTACCGCATCGCCCGCATGCTCAGAATGCTGAAGACCGATGTGTATGCGCTGCCGAACATTCTTGCGCGTGCATGCGGGACGGATAAAGACGCATTGTTGGTGCCCGAGCTGATGCAAGATAACTGCATAGCATCCAAGTTGGCCGCCGCTACCCTCGACCTGTTTCAGGACAGCGAACGGCGCGGCACCATCGTTGCGGCATTCGAGCAATTGCATGAGATCCTGCGCGGTCACATGCCCGGACACGCCGGCGACCGCGCGGCAGCGGCGATCATTGAATTGATCGAGACTCCCGTTACGATAAGGCGCTGAGATTCCCGGATGCGCAGCACATGAAACCTACCGGAGCCACGTGTTCTTCGTCCGCCAGTATTGCGGACGGCAACGCCAGAACGCGTCCAGCGCGGATAGTCATCGCCGGAGTCGATGAAGCAGGACGTGGCCCGCTTGCTGGCCCAGTGGTGGTTGCCGCCGTCGCACTCAACCCCGAACGCGCGATTGACGGCCTTAACGATTCCAAAAAACTTAGCGAAACCAAACGTGAAGCGCTTTATCCACTGATCGTGGAATACGCGCTGGCGTATAGCGTCGTGGTGGTCGAGCGCGAAGAAATCGATCGCATCAATATCTTCCAGGCCACCATGGTCGGGATGACGCGAGCCGTCATGGAGTTGAACCCAATCGCCACCGAAGCATTGATCGACGGCAACCATCTCCCCAAAGATCTGCCCTGTGCCGCTCGCGCCATCATCGGTGGTGATGCCCTGGAGCCCGCCATCAGTGCGGCGTCCATCCTGGCCAAAGTCCATCGAGACCGTCTCATGGTCGCCATGGATGCCCGATATCCGGGTTACGGTTTTGCCGAACACAAGGGTTATTCAACGCCAGCCCATTTGGCCGCACTGAAACGCCTGGGGCCTTGCGAGGAACATCGTCGAAGTTTTGCACCGGTGAAACTTTTGTTGGATCAAGGTCAGCTTTTCTGAATCCCCGTGGCACGTTTTACGACGCGCATAATGTCCGACCAACTATGCAACCTTACCTATTGCGCTTGCATCCAAGCAGGTATAGGAATGGAGCCGGGAGATGGCTGCGCATACATGCCATGCCGAGCGTGACCATCGTTGTGCAAGGACGCTGCTGTTAGCCGTCCGGTGCTTTCGAAAACTATCAGACACCGGACTTCGAGGAGGGTGTCATGATGTTTACTTTCCGTCGCCGCTCAGCACTGAAGCTGCTGTTCAAGAAACACATCGCTGAGCCTGCCGTACCGCCGCCCGATGCTGACGAAGTCAAATTGCAGCATCTCGATTACGACCTGCAACCGTTGCAAGTGGAAAGCCTTTCGCACTACATCGAGCCGGCTTTGGAGCAGGAACGGTTCCGCGTGCACTGAAGCGCATTAGGTAGGAAGGAAAGGACGGCCGTCTTCGACAAAGAGGCTTATTCAGAGGTCGTTAGCGGCTGCCAGGCAATCCCTGCCGCAGATTGTTATCCTGCCGTGCATCAGCTCGAAATGGCAGCAGTTGTGGGCTATTGACCGCACTACCGGAACCATTTCCGGGGCGGTGTGGGCTTGTCAATTCTTGCTCCACCGAAGAGCCCCCGTTAGGCTGAGCCATTGCTTCGCGTGCGAGCCATGTCCGTCCGTTTCGTTCATCTGCATCTGCACAGCGAATATTCGCTGGTCGACTCGACCATCCGCATCAAGGCGCTGGTGGCGGCGTCCGTGCACGCCGGTTCGCCGGCGGTGGCGCTCACCGACGAATGCAACATGTTCGCGCTGGTGAAGTTCTACAAAGCATGCAGCGCGGCGGGTATCAAGCCCATCGGCGGCTGTGACCTCTGGATCAGCTCGCCAGACGATCCCCGTCCATGGCGGCTCACCCTGCTATGCCAGAACCGCGAGGGCTATCTCAATCTTTCCAGGCTGGTGTCACGCGCCTGGCGTGAAGGTCAGCAGGGGGGCCGCGCCCTGGTCGATGCCGCCTGGCTTACACCTGACACGACGTCTGGCCTGATCGCCTTGCTGGGGCGGGAGAGCGAAGGCGGGCGCGTAGCCGTGAACCAAGGTACCGGCCCCGCATCGATACGCATGCAGCCGCTATGCCGCCTGTTTCCAGATCGCGTTTATCTTGAACTGACCCGCTGCGGCCGAGAAGGCGAAGAAGCCTGGAATAACGTCGCGTTGACCCTTGCGGCCGAACTGGATCTGCCAGTCATTGCCAGCAACGACGTGCGATTCCTCAAACAGGATGATTTCGAGGCGCATGAAGCACGCGTCTGCATTCATCAAGGGCGCGTGCTGGCCGATCCCAAGCGTCCGCGCGACTACAGCGACCAGCAGTACCTTAAAACGTCCGAGGAGATGGCTGCGCTGTTCGCAGATGTTCCCGAAGCATTGGAAAACACCGTCGAGCTGGCCAAGCGCTGCAATCTGGAATTGTCGTTCGGCACCTACTACCTGCCCGACTTCCCGGTGCCGCAAGGCCACGACTTGGCCAGCTATATACGTGAAATCGCCCGCGAGGGTTTGAAAGAACGCCTGGCTGCGAGCCCCCTTGCCGCCGGCTATACCCTGGCGGACTACGAAGCCCGCCTGGAGCGGGAGCTGGACGTCATCATCAAGATGGGCTTTCCCGGCTACTTCTTGATCGTGGCGGACTTCATCAATTGGGGTAAACAAAACGGCATCCCCGTTGGTCCAGGGCGCGGTTCCGGTGCCGGCTCGCTCGTTGCATGGGTGTTGAAGATCACGGATCTCGATCCGCTGCAATTCAATCTGCTGTTTGAGCGATTTCTCAATCCCGAACGTATTTCGATGCCGGACTTCGACATCGACTTCTGCATGGATCGCCGTGACGAAGTGATCGATTACGTGGCGCGAAAGTACGGCCGCGACCACGTCAGCCAGATCATCACGTATGGCTCGATGGCCGCCAAGGCGGTACTGCGCGATTCGGGCCGCGTGCTGGGCATGGGCTACAACGCGGTCGACAAAATCGCCAAGCTGATTCCTGCACGCCCGCTCGATCTCACGCTGTCCGACGCCTTGGGTCGCTCGGAGAAAGCGCAGAAAGAACCGGATCGCGTCGTCAAGGAATTCTGCGACCTCTACGAACAAGATGAAGAAGCCAGGTCGCTGGTCGATCTGGCGCTGAAACTGGAAAGCCTTACTCGCAACGCCGGCAAACATGCCGGCGGTGTGGTGATCGGTCCCAAGCCGCTGACCGAATTCGCGCCGCTGTACTGCGAGCCGGGCGGCGCCGGGGTGGTGACGCAATACGACAAGGACGATGTGGAAGCTGTCGGCCTGGTGAAGTTTGACTTCCTCGGCCTGCGCACGCTCACCATCATCGACTGGGCCGTCAAGACCATCAACGCGCGCCGCGAAAAAAACGGGGAATCACCGCTTGATATCTCCGCATTGCCGCTCGACGACGTCGCCACCTACGACCTGCTGAAAAAAGCCCAGACCGTCGCGGTGTTCCAGCTTGAATCCTCCGGCATGCAGCGCATGCTCAAGGACGCCAGGCCCGACCGCTTCGAAGACATCATCGCGCTGGTCGCGCTGTATCGTCCGGGTCCGATGGACCTGATTCCCAGTTTCGTGGCGCGCAAACACGGCCGCGAGGAAGTGGAATATCCCGACCCGCGCGTCGAACCTATCCTCAAAGAGACCTACGGCATCATGGTCTACCAGGAGCAGGTGATGCAGATGGCGCAGATCGTCGGCGGCTACTCGCTCGGCGGCGCCGACCTGCTGCGTCGCGCGATGGGCAAGAAGAAAGTCGAGGAAATGGCCAAGGAACGCGCCAAGTTCCGCGAAGGCGCCGCCAAAGATGGACTGAGCGGCGAAAAAGCCGATGCCATCTTCGACTTGATGGAAAAGTTCGCCGGCTATGGCTTCAACAAGTCGCACGCCGCCGCCTACGCATTGGTCTCATATCAAACCGCCTGGCTGAAGGCGCACTACCCTGCCGAATTCATGGCCGCGACGATTTCGTCGGACATGGACAACACCGACAAGGTGGTGACCTTCCTCGACGAATCGCGCGCCATCGAGCTCACAATTCTGCCCCCCGATGTGAACGCTTCGGAGTTCATGTTCGTCGCCGTGGAGCCCAAGGTCATCCGTTATGGATTGGGGGCCATCAAGGGCGTCGGCCAAGGCGCCTGCGAAGCGATTGCCGATGAACGACGCAAAGGCGGCGCCTACAAGGACCTCGCCGACTTCTGCCGTCGCGTGGACCCCACCAAGCTCAACCGACGAGTGCTGGAAGCCTTGATCCTGTCCGGCGCCCTCGACGCGCTGGCGCCGACCCGCGCCAGTCTGATGCTGCAGCTGCCGGATGCGATCAAGGCCGCCGAACAGCACCTGCGCGACCGTCAATCGGGCCAGAACGACATGTTCGGCGCCATGATGGGGGCGATCGCCCCGATCGTTCAGGTGGAGCTGCCAACTGCCCCCGAATGGCCGCTGGAGCAAAAGCTGCAGGGTGAGCGTGACACGCTTGGGCATTATCTCTCCGGCCACCCTACCGACCCTTGGCGCGAAGAACTGGCCCAGCTCGCGACCTGCCCGCTCGGTGAAATCGCGGACCGCTACCAGCCACCCAGGCCCCGCAAAAGCGAGGGGGACGATGGGAACCGCTTCCGGCGTGGACCCGATACGCCCTGGACCGTCGCCGGCATGGTCGTAGCTGTGCGCAAGAGAGGTGATAGCGATGCCTTCGTACGGCTGGAGGATGGCACCGGCAGCATCGAGGTCAGTTTCTTTGGCGAGGTGTACCAGCAAGTCGCCCCACTGCTCACCCGTGACGAACTGCTCGTGGTGGAGGGTGGGCTGCGCATCGATGACTTCTCCGGCGGCGGTTTCCAGCTGCGCGCTCGCTCGGCCTACACGCTGGCCGATGCATGCCGCCGCTTTGCGCGACTTTTGCGGGTGAGGATCAACGGCATCGGACCCGATTTTGTCGCCCAATTCCGACAGGCCCTTGCCGGACATCGCGGCGGCGGCGCCAGTGTGCTGCTCAGTGGCTATCACAATGCGATCGCCCAGGCCGACATTGAATTTGGGCAAGAATGGAAAGTACACGCCATCCCTGAGTTGCTCCGTACCGTGCGCGGTATGCCGGGCGTATTGGGAGCCGGGGTGAGGATCGTCAAATCTGCGGAATAGTCCCTTGCCACCGCCGCGGGAAGGCCATGGCGTGCCATACGCCACCGTTCTCGCCCTGTCACCCTCCCCGGGTATACTGCCCCGCTTCTGTGCCACGTAAGTGACCGAATGAATCCCAATTTCCTCGATTTTGAACAACCGATTGCCGAGCTGGAGGCCAAGATCGAGGAGCTCCAGCACGCCAGCAGCGGCCAGGCATTCAATATCGACGATGAAGTCGGCCGTCTTCGTGAAAAGCTCAAGCTCAAGACCGCGGATATTTTCCGTGCGCTTACACCTTGGCAGATCACCCAGCTTTCACGCCATCCGGCTCGGCCCTACACACTCGACTACATCGGAGTGATGTGCGAGGAGTTCCACGAGCTGGCGGGTGATCGTGCGTTTGCCGACGATGCTGCCATTGTGGGTGGCTTGGGGCGTATAAACGGACGGTCCGTCGTCATCATCGGCCATCAGAAAGCGCGCGACACCAAAGGTAAGGTACGCCGTAACTTTGGCATGCCAAGGCCCGAGGGATATCGCAAAGCGCTACGCCTGATGAAGCTAGCCGAACGCTTCAAGCTGCCATTACTGACTTTGATCGATACGCCTGGCGCATACCCAGGCGTTGGCGCCGAGGAACGTGGTCAAAGCGAGGCTATCGCGCGCAATCTGCTCGAAATGGCTGAACTGAAAGTGCCGATCATCTGTACCGTGATAGGGGAAGGCGGCTCCGGTGGCGCGCTCGCGATCGGTGTTGGCGACCGCACCATCATGCTTCAGTACTCCACCTATTCCGTGATTTCGCCTGAGGGCTGCGCTTCCATTCTTTGGAAAAGTGCAGAAAAAGCCAAAGACGCAGCCGAAGCTCTGGGCTTGATCGCCCCGCGCCTGCTGGAACTGGGCCTAGTCGACAAAGTAGTCCGCGAGCCGCTCGGCGGTGCCCATCGCAATCCGCATTCGATGGCGATACGTCTGAAAGCCGTACTGCTGAACGAACTGGACAAGCTGGAAGCCATCCCGGCGCCTGAATTGCTGGAGCAGCGCTATCGTCGCCTGCGTGGCTACGGCGCCTATCAGGAATAGCTGGCTTGTAAGCCAAGCTCCCGTATCCGCGGAGATGATGGCCAGTGGGTTGACCGGGATCGAGTGATTGAACTGGCCCAGGCGCATTTCAGCAGCGCCCGTCTCGCACGGGCCGCTCGCGCGCTACCATCCTGCCGGGTCCCTAGGGAAAAGCATCCATGGCCAACGATCAAGCCACCAAACTCGCCGTGCTGATCGATGCCGACAATGCGCAGCCGGCTATCGCCGACGGATTGCTGGCCGAGGTGGCGAAATACGGCACCGCGCATGTGAAGCGCGCCTATGGCGACTGGACCGGCAATCACCTGAAAAGCTGGAAGGAACAATTGCTCACGCAATCGATCCAACCGATCCAGCAATTCAGTTACACCAGCGGCAAGAACGCCACCGATTCGGCCATGATCATCGATGCCATGGACCTGCTTTATTCCGGCCGATTCGATGGTTTCTGCATTGTCTCCAGCGATAGCGACTTCACGCGCCTGGCCGCGCGTATTCGCGAGTCGGGCCTTACCGTTTATGGCTTCGGCGAACGCAAGACACCTGAGCCTTTCGTCGCGGCCTGCGACAAATTCATCTACACCGAAATCCTTGCATCGAAGCCGGACGAAGAACAACCGCTCAAACCGCGCGCACCAGCACAATTAAAAAGAGACAGTGGGCTGATCAACTTGCTGCGTAACGCTATTGATGCCGCGTCTGACGACGAAGGATGGGCAGGACTGGGCGGGGTCGGCTCGATCACCACCAAACAACGTCCCAATTTCGATCCGCGCAGTTACGGTTATGGAAAGCTGAGTGACCTGATTGCCGCGATCGATCTGTTCGAACTCGATCGACGTAGCCCTGGCGAAGGCCGGCCCAAAGCCATCTATGTGCGCAACAAAAAGAAAAGCGGTGGTGTGTGAACAGCGGCGAGGCTTTAGTTCATACCTTGCAACAGGCACTGCACGCTCATCCGGACGGATCGCTTTGCGTCGCTTACAGCGGCGGCCCGGACTCCACTGCCTTGTTGCATGCCCTGGCGCACTTACCCGAAGCGCGCGCGCGCGGTTTGCGCGCCTTGCATGTGGATCACGGTTTACACGCAGAAAGTGTGCGCTGGGCAGCGCATTGCAAAGCTTTCTGCGCGGCCTTGGGACTGGTGTGCGACGTGCATGTCGCCAACGTAGATCACTCAGTCGGCATCGGCCTGGAAGCTGCTGCCCGGCATGCGCGCTACGCCGTTTTCATCCAACATCTGCATGCCGACGAACGACTGGTTTTCGGCCATCACCAGGACGATCAAGTCGAAACAGTCCTGCTCAAACTGTTGCGTGGCGCCGGACCGGAGGGACTTGGCGGCATGCGTCCTGAACGCCCGCTTGGGCGCGGTATCGCGTGGCGACCCTTGCTCGCTTTATCACGGAACTCGCTACGCGCATACGTTGAAGCACACAGTCTGCCCTGCGTGCAGGATCCGTCCAACGATGACCGGCGACTCGCGCGCAATCATCTGCGTCATGAAGTAATTCCGCTGCTCAAAGCAAACTGGCCGCAAGCGGCTCATTCGATCACGCATAGCGCCATGCTCTGCAGGGCTGCTGCCGATACCTTGCAACAAGATTGGCTCAGTGCCTTGGAAACCTTGCGCGATGACACGACGAACAGTCTGGACGCTCGGGCTTGGCTTGCCCTGCCATCCGCCTTGCGTGATCCGCTGCTGGCTTATTGGCTGCATGCTCAGGGCTTACCTGCACCGACCACCGCACAGCGTCGGCAGATCGAACGGCAGTGTGTAGCCCAGGATGGACAACAACCATGCATTCAATGGTCCGGAGCCGAAGTCCACGTGTGGAGATATCGTCTGTGGGCGATGGCACCTGTCAAACAAAGCGGGGCACCCAGTGACATGCTCTGGCATGGCGAATCGATGACCTTGCCTGATGGTGGTTTGTTGAGCTTGGAACCTTGCGCAAAGCTTCCTTTCGCGCTGCACATACGCTGGCGCCGCGGCGGCGAACGTATCAAGCCGGCTGGTGATCGTTATACCCGCGAATTACGCGCACTCTTTCAGAGCGGAGCGATTCCCCCATGGCAGCGCGACGCATGCCCACTCCTCTACGAAGGTGACAGGTTGATTGCCGTTGCGGACCGCTGGTTGAGTGCGCGCGCCGAGGCGATTTTTCGCGAGGCTGGCGTACGCCCACGCTGGCGTCCCGGTCGTTAGAATAGGCACTGGACCCTCGGAAGCGTGCACGGCACAAATGTTTCGCGAGGTTGTACGAGGGCAGTGATTGATTCCGTTCGTGCGCTGCGTTAGCGTTCCGGCCATGGCCAAGTCCACTTCTGCTCCCGCTGAAACCACCCCTGTCGCTGATTTCGAGCGTTCCCTCGACGAACTCGAACAGCTTGTGGCACGGATGGAAGGCGGTGAAATGAGCCTGGATGAATCACTCAGCGCCTTTGAACGTGGCATCGGACTCTATCGGCACTGCCAGCAGGCGCTCGACCAGGCCGAACTGCGCGTGCGCCTGTTGCTCGATCCGGATGCACCGGAAAATACCGAGCCGTTCGAACCCTGAGTTTCCCCTTCTTTTTGAGGGGGAGCACACCGGCTTATTTGATAAACCGCAACGTAAATGGGTAACGGTAGCGCACGCCTTCGTTCGCTTTAATGGCGGCAACGATGGTGAGCACTAGCCACGCCACGCCGATGATCACCCACAGCGGAATCGCCACGATTAAGCCGATGCCGAAGGTGACGATCGACAAAACCAGCAGCACCAGTGAAGCAATCGCTACGGTGATGTTGAAATTGAGCGCCTCCTTGGCCTGATCATTGACGAAGGGCATAGTGTCCTTCTTGACCAGCCAGATCACGAGTGGCCCGACGAAGCAGGCCCATCCGCGACCGAACGACGCTGTAAGCAAACCACCCAGCAAGGCCGACAAATGGGCCAACATGGCCCAGGTACGTTCCTCGGCGGGAATATCGCCACCGAACGGCTCACTCGGCGGAGGCGGTACCACAGACTCGGGCGGAACGCTCATACGCATCTCCTGGCAAGTCGTGCAGACATCGGCCGATGCCGGTGCGGCATCATCCTAGCAGGCTGCGCAGGAACTTGCTGCGCCCATCCCGAGCCAGACGAAGTGAGCTATTCGCCTGCCACCGTCATACGATCCAGCAGAATCGAGCCGGTGAGCACATGCGAGCGCTTATCCACATCACCACCAACCGCCACAATGCCCATGAACATGTCGCGCAGATTGGCAGCAATCGTGATTTCTTCCACGGGATAGGCGATCTCGCCATTCTCCACCCAGAAGCCCGCCGCGCCGCGTGAATAGTCGCCGGTAATCGTGTTGACGCCCTGCCCCATGACTTCGGTCACCAGCAAGCCTGTACCGAGACGGCCAAGCATGCCGCGAAAGTCGTCCGCCGCACCACCATCGGCGTGTCCCGGCTCAACCACCAGATTGTGAATCCCCCCAGCGTTGCCGGTGGATTCCAGTCCCAGTTTTCGCGCCGAATAGCTGCCCAACACGTAGCGAGCCAGCACGCCGTTTTCGATCAGGGCGCTGTCTTGCGTCGCAACACCTTCTGCATCGAAGGCTCCGGAACCCTGTCCACGCAGCAGATGCGGGCGTTCCACGATGTTGAGCCACGCCGGCATGATTTGTTTGCCGGCATGATCGAGCAGAAAGCTGGCGTGGCGATAGAGTGCCCCGCCACTGACTGCGCCAATCAAGTGGCCGATCAATCCTCTCGCCACCTCAGGCGAAAAAAGCACTGCGCTTTGCCGTGTCGACAATCGTCGCGCGCCCAATCGCGCAAGCGTGCGCTCGGCTGCTTTATCGCCCAATTCGCGCGCGCTCATAAAATCATCGGCGCTGCGTACACTGTCGTACCAGTAATCTCGTTGCATGCCCGCCTCGTCACCGGCAATCAGCGACAACGACAGCGAGTGCCGCGTACCGCGCTCCCGCCCGATGAAGCCATGCGAGTTGGCGTAGACAGACAGGCTTTCACCCATCTGCACACTTGCACCGTCGGAATTCGTGACGCCCGTATGCGCGCGCCCGGCAGACTCGATTTGCTGGCCCAGCTCGATGGCGTCGACGGTATCGATCGCCCAGGGATGCCACAGATCAAAATCGGGAAATTGCGTGGCCATGCGCGACCCGTCGGCAAGTCCGGCAGCGGGATCCTCTTCGGTATAGCGTGCGATGGCGCAAGCCTGATCCAACGTGGCCTGGATGGAATCCGCATGAAGGTCGGCGGTGCTCGCCGAGCCTTTGCGCTGCCCGAAATACACGGTCAAACCGAAACCGCGATCACGCGTGTGCTCTACCGTTTCCACTTCGCCAAGTCGCACGTTCACGTTGAGGCCGGTATCGACACTCGCCGAAACCTCAGCCTGGCTGGCGCCGGCAGCACGAGCACGACGGATCACGTCCTCGGCCAACCCGGCCAATCGATCGAGCTCTTTTTGGCTGCTGTCCTGGCTGATGGCAACATCATTCACGTGAGTTTCCTGCTGAGCTAATGGATACAATAAGAGCCTGACCCGAGTTCTGAGCCATGGGTCAGGTTTTGCTACATGGGGCCGCCCAGACCCGTTGCCAATACTTGAAAGGTTGCCACAGGAGCGGCTCATGTCCATAGCCATAGGTATCTACCGTCACTACAAGGGCCAGAGTTATCGCGTGATCGGCACTGCCCGTCACAGCGAAACCATGGAAGAGCTGGTTGTCTATCAAGCGCTTTATGGCGACCACGGTTTGTGGGTCCGCCCGGCCACCATGTTTGCCGAAACCGTGGAATTGGACGGCGAGCCGATTCCGCGTTTCGCGCTGGTCGATGCCGAACCGACCAGAAGCGCCGGCGCAGAATGAATCGACATTCCCCTCCCTTCCAGAGCGTTGAACGAAAACCGCCGTGAACCGTACTTACACCGACGATCCCGACCACGACTACGGCCCTACACGCAGCCAGCAACGGCGAGAAGCGCTGGCCGTGTTGGCATTGGCCACTCAACTGTCGGAACTGCCGCCGAGCAAGTTGGCGCGTGCCGAGCTGCCTGAAGACGTAATGCGCGAAATCGACGCACTGCGCCGGATCAACTCGCACATCGCACGCAAACGCCAGCTTGGCTTTCTCGCCAAAGTCATGCGGCGGCATGATGACGAAACATTCGATGCTGCGCGCGCCATGCTGGGAGAAAACCGTGACCAGCAGCGAAAAGAAACCGCAACGATGCATCGTTTGGAAGCGCTGCGCGAACGCTTGCTGGAAAGCGATGAAGCACTGCAGGAGTTTATCAATCAGCATCCTGCTATCGATCGCCAGCATGTCCGTTCATTGATCCGCCAGGCGCGGGTTGAGCGCGATACGAACAAGCCACCGCGTGCTTATCGAGAAATCTTCCAACTGCTCAAGGAAGCTGCTTCGACTGGCGATCAGGAAAACTAGGGTCTGTTTACACTACTGGCGTGGTTGCTGTTTGCGCGCCCGACAGGGAAGAGCGAAGGCGTGTACGTCAGTACACGACTGAGCGATGACGCGGTATGGCAGCGCAAATAGACGCAGCCGTTCGCGTTGCCAGGAGTGTAAACAGGCCCTGGCCACGCGACGTCACGGGCGCAGAGACCACGGATCAAGCATCCCCACCGTGCTTGCCAAGGCGTCCGAATGCACGGCCTCTATCACACCGTGTGAGATTTCTTCGTGCGTCAGCCAACGCGAACCGGATGGGTCGTGCATGAAACCTAGCGCAATGGATCGATAAGCCAGCCCCGGCACCTCAAAGCGGGCACGCCGCGCACGCATGTTGGAATCCGGCCGGGCATCGTCGCTGCCCAGCACATGGAAGAAGCGTAGAGGCGTGCCATACGCGGCCAATTGCTTTGCCAGCCTCAAGGCTGGCTCTTCACTGTGAAACCAGGCCAGCACAAAATCAGGACTGCCCACCTCGGCGACCCGCGCCGCGATGCATCGTGCGAACGCAGTCACCTCCCGATAATCCACCACGAGACGAGCGCATCGCTCGCTGCGGGGAATGCCCTCGGTCGCTGCCGCGAGAGATTCAGGAGACCGTGCCAACCACGAAGCAACGCGAGCATGCGCTGTGATGAAGCGCGAGGCACCGGCCAACATGCCAGTGCCCCCGACCACCATGGCATGCTGCCAGCCCGGCTCGAAAGGACGTCCCATCCACACTACTCAGCCGATCATTACGTGGCAGATCAGGATGCGGTACCACCCACCGTCATGCTTTCCACACGCAGTGTCGGTTGGCCCACACCTACCGGGACGCTCTGCCCATCCTTTCCGCACACACCGATGCCTTCGTCGAGCGCCAGATCATTGCCGATCATCGACACGCGCGTAAGCACATCTGGACCGCTGCCGATCAACGTGGCGCCTTTCACCGGCGCGGTCACTTTGCCATCCTCGATCAAGTACGCCTCACTGGCCGAGAACACGAACTTGCCGTTGGTGATGTCCACCTGGCCGCCGCCGAAATTCACAGCGTACAAACCTTTTTTCACCGAACGAATGATTTCCTGCGGGTCGCGCTCCCCCGCCAGCATGTAGGTATTCGTCATACGCGGCATCGGCAATTGTGCGAATGATTCCCGCCGGCCATTGCCGGTGGGTGCCATATCCATCAGGCGCGCGTTGAGTTTGTCCTGCATGTAGCCCTTGAGGATGCCGTCCTCGATCAGCGTAGTACATGAGGTCGGCGTCCCTTCGTCATCGACGCTTAGCGAACCGCGACGACCGGGCAAGGTACCGTCATCCACAACAGTCACGCCTGGTGCCGCCACCCGCTCACCGATACGTCCGGCAAACGCCGAGCTGCCTTTGCGATTGAAGTCGCCCTCCAAGCCGTGACCGATGGCCTCATGCAACAGCACGCCGGGCCAACCCGGCCCCAACACCACCGTCATGGCGCCAGCGGGAGCATCCACGGCATCAAGGTTGACCAGGGCCTGGCGTACAGCCTCGTCCGCAAATGCCTTGGCGCGCCCGTTTTCCAGCAGCTCGCGGTAACCGTAACGACCACCGCCGCCTGCATAGCCCTGCTCGCGCCGGCCATTCTGTTCAACGATCACTTGTACGCTCAAGCGCACCAACGGGCGGACGTCCGCGGCCAGCGTGCCGTCCGAGCCGGCAATGAGTACGGTATCGAGCGTGGCGTTCAAGCTCACAATGACCTGCTTCACTCGCGAGTCGCGCGAACGCGCATAGGCATCTACTTCACGTAATACAGTGATCTTCTCGGGGTTGGGCAAACTGTCTACCGGATCGATGGCGGGATAGAGCGGCTTGATGCCATTGACGGCCAACGGCCGACCGGCCCCGTTGCCGCCTTGTGCGATGGCGCGAGCAGCCTTGGAAGCTTCCAGCAACTGCGGGAGCACGATCTCATCGGAATAAGCGAAGCCTGTCTTCTCGCCGCTCATGGCGCGCACGCCCACACCCTGTTCGATGGCATGGCTGCCATCCTTGACGATGCCTTCCTCCAGTACCCAGGATTCACTGCGAGAATGCTGGAAGTAGAGATCGGCAGCATCGATGGAAGGACCCATAAGCTGCGTAAAAACCCGCTCAAGGTCACCAGTGGCCAGACCGCCAGGAGCGAGCAGGCGACTTTCAGCTTGGGCGATAAGGGACTTCATGCGATAGCTACCGTGAGAATGCGTTAGTGAAGGAAGTATGGGCTAAACCGGGCGCTTAAAGAGCGCGCATCCCATCGCTAAGGATGGGCCGGCTGGCCGGTCGTGGAAGAGGCCGCTGGCGCGGTAGTCGTGCTCGCTCCAGCAGCTGCCTTGGGAGGGTTGGCAGGTACCGTCTTCTCTTGCGGGCTTGATCCTGTCGACGTGAAGACCGGTTTGTCCCAGCTGCCGGTGACGTGGTAGCGCTGAATGGCAACATGATTGAGCCCCTTCCCCAACACGGTCTGCACAGCCAACCCCGCTGCAACACCGATCGGTCCGGCCACCACCGCGCCAACCACCGGCAGGCTGTTGCCGATATGCGGAATGATGACGACCTGCTGGTCATAGTCCCGGCGGCGTAACCCCGTGCGACCGGTAACGGTGATTTCCGCAGCCGGCCCATGCACTTTCAGATTATTCGTATAGGCGCTGCCGTTGCTGAGCTTGAAGTCACCGGTGATGGAGTCGAAGCCAAAACCCTTGCCGAATACGTCGTTGAAATCGAAAGACAGTCGGCGGGGAAATTCAGCCACCGAAGCAAGCCCGAAAAGGCGTCCGCCCACGCCTGGCGAGGCTTTGGGAATGCTGCCATTGCTGACCGCCACGCTCAGTGTGCCATCCATATTGCCGAGTTCGAATGCCCACGGTCCTCCCGGCCACGTCGCATTGAGCTGCGCATGCGTCTTGCCGCCATCGAAGATACCGTCATAGCCGAACGCATTAAGCATCTGCCCGATATTGTGTGCATCAAAATCCACACGTAGATGGGTACTGCTTTGGGTCGGCGTGCCGTTCCAATCACCGCTGCCGCTGATCTGCACGCTTCGCGATTGCGTAGAAAGCTGATCGATGTGCATGCCATTAGGCGTCGGCCAGGTCTCCAGCCGCGCTTCACCCAGCTTGGCATCATCCAAGCGCAAATCGTGCACCCAGATATGCAAAGGCGGCATCCCGGCCGGATCGATGCCCGTATTGGCCGGGTCCGTCACGGGCACCGGCACAGGCGCCTCACCGGGTTTCGGTGCCGGCGCCGTAGGTTGCTTGGGCCAGTAAAGACGCTGCATGCGCGCAGTGATGCCGCGCTTGCTTAGCTCCACTGTCGGTACGCTGAAATGACCCGCTGCCAGCTTGCTGTCCACGTCGAGCTCAAGCGTGTCCGTTGTCGGCTTGGCCTGGATCTGCATCTGTGTGAAGTCCCGACCAAACATCTCGGCATGATCGGTCGTGACGTCGATGGTCTCCAGGCTCATGCCGTTGCCGCTCGCTGCACCGCCGATGGATTGCTTGACCCATCCCGTCACATCCAGCTCGGATGCATGGCCACGAATGCGCATGCCTTTCGCTGGAAGGTTGTCAGGCATCTGGTCACCGAAGGCGAACGTCGCGGCAAGCGGCAACTGATCACCGGCAGGCAAACGCAACCGTCCCCGCATGACGTCTCCAAGACTTACTTGCATATCCGCGCCTGCAACGGGCATGCCGATCGACACGTGCAAGGGCAGCGTACTTTCTGCCGGCTTGTCCAGTGGCACGGGGAATTTCAACGCCACACCCGATAAGGGCGAATCGATACTCAGTGTTTGGACGTCCGAACCCTGATCCGCCGCATGTGCAATTTGATAGCCGATGGTGAACGGGCCACGTCCGTTCGCGATATCACCCAGCCATTTCAGTTGCGGATATCCCTGCAGCAATTCCGAAACGGCATAGCTGCCATCGAGACTGGCGGACATCACGACACCCGGGTCGTTCGTCGCTCTGCCAATGGCGAGATCCATTTGTGACGGTTCACCCCGGAATCCGCCGGCAAGCGGGCCAGCATGGAATCCATGGGCGTCGAAGCTTGCTGGACCATTCATCTGATCGAGCTGAAGATTCCATGCTGGCGCACTAAGGTCGACATCCTTCAGGTTCGCCGTGCCGTTTAGCAGGAAGGCATGCATATCCTTTGTCGGCAGCGACAGATGGAAATCGAAGTTGCCGGTGCCTCCCAGGTTGAGCTTGGAAAGTACATCCGCATGCTTGTTGGCGATCGGGCTATGGCTGACGAAATTCAGCAGATCGGATGCATTGCCTTCGCCTGTCACATTGAGATCCAGCGTCGCGTGACCCAGCTCGGGAATCACTGCCACGGCCCGGCTTACTTTTACGCCTAGCGAATCACCCTTGCTGGCTTCCACCAGCATGCCCATGTCGATGAAGTTGGCGGTAGCGTCCACGTGTTGCGCCGCTGGCCAGCTCTTGCCGTAATCCAGCGTGAGGTCGCTGATATCAGCATGCGCCTCGAAACGTCCTTCATTGTGATGGAACGGCCAATTCGCCAAACTCCCGTGCACCAGCACTGCCGCATCATCGACTGTGCCGGAAACGAGCGCCTGATCCAGCCATCCAATGGCGCGGGGAGATAATCCCTCTATCGGCCAAAACAGCTTTGCAGCGCTAATGTCCGCATGTGTCAGCGCAAGATAGACGTCCAGAAACGGACGTCCTCCCGCACTCGGCAATGCAATGTCACCTTGGGCATTGCCGCCGTAACCCTCGCCTTCGAAATCCAGGCTCGAAATACCGATATGGGTTGCCTCATCATCACGCCAAAACGCAATGCTGCCTCCAAGCTGGCTCATTACGAATGGGTTGCGGAAGATGTGCGGAGCACTGATCGTTATGGCTTGCGCAGGCAGCTCAAGCGACACCGCCTCTGCATCACCGCGCACTTCACCATGCAAATGATCCACACCCGGCAGCTTGCCTACCGATGTCATACCAAGGTTGTCGAACGCGCCGTACAAACTTTGCAATCCTCTCACCGCGCTCCAGTGAAAGGTCGCTCGCGTCACTTGCCCGTGGGGCCGCCCACTCGCCACCCATTGTGCCAATCCGGGTGAAAGCCCGGGCTTCAAGCCTAGCCACGGCATCAGTGGCGCAAGTTGCAGATGACTGGCTACGGCAGTGATATCGGCCTGGGGCGTGCCAAAGTGACGGATGTCGACACGCAAGGCACCGCCATCGCCATCCACCCAGCGAACGGTGTAGCCCCCTTCCTGGCGGCTGAGTTCCGCAACACCGTTCAGATCTGTCACCCCGGCTTTGACACCCGTGGGACTGGTGACCGCCAGATCACTGACATGGAGTTGGAAGAGATCACGCACAATTTGGCTGTGGTGCCAATCCATCCAGACCGAGACATTGCCGTGGCCGCTATCGATGGTGTACCCACCCAGGTCGAAGCCCGCGACCATGCCATGAAAATCGACGTTTCGCGCCGCCAGCCAGAGTCGCCCGCTGGCACCATCGTCGCGGAAGCGCCCGGCCGCCTGCAGAGATCCCGCGGTGCCAAGCCGACGCACGCGCGCACCTACACGAACGTGGCTGCCTTGATGGGTCAGGCGCAACTGGTCGGCAAGTAACGTGTAGTGCTTATGGAGAAGCTGATCCTCGATATCGACACGCAGATTGTCTAGCCATAGTTCGACCGAAAGATGGCCAAATGAAACGTTTTGGCGTTCGCTCCCTCCTGCCGCGCCGATGCCGTTGACATGCCAGCGGCCACTCACGTCGCGCGTCAGGTCCAACTCCAGCCCACTGGCCTGCAGGTTCAATAGATGCCGCGATGGCAGCAGCCAGCCCCCAAAATCCAGCTTCAGATCGACTTCGGGGATGTGCAGGGGGCTCCCCCCCATGCCTGGTCCGATGGTGACATCGTGCATCACGAAACGCGGTCCGGAAGGCTCCCAACGTCCTTGCAGGGAAACAAAGCTGACTTGACGTTGTAGCCGATTGCCAAGTGTTTCGGCGACCCACTGAGGATGTTTGGCCAGCAAAGGCAGCAGCACTTGCGCCAGCGCCGCCATGATGGCGAGCACAATGACCACCACGCCCACTGTCCAGCCGAGTGCGCGCGTAAAACGATGTACCACCGAGTGTCGACGCACGTTCACCGGACGCCCACACTGAGAGCCGGCTTATAGCAATACGACATCGAACTGTTCCTGCGAGTAATGCTCCTCCGCCTGGAAGCGTATGCTTTTGGAGATGAACTCTTCCAATTCGGCTACCGCAGTGGACTCCTCCTCGAGAATGCGCCCCACTACTTTTGGGCTAGCCATGACGAGCAATTTTTCGGCGTTGAATTGACGGACCGCGCGGGTGATCTCGCGGAATATCTCGTAGGTCACCGTTTCGGCCGTTTTTACCGTGCCGCGCCCCATGCATGCCGGACAGGGTTCGCATAGCTGACGCTCCAGGCTCTCAGTCGTGCGCTTGCGTGTCATCTCCACCAGCCCCAGCTGCGACATGGGATAGACCGTGGTTTTGGCGTGATCGCGCGCCAACCCTTTTTCCAGCATGCGGATGACCTGCCGTTTATGTTCCTCATCTGTCATGTCGATGAAATCGATGATGATGATGCCGCCCAGGTTGCGCAGCCTTAACTGACGCGCCGCCGCTTGCGCCGCTTCCAGGTTAGTCCGATAAACGGTTTCCTCTAGATTGCGTGTACCAAGATAGCCACCCGTGTTGACGTCAATGGTGGTCATCGCCTCTGTCTGGTCGACGATCAGATAGCCACCTGACTTCAACGGCACCTCCTTGCGCAACGCCCGCTGGATTTCGTCTTCCACACCATACAAATCGAAAATGGGTCGCTCACCCGCATAGTGCTCGATGCGATCGTCCAGACTTGGCATGAACTTGTGCACGAATTTGGTGACTTTCTCGAAGGTCTCGCGCGAATCGACGCGTACCTTCTCAATATCGTCATTGAGCAGGTCGCGCAGGGCGCGTAGCGGCAACGACAGTTCTTCGTAGACGCGGTCACCGACTTTGGCCTTCGCAATATTTTCCTGCACGACTCGCCAGACCTTGCCGAGATAAGTGACATCGAACGCCAGCGATTCGGCCGACTGTCCTTCTGCATTGGTGCGGACGATATAGCCAAGCGGGTTTTCGCCAATCAACGACGTAAGTACCTCTTTGAGGCGCTGGCGTTCATTCTCGTCCTCGATGCGAGTGGAGATACCCAAGGTGCGCGCGTGCGGCAGTAGCACGAGGTAACGCGAAGGAATGGAAAGATGGGTGGATAGCCGGGCCCCCTTGGTGCCGATGGGGTCCTTCACCACCTGTACCACGATTTCCTGGCCCTCATGCACCAACTCGCTGATGGAGGGCATGTGCCCATTGCCCCCGCCATTCGCAGGATGCAGGTCCGCCCCTTCGGGCAGCGGTGGCCGCACGATGTCGGAAGCGTGCAGGAACGCCGCCCGCTCTAGGCCAATATCGACGAAGACCGCCTGCATGCCGGGCATAACGCGCTGCACCCGACCTTTGTAGACATTCCCGACATAACCACGCCGCGACGCGCGCTCCACGTGCAATTCTTGCAGCATGCCATTTTCCACCACGCCGACTCGCGTCTCGCGTGGGGTCACATTGATCAGGATTTCTTCGCTCACCGACTTCCCCGAAGCTAATGGGTGCTCGCACCCCTCTGCATTTATAACGGCTGTGTGCGAGCACTGTCGATGCGCGATGCATGGTTCCATGCTGTACTGCCGCGTTCGGTAAAGTAATGGTATGAGTCCCCCTGACCACCGTTTATCAGTCAACCAGGCCGAGCCGAGCCGCCCCATTCTCCCTGACGTATTACGCCCGGGATTGCAGCTAGTGTTCTGTGGAACCGCGGCAGGGAGGCGGTCTGCCGCAGAGCGAGCCTATTACGCCCACCCGGGCAACATGTTCTGGCGTGCCCTGTTTCAGGCCGGTCTCACTCCCCGGCTGCTCGCCCCGCAGGAATTCCCCCTGCTGCCCTCCTTTGGCATGGGTCTGACCGATCTGGCCAAACGTCACGCCGGCAACGACAATGAGCTTCCGAAAGACGCTTTTGACGTGCCAGGCCTGCTAACCAAGATCGACCAACACGCTCCACGCGTCATCGCCTTCACCAGTAAGAACGCTGCACGCGCCGCATTAGGCGTCGAAATCACTTACGGCTTGCAGGAACGGGCATTCGGCAGCACCAACGTATTCGTACTGCCCTCTCCATCCGGGCAGGCACGCGGGCACTGGGACTGGACGCACTGGATCGCGCTGGCCGCTTACGTAAAGACGCTCAGACGACACTAACGCGCGCATCTTTTTTTACGCACTGGGCAGGAGCCCAAAACGGACGCACCGATATGCGGTGATACACGTTCGAGCTTTTGAGCAAAACCGCAAATACGTGCGGAAAAACGCATTGCGTCTGGCATATGGTTGCCATCATGAAAATTGTCTAGGCTGCTATTCTCCCGGCAACTTCCTAGTTAAGTCAGCGGCCATCGACGGACATCTCCGCCCGAGAAGCTGATGGAATACATCGGTTATGTGGATTGTCAAAATCGCGCTTGAGCGGCCGCTTACTTTTATCGTTCTGGCGCTGCTGCTATTGATCCTTGGTCCATTGGCGATTCTCCGCACGCCGGTCGACATCTTCCCGAACATCGATATCCCGGTGGTGTCCGTGGTGTGGCAATACACCGGTCTGCCCGCGGAGGATATGAACAATCGCATCATCACCGGCTTCGAGCGTGCAATCACCACGACGGTGAACGACGTCGAGCATACCGAGACGCAATCGCTCAACGGCGTTGGCCTGGTCAAGGTTTATTTTCAGCCCAATGTGAAGATCGACATGGCGGTGGCGCAAGTCACGGCCATATCGCAAACCGTGTTGCGATCGATGCCGCAAGGTATCACTCCACCGTTGATCCTGGTTTATAACGCTTCGACGGTGCCGGTGTTGCAATTTGCCTTGTCATCGAAAGAACTGTCGGAAACAACCATCTTTGATGATGCCAATCAGATTGTCCGCACCTTCGTGACATCTGTACGCGGCGCCGCCACGCCTTATCCTTACGGCGGCAAGCAGCGACAAGTGGAAGTGGATATCAATCCGCAAGCATTGCTTGCGCACGGGCTTTCGCCTAGCGATGTCGTAGCCACCATCGGTGCGCAGAACCTGATTTTGCCCGCCGGTACCGAAAAAATCGGTGACACCGAATACAGCGTGCGATTGAATGGCAGCCCTCAACAGATTGAAGAACTGAACAACGCACCGATTCGTACTGTCAACGGCATCACCACTTACATTCGCGATGTCGCACACGTTCATGACGGCTCGCCTCCGCAAACCAATATCGTGCGTGTAAATGGTCAGCGCGCGGTGTTGATGTCGATTCTCAAGATCGGCGATGCCTCGACGCTGGACATTGTCGATAGCTTGAAGGGGATGCTGCCGGCGATACGCGCAGCGATACCGCCCAGCCTGAAAATCCATTCCCTGTCGGATCAATCGCTGTTTGTGCGTGCGGCTATTGCCGGCGTCATCCGCGAAGGCGTCATCGCTGCAGGCCTGACGGGTTTGATGATCCTGCTGTTCCTGGGATCGTGGCGCTCAACCCTGATCATTGCGATTTCGATACCGCTCTCCATCCTGGCTTCGATCATTGCGCTGTCGGCCTTGGGAGAAACAATCAACATCATGACGCTGGGCGGACTCGCACTGGCGGTAGGTATCCTGGTCGACGACGCCACGGTAACGATTGAGAACATCAATTCGCATCTGGAAGAAGGCAAGGAGGTCTACGACGCCATCATGGAAGGTGCGCATCAGATCGCCGTGCCCGCTTTCGTATCCACGCTTTCGATCTGCATCGTGTTCGTGCCGATCTTCTTCCTGGGCGGTGTCGCCAAATACCTGTTCGCGCCTCTGGCGGAAGCGGTGGTATTCGCCATGCTTGCGTCGTATGTGCTGTCTCGTACGCTGGTGCCCACTCTGTCGCTGTACTGGCTCAAGAAACATGATCACGCGCCCCAGCCAACCGGCCCTCTCGGCCGCTTCCAGCTCGCGTTCGAGCGGCGTTTCGAACGTCTGCGTAAGGGCTATCGCGGCGCATTGGAAACGACCGAACGTCATCGCGGCTTGTTCGCCATACTGTTCTTCGCCAGCTGTGCGCTGTCGGTAGGATTGCTGGTGCCATGGTTAGGCCGTGATTTTTTCCCCTACGTCGATGGCGGCCAGATCAAACTGCATTTCCGCGCACCAGTAGGACTGCGCATTGAAGAAACGGCGCGACTCGCCGACGGCATTGAAAGCGTGATTCGCCAGACCATACCCCAGAAGGAACTGGCGAGTATCGTCGACACGCTGGGTTTGCCTTATAGCGGTATCAATCTGTCCTACAGCAACACAGGTGTGGTGGGTACGTCGGATGGCGATATCTTCGTGACACTCAACGAGGATCACCATCCCACTATCAATTACGTGCGCAGTCTGCGTCAGCAACTGGCAAAAAAATACCCGGGCGTGATTTTCTCGTTTTTGCCAGCGGACATGGTCGGGCAGATTCTGAATTTCGGCGCTCCCGCACCAATCGACGTGCAGGTGTCCAGCCACAATGCCAAGGCGTCAGCGGAAGTGGCTCAACAGCTTTATCGCGATTTGTTGACGGTGCCTGGACTCGTTGACCTGCGTATCCAGCAAGCGCTCAACCTTCCGCAGATCAACGTCAATATCGATCGCACCCGAGCCAGCCTGGTGGGGCTCACGACACAAGATGTGGCCAGCAACCTGCTTACGGCGCTAGCGGGCTCTTCGCAAGTCAGCCCCACTTTCTGGGTGGACCCTAAAACGGGCATCAGTTACACGATTGCCACACAGGCTCCGCAATATCGGATCGATACACTGCAGGAGTTGAAAGATTTGCCCATTACCAGCACGTCGGGCAGTGGTGTGGCCAGTAGCAGCTCTACCGGTGGCGTAAGCCCTCAGATCCTGGAAAACCTCGCCAGTTTTTCGCGCAGTGACGGTCCGGCGATCGTGACGCATTACAGCACGCGTCCAACAATGGATCTCTATGCCTCGGTCGATAAAACCGATCTCGGCAGCGTGGCAAGTGCTGTACAGCGCATCGTCGATGCACATGCCAAACATCTGCCGCGGGACGTCAACATCAATGTGCGCGGGCAAGTACAGACGATGCAAGCCTCCTATAAAGGTCTGTTGGGCGGCCTCGCTTTCGCCATTGTGTTGGTCTATCTGCTTATCGTGGTGAATTTCCAGAGTTGGTTGGATCCGCTGATTATCATCGCGGCCTTACCGGCGGCTCTGGCCGGTCTGGTATGGATGCTGTTCCTGACCGAAACGCCGCTGTCGGTACCGGCCCTGATGGGCGCGATCATGTGTATGGGCGTGGCGACGGCCAACTCCATTCTGGTGATCAGCTTTGCGCGCGAACGCCTGGCCCATCATGGCGATCCCGTGCGCGCTGCGGTTGAAGCCGGTTTCCAGCGCTTCCGCCCCGTGCTGATGACCGCCTTGGCAATGGTCATCGGCATGGTGCCCATGGCGCTGGGCCTCGGCGAAGGCGGCGAGCAGAACGCTCCTCTGGGGCGTGCCGTCATCGGCGGCTTGCTGCTTGCTACAGCAGCCACCCTGTTCTTCGTACCGACTTTCTTCAGCCTGCTGCATCGGCGCCGCCAGGCGCGCCTTGATGCGGCTGCAGTGTGAGATCCTTTATGCCTAATACACATGTTCCGCATCATGCCGCCAAGCCCTCGCGCGGCGCCCGGCTTGTTCTTATCGGGCTCGGTGTCGTGCTGGTCGGGCTCGCGGTATTCGGCATCGTCAAACGAGTGCATGCGCACCGAGAGCTTGTGCAAGAGACCGACAGTGACGCTATACCCACAGTAGCCACGATCCTGCCCAAAGCCGCCCCGAGAGATCAGGTGCTGACTTTGCCCGGTACAGTAGCTTCATGGCAGGACGCGCAGATTTATGCCCGCACGACCGGATATGTCGCCAAGTGGTATGTCGACATCGGTGCACGGGTAAAGAAAGGACAGCGCCTGGCTGACCTGGATACGCCCGACGTAGACAACCAGCTTTTGCAAGGCAAAGCGCAAATGCGGACCGATCAGGCCAATGAGGCCTTCGCCAAGGTCACTGCCGACCGGTATGCAAAGCTGGCCGCGCAAGGCCTCGTAGCACAGCAGACGGCTGACCAGTACAGGGCGCAGTACACGGCCGACGTCGCCACCGTACAGGCCGATCAGGCTAACGTGGCTCATCTGCAAAATCTTGAGGACTTCAAATATATCGACGCACCCTTCGATGGTGTGATCACGCAGCGCAATCTCGATGTTGGCGCGCTGGTCGATGCGGGCTCCACCGGCAGCAACCTTTTCGTCATTGCCGACACCAGCACATTGCGTGTGTATGTGGATGTGCCGGAAACCTATGCCGCCAGTGTGCATGTCGGCATGCATGCCGAAGTCAGCCTGAATACCTACGGTGCAAAACCGATCATTGGCGAGGTGGCGCGTACCGCCGATGCGCTCGATCCGAATACGCGCACGTTGCGAACGGAAATCGACGTCGACAACGCTAATCGTGCTTTGGTGCCGGGCGTTTATGCCAACGTCAAGCTGGCACTGGCAACCGCCACGCGCAACTTCATCGTCCCTGCCAATACGCTATTGTTCCGTAGCGAGGGTTTACGTATTGCACTGGTCAAAGATCGGCATGTCCATTTGCAGCCTGTAATGCTCGGGCGTGATTTCGGCAATACGGTAGAAGTCACGCAAGGTTTGAACGATCAGGACCGGATCGTACTCAGCCCTTCGGATTCGCTTTATGAAGGCCAGCAGATCAATGTCACGACACCCAATCAAGTGCAGCAGCAACGTCTTGGGCATTGAGCGGGTGTCTTCATTGTGCCGCAGGCTTGAGGTCTTGCTGGCGATTCAAGCGCCTCAGCCGAGCAGGCGTTTTCTCGCAAATTCGCCCCAGTGGATGCATCTTTAATCGATCGGCGTATGCCGGTATTTGATGACATCTCGTTCCTGAAGTGCTGAGCCGTGGTTGGACCAAGCTTGGCGAATATAGGCCACTACCGCAGCGACTTGCGCATCGCTGAGCTGTTGCGCATAAGGCGGCATGGAATACGGCCGCGGGTTTCCTTCGGTGACAGGTGGAAACCCGCCCAGGAGCACGATACGTGCTGCGTTGATGCCCGTAGGCTCGGTCACGTCGGCATTGCCGTCTAGCGGCGGATACACCCCTGCAACACCCGTGCCGTCTTTACCGTGGCAGTTTGCGCAACGTTGCGTATAGATGGCTTCGCCTTGATCAACAAACGCTTCATCGCTGTTCACTGCAGGCGGCGCAGGCCTGCTGCGCGCAGGCAGCGACCGCAGGTATTCGGCCATGGCCTGCAGATCATCGTCGTGCAAGTGCTGTGTACTGCTTGCCACCACATCCGCCATCGGTCCAAAAGCGGCACCTTTGGAGGATTGGCCGGTCTTCAACAAATCGACAATGTCCTGCTTGCTCCAGCCTTGCAAGCCACCGTTCGCTTGCGTGCTCAGATCCGGCGCATACCAATCCTGCGCGGGAATTTCGCCACCGGACAACGGCAAGTGAGTGTCCATCTCACCCCAGGCTCCACGTGCAGCGTGACATTCATTGCAATGTCCAAGTCCTTGCACCAGATAAGCACCACGATTCCAAGTTGCCGACTGCGAGGAGCTGTACTGATAGATCCCAGGCTGAAAATACATAGCCCGCCACGCAGCAAGCGCACCGCGCACATTGTAGGGAAAGCGCAATTGCAGCGGCGGTGCAGCCCGGTGCACGGCGGGCAACGAACGCAGATACGCGTAGATTGCGAGCGCATCGTCGCGCGTGATCTTGGTAAAGGAGGTATAGGAAAAGGCGGGATACAGCGGCTCGCCATGTCGACCTATGCCGTTGTGCAAGGCACGCCAGAAATCATTGAAGTTCCATCGTCCCAGACCGGTCGTCGGGTCTGGCGTGAGATTGGGTGCAGGGATAGCGCCGAACGGCGTGCCAAGCATCCGTCCCCCTGCGTAAGGCAAGCCGCCTTGCGCCGTATGGCAGGAAATGCAGTCGCCTACCGTCGCAAGATAACGTCCCCTGTCGATCTCAGTGACGTCTTTTATTTTTTTCGCGATGACAGGATCTTCCGGCGATAAGCCGGCTTGGGGATAACGATGCGCCAGCCACCAGCCGCCGGCAAAGGCGATGACGATCAGCACACAGGGAAACCAGAGTGAGCGCAAGCGTTTCATGCGCCACTCCTCGACTCGAGCACACCGCAATGCAAAGGAGGCTTGATGGAACCTGCCGCTTGCGCATGCGCATCCGGCGGTACCATGTGACTTGCCAGCCAAGCTGAAACAGCAGTGATGTCGGCAGGTGTCAGCCGATTGGCGATCTCGGCCATGCAGTCCGGTGGCGCTGACGCACGGGTGCCGGTACGCCACGAGCCAAGCTGGGAACTGATGTAGTCGTAGGGCAGACCTACCAGACCGGGCACGACCGGCTCCGTCCCGGTCAACTGCGCTCCATGGCAGGTCTCGCAGGCAGGTACACCAAGGCGTGGATCGCCGGACCTTACGAGTTGCGCTCCACGTTGCAGGACGGCTGGCGCGAGCTCGGGAACCGGCTTGCGCTCATATGGCACTTGCTGAGCAGCAAAGTAGTCTGCGATCTCATGGATGTAGGCGGGGCTCAACAGCCGGACGGTGTATTCCATGGGGGCGTATTTGCGCAACCCGCGTTGGAAATTCTGTATCTGTAGCGCCAGGTAGCCAGCCGGTTTACCCGCGAGCCGCGGAAAAAAACCCGCTCCCTGCGATCCCTCGCCATGGATGCCATGGCAGGAAGTACACGCGGCGATGCGTTGCTGCAAGGTATCAGGTACTGTCGTCGTGTCGGCCGACACGAACCGGGCCCCCGCCATGCAGGCACATAGCAACAGCCATCGCAGGAGAGCACCAGACCAGGCGGGCTTATCAGGCGTTCGCATGCGGCGAGTATAGGAGGACCCCACGCGCGAAATAGTCTTGCTGCAGTTATGCTGCGTCATCGTGTCACAGAACCCACGCCTGACTTGCTTCGGAGCTTGCCATGATCCGTCTGTCGTTGATGTGCGCTGCGCTCGCGCTTACTACGCTTCCCTCTTTCTTGCTTTTGGCAAAAGACAATGACTCCCTGGCATGGCAGAGCGTGCCCCAGCTGCAGCAACACATGGAGGCCGGCAAACTCACCAGCAAAACGCTGGTGCAGTACGACATTGCGCGCATACGGCATATCGATCAATCCGGTCCCACCTTGCGATCCGTTTTGGAGTTGAACCCGGACGCCTTGAAGATTGCTGCTCAATTGGATGCAAAACGCACGTCATCCCACGGCCCGCTTTACGGCATACCTGTACTGCTGAAGGACAATATCGATACCGGTGACCGTACGTTGACCACGGCAGGCTCGTTGGCATTGATGGGGGCACCGGCTCCGGAAGATGCGGCACTGGTTACACGCTTGCGCAAGGCCGGCGCGGTCATTCTGGGTAAGGCCAATCTGAGCGAATGGGCTGATTTTCGCTCCAGCCACGCGAGCAGCGGCTGGACCGGGCGCGGTGGGCAAACACGCAACCCCTATGCGTTGGACCGTAATCCATGCGGTTCGAGTTCCGGCTCTGCCGTTGCCGTTGCGGCAGGCTTGGTGCCTGTAGCAGTGGGCACGGAAACCGACGGTTCGATTATCTGCCCGGCATCGATGAACGGTATCGTGGGCATCAAGCCGACCTTGGGTCTCGTCAGTCGCAGCGGCATCATCCCGATCAGCCATAATCAGGACACTGCCGGTCCGATGGCACGTAACGTCAGGGACGCGGCGATCTTATTAACCGCCATGGCCGGAAGCGATCCGCGCGACCCCGCTACCGCCGATGCCGACAAGCATGCTACGGATTACACGCGTTTCCTGGATCCGAATGGATTGCGCGGAAAGCGCATCGGTGTAGTGCGTCAATTGGCCGGCAACGAACCGAATGCTGATCGTGTGCTCGACGAAGCCATCGCCGCTATGAAGGCGCAAGGCGCGATCATCGTCGATCCGGTGACATTGCCGCATCTGTCTGAACTTGGCGATCCGGAAATGACGGTAATGCTGTACGACTTCAAGCATGATCTCAATGCCTACCTCGCTGGACGCAAAGGGCTGCAAGTAAAAACGCTTGCCGACCTGATTGCCTTTGATAAACGCGAAGCAGCACGTGAAATGCCTTGGTTCGGGCAGGATTTATTCGAGCAGGCAGAGACGAAGGGACCGCTTACTGATAAGGCCTATCTGGAAGCGCTGTCAAAAGCGAAACAATTATCGGGCCCGGAGGGAATTGATGCCGCGTTGCAAGCCAACCATCTCGATGCATTGCTTGCCCCTTCGTGGGGACCCGCCTACCTGACCGACCTGGTGCTTGGCGATCACATCGTCAGCGGCAACCCCACTATCGGTGGCGCATCACAACCCGCCGCAGTCGCCGGCTATCCCTCGATCACCGTACCCGCTGGATGGGTGCATGGCCTACCGGTAGGCATCGTGTTTTTTGGAGCCAAATGGAGCGAGCCAACCTTGATTTCGATCGCTTACGGCTTTGAGCAACACACTCATGCGTGGCAAGCACCGAAGTTCCTGGCGACTGTGGACGGGAAGTCCTACGCGCCGGTGCCCGTAGAGACTCATTGAATAGCCGTCCGTCTGGTCGAAACCTATTCGCTTCGGCCAGACGGATAGCCAGGGTGAACCTTCATACCAAACATGGAGGTCCCATGAAATCGGGGCTCACTTTTTGCACTGTGGCGTGGTATTCGCCACGACTTATGTGAGCATTTTTGCTCACGCGCCCAACATCGCATCCCTGATGTTTGTATGGAAGCACACCTGGGCAGGATGGTTGCGACAGCGGTGACAGCGGCGCGCAACACAGTCACCAGCGCAAAATCCGCGAAAGCCCTGGCCCCTGATGGGTTTGTTATGCCGGTGACACTTCCTTGCGACATCCTGCGGACACCTCACGCAGCAGAGACTTCTTCCACAAAGCAGCGCGCATGGCCCCTGCCATCAAATCCGCCAATCGACACGCAAGCCTGCGAAGCGTATGCCGCAAACAGTCAGGCCAACCTGGAGCAACGCATGCGCACGGAAAGACGCACCCGCACCGCACCTCAAACGTAATGAGCAGCTAACTCAGGGGACCCGATTTCCGTACGATCAGCATCGCCAGTTCTAGCGACTGCTCGTAGTTCAAACGTGGATCCACCGTCGATTTGTAGGCACGCTGCAAATCGGCCTCGCTCAGGTCGCGCGCACCACCCATGCATTCGGTGACATCTTCACCTGTAAGTTCAAGATGCACGCCGCCTAATCGCGTACCCGCTGCGGCGTGAATATCGAACGCTTGCTCCAGCTCGCCGCGAATGTTGTCAAAGCGCCGCGTCTTGTAGCCATTGGACGTACTTTCAGTATTGCCATGCATAGGATCGGCAACCCATAGCACACGACGCCCTTCGCGTTTTACCGCATCGAGCAATGGCGGAAGCTTGCTTGCCACCTGCGTCTGCCCCATGCGGTGAATCAAGGTAAGCCGACCCGGCTCGTCCTCTGGGTTCAGCACATCAATCAGAGGCAGTAATTGCTCGGCAGTGACTGAAGGACCGATCTTTACCGCAATCGGATTGCGAATGCCGCGAAAATATTCCACATGTGCACCATCCAGCGCGGCCGTGCGCATACCGATCCAAGGGAAATGCGTAGAAAGATTGAACCACCCCGGATGACGCGGCACCTGACGTGTCAGGGCCTGCTCGTAGTGCAGCAGCAATGCTTCGTGCGACGTGAAGAAATCTACGCGCGTAAAACCGGCGATAGGGCCTGCGAGCGTTTCCATAAAACGCAAGGAATCGCCAATGCCTGCGACCATGCGGCGGTATTCTGCGGCCAGCGGTGAGTGTTCCACCCACGCCAAGTCCCAGTACTCAGGATGATGCAGATCCGCAAAACCGCCATCAACCAGTGCGCGCACAAAATTCATCGTCAAGGCCGAATGCGCATGTGCGCGAATAAGGCGCTGCGGATCAGGACGGCGAGCTTGCGCCGTGAATTCAGGACCATTGACGACGTCGCCGCGAAAACTGGGCAGCGTCACGCCGTCACGCGTCTCGACATCGGCCGAACGCGGCTTGGCGTACTGCCCTGCAAATCGACCTACACGCAATACCGGCTGCTTGAGGCCATGCACTAGCACCAGGCTCATCTGCAATAGAACCTTCAGTCGGTTGGAGATGATCGGACTAGTGCAATCGGCAAAACTCTCGGCGCAATCTCCTCCCTGAAGCAGAAAACGCTTGCCTTCTTGTGCTTCAGCCAGCGCACGCTTCAGCGCCAATACTTCCCAGGATGTCACCAACGGTGGCAGATGGGACAGTTCGCCGATCGCCTGCTCGAGTTCCGCAGTGTCCTCATAGCTCGGCTGCTGCAGGGCCACCCGCTGTTGCCAGGAAGTGGGCACCCAACCCGACGTATGAGTGCTGTGCGCTGTCTGATTCATAAACGCAACCTCGGTGCGGCTCGATGCAACGTGGCGCGGATCGCCCAGAGAGCAAGGGCGATGTACCAAACCAAGGTCCAAAAGGGCATCGGCAACCCGAGTATCGGCTGAACCTTGGCACATTCACCTGAGCCGGTAAACACCAATTTCAACGCTTTGGCGAAAGGAAAAGCATCAAACATGTACGCTAAATTCGGGCCGCACGAAGGAAGCTGATCTGGAGGCAACGACTGGATCCAAAGATGGCGTCCGGCAACTGCGATGCCGAACAAGGCGCCCATCAACACTAAGCCGCTATAGAACCAGCGACCGGCAGCACGCGGCGCATGGATAGCTCCTACCAGGAAAAAAATCGCCATGAACATGAAGCCGATGCGCTGAAAAATACATAGCGGGCACGGCTCCATACCGAGCTCGTACTCGGCGTAGAGGGCAAATCCGAGCAGGCCCGCACAGATCAGGAAACCAACGAAAAAGCTTGCGCGGTAGGACCAGCGGAGAGGGTTCATGAAGGCATTTGCGATGGAGAGAGATGCTGACATTACCCGCTCCCTGCGACGCTGTCAGCAAGTCGATCTGTGGAAATTACGCAAAACAAAAGCCCCGGCGGGTCACCCGGCCGGGGCTTCATTTCTGGACGTTCAAATAACCGTTTGTGCGGATTATTCGGCGTCAACCGCCTCGGTACGCGGCCGATCGATCAGTTCGACATAAGCCAACGGGGCATTATCACCCGCGCGGAAGCCGCACTTGAGAATACGCAGATAGCCGCCGGGACGCTCGCGATAACGCGGCCCCAATTCAACGAACAGCTTGCCCACTGCCTGCTTATCGCGCAGACGGGCAAACGCCAAGCGACGGTTAGCAACGCTATCGGTTTTGGCGAGCGTGATCAAAGGCTCTGCAACGCGACGCAGTTCCTTAGCTTTCGGCAACGTGGTACGAATTAATTCGTGCTTGACCAGCGACGAGGCCATATTGCGGAACATCGCTTCGCGATGAGCACTGGTGCGATTAAGTTTGCGTCCGGACTTTTGGTGGCGCATGGCTAAACTCTCTTGTCTATTGTTATGAAAAGCCGGCCTTTAAGTCCGGCTTCCCGCGGTTACCCGCTATCGAGGCCCTTGATGAACCGGGCTTTTATTAAGACTGTGACCGCAGAACGATCACTTCTGATGTCGAACGGATGCGCAAGACGCGCACCCACTATTATTCGACGATTACTGCGATCAATGATAATCGCAAAAACAGACCATCAACCCAGCTGCATGCCGTGCGCTAGGCCCGGCGGCGGCCAGTTCTCAAGCTTCATACCTAAGGCAAGACCGCGCACGCCCAGAACATCCTTGATTTCGGTAAGCGACTTCTTGCCGAGGTTCGGTGTCTTGAGCAACTCCACCTCGGTTTTCTGTACCAGATCGCCGATGTAGTAGATGCTCTCCGCCTTCAGGCAATTCGCCGAGCGTACCGTCAATTCCAGATCGTCGATCGGACGAAGCAGCAACGGATCGAACCCACCCTTCTCTGCCTTGTCGGTAGCGCTCTCGCGACGCGAGAAATCACCAAAGACAGACAATTGATCGTTAAGGATTTCAGCAGCTTTGCGTACTGCATCTTCCGCCCCGATGGTGCCGTTCGTCTCGATATCCAGAACGAGCTTATCGAGGTTGGTACGCTGTTCCACGCGAGCCGCGTCCACTTCGTACGCTACGCGTAGCACGGGCGCAAATGACGCATCCAGCTGCAAGCGACCGATCGGACGCGCTTCGTCATCCGGATGCTGACGCGAGCTAGCCGGTTGATAACCGACGCCACGACGCACCTTCAGGCGCATGTTGAGTGCGATGTCCTTGGTCAGGTGGCAGATCACATGCTCTGGGTTAATGATCTCCACCGAATGGTCGACAGCGATGTCACCTGCCGTAACCACACCCTTGCCTTTCTTGGACAAGGCCAAAGTGACTTCATCACCCGTGTGCTGACGAATCGCCACTTCCTTGAGGTTCAACAGGACTTCGATCACGTCCTCCTGCAGACCTTCCAACGTGGTGTACTCATGGAGCACACCATCAATTTCGACCTCGACGATGGCACTGCCAGGAATCGAGGAGAGCAGCACGCGACGCAACGCATTGCCCAAGGTATGTCCGAAACCACGTTCAAGCGGCTCCACAACCACCTTGGCGCGATTCGGTCCGAGCTGTTCAACGCTGAGGCCGCGAGGCCGCAACACGCTAGTTGACGAAACTGCCATGCAGGGCTCCGGTTGATTACTTCGAATAAAGCTCGACGATCAGCGCTTCGTTGATATCGGTAGGGAGATCTGCGCGATCAGGCACCGACTTAAACGTGCCGGCGAACTTCTTGCTATCTACTTCCACCCATTGAGGACGTAGATCCATCGTGTCGAATACGGTTCCAGCTTCCTGCACCCGCAACTGATTGCGAGCACGATCTGTCACCGCAATTTCATCGCCTGGGCGGACCTGGTAAGAAGGAATGTTGACTTTCTTTCCATTGACCAGAATCGCCTTATGCGACACCAGCTGACGGGCCTGGGCGCGGGTGACTGCAAAACCCATACGATAAACTACGTTGTCCAGACGGCTTTCCAGCAGGCGCAGCAGGTTTTCACCCGTATTGCCCTTGAGTGTCGAAGCCTTGGTGTAGTAGTTGCTGAACTGACGCTCAAGCACACCATAAATGCGCTTGACCTTCTGCTTCTCACGCAGCTGGACAGCATAGTCCGACATACGCATGCGCTTGTTGGCGCCGTGTTGGCCGGGCTTATTCTCCAGCTTGCACTTGGAATCAAGCGCGCGCGCGGGACTCTTCAGGCTCAGATCCGAGCCTTCGCGACGCGCAAGTTTGCAGGTAGCTCCACGATAACGTGCCATGGTTGTGCTCCTTAGACGCGACGCTTCTTGGGGGGACGGCAGCCGTTATGCGGAATCGGCGTTACGTCAATGATGTTGAGAACTTTGTAACCGAGAGCGTTCAGCGAACGCACCGCGGATTCGCGACCCGGACCGGGCCCCTTGATCCGCACTTCCACGGTCTTAACACCGTAATCACCCGCAGCACGACCCGCCTTTTCGGCCGCGACCTGAGCCGCGAAGGGGGTGGACTTGCGCGAGCCACGGAAACCGGCACCGCCGGCAGTCGCCCACGAGAGCGCGTTGCCCTGGCGGTCTGTGATGGTAACGATGGTGTTGTTGAAGGAGGCCTGCACGTGAGCCACCGCATCGGTGACAACCCGCTTGACTTTCTTCTTGGTCTTAACTGGCTTTGCCATGTTCGGAATCCAAATCTCTTAAGAAGCGATCACTTCTTGATCGCGCGACGCGGGCCCTTGCGGGTGCGAGCGTTGGTACGCGTGCGCTGGCCGCGCACCGGCAAGCCGCGGCGGTGGCGCAGACCGCGGTAGCAACCCAGATCCATCAGGCGCTTGATGGCAATGCCGACTTCACGGCGCAGATCACCTTCCACGACATACTTGGCAACCTCATGGCGGATCTTCTCCACCTCGCCTTCACTAAGCGACTTGATCTGCGTGTTCGGGCTTACCCCCGCCGCTTCGCAGACCTTCTTGGCCCGGCTGCGGCCGATGCCATAGATGCTCTGCAGGCCAACCCAGACATGCTTCTGGACCGGCAAATTGACACCCGCAATGCGCGCCATGATGTACTTTCTCCGATGCTTTCTTGCGCGGTAAACGCGCAATTCTAACCTTAATCAAACTGTCAGGAAAGCCCTGCGGCACCCGGTGCCACCGCTCTCCACCCATGCCGATCTGCAGCCTCAGCCGCGGCGCAGATTGGCCTTTTTAAGCAAACCTTCGTACTGGTGGCTGACCAGATGCGCTTGCACCTGAGCCGTAAAGTCCATAACCACCACCACTACGATCAGTAGCGACGTGCCGCCGAAGTAGAACGGAACATGCCAGGCATTCTGCATGAACGTCGGCACCAAGCAGACCAGCACCAGATACAAAGCACCTACGCCGGTCAAACGGGTCATCACGGCGTCGATGTACTCGGCGGTCGAACGACCCGGACGAATACCGGGAATAAGAGCTCCCGACCGCTTGAGATTGTCCGCCGTGTCCTGCGAGTTGAATACGATCGCCGTATAAAAAAAGGCGAAAGTAATCACCAATACCGCATAGATGATGTCGTACAGAGGTTCACCAGGCGTCAGCACCTGCACCAGGTTCTGCAGCCAACGAGACTGATGGCTAGCATTACCCCAAGTCGCCGCCATCGCGGGGAACATCAAAATACTGTTCGCAAAAATCGGCGGAATCACACCCGACATGTTGATCTTGAGCGGAAGATGCGACGTCTGATTCATGTACGAACGCTGGCCGCCCGAGCGTCTGGCATAGTTCACGGTGATACGTCGCTGCGCCCGCTCCATGAACACCACAAAAGCCGTCACTGCCAGCACCAACGCGATCACCATGACCAACTTGATCGTGCTCAACTCGCCGTTGCTCGACATCGACAGGGTATGCGCCACAGCCCCAGGCAAGCCAGCAACAATGCCGGCGAAAATTAACAGCGAGATGCCGTTGCCTATCCCTCGCTCCGTCATTTGCTCGCCCAGCCACATCAGGAACATGGAACCGGCCGTCAAACCCACTACCGAAGACAGGACAAATCCAAAGCCGGGCATGTAAACAACCGGCATGCCGCCACTCGATTGCTTCATCAGAGCGACTGCAATACCAAAGGCCTGAAACGCCGATAAACCAACCGTGCCAATGCGCGTATACATCGTCAATTGACGCTGACCGGACTGCCCTTCCTTACGCAAGGCCTGCAGGCTGGGGACAACCGACCCCATCATCTGCACCACGATCGACGCGGAGATATAGGGCACCACGCCCAGCGCAAACACCGAAAAACGTCCCAGAGAGCCGCCCGAGAACATATTAAACATGTCCAGGAGCCCGCCGCTTTGACCAATCAGATTGGCCATCGCATCTGGATTGACGCCCGGTACGGGGATAAACGAGCCGAGACGGTACACGATCAACGCACCGATCACGAACAAGATGCGTTGACGCAGCTCGGTTAATTTACCGAGCGACCCGACCGATGTGCCCTTGGCTGCGGCCACGTGTTACTCCACGCTGCCGCCGGCAGCTTCAATAGCAGCTTTGGCACCAGCTGTTGCCAGCAGGCCTGAAAGCTTCACTGCGCGACCAATATCACCCTTGGCCACGACCTTGACCTTCTTGGCCTTGCTATCAATCAATCCAGCTTGATGCAAGACGACGGCATCGATTACATCCGCCTTCAGATTCGCCAGCTGATACAAAAATACTTCCTGGCTCTCCGCCTTCATCTGTGAGCGGAAACCCACCTTGGGCAAGCGACGCTGCAGCGGCATCTGACCGCCTTCGAAGCCAAACTTATGGGTGCCACCCGCGCGGGCGTGTTGACCCTTGTGACCGCGTCCGGCTGTTTTGCCTAAACCTGAGCCAATACCACGGCCGACACGCAGACGGGCCTTGCGCGAACCAGCGGCTGGCTTGATGTCATTCAGACGCATGATGCTTACTCCTCAACCCGCACCAGGTAGTAGACCGTGTTGATGAGGCCACGCACTTGCGGGCTGTCTTTCAACTCACGGACGTCATTGGTCTTGTTCAAGCCCAGCGCCTTGACACTCAGGCGATGACGAGCCTGTACACCGCGCAAACCCTTTACCAGGCGAACACGGATAGTTTTCTCGGTATTAGCCATTACCCAGCACCTCTTCCACGGTCTTGCCACGCTTGGCAGCAATCTGCTTCGGCGAGGCAACGGCCTGCAGGCCCTTAATGGTGGCGCGAACCAGATTGATCGGGTTGCGCGAACCCACGGCCTTAGCCAGCACGTTCTTCACGCCAACCACTTCCAGCACGGCACGCATGGCACCACCAGCAATGACACCCGTACCTTCGGAGGCGGGCTGCATATACACACGTGCCGCGCCATGGTTGGCCTTGATGGCGTACCACAACGTACCGTTGTTCAGATCAATGCTCACCATGTTCCGGCGTGCGCGATCCATGGCCTTGGAAATCGCCACCGGCACTTCGCGAGCCTTGCCATAGCCGAAGCCAACCTTACCCTCGCCGTCGCCAACCACAGTCAGCGCGGTGAAACTCATCTGGCGACCGCCCTTGACGGTCTTTGCCACGCGGTTGACGGCAATCAGCTTCTCCAGCAGGCCGTCTGTATTTTCGCGATCAGTAGAAGACATATTTTTTCCGTATGCCCGGACTATCCGGGACTTTTACTTGCGGACTAGCCGCTTGGAGTTGTTGTCGTTATTGCTTAAGTGCTACCGCTTAGAACTTGAGGCCCGCTTCGCGCGCCGCATCGGCAAGCGCCTTGATACGCCCGTGATAACGGAACCCGGAACGATCAAACGCTACAGCTTCGATGCCAGCAGCCTTGGCACGCTCCGCCACTGCCTTACCGACAGCCGCCGCAGCTGCAAGGTTCTTGGTTCCCTTCAACCCGTCGACAATTGCCTTCTGCACAGTCGACGCTGCCGCCACTACCTTTTCACCCGAAGTATCAAAAACCTGGGCGTAAATATGCTGGCCCGTACGATGCACGGACAAGCGAGGCACGGCGAGCTTGCGAATGTGAGCACGCGTAGCCTTGGCACGACGCAAACGAGCTTCTTTCTTGTTCATCATCTATCTCCAGAAAGCGGATCGACCGTTTATGCGATTCTTTTGAGCGTTGCAGCGACAGACACCGCCGCATATCGCGAAAAATCGCTTACGCCTTCTTAGCTTCCTTCAGGGTGATCTTCTCGCCGGCATAACGCACGCCTTTGCCCTTGTAGGGTTCCGGCGGACGATAGCCACGAATCTTGGCGGCAACTTCACCAACCAACTGCTTGTCCGAGCCTTTCACTAGGACTTCAGTCTGTGACGGTGTTTCCAACGTGATTCCTTCCGGCGCATTGAACACCACCGGATGAGAAAACCCGAGGCTAAGGTTAAGCGCTTTGCCCGTCATCGAAGCGCGGTAACCCACGCCGACCAGCTCCAGCTTGCGCTCATAACCTTCGGAGACACCCTTCACCATGTTGGCAAGCAGCGCCCGGGCCGTACCACCGAACTTATCCTCTGCACCCTCGGCGACCTGGATGTTGACCGTTCCATTCTCGGTAGCCACCGAGACGCCCGGGAGCGTATGGACAGACAACGTACCTTTGGGTCCCTTCACTGCAATACTTTCGTCCGTAACCTTAAGCTCAACGCCCTTAGGCAGGGAAATGGGTTTCTTGGCAACACGAGACATCGGGAACTCCTTATGCGACCAAGCCGATGACTTCGCCACCCACGCCCTTGGCGCGAGCCTGCGCGTCGGTCAGCAGACCGCCGGACGTCGAAATAATCGAAATACCCAAGCCGCCGAGAATCTTTGGCAGCTCATCTTTGCCGCGGTAAACGCGTAAACCCGAGCGACTGACGCGTTCGATACGCTCTATCGCGGGACGGCCTTCGAAATATTTGAGCTTGATCTCGAGCACCGGCTTGCCCTCCACGTCGGAGGTCTTGGCGTCAAGGATATAGCCCTCATTCTTGAGAAGATCGGCAAGCGCCACCTTCAGCTTCGACGACGGTACGCTGACAACCTGCTTGCCCGTAGCTTGGGCATTGCGGATGCGCGTAAACAGATCGGCGATGGGATCAGTCATGCTCATGAAAACATCCTTCAGAGTGCACCGATATCCGATAAAACCGGAAATCAATTCTAAATTGTGAGCCGGCACGAAGACCGACCTGCAGAACGCAGACCGCCGATCATAGCAGCTATTTTCGGTTTTTGCGAATACCGATGCTTTAAAGTCGCATCAGCGTGGGCATGGCGACATGCCCACGAGTCTAGCCACCCTGCCTAGGCAGGGTGACAGTTAAAACAAATCACCAACTAGCCTTGCGCAGACCAGGTACGTCGCCACGCATGGTGGCTTCGCGCAGCTTGTTACGACCCAAGCCAAACTTGCGGTACACACCACGCGGACGGCCTGACAACTCGCAGCGATTACGCTGACGGCTTGGGCTGGCGTCGCGGGGCAGCTTCTGCAGCTTGGCCTGCGCTTCCATCTTGTCTTCGTAGGAAGACTTCGGGTTCAGCACGATCGCCTTCAACTCGGCGCGCTTAGTAGCGTACTTTTTGACGAGCTTGGACCGCTTGATATCGCGGTTAACCATGGAGGTCTTTGCCATAAATCTCTCGCGTATCAGTTGCGGAACGGAAAGCTGAAGGCTTCCAACAATGCCTTGGCTTCTTCGTCAGTCTTGGCTGTCGTGGTAATGGAAATATCCATACCGCGCATGGCATCAACGGCGTCGAAATCAATTTCCGGGAAAATGATCTGTTCCTTGATGCCAAAATTGTAGTTACCACGGCCATCAAAGGCGCGACCCGATACACCGCGGAAGTCACGGACACGAGGCAGCGAAATGTTGATCAGGCGATCCAGGAACTCCCACATCTGCGCACGGCGCAGAGTGACCTTGCACCCGATCGGCCAACCGTCACGGATCTTGAACGAGGCCACGGACACGCGCGCCTTGGTCGTAATTGGCTTTTGACCGGCTATCTTGGCCATGTCGGCCACAGCATTCTCGAGCACCTTCTTGTTGCCCGCCGCTTCGCCCACGCCCATGTTCAACGTGATCTTGGTGATGCGCGGAACCTGCATCACATTCTGATAGCCGAAACGCTCAGTGAGCTTCTGGACTACCTGTTCTTTATAAAAAGTTTCAAGGCGCGTCATGTTGGTGATCCTCACGCGTCCACGACCTCGCCAGACGAACGGTACACGCGGACCTTGCGCCCATCAGCGAGCGTCTTGGCACCAACGCGTTCACCCTTGTTCGTGGCGGGGTTGAACAGCTGCACATTGGAGATATGGATCGAGGCCTCACGCTCGACGATCCCACCAGCTTGGTTGGCCTGGGGATTCGGCTTGGTGTGACGCTTGACCAGATTGACGTTGGAGACGAACACGCGCTCGCCCTCAACGCGCAGCACGTCGCCGCGCTGACCTTTGTTCTTGCCTGCGATCACGATGACCTGATCGCCTTTGCGGATACGGTTCATGGTTCTTCTCCGCCTCAGAGCACTTCGGGTGCGAGCGAGACGATCTTCATGAACTTCTCGCCACGCAGCTCACGAGTCACGGGCCCGAAGATACGGGTACCGATCGGCTCGAGCTTGTTGTTGAGGAGCACGGCTGCATTACCGTCGAAACGGATCAACGAACCGTCGGCGCGACGCACGCCCTTGGCGGTGCGAACCACCACGGCGTTGTAGACCTCGCCCTTCTTTACCTTGCCACGCGGAATGGCATCCTTCACGGTAACCTTGATCACGTCACCGATCGCGGCGTAACGGCGCTTGGAGCCACCGAGCACCTTGATGCACATAAGTTCCTTGGCGCCGCTGTTATCGGCGGCGGAAAGCGTGCTTTGCATCTGAATCATGTTTGCACCCTCCCCTTACGCTTCGGCGCGCGTGACGATTTCGACCACGCGGTGATGTTTGGTCTTGGAAAGCGGACGGCATTCAGCGATACGCACCACATCACCTTCATTCGCGCCGAGATCATCCTGCGCGTGAAGCTTGGTGGAACGGCGTACGATCTTGCCCAGTAGCGGATGCTGTACCTGGCGCTCGACCAGCACGGTAACCGTCTTTTCCATCTTGTTGCTGATAACGCGACCCTCAAGGGTGCGTGCTTGTTTTTGGTTGTCGCTCATGTCGGCCGCCTTTTACTTCTTGCCGCCGAGCACGAACTTCGTGCGGGCGATATCACGCCGGACGCGGCGCAGCTGATGCAGCTGGCTGAGCTGACCGGTACCTTTTTGCATGCGCAGATTGAACTGCTCTTTGCGAAGGTCCAGCAGGTGTTGCTTTAGCTCTTCGGCCGACTTGGTTGTTAGGTCTTTGATGGCCATCACATCACCGCTCTGGTCACAAACTGGGTCTGCACTGACAACTTGGCGGCGGCCAGGCGGAACGCCTCGCGCGCAGTAGCCTCGTCGACGCCCTCAATTTCATAAAGCATGCGGCCCGGCTGGATCGGTGCGACCCAGAACTCCACGCCACCCTTACCGGCACCCATTCGGACTTCGATCGGCTTCTTGGTGATCGGCTTGTCCGGGAACACGCGGATCCACAACTTGCCGCCGCGCTTTACGAAACGCGTAATGCAGCGACGGGCCGCCTCGATCTGGCGCGCCGTGAGCGCACCGTGCGTGGTGGCTTTGAGGCCGTACTCGCCGAAACTGACGAGGTTCGCGCTGAATGCCAAGCCGTCGTTGCGGCCCTTGAACTGTTTGCGGTACTTGGTTCGCTTAGGTTGCAACATGGCAACTCTCCTTACTTCGCCGACCGGTCGCGACGGCCTTCACCGCCATCCCGATCCCGACGACCTTCACGACGGCCTTCGCCACCTTCGCGCTCACGACGCGGCTGCGCGGCCTGCTCTTCCTTCGGCTCCTGACCGGCCTGGGACAGGTCGAAGATTTCGCCCTTGTAGATCCAGACCTTGATACCGATGATGCCGTACGTGGTCTTGGCTTCGGCGGTCCCGTAGTCGATGTCCGCACGCAGCGTGTGCAGAGGTACGCGACCTTCACGACTCCACTCGGAACGAGCAATCTCCGCGCCGTTCAAACGACCGGACACATTGATCTTGATGCCCAAGGCACCCAGGCGCATCGCATTACCCACCGCCCGCTTCATCGCCCGACGGAACATAATGCGGCGCTCAAGCTGCTGCGCAATCGACTCGGCGACCAGCTGCGCATCGAGCTCAGGTTTACGCACCTCATTGACGTTGATGTGCGCAGGAACGCCCATCATATCGCTGACTTCCTTGCGCAGCTTCTCGATGTCCTCGCCCTTCTTGCCAATCACCACGCCTGGACGGGCGGTGTGAATCGTCACGCGGGCAGTCTTGGCCGGGCGCTCGATCTGGATCTTCGAAATACCAGCGGCAGCCAGCTTCTTGCGCAGCATCTCGCGAACCTTCAGGTCAGCAGCGAGGTACTGGGCGTATTCGCCCTTATTGGCGTACCACTTCGAGTTCCAGTCCTTGGCAATGCCGAGGCGGATACCGGTGGGATGAACTTTATGACCCATCGTCTACGTCCTCTTAGTTACCAACGACCACAGTGATGTGGCTCGTGCGCTTCAGGATGCGGGAACCGCGGCCTTTGGCGCGGGCGTACATGCGCTTCATCGCCGGACCTTCGTCCACGAAGATGCGCGAGACTTTCAGCTCGTCGACATCAGCGCCGAGGTTGTTTTCGGCGTTGGCGACGGCCGACAGCAGCACCTTGCGAACAAGGTGTGCGGCCTTCTTGTTAGTGAACTGGAGCACGTCGCTGGCACGACCCACGGGCATACCGCGGACCAAGTCAGCTACCAGGCGTGCCTTCTGCGCTGAAATGCGAGCGCTGCGCAGGATCGCTTTGGCTTCGGTGCTCATCACTTGCCCTTCTTATCGCCGCCATGGCCCTTGAAAGTGCGGGTCACCGCGAACTCGCCGAGCTTGTGCCCGACCATATTCTCGTTGACAAGCACCGGCACGTGTTGGCGACCGTTGTGGATGGCGATGGTCAATCCCACCATTTCCGGCAGGATCATGGAGCGACGCGACCAGGTCTTGATCGGGCGCTTGGAGTTGGTGGAAACCGCAGCTTCCACCTTCTTCACGAGGTGAAGGTCAACGAACGGACCTTTCTTCAATGAACGCGGCATGACGGTTTCCTAATTACTTGCGACGACGCACGATGAACTGCTGCGTGCGCTTGTTGTTACGGGTCTTGTAGCCCTTGGTCGGCAGGCCCCACGGGCTGACTGGATGCCGGCCACCGGAGGTCTTGCCTTCACCACCGCCATGCGGATGGTCGACCGGGTTCATCACCACACCGCGAACGGTCGGACGGATGCCCTTCCAACGGGTGGCACCTGCCTTGCCGAGCTTGCGCAGACTATGCTCGGAATTGCCAACCTCACCGATGGTGGCGCGGCAATCAACCGGCACACGGCGCATTTCGCCGGAGCGAAGACGCAGGGTAGCGTAGCCGGATTCGCGTGCGATCAGCTGTACCGAGGCACCGGCCGAACGCGCGATCTGCGCACCCTTGCCGGGCTTCATTTCCACGCAATGCACGGTCGAACCAACCGGGATATTGCGCAGCGGCAGGCTGTTGCCAACCTTGATCGGCGCATCGTGACCCGAGACCACGCGATCACCCACCACCACACCGGCCGGCGCAATGATGTAGCGGCGCTCGCCGTCGGCGTAGCACAGCAGCGCAATATGCGCGGTGCGGTTCGGATCATATTCCAAGCGCTCAACTTTGGCAGCGATGCCTTCCTTGTCGCGCTTGAAATCGATGATGCGATAAGCCTGCTTATGACCACCGCCACGATGACGGGTGGTGATGCGACCAAAATGGTTACGACCGCCCGTCTTCGACTGGCTTTCGGTCAGGGGCGCGTAGGGAGCGCCCTTGTGCAGCCCCTCGATGCGTACGCTAACAGCGTCGCGACGACCCGGCGAGGTTGGCTTGTGAGTAATTAGTGCCATCTGTCAGAACTCCTGGCTCAGGCCTTGGCCGTCACGTCGATCGTCTGCCCTTCGGCGAGACGAACGTACGCCTTGCGCTTGCCCTGGCGGCTGCCCGCGCGGAAACGGAAGGACTTAACCTTGCCCTTGGCGTTGACGAGATTTACCTGCTCGACCTTGACATCGAACATCTTCTCCACAGCCTGACGGACATCGGCCTTGGTCGCCTCGGGGGCAACCACGAATACATACTGGTTACCCTCAGCAAGACGGGCGGCTTTTTCGGAAATGTGCGGTGCGCGCAGCGTATTCAGAATGCGTTCGTTGCTCATGCCAGCCACTCCTCGACTTTCTTGACCGCATCAACGGTCATCACCACATAGTCGGAACCGACCAAGCTAACGGGATTCAACGCCATCACGTCCACCACATGGAGGTACGGAATATTGCGCGACGCCAAGAACAGCGCCTCATTGGTATCTTCTGACACCAACAGTACACGTCCGGAAACCTGTAGCTCAGCCAACTTCGCAACCATCGCCTTAGTCTTGGGAGCTTCGACACCGAAGCTCTCAACGACTTTCAAACGATCCTGGCGATTCAGCTCCGACAGAATGGACCGAATCGCAACGCGATACGCCTTGCGGTTGACCTTCTGCTCGTAGCTACGCGGCTTGGCTGCAAAGGTCACACCACCGCCGACAAAAATCGGGGCACGATAATCACCGTGACGAGCGCCACCACCTTTTTGCTTCTTGAATTTCTTGGTGGTACCGGACAATTCGCCGCGCGAAAGCTGCGCCTTGGTGCCAGCGCGGCCGCCTGCCTGATAAGCAACGACCACCTGGTGGACCAGAGCCTGCTTGAATTCGCCACCGAACACTTCGTCCGAGACGCTGAGTGCTGCCTTGTTAGGCGATGTTGCGCCAATAACATTCAGTTCCATCACGTCTCTCCTCAACCCTTGGTGGTCGGGCGAATGACGACGTCGCCACCGGTAGCACCCGGTACCGCGCCCTTCACCGCAATCAGATGACGCTCGGCGTCGACCTTGACCACTTCCAGACCCTGCACAGTGCGATTCACCGCACCCATGTGGCCCGACATCTTCTTGCCCGGGAACACACGACCCGGGGTCTGACGCTGACCGATAGAACCCGGCGCACGATGCGACAACGAGTTACCGTGGGTGGCATCACCCATCTTGAAGTTGTGGCGCTTGATGGTGCCCTGGAAGCCCTTGCCCTTGCTGACACCAGCCACATCGACGATCTGGCCGACTTGAAACACTTCTTCAGCCTTGATTTCGGCGCCCACAGCATATTTACCGAGGTCAGCCGCGCTCAAGCGGAACTCCCAAAGACCACGACCCGGCTCAACCTTCGCCTTGGCGTAATGCCCTTTTTGGGCTTGTGTCAGCAAGCTGGCACGTTTGACACCCGCTGCAACCTGCACAGCGCTGTAGCCATCATTATCTTCCGTCTTCACCTGCGTTACGCGATTGGGCGTCGCTTCAATCAGCGTCACCGGAATCGAGCGTCCGTCCTCGGTAAAGAGTCGGCTCATGCCGCACTTGCGGCCAACCAGTCCGATACTCATGTTCGTATCCTGTCTATCGCTCAACCAAGCTTGATCTGAACATCCACGCCAGCGGCGAGATCAAGCTTCATGAGCGCGTCCACGGTTTTGTCATTGGGATCGACGATATCCAGCACGCGCTTGTGAGTACGGGTCTCGTACTGATCGCGAGCGTCTTTATCGACGTGTGGCGACACCAGAATGGTGTAGCGCTCAATCTTGGTCGGAAGCGGGATCGGACCGAGAACCGTAGCACCAGTGCGCTTAGCCGTCTCGACGATTTCGCTGGCCGAACGGTCGATCAGACGATGATCGAACGCCTTGAGCCGGATGCGAATCTTTTGGTTCGCCATAAAACCGTGTCCTGTTATCTAAAGAACAATTCTGTGAATCGAAGTGGCTTCTCACCGCTTCGCACAACCCAATTACATTGCCACCTGCTTCCAGGTATCCGAGCCAACACCGCCAACCGGAAACCCAAAAAAGCCAAGCAGGCCTTTCTTTCGGCCTGCTCAGTCAAATATCACAGCGGAAACCCTTTTGAAGACAAGGTAGACGCCTTGCTCCGATTCCCGCAAACCTCCTTGTTAGCGAACTCGAAGCACGTCCTGCGCCTCATTTCGCGGTAACCTGCCCAGTTATTAGCTAAGCAGTGAGCTTGTAACTATAGCTTATCTACAATTACAGGGCAAGCATGAATATGAAACCGCCCGATATCCTGGGCGGTTTCTATTCGACACATCTTACTTGATGATCTTGGCGACGACGCCCGCACCCACGGTGCGGCCACCCTCGCGAATCGCAAAACGCAGGCCTTCGCTCATCGCAATCGGCGCAATCAGCTCCACCGTCATTTTGATGTTGTCGCCCGGCATCACCATCTCCACGCCGTCCGGCAACTGGCACGCGCCCGTCACGTCCGTCGTGCGGAAGTAGAACTGCGGACGGTAACCCTTGAAGAACGGCGTATGACGGCCACCCTCTTCCTTCGACAGCACGTACACTTCCGCCTCGAAGTTGGTGTGCGGCGTGATCGAACCGGGCTTGGCCAGCACCTGTCCACGCTCCACGTCCTCGCGCTTCGTGCCACGCAGCAGCAGACCCACGTTGTCGCCCGCCTGGCCCTGGTCCAGCAGCTTGCGGAACATCTCCACGCCCGTCACCGTTGTCTTGGTGGTCGGACGGATGCCCACGATCTCGACTTCTTCGCCCACCTTGATGACGCCACTCTCCACGCGACCGGTCACTACTGTGCCGCGGCCGGAGATCGAGAACACGTCTTCCACCGGCATCAGGAAGGCCTTGTCCAGCGCACGCACCGGCTCGGGGATGTAGCTGTCCAGTGCTTCCACCAGCGCGATGATCGCCGGCACGCCAATCTCCGACTGGTCGCCTTCCAGCGCCTTCAGCGCCGAACCCTTGATGATCGGTGTGTCGTCGCCCGGGAAGTCGTACTTGCTCAGCAGTTCGCGCACTTCCATTTCCACCAGCTCAAGCAGCTCCGCGTCGTCCACCATGTCGGCCTTGTTCAGGAACACCACGATGTACGGCACGCCCACCTGACGGCTCAGCAGAATGTGCTCGCGCGTCTGCGGCATCGGGCCGTCCGCGGCCGAGCACACCAGGATCGCGCCGTCCATCTGCGCCGCACCCGTGATCATGTTCTTCACGTAGTCAGCATGGCCCGGGCAGTCCACGTGCGCGTAGTGACGGTTCGGCGATTCGTATTCCACGTGCGCCGTCGAAATCGTAATGCCGCGCGCCTTCTCTTCCGGCGCCGCGTCAATCTGATCGTACGCCTTGAATTCACCACCGAACCGCTCCGCGCCTATCTTCGTCAGCGCCGCCGTCAGCGTCGTCTTGCCGTGATCCACGTGACCTATCGTACCCACGTTTACGTGCGGCTTGGTGCGTTCGAATTTACCCTTTGCCATGGCCTAAACCTCTTAAGGAACCTTGTTAATCAATATTTGAGAGTGCGGCCATGGAGGGCCGCTTTTCGATTTTTGCAAACCACGAATGACCGCAACAATCACGCCTTCTTCATAACCTGCTCGGCGATGTTATTAGGCGCCGGCTCGTAATGATCAAACTCCATCGTGAACGTGGCACGGCCTTGCGTTTGCGAACGGAGCGCGGTCGCATAGCCGAACATCTCACCTAGCGGGACCATCGCATTGATGACCTTCCCCGAAGGTGTATCGTCCGAACCCTGCAGCACGCCACGACGACGACTAATGTCACCCATGACGTCGCCGAGGTAGTCCTCGGGCGTCACGACCTCCACCTTCATGATCGGCTCGAGCAGGATAGGCCGCGACTGCTTCGCGCCTTCCTTGAAAAGCTCTCTGAACGCGCCATAGGCTGCGATCTTGAACGCCATCTCGGAAGAGTCGACGTCATGGTACGAACCGAACACGAGCTTCGCCTTGACCCCCACCACCGGGAAACCTGCCAGGTGACCGCTGGTGATGGATTCACGCAGACCTTTCTCGACCGATGGAATGTATTCCTTCGGCACCACGCCACCCGTGATTTCATTGACGAACAGGAAGTCGTCCTTCACATCCGGATTCTTGTGATCCCCATCCGTCATCGCGGAGAACTCGATCACAACGTGACCGTACTGACCCTTACCGCCCGATTGTTTGGCGTGCTTGAAGTCTGCCTTGTACGAGCCCTGGATCGTTTCGCGATAAGCCACCTGCGGTTTGCCGACGTTCGCTTCCACATTGAACTCGCGACGCATGCGGTCGACGATAATGTCCAAGTGCAATTCGCCCATACCGGAAATGATGGTCTGGCCCGATTCTTCATCGGTACGCACGCGGAACGAAGGATCCTCTGCCGCAAGACGGCTGAGCGCAATACCCATTTTTTCCTGGTCGGACTTGGTTTTCGGCTCGACCGCCATGGAGATCACCGGCTCCGGGAACGTCATGCGCTCCAAGGTGATGACATGATCCTGGGCGCACAGCGTATCGCCAGTGGTGACGTCCTTCAGGCCGACCGCAGCAGCGATATCGCCTGCACGGACTTCCTTGATTTCCTGGCGCTCGTTGGCATGCATCTGGAGAATGCGGCCAATACGTTCTTTCTTGCCCTTGACCGAGTTGTACACTTGGTCACCAGCGTTGAGCGTGCCCGAGTAGACACGAAAGAAGGTCAGCGAACCCACGAATGGGTCGGTCATGATCTTGAACGCAAGCGAGGAGAATGGAGCATTGTCATCCGCTGCGCGGCTAGCCTCCTTCTCGTTCTCGTCGATACCCTTTACTGGCGGACGATCAGCCGGTGACGGCAACAGCTGAATAACGGCATCCAGCATTGCCTGTACGCCCTTGTTCTTGAACGCACTACCGCAAAATACGGGAATCAGTTTGTTGGTGAGCGTACCGGCGCGCAGACCGGAAATGACCTCAGCCTCGGAGAGATCACCCTCTTCCAAGTACTTGTTCATCAACTCTTCGGACGTTTCAGCCGCCGATTCAACCATGAAGTTATGCGCCTTTTCGGCCTCATCCTTCAGGTTGGCAGGAATATCCTGGTATTCGAACTTCATGCCCTGGGAGTCCATGTCCCATACGATCGCCTTCATCTTGATGAGGTCGACTACGCCTTCAAAGTTGTCTTCGGCACCGATCGGCACTTGCATCGGCACCGGATTGGCCCCCAGGCGCGATTTAAGCTGATCCACTACCTTGCCGAAGTTGGCACCGGTGCGATCCATCTTGTTGACGAACGCAAGGCGCGGCACACCGTACTTATTGGCTTGGCGCCATACAGTCTCTGACTGCGGCTGCACACCACCCACAGCACAGAGCACAAACACCGCGCCATCGAGTACACGGAGCGAACGCTCTACCTCGATGGTGAAGTCAACGTGCCCAGGCGTATCGATGATATTGAACCGATGCTCGGGCAGGGAGCGATCCATACCCTTCCAAAACGCCGTCGTAGCTGCCGACGTAATGGTGATACCACGCTCCTGCTCCTGCTCCATCCAATCCATCGTGGCCGCGCCATCGTGTACCTCGCCAATCTTGTGACTGACGCCGGTGTAAAACAGGATGCGCTCGGTAGTCGTAGTCTTTCCGGCATCGATGTGAGCCATGATGCCGAAATTACGATAGCGCTCGATGGGTGTGGTGCGTGCCACGGTACTAACCTCGAATCCGTACGGTACTGCTTACCAGCGATAGTGCGAGAAGGCCTTGTTGGCTTCCGCCATGCGGTGCGTTTCCTCGCGCTTCTTGATGGCGCCACCGCGATTTTCGGAAGCTTCCAACAATTCGGCAGCCAGCTTGCGCGGCATGGACGTCTCGCCACGCTTGCGCGCCGCTTCGATCGCCCAACGCATAGCCAGCGCCATACGACGGCCCGGACGCACTTCGACTGGCACCTGATAGGTTGCGCCACCGACGCGGCGAGACTTCACCTCGACGGCCGGAGCGATGTTACCCAGCGCCTTCTCGACTAGCTGAACCGGCTCGGCATGCTTCTCGCCAAGATGGGTCAGCGCGCCATAAACGATGCTTTCGGCAACGGATTTCTTGCCACTCTTCATCACCATGTTGATGAAACGAGCAATGAGCTGACTACCGTGCTTGGGATCGGGCAATACCAGCCGGGCGGGATGGGAACCTTTACGCGACATATTTCGTGTCCTTTAACTTAGCTCTTCGGGCGCTTGGCGCCGTACTTCGAACGAGCCTGGCGGCGCTTGGTAACGCCAGCGCAGTCGAGACTGCCGCGCACGGTGTGGTAACGCACACCCGGCAGATCCTTTACACGGCCACCGCGAATGAGCACCACCGAGTGCTCCTGCAGATTATGGCCTTCGCCACCGATGTAGCTGATGACCTCGTAACCATTGGTCAGGCGCACCTTGGCAACCTTACGCAGGGCGGAGTTCGGCTTTTTCGGGGTGGTGGTATAAACGCGCGTGCAGACGCCGCGACGTTGCGGGCTGCTTTGCAGCGCCGGCGAAGCACTCTTGTAGCTCTTCGGGCTGCGGGATTTGCGCACCAGCTGATTGACTGTCGTCATGCGAAGCTATTCCTGGGAAACATAAAGGCAGACCGAATAAACCGGTCTGCCGAGAAGCGGGAATTTAACATGGGCATCTTGCTTCAGGCAAGAAAACGCCCGCCGTCCTTGACTCGAACACGAGGCGCATTCCATGCGCCTCATTTCGTATGTCGGTGAGCAAAACCGCCGAGGCTTACTCAACACCTGCATCAGTGCCTACCGGCGCCTCCACAAAGGAGACTGGGGCGGAACCGGAAAGAGTTTCCAGCTCCGAGGCGGTCAAACCACCCTGACGATGACGCTGTGCGTGATACGCCAGACCCGTACCTGCCGGAATCAGACGCCCGACAATAACATTTTCCTTCAGACCACGCAAGGTATCGCGCGTGCCACGAACTGCCGCTTCCGTGAGGACGCGCGTGGTTTCCTGGAACGAGGCCGCCGAGATAAAGGACTCGGTTGCCAACGACGCCTTGGTGATACCCAGCAACACTGATTGGAATTCCGCCGGACGTTCGCTGCGAGCCCAAGCACGTTCGTTCTCGGCAGCAATCCGCACACGTTCCACTTGCTCACCGCGCAGATAGTGGCTCTCGCCCGGCTCAGTGATCTCAACCTTCCGCAGCATCTGACGAATGATCGTTTCAATGTGCTTATCGTTGATCTTCACACCCTGCAGGCGATAGACGTCCTGGATTTCCTTCACCAGATAGGCAGCCAGCGGCTCGACGCCGAGCAGTCGGAGAATGTCATGCGGATTGGGCTCGCCGTCCACAACCGTTTCACCCTTCTCCACATGCTCGCCTTCGAACACGATGACCTGACGCCACTTGGGAATCAGCTCCTCGTGCTCATTACCCTCGCTGTCCTTAATGATTAGGCGCTGCTTGCCCTTGGTATCCTTGCCGAAGCTGACTACGCCCGAACGCTCGGCCAGAATTGCCGGCTCTTTCGGTTTGCGTGCTTCGAACAAGTCGGCCACGCGCGGCAGACCACCGGTGATGTCGCGGGTCTTCGACGTTTCCTGCGGGATACGGGCAACCACGTCACCCACGCCCACTTCGGCACCGTTCTGGATCGACACGATCGCTCCAGCCGGCAAGAAGTACTGCGCAGCGATATCGGTGCCCGGCAGCTTGAGTTCGCGACCCTTGCTGTCTTCCAAGCGCACGATCGGACGCAGATCCTTGGCCGCGGTACCGCGGCGCTTCGGATCGGTCACCACCGCCGATTCCAGGCCGGTGAGTTCGTCGGTCTGGCTCTGCACCGTCACGCCATCGATGAAGTCGATAAAGCGCACGATACCCGCCACTTCCGACACGATCGGATGCGTATGCGGATCCCAGTTAGCAACTACCTGGCCGGCTTTCACCGGCGCGCCGTCTTTGACAGTGATGGTCGCACCGTACGGCACCTTGTAGCGTTCACGCTCGCGACCATTGGCGTCGATCACCGACACTTCGCCCGAACGCGACACCGCCACCAGATGCCCCTGGGCGTGCTGCACCGTTTTCAAATTGTTGAACTTCAATGTACCCGTAGTCTTTACGGATACATTGTCGACAGCCGCTGCACGCGACGCCGCACCACCGATGTGGAATGTACGCATGGTCAACTGGGTACCCGGCTCACCAATGGACTGCGCGGCAACCACACCTACCGCCTCACCCATGTTCACCAGATGGCCGCGCGCCAAGTCGCGGCCATAGCACAGCGCGCAAACGCCATGCGAAGCTTCACAGGTGATGGACGAACGTACCTTGATGGACTGCACGCCCGCCTTGTCGAGCCTCTCGACCAACGCTTCATCCAGCAGTGTGTTACGGATGACGATCGGCTCATCACCTTCGCCGGGACCGTAGACATCTTCAGCCACCACACGACCGAGCACGCGCTCGCGTAGAGGCTCGACCACGTCGCCCCCTTCCACGATCGGCTGCATGATCAGACCTTCCTCGGTACCGCAGTCGGTCGAGGTGATGACCACATCCTGCGCCACGTCCACGAGACGACGAGTGAGGTAACCGGAGTTCGCCGTCTTCAACGCAGTATCCGCCAGGCCCTTACGAGCACCGTGCGTCGAGTTGAAGTACTGCAGAACGTTCAGGCCTTCGCGGAAGTTCGCCTTGATCGGCGTCTCGATGATCGAGCCATCCGGACGCGCCATCAGGCCGCGCATGCCGGCCAGCTGACGAATCTGCGCCACCGAACCACGGGCGCCGGAGTCGGCCATGATGTACAGCGAGTTCATCGACTTCTGGTTGACCGTCTTGCCCTCGGCATCGGTGACCTTCTCGGTACCGATACCGTCGATCATGGCCTTCGCCACCAGCTCATTGGTGCGCGACCAGATGTCGACCACCTTGTTGTAGCGCTCGCCCGCGGTGACGAGACCCGACTGGTACTGCTCCTGGATCTCGACCACTTCCTTCTCGGCCTCTTCCAGGATCGGCTTCTTCTCGGTGGGGATGATCATGTCATCGATGCCGATCGAGATACCGGCACGCGTCGCGAAACGGAAGCCGGTATACATCAGCTGGTCAGCGAAGACCACCGTGTCCTTCAGACCCAGGCGACGGTAGCAGGCGTTGATCAGGCGCGAGATGTTCTTCTTGGTCAGCTCGGTATTGGCCAGTTCGAACGGCAGTCCTTCCGGCATGATCTCGGCCAACAGTGCGCGACCCACCGTCGTCTCCACCAGCGAAATGCTGCTGGTGCGTTCACCGTTATCGTGCACTTGTACCTGCTTCAGACGCACTTTGATCCGGGCGTGCAACTGCACGGCACGGTTGTCGTACGCGCGACGCACTTCGCTGATGCCAGCGAACACCATGCCAGTGCCCTTCGCGTTCACGAGTTCACGCGTCATGTAATACAGGCCCAGCACCACGTCCTGCGTCGGCACGATGATCGGCTCACCGTTCGCGGGCGACAGGATGTTGTTCGACGACATCATCAGCGCGCGCGCTTCCAACTGCGCTTCGATCGACAGCGGCACGTGCACAGCCATCTGGTCGCCGTCAAAGTCCGCATTGAAGGCGGTACATACCAGCGGATGCAGCTGGATCGCCTTGCCTTCGATCAACTTCGGCTCGAAGGCCTGAATGCCCAGGCGGTGCAGTGTCGGCGCGCGATTCAGCAACACAGGATGCTCGCGGATCACCTCTTCGAGGATATCCCACACCTGCCCTTCTTCGCGCTCCACCAGCTTCTTGGCCGCCTTGATCGTGGTGGCCTCACCACGGCTCTGCAGCTTCGCGAAGATGAAGGGCTTGAACAGCTCCAACGCCATCTTCTTCGGCAAACCACACTGGTGCAGGCGCAAGGTCGGACCAACCACGATCACCGAACGGCCGGAGTAATCCACGCGCTTGCCAAGCAGGTTCTGGCGGAAGCGGCCTTGCTTGCCCTTGATCATGTCGGCAAGCGACTTCAGCGCCCGCTTGTTGGTGCCGGTAATGGCGCGGCCGCGACGGCCGTTGTCCATCAGCGCGTCCACCGATTCTTGCAGCATGCGCTTCTCGTTGCGCACGATGATGTCGGGCGCATTGAGCTCGAGCAGACGCTTCAGGCGATTGTTGCGGTTAATGACGCGGCGATACAGATCATTCAGATCGGACGTCGCAAAACGGCCACCGTCGAGCGGCACCAGCGGACGCAGGTCCGGCGGCAGCACGGGCAGCACCGTCATCACCATCCACTCCGGACGATTGCCGGATTCGAGGAAGGCTTCGATCAACTTCACGCGCTTGGTGAGGCGCTTGAGCTTGGTTTCGGAGTTGGTGGAGGCGATCTCTTCCTTCAGGCGAATCACTTCACCCGGCAGATCGAGCGACTTCAGCAGCTCATACACCGCTTCGGCACCCATGCGAGCGTCGAACTCGTCACCGTGTTCTTCCACGGCCTCGAGGTACTGGTCTTCGCTAAGCAGCTGACCACGCTCAAGCGCCGTCAGACCTGGATCGATCACCACGAAGGCTTCGAAGTACAGGATGCGCTCGATGTCACGCAGCGTCATGTCCAGCATCAAGCCGATGCGCGACGGCAACGACTTCAGGAACCAGATGTGCGCGACCGGGCTGGCCAGTTCGATGTGGCCCATGCGTTCACGGCGCACCTTGGCGAGCGTGACTTCCGTGCCGCACTTTTCGCAGACCACGCCGCGATGCTTCATGCGCTTGTACTTGCCGCACAGGCACTCATAGTCCTTCACCGGTCCGAAGATGGCGGCGCAAAACAGACCATCACGCTCCGGCTTGAAGGTGCGGTAGTTGATCGTTTCGGGCTTCTTGACCTCGCCATACGACCAGGAACGAATCAGCTCCGGCGACGCCAGTGCGATCTTGATCGAATCGAACTCTGGCGCGCTGCGCTGCTGGTTGAACAGATTGAGCAAATCTTTCATTGCATAAGCTCCTGTAACCCGCGGGTTACTTGATCTCTTCCAGGTCGATGTCGATGCCGAGCGAGCGGATTTCCTTCACGAGCACATTGAAGGATTCCGGCATGCCCGCCGCCATCTCGTGGTTGCCGTCGACGATGTTCTTGTACATCTGGTTGCGGCCTTGCACGTCGTCGGACTTCACCGTGAGCATTTCCTGCAGGGTGTAGGCCGCGCCGTAGGCTTCCAGCGCCCAGACTTCCATTTCGCCGAATCGCTGACCGCCGAACTGTGCCTTGCCACCCAGCGGCTGCTGCGTGACCAGCGAGTACGGACCAGTCGAGCGGGCATGCATCTTGTCGTCGACCAAGTGGTTGAGTTTCAGATAGTGCATGTAGCCAACGGTGACCGGGCGATCGAATGCCTCGCCGGTACGACCATCGAACAGCATGGTCTGACCCGACTCGGGTAGCTCCGCCAGCCTCAACATTGCCTTCAGTTCGGCTTCTTCCGCGCCATCGAACACTGGCGTGGCCATCGGTACGCCGTCCTGCAGGTTCTTCGCCAGCGTGAGGATTTCCTCATCGGTAAGCGACTTCAGGTCGACGTGTTGTACAGCCCCGGCGACATGGTGGTTATAGATCTGATCCAGGAATTCACGGACCTTCGCCACCTTCTCCTGCGCTTCGAGCATTTGCTGGATCTTCTTGCCCAGGCCCTTTGCGGCCCAACCAAGATGCACTTCCAGAATCTGACCGATGTTCATACGCGAAGGCACACCCAACGGATTCAGACAGATGTCGATCGACGTGCCATCTGCCATGTAAGGCATGTCTTCCACCGGCACCACGTTGGACACCACACCTTTGTTACCGTGGCGGCCAGCCATCTTGTCGCCCGGCTGGATGCGACGCTTCACAGCCAGGAACACCTTGACCATCTTCAGCACGCCAGGTGCCAGATCGTCGCCCTGAGTGATCTTCGCCTGCTTTTCCTTGAACCGCTTATCGAATTCTTCCTTGTGGCGCTTGACCTGTTCGGACGCGCGCTCAAGGAATTCGACGGTGGCTTCGTCTTTCGGATTGACCTTGAACCAGTCGTCCTTCTTCAGACCATCCAGATATTCGTTGGTGATCTCAGCGCCGCGCTTCAGCCCGGCCGGGCCGCTATTGGCGACCTTGCCGACGAGCTGTACGCGCATGCGGTTGTAGATCGCGCCTTCGAGGATGCGGAACTGGTCGTCGAAGTCTTTGCGGATGCGCTTGATTTCCATCTCTTCGATCTGGCGCGCACGCTTGTCTTTCTCGATGCCATCACGCGTGAACACCTGCACATCGATGACAGTGCCGTCCATGCCCGGCGGCACGCGCAGCGAGCTGTCCTTCACGTCCGACGCCTTCTCACCGAAGATCGCGCGGAGTAGCTTCTCCTCCGGCGTGAGCTGGCTTTCGCCCTTCGGCGTGACTTTGCCGACCATGATGTCACCGGCTTTCACTTCCGCACCGATGTACACGATGCCGGATTCGTCCAGACGTGCGAGCGCCTGTTCGCCGACGTTCGGAATATCAGCAGTGATTTCCTCCGCACCCAACTTCGTGTCGCGCGCAATGCACGACAGTTCCTCGATGTGGATCGAGGTATAGCGGTCTTCTTGCACGACGCGCTCGGAGAGCAGGATCGAGTCTTCGAAGTTGTAGCCGTTCCACGGCATGAAGGCGATCAGCATGTTCTGGCCGAGCGCGAGCTCACCCAGATCGGTCGACGAACCGTCGGCCAGCGTGTCGCCCTTCGCCACCACGTCACCCACGTTCACCAGCGGACGCTGGTTGAGGTTGGTGTTCTGGTTGGAGCGGGTGTACTTGGTCAGCGTGTAGATATCGACACCGGCATCGTTTTCACCGACTTCGCTCTCATTCACTCGCACCACGATACGTGCTGCGTCGACCTGGTCGATCACACCACCACGCTTGGCCGTGACGATAACGCCCGAGTCACGCGCCACAGCGCGCTCGATGCCGGTACCCACCAACGGGGTCTGCGAACGCAGCGTCGGCACAGCCTGGCGTTGCATGTTCGCGCCCATCAGCGCGCGGTTCGCGTCATCGTGCTCAAGGAACGGCACCAGCGCCGCCGCCACCGATACGGTCTGCATCGGCGAGACGTCCATGTAGTTGATTTCAGGCGAAGGACGCAGCTCGGATTCACCACGGAAACGGCAAGACACGAAATCTTCGACGAAACTGCCGTCCTTATTGAGCGGCGAGTTCGCCTGCGCGATCACATGGTCACCTTCTTCGATCGCCGAAAGGTACTCCACCTGGTTCGTGACCTTGCCATCCACGACCTTACGGTACGGCGTCTCAAGGAAGCCGTACTGATTGGTGCGTGCATACACGGCGAGCGAATTGATCAGGCCGATGTTCGGACCTTCCGGCGTCTCGATGGTGCAGACGCGGCCATAGTGCGTAGGATGCACGTCGCGAACTTCAAAGCCCGCGCGTTCGCGCGTCAGACCACCCGGTCCCAATGCCGATACGCGGCGCTTGTGCGTCACTTCCGACAGCGGGTTGTTCTGGTCCATGAACTGCGATAGCTGCGACGAGCCAAAGAATTCCTTCACTGCCGCTGCGACTGGCTTGGCGTTGATCAGATCCTGCGGCGTGAGGCCATCGGCCTCCGCAAGAGACAGACGCTCACGCACAGCACGCTCCACGCGTACCAAGCCGATGCGGAAGGTGTTCTCCGCCATCTCACCCACCGAGCGCACACGGCGGTTGCCGAGGTGGTCGATATCGTCAACGGTACCGTGGCCGTTCTTGATGTCGATCAGCACCTTCAGCACATCCAGGATGTCGGACTGGTCTCCTTGTGAGGCCACCAGGGCCTGCGCCTCTTCGCTCTTGAGTTCGCCGAAGTACTTCGGGTCAAACAGCACGCCGGGGCCGACAATTTCCTTGCGGCCGACGCGACGATTGAACTTCATGCGACCCACACCCGACAGGTCATAGCGGTCGAACGTGAAGAACAGATTGAAGAACAGGTTCTGCGCCGCTTCCTTGGTTGGCGGCTCACCCGGGCGCATCATGCGATAGATTTCCACCAGCGCTTCGAGCTGCGTCTTGGTGCTGTCGATACGCAGGGTATGCGAGATGTAAGCACCACGATCGAGATCATTCACGTACAGCGTCGGCAGCGTTTCGATGCCGGCCTTGCGGAAATTCTCAAGCTGTTCCGCAGTGATTTCATCATTCGCGGAAGCCAGCAGTTCGCCAGTCTTCGGATCGACGATATCGATAGCCAAGATACGACCGACCGCATAGTCATCCGGCACTTCCAGCGCAGTGATGTTTTCGGCCGCGAGCTGGCGTACGTGGCGTGCGGTAATACGCTTGCCAGCTTCCACCAGCACCTTGTCGCCAATCATTAGATCGAAGCTCAGCGTTTCGCCGCGCAGGCGCTCGGCAACGAGCTCCAGCGTGGTACCGCCCTTCTTGCCCAGATGGAATACGTTGTGCTCAAAGAAAATGGAGAGCATCTCTTCATTGCTGTAACCGAGCGCGCGCAGCAGCACCGTCACCGGCAACTTGCGGCGACGGTCGATACGGGTGAACAGCGCATCCTTCGGGTCGAACTCGAAGTCGAGCCACGAGCCGCGATAAGGAATCACGCGTGCCGAGAACAGCAACTTGCCGGAGCTATGCGTCTTGCCACGGTCGTGGTCAAAAAACACGCCCGGAGAGCGGTGCAGCTGGGACACGATCACACGCTCGGTACCATTGATGATGAAGGTGCCGGTGTCGGTCATGAGCGGAATTTCGCCCATGTAGACCTCCTGCTCCTTTACATATTTGACGGCCTTCTTCGAAGCCGGGCTGTCCTTGTCATAAATCACAAGGCGCACGGTCACGCGCAGTGGCGCGCCGAAGGTCATACCGCGATTGCGGCATTCACGTTCGTCGAACGGCGGTTCACCGAGGCGATAATCGACATATTCAAGGGCTGCGTTGCCCGAATAACTGACAATCGGGAACACGGACTTCAAGGCGGCGTGCAGACCTTTGTCTTCGCGCTGCTTGGGAGCAATGTCCTCCTGCAGGAATTCACGGTAGGAATCGGTCTGGATCGTCAGCAGGTTGGGTACGCCCAATACGGGCGGACGCTTGCCGAAATCCTTGCGGATACGCTTCTTCTCGGTAAACGAGTAGGTCATGGTCGGTGACGCCTCGGTTCGCTGTGGCGCCGGTGGTGCACACACCGGCAAAATGAAAAAAACTTGGATGGGGGAATCGAGGATGAAAAGTCATGATGACCCATCCATCCTCCATGCCCCGGTCCCAGGCATCCATGCCAAAGCCGGAACAGGCGCCTGCCAGTTCCGGTTTCGATAAGTCAAAAGCGGGGAGCATTTGGCTTACCACATTGGGTCCTCATGACCCACTTAAAACCCACTTCGGCCAGACACGAGCCGCCGAAGCGGGCAAAGCCCGGGGACTTACGCCCCCAGGCTTGCGTGACGTTCGATCAAACTGACGGCGCGCAAGGGCGCCAATTACTTCAGTTCGACCTTGGCGCCGGCAGCTTCGAGATCCTTCTTGAACTTCTCGGCATCTTCCTTCGAGACGGCTTCCTTCAGCACGCCGCCCGACTCAGTCAGGTCCTTGGCTTCCTTCAGGCCCAGGCCGGTGATCGCGCGCACAGCCTTGATCACGTCGACCTTCTTGTCGCCGGCGTTCACGAGAACGACGTCGAACTCGGTCTTCTCTTCGACAGCCGGGCCAGCAGCGGCCGGACCAGCCGCCACGGCGACCGGGGCGGCGGCGGACACGCCAAACTTCTCTTCGATGGCCTTCACCAGGTCCATCACTTCCATAAGCGACTTTGCGGCGACGGCTTCAACGATCTGTTCGTTGGTAAGGGACATGTTGATTTACCTCTGGAAATGGTTTCGATTGGATTCGCGTCGAACTTAGGCGGATGCTTCTGCTTCGGCCGGTGCTTCACCGCCGCCCTGCTTGTCAGCTACGGCCTTGATGGCACGCGCGAACATCGCAGCGGGTTCGGCCAGCACGCGGGCCAGCATGGCCAGGGCCTGTTCACGGGTCGGCAACGAGGCCAGCACTTCGACGTGCGCAGCCGGCAACAACTTGCCTTCCACCGAGACGACCTTGGCCTTCAGCTTGTCGTTGGTCTTGGCGAACTCCTTGATCAGACGACCGGCCGCGCCGGGTTCTTCCGTCGAGAATGCATACAGCAGCGGACCGGTCAGGACGTCCTTGACGACCTCGAACTCGGTACCCACTACAGCGCGTGAAGCGAGCGTGTTCTTGACAACCTTCAAGTACACGCCGGATTCGCGAGCTTTCTTGCGCATCGCGGTCATTTGCTCGACCGTGGTGCCTGCATACTCGGCAGCGACCAAGGAGTGGGCCTTCGAGGCAACTTCTGCCAGTTCGGCGACGACTTCTTGCTTCTGAGAAAGATTCAGAGCCATATCACTCCTCCAAATTAAATCCGCAGACGGCTCCTGCCGCTGGCGGTCCTGGTCAACGCCATCCTTGACGCTGGGGACATGAATGTCCCGGGTGGTGGCCATTCCAGAAAAACGATTCCAGAAAGGGCTGCACCATCTGCGCAGGCCGGCTTCGTGATGAAACCGATTAAGCGATCTCGCTAGTCACGACGGCGATTCCATGCCACCACGAGCTCCCTGCTCGTCGTCGTAACGCGCTGAACGCGCCTGCGGTCTTTGACGGTGACCCCGGAGGCTTTTTTGCACCGGAGCTACCCTCAAAAACTGCCTGCATAGCGAGGATCGCCATGCAGGACTTGAACTATTACTTGGCCGAAGCGGCCACCAGGGTCGACGTATCAACCGGCACGCCCACGCCCATCGTGCTGGACAGCGCAACCTTCTGAAGGTACTGACCCTTGGCTGTAGCCGGCTTGGCCCTCATCAGATCGGCAATCAGCGCATTCAAGTTATCGGCCAACTGGTTGGCCTCAAAATTGGCCTTGCCGATGGTGGCGTGGATGATGCCTGCCTTATCGTTGCGGAACTTCACCTGGCCCGCCTTGGCGTTCTTCACGGCCGTAACCACATCGGCCGTAACCGAGCCGTCCTTGGGATTCGGCATTAGGCCGCGAGGACCGAGCAATTGGCCGAGCTTACCGACCACGCGCATAGCGTCCGGCGTGGCGATGACGCGACCGTAGTCGATTTCACCCGCCTGCATACGCTCAGCCAGATCATCCATACCGACAGCATCAGCACCGGCCGCCTTCGCGGCCTCAGCCTTTTCACCAGCCGGGCAGAACACGGCAACCTTAACCGTTTTGCCGGTACCGTGAGGCAGCAGCGACGAGCCGCGCACACCCTGATCCGACTTTTTGGCGTCGATACCTAACCGCACCGCCACATCTACCGACTCGGGGAATTTGGCCTTGGCATTGGCCTTGACGATCTTGAGGGCTTCATCCAGGCCATAAAGCTTGCCTGGCTGCACTGCGGCCTGGGCCGCCTTCAAACGCTTCGTGAGCTTTGCCATGTCTTAACCCTCCACTACCAAGCCCATGCTGCGCGCGCTACCAGCGATGGTGCGCACTGCGGCATCCAAATCAGCAGCCGTGAGATCCGGCTCCTTCTGCTTGGCAACATCTTCCAATTGCTTGCGGGTGATCTTGCCGACTTTATCGGTGTTCGGCTTGGAAGAACCTTTGGCAACCCCAGTAGCCTTCTTGATCAGGACCGTGGCCGGCGGAGTCTTGGTAATGAAGGTAAAACTACGATCCGAATAAGCCGTAATGATGACTGGGATCGGCAGACCCGGCTCCATCTTCTGCGTGGCAGCGTTGAATGCTTTGCAGAACTCCATGATGTTCAAGCCACGCTGACCAAGCGCCGGACCCACGGGCGGCGACGGATTGGCCTGGCCGGCCTTGACCTGCAGTTTGATATAACCAACAACTTTCTTTGCCATTGAAATTTCCTCGCGAGTTCAGACGCCTTGCGGCTCCTCGCCGTACACAGTCCCTGGATAGAGGGGAACCCGCGACTCCTGCGAATTCCAGAAACACGTACACGCCGAGCCATTCGGCTCCAGCGTGAACCGAATAGTTTAGAGATGATTCGGGCCTTAAGCAAGCCCTGTGCCGAATCGCCAGCTCAGGCTTTCTCGACCTGACCGAACTCCAACTCTACAGGGGTAGAGCGGCCAAAGATCAGCACCGCCACGCGCAAACGACTCTTTTCGTAGTTGACTTCTTCGACGACGCCGTTGAAATCGTTGAACGGACCATCGGTGACGCGAACCATTTCACCTGGCTCGAACAACACCTTGGGTTTCGGCTTGTCCACACCTTCACGCACGCGACTCAGGATGGTATCGGCCTCACTGTCGCGAATTGGCATGGGACGATCGGCCGTGCCGCCAATGAAACCCATCACCTTCGGCGTCTCCTTGACCAAGTGCCAGCACTCGTCATCGATACGTGGCGCTTTACCTTCGGTATCGGTCTCGATCTGCACCAATACATAACCTGGAAAGAACTTGCGTTCGCTGCGTCGCTTCTGGCCACTGCGCATTTCCACTACTTCTTCAGTGGGCACCAGCACCTCGCCGAACTTCTCTTCCATGCCAGCACGATGAATGCGCTCGGCCAGGGATTTCTTAACCTGGTTCTCGAACCCGGAATAAGCATGAACTACATACCAACGCTTGCTCATCGCGGCGCTCCTCACGAACCCAGCTTCAATAGCCAGTCGAGCACGACCGACTTCAGGATTAGGTCAATCAGCCCCAGTAACAAAGAGAGCACGATGACCACAACAATAATGATGCCGGTCGTTTTGACGGTTTCATCCCGCGTGGGCCAGACCACCTTGCGCATCTCGAACTGAGACTCGGCAAGAAAATGGCGGGCACGCCGGCCTGGCGCCGTGAAAGCGGCAATTGCCAGTGAAACGATCACCGCAACGAGAATGGTGATCAGCCGCAGCGGTGAACTGGCACCGATATTGGTCAGATAGGTATATCCGACGAGGCCGGCCGCCAGCACCAGCACGGCCAGCACAAGCTTGCCAATATCGGCACCGCTCGTACCTTTGGACTGTTCAGCCTTGGTATTCATGCGTCTCTTATGGGTGATTCAAGCCGCATTGGTCTTACGACCTATCGGCCACCCACCATCATTTCCCAGGAAAGGTGGCACGCCAGGAGGGACTCGAACCCCCAACCTGCGGTTTTGGAGACCGCTGCTCTGCCAATTGAGCTACTGGCGTACGTTAAAAAACTAAAAGTGAAGTCGCTCGCTTTACGAGCCGCAAAGCCGCCTTTCGGCTAAGGGATTGGCAAATCCGCCGCCAACTCCGCACTTCACAGCCCGCACCGCGGGCGACTTCTCATACTACCGCTTACTTGATGATCTTGGCGACGACGCCCGCACCCACGGTGCGGCCACCCTCGCGAATCGCAAAACGCAGGCCTTCGCTCATCGCAATCGGCGCAATCAGCTCCACCGTCATTTTGATGTTGTCGCCCGGCATCACCATCTCCACGCCGTCCGGCAACTGGCACGCGCCCGTCACGTCCGTCGTGCGGAAGTAGAACTGCGGACGGTAACCCTTGAAGAACGGCGTATGACGGCCACCCTCTTCCTTCGACAGCACGTACACTTCCGCCTCGAAGTTGGTGTGCGGCGTGATCGAACCGGGCTTGGCCAGCACCTGTCCACGCTCCACGTCCTCGCGCTTCGTGCCACGCAGCAGCAGACCCACGTTGTCGCCCGCCTGGCCCTGGTCCAGCAGCTTGCGGAACATCTCCACGCCCGTCACCGTTGTCTTGGTGGTCGGACGGATGCCCACGATCTCGACTTCTTCGCCCACCTTGATGACGCCACTCTCCACGCGACCGGTCACTACTGTGCCGCGGCCGGAGATCGAGAACACGTCTTCCACCGGCATCAGGAAGGCCTTGTCCAGCGCACGCACCGGCTCGGGGATGTAGCTGTCCAGTGCTTCCACCAGCGCGATGATCGCCGGCACGCCAATCTCCGACTGGTCGCCTTCCAGCGCCTTCAGCGCCGAACCCTTGATGATCGGTGTGTCGTCGCCCGGGAAGTCGTACTTGCTCAGCAGTTCGCGCACTTCCATTTCCACCAGCTCAAGCAGCTCCGCGTCGTCCACCATGTCGGCCTTGTTCAGGAACACCACGATGTACGGCACGCCCACCTGACGGCTCAGCAGAATGTGCTCGCGCGTCTGCGGCATCGGGCCGTCCGCGGCCGAGCACACCAGGATCGCGCCGTCCATCTGCGCCGCACCCGTGATCATGTTCTTCACGTAGTCAGCATGGCCCGGGCAGTCCACGTGCGCGTAGTGACGGTTCGGCGATTCGTATTCCACGTGCGCCGTCGAAATCGTAATGCCGCGCGCCTTCTCTTCCGGCGCCGCGTCAATCTGATCGTACGCCTTGAATTCACCACCGAACCGCTCCGCGCCTATCTTCGTCAGCGCCGCCGTCAGCGTCGTCTTGCCGTGATCCACGTGACCTATCGTACCCACGTTTACGTGCGGCTTGGTGCGTTCGAATTTACCCTTTGCCATGAGCGTTCAATCCCAATGGAATCAGTGAGTGAAAAAGGAAACCTAAACGAAGTTGTCAGACGACCTTGCGATCGGCTCGCGTAGTGGTGCTCATGACTGGAATCGAACCAGCGACCTCTTCCTTACCAAGGAAGTGCTCTACCGACTGAGCTACATGAGCACAAAACACAACGACGAGATCAATGGAGCGGGAGACGGGAATCGAACCCGCACCATCAGCTTGGAAGGCTGAGGTTCTACCATTGAACTACTCCCGCCCTGCGCGGAACTCGTCTGCCGAACCGCATCGGCGCATTCAACCGCTTTTGCGATCTGCCTTCCAGCATGACTACGGTTGACCGTAGCAATCAACTGGTGGAGGGAGGTGGATTCGAACCACCGAAGGCGTAAGCCAGCAGATTTACAGTCTGCCCCCGTTGGCCGCTTGGGTATCCCTCCAACAAAGAACGGCTATTGTGTGGATCGGGGCCTGATGTGTCAACACCTTGCGAACCTAAAGCAGTCGATTTTTCCGAGATTTTCCCGCGCTAAACGACCAAGATCTTCAATCGTTTCCAGCACCGCGCGTGTCGACCAGCTGCCCCATGCTTTTGGAAACCTCGAGCAAATGCTGCGCCTGCTGCTGCAATCGACGTTCGTTGTCATCGCGCGGCATCCAAGGAGGCACCGGAGTCGGCTTGCCATCAGGCTTGTCCAGCGCAACAAACACCATCACACAACTCGTCGCGAGGCGCTCCTCGCCAGTACGCAGGTCACGCGCAAGTACATCCACGGCCATCTGCATGCTGGAAGTACCGGTATGAATCAATTTCGCCCGGACGCTGACAACATCACCGATCAGAATGGGCTTGACGAATTGGATGCCGCTGACCGCCGCCGTTACACAATAAGCGCCGCTCCAGCCAACCGCACAGGCATAACCAGCCTGATCGATCCATTTCATCACCATGCCGCCATGCACCTTGCCGCCGAAATTGACATCGGTAGGCTGCGCAAGGAAACGGAATGTCACTTCGTGCTGCTGGCCTGACATGCGATCTCCACCCGTGCATCCGTCGCGAAGGGCTCATTATGCTCTCTTGCCACGCCGTATCGTCACTCGCAGCGTCATAGGTGTGGTGAGCACTCCGCTGGGCGAAGGTCTTGCAGCACCCTCCGTGCGAAATCCGAAACGCAAATAGACCGACACAGCGCCACGTGTCGCATTGAGTGTGAAACAACGTGTCCCGGCACGCTGTATCGCATCTTGTAGCATGCGTTGCCAAAGTCGCCGGGCGATACCTCGCCCCTGATATCGCGTACCCACATAAAAATGGACCAAATGACTGTCGTCGCGTATCGACGCAACACCGACTAACGCTGCATCAAGATATGCCAGATAAAAGCGATGCCCCTGAATGATCTGCTTGCGAATGGTCGGCGCAGTCAGGCGCGAAAGCAGTCCAAGGCCAACCTCTTTCGGCTGATCGGGCAGCACCCATCGCCGCGCAACGCGACGGCTCAAAGCACCGATCGCTTGCGCATCCTCAAGTGTCGCCAATCGTATGCGTAACACGCCCTGAGACATATGCATTCAGTCTTCGCCCTATGCAAATGCCACATAAAAAAGCCTCGCTTGCGCGAGGCCTTTTACTCAGACATTGAACAGGAAGTGCAGCACGTCACCGTCCTTTACCGTGTACTCCTTACCTTCCTTACGCAGCTTTCCTGCAGTTGCCGCACCAGCTTCGCCTTTGTACTGGATGAAGTCCTGGTACGAGACCGTTTCCGCACGAATAAAGCCACGCTCAAAGTCGGTATGAATCACCCCGGCGGCCTGCGGTGCCGTAGCGCCGCGCTTGACCGTCCAGGCACGCACCTCTTTCTCGCCAGCCGTGAAATACGTTTGCAGGTTGAGGAGTTTATAGCCAGCGCGAATAACGCGATTGAGGCCAGGCTCGTCCAAACCGAGGTCTTTCAAGAATTCATCGCGGTCGGCATCGTCCAACTGCGCCAACTCTTCTTCGATCGCCGCACAAACCGGCACCACCTCTGCACCCTCATTTGCCGCACGCTGACGCACGGCATCAAGATGGGGATTGTTCTCGAAACCATCCTCGCGCACGTTGGCGATATACATCAGCGGCTTGAGCGTAAGCAGGAAAAGTTCGCGCACGAGCGCCGCTTCCTCATCATCCAGCCCCAAGCTCCGCGCAGATCTACCCTCGTTGAGGCCGGCGGCAAGCTTCTGCAATACCGGTCTCTTCGCCAAAGCATCCTTATCGTTAGCCTTAGCGGCGCGCTCTACTCGATTAAGCGCTTTCTCGACCGTATCGAGGTCAGCCAAGGCTAGTTCGGTATCGATGGTCTCGATATCGGCGATAGGATCGACCTTGCCCGCCACATGGACGATATCGGTGTGCTCGAAGCAGCGCACCACATGTGCGATCGCATCCACTTCGCGAATATGCGAGAGAAACTTGTTACCGAGCCCCTCACCCTTCGATGCGCCAGCCACCAGCCCGGCGATGTCCACGAACTCCACCGCGGTCGGCACCACTTTCTGCGGCTTGACGATGGCGGCCAGTTCGTTCAATCGAGGATCAGGCACGGGTACCACTCCTACGTTTGGCTCGATGGTGCAAAACGGAAAGTTGGCTGCAGCAATACCCGCCTTGGTCAGCGCATTGAACAAAGTGGATTTGCCGACGTTAGGCAGGCCGACGATGCCGCATTTGATGCCCATGGTTTCTCGATCCGAAAAATGAAAATTTGAAAAACGGAATAGTAGACGGCAAGTTGTCCGCTCACTGCTTCACTGGGGTATGCAACTGCTGCATGGCCTTGTCGAACTGCCCATCGACCGCCAGCGGCAACACATCCAGCGCACGCGCAATGCCATCCAGCATGGCGTCTTCATCCTTGACGGAAGGACGGCCCAGCACCCACGGCGTAACCTGATCCTTGTGGCCAGGATGACCGATACCAAGGCGCAAGCGATGAAATTTGCCGTGCCCCAAATGAGCCATGATGTCGCGCAAACCATTCTGGCCGCCATGACCACCATCGAACTTCAAGCGAACTGTGCCAGCAGGCAGATCGAGGTCATCATGGGCGACCAGGCATTCTTCGGGCTCGATCTTGTAATAGCGCAACGCGGAGGCAACGGCGATGCCACTCTTGTTCATGAAGGTGGCCGGCTTAAGCAACCACACCGATTCGCCACCAATACGCAGTTTGCAGGTTTCACCATGCAGCTTGCCGTCGAAACCGAAACGCTCGTTGTGCCCACTGGCAAGGGCGTCAACAAACCAGAACCCGGCGTTATGCCGGGTTCTGGGATATTCGGCACCGGGATTGCCCAGTCCGACAATGAGTCGTAGGCCTGCCATGGGTCGGAAGTTTGCCGCCAGCTTGGCCCCTCACTCGCACCCCTCTCCCCAGAAAGGAGAGGGGTAAGTCGAGGAGAAGCGAATTACTTCTTGGCTTCCTTGGAGGCGTCGGCGGCCGCTTGGCCTTCGGCGCCCTCAGCAGCCGGGGTTTCTTCTGCCTCTTCCTGCACAGTCACGGCGGAAACCACCGCCGCATCATGGTCAGCGCCCAGGTGCAGGGCCGGAATGTCGACGTTCGCCGGCAGCTTGATCTGCGACAGATGGATGATGTCGCCGGGCTTCAGGTCCGCCAAGTCGAGTTCGATGAACTCCGGCAGATCCTTCGGCAAGCAGGCCACTTCCACTTCGGTCAGGTTGTGCGACACCACCACGCCGGCGGTCTTGCCTGCCGGAGATTTTTCCTGGTTCAGGAAGTGGATCGGCACGTTCACGCGAATCGCTTCGTTCTCGTTGATGCGCTGGAAATCCATGTGCAGCATCTGCTGCTTGAACGGGTGCTTCTGCCAGTCACGCACCAGTACCTTCTGCACCTTGCCGTCGATATTCAGGTCGAGCACAGAAGAGAAAAACCATTCATGCTTGGCGGCGAGCAGGATGGTGTTGTGCTCGATCTGGATGCTCTCTGCGGGCTGGCCCGCGCCGTAAATTACTGCGGGCACAAAGGACGCGCGACGCAGGCGGCGGCTCGCACCTTTCCCCTCGTCTTTGCGGGCCTGCGCCGCGATTTCATGAGTCTTGGCCATGTTGGTATTGCCTTGGTCTGAAAGACCGCCTCACGGCGGTCGGATCGACTCTCCCGCGACCAGAAGAGCCAGAATACCCGCGGATGCGGGCGGAAAAGCGCACAAGTATACAAAAAAGGCGGCGAACTGCCCACCACCGACCTCTCCGCAACGCGCCTGGCTGGCGCCATCGCTCCGGTAAAGGCATGCCCCCGTTGACGCTCGCCACCCAAGCCATCACCCCGGTTCTACCAGGGCGACGAATGTCAGGGGAAATACATCAATCGATGTAAAGCGAACTGACCGACTCGCCAAAGGCGATACGACGTATCGTTTCGGCTAGCAGCTCGGCCACGGAAAGCTGGCGAATCTTGGCGCAGGCCTTGGCGTCATCACGCAGTGGCAGTGTATTGGTGACGACCAGCTGATCGAGCTGGGAACCTTCGATATTGCGGATCGCCGCACCGGACAGTACCGGGTGCACGCAATAAGCCACCACTTTGCGAGCACCACGCTCCTTCAGAGCTGCTGCGGCTGCACAAAGCGTACCGGCGGTATCGACGATATCATCCACCATTACGCAGGTTTTGCCTTCTACGTCGCCGATGATGTTCATCACCGTAGCCACGTTAGCCTTCGGGCGGCGCTTGTCGATGATGGCAAGATCAGCATCATCCAGGCGTTTGGCGATAGCGCGGGCGCGCACTACGCCACCCACATCAGGGCTGACCACAATCAGGTCATCCATGCTGTAGCTACGCCAGATATCCGCTAACAGGATCGGCGAAGCGTAGACGTTATCTACCGGCACATCGAAAAAACCCTGGATCTGGTCAGCATGTAGATCAACTGTCAGCACACGATCCACGCCGGAAGTGCCGATCAGGCGGGCGACCAGCTTGGCGGTAATCGGTACGCGGGCGGAGCGCGGACGGCGATCTTGGCGGGCATAACCGAAATACGGCATTACCGCCGTCACACTGGCGGCCGAGGCACGCTTGAGCGCATCCACCAGGGTCAGGAGCTCGAACAGATTCTCTGCGCTCGGCGCACCAGTCGGCTGCAACACGAACACTTCCTGGCGACGGACGTTTTCTTCGATCTCGATCTGCGCTTCGCCATCGCTGAACTTGCCGACGAGCGCCTTGCCCAATGGCACGCCCAGGCGATGAGCGACATCCTCGGCCAGGGCACGGTGTGCGTTGCCGGTAAACAGCATCGGACTGGACGTATCCACGGTTGTTTCCTCAGAACCAGGCGATTATTTAGGTCAATCTTGAAAAGACGGCCTGCCGCCCTTTCAACTCACCCTTCGAGCACACACCCGAGCAGGGCTTGGCGCGTCGAGCATATATGTACCCGATGCGTGGCAACCTATCCCTGGTTGCACAAACAGGGAGCCGCAAGACCCCCTGTTCAATATGGCTGGGGCGGTAGGATTCGAACCTACGCATGCGGGAATCAAAATCCCGTGCCTTAACCAGCTTGGCGACGCCCCAGTATTACTCAATTTTTTAACTTGCCTCCGAACGGGGCCGGTTCAACCCGTTGCATGTCGGGCCAACGCCCTATGCAACGGCGAAATCCCTACGCCCTCAGCCACCCAGGCTGTGAACGAAGTCGGACACCGCCTGGCGACCGCTTCGGCCCGTTCAGGTGTCGCCGTTTCGAGAAAAACGCAACGACCGTCGCCGGAAAGCCGGGCACCACCGTGGGATTCAAGCCAATCCAGCGCCGCAGCGATTCGAGGACAACGTGCGCGAGCAATCGGCTCGAACGCATTATCCAATGTTTCGCCGGAAGCAAAGGATGAAATTGTGGCTGGCGGCGCAAAGCGTGTCAATTCGATTTCATCCAGATCATGCGTTGCCGGCGCACTCTCGTGAGGATCCACCACGACATACCAGCGCCGTGGCAATTTGATGCTCCTGAGGCGATCGCCAACGCCTGTTATCCAGGCGGAACGACCGTGCACGAACGCCAGCACATCGGCCTTGAGCAGGCTTGCCAATTCACGTAGCTCGTCAGTACCAAGGCCCCCCTTCCAAAGGTGATTGAGCGCCATCAGTACCGTGGCGGCATGCGCACTGTATTCCCCCAGCCCGAGATTTGCGGGAATGCGCCTCTCTACTTCGATATCCGCGCCAAGACTTGCACCCAGGCGTTCGCGCAACAGCGCGGCAGCATCCAGCACAAGGCGACTGGATTCCATGTTCTGCTCGTCGATACCCTGGACGCGGATAGCGCCATCGTCCCGGGCCCGCAAGCGAATTTCATCGCTCCAATCGAGAAAATGGACCACCGCCTGCTGTTCGCGGCGACCGTCCTCACGCTCACCAATGAGGCGCAAAAAGAGCTGGAGCTTTGCCGGTGCTGGCCATGCTGTCCATTCATTCGCGACAGGCGGCGCAAGCGCTCGCGACATAAAAACCCGCAAGCTCTCAGGGAAACCGTTCTCCCGATCGCGATCACGCGCATAAGCATAGGCGGGATCTCGCTTGTCGACCACGCTGAAGCCATGCCCGCTGTAGAAAGGTGCATTCCAAGCAATATCCGCCAGCGTCCCCAGATCCACGCGACGATAGCCGGCCGCGCGTGCCCAGGCACATGCGTGTTCGAGCAAGGCAGCACCTATCCCGCGCCGGTGAAAAGCCGGCAACACATCAAGCTCGGCAATACCGATCACCTGACCATGCGGCTCTGCATCCAACCACACGAAACCTACCGGCTCGGCGATCTCATCAACCAGCGCCACCCAGACAAGTCCTCGCAGAATGTCTTGTTCCAGTTGTTCCGGCGGAATCGACATGGCGGAATAAAAAGGCCACGCCGCGTGCTCACGAAACATTTGGACGGCCGCCCGCTCGATGGAACAAAGGGTGCCAACGTGCGCCGTGCTAGCCCGTTCGATACGAAATGACATAGGAGAATCGGAAGAGGCGGTATTCACACCAAGTCCCGGTGCTGTTGCATGACTAATGCATGCTCCATGATTCGATCGCCAGCCGGACTTTATAGGGTGGTTTCTCGGCAAACACCTTCATCGGCAATGGCGGTTGGCGCGTGGTATCCCAGGCAGGATAACTGACCGTCCAACCATCCTGCTGCAATAGTGACGGCAGCTCGTTATCACCGAAACTCAACTCAGCCCCTGCTCCTTGGGCACGCACACCCAGCACCCAAGCGCGCAGCTCATCCAGGGGGACGTCCCAGCCCAGCGCTCGACGCATCAGTGCCTCCGCATTCGGACCACGTAGAGGACCGCCGTCCAGCCCCTCCAATACCGCCCCATCAGGGCCTCCCGTAAGACGGCAACTCCTGCCGATGATCGGAGCGCGCAAAGTGAATTCGTAGCGGTCGCCGTTTTGGATCCATGTCACGCTGCCGCTATCGGCCCGCTTTCCATTCGACACACCGATCCGGCCCTCAAGGGTCCAATGATCCGCGTTCCCCAGCTGCTGCTCGCGCGCCGCCTGTTGGGCAAGTGCGGCGGCATCACCCTTGTTGCGCACAAGTTGTGGCGGGGCGCATGCAGCCAACCACAGCAGCGGCAGCAGCCCTGCCAGCAAACGAAACGAAGGTATTTTCATGGCTGAAGGCGCTTCAAAGTTTGCTGCAGGCTAACGTTATGCGGGTCCATACGGCGCACTTCATCGAAGACTTGCTGCGCTTGCTCGTGCTGCCCCTGTTTCCAGAGTACTTCGCCCAGATGCACGCCAACATCGGCGTCTTTTCCTGATCGCCAGGCATTTTGCAACACTTGGACGGCTTCGTTGAGATGACCCAATCGATACTGCAGCCAGCCCCAGGAATCAGCAATCGAAGGATCGTTCGGTTTGGCCGCACGTGCGGCAGCGATCAGTTTTTCCGCCTCCGGCAGATCACGCCCCGCATCCGCGAGCGTGAAACCCAGCGCATTGCTGGCATCGATATCGTCCGGCTTGATCTGCAATAACCGGCGAAAATCCGCTATCGCCAAATCGGTCTTGCCAATCTCCGCATAGGCGAGACCTCGCCCGTAGAGGAGATCCGGATCATCTGGGGCCACTTGCAGTGCGTGGCTAAAAGCGTCTGCGGCTTCCGCATAGCGCTTGTCACGTAGATAGAGATCGGCATCCACTTCGTAGGCGCGACGCAACTGGGCCGGCTGATCAAGGTAGTCCGTCTGCACTTCCGCCAGTTGCTGATGCGCTTCTGCACTGCGCCCCAAATCCTGCAACAAGATCGCGCTGCGCAAGTCGGCATCAAAAGCGTGATCATCGTCGTCAGGCACTTGGTCATACCATTTCAACGCCTCCTTTTTATGACCAAGCACTTCGGCCAATTGACCAAGGAGATAAGCGCTGGAGCTGCGCACATCGTCGGGCGCCTGGGATAACTGCTTGTATACCTGTTCCAGGGTCTTGTTGTCCTTGGCATTGGCGGCCAGCGCAGCCCTTAGCGCGTAGGTCTGCGCGTTTTGCGGCCCTTTTTCCAGCAGGCGAGTGGCCTGGCCGTATTGGCCGCTCTGTCCGAGCAAGGATGCGTAAGTCAGGCGCAGGCCGATGTTGTTCGGGTCCTTGACTTGTGCCTGGCGCAGCAAATTGAGCCCCCCGGTGCGATCGCCGTTATTCAGCTTCAGCTGAGCAGCCCAGGCATAGGTTTCGGCCGTGCCGAAACGCCTCATCGCATCATCAGCAATTTGCTGAGCATAACCATGGCGCCCCAGTTGCTCACCCAGTTCGCTCATCGCCAACCATGCCTTGGGATCCGCTGGCAGACGGTCCGGGGTTGCCAGGGATTCCAACAGGGAAGCGGCGAGCGCCGGGTCGCGGCTGCCAATCAGTACACGGCCAAACATCCGCCACGCATCCTTGTCGCCACTGGCAATCAGCAGCGACAACTGACGCCTGGCCTCCTCGGTCTGGCCCTGCTCCACCGCAAGCTGGGCCCGCGCTTGCGCCAGCTGGCCCGGGCTGGCCCCCAGAGCTTGCCATCGATCGATCGACCGCCGTGCCGCGTCCGGATCATGCGTAGCGATAGCGAGTGCAGCCGCCTTGCTGGCGACTTCCGGGTCCTTTGACAGCATCATCGCTTTGTCATAAGCCTGCGATGCGGCCTTGAGATCGGCGCCGGACAATGCCATCTCACCGGCTAACAGCTGTGCCAGCAGATCGTGATCCTCGTCCGGCGTGGCGACCGTCATGCGGGCCAATGGCTGCGGCGGCGCCAGGGACGACGTACCGGCCCGATGGGGCACGGCGGCGCATCCGGCCACACCAAGCACAACCAACCATCCAGTTACAAACTGCCGCACTTGCTTGAACTTACCCGTCCCGCTCAGCACACTATTTCTCCAAACTACCCAATCCGTATATCCGGCGACACCATAGATGCTTAGTCTACGCTGGCCAGCATCCGCCGCCTCCATTCGCATCACGTCATGAAACTGATCGCCCTCGGGCTCAACCATCTCACCGCGCCGGTCAGCCTGCGCGAACAGGTGGTATTCGACGCTGAAGCGGCCGACACCGCGCTGCGCCAGCTTGCGCATGAACCCGGTGTCGACGAAGCGATGATTCTTTCCACCTGCAATCGCACCGAGCTTTACGTCAGCGTAACAGCAGGCGCGGAACACGTGCCGCAGGAATGGCTCAATCGACATCATCATCTGACTCCCGGCAAGCTTGACGAGTTCCTGTATCGCCATGATGACGAGGCGGCCGTGAGACACATGTTCCGGGTCGCAACGGGACTGGACTCCATGGTACTGGGCGAGCCGCAAATCCTTGGCCAGGTCAAGGACGCTTACCAGAAGGCGCGCCAGGCTAATGCGCTGAAAACACCGATGGATCGCCTCCTGCAACACACGTTTGCGGTAGCCAAGCGCATTCGCACCGATACGCAGATCGGAGCGCATACCGTTTCAGTGGCCTTTACCGCCGTGCGGCTGGCCGAACGGGTCTTCACGGATTTGCGCCAAGCTTGCGTCTTGCTGATCGGCGCGGGTGACACCATCGAACTGGCTGTGCGCCATCTTGCCGAAAAACAGGTGCGACGACTGATCGTGGCCAATCGTACCTTGGAAAATGCGCAGGAACTTGCCAGCCGTCATGGCGGCTACGCCATTGCGCTGCACGATCTTCCGCAGCATCTGGCCGAAGCCGATATCGTCATCGCCTCGACCGCGGCACGGCAGCCGGTGCTGACACGCGCCGTGGTGGAAAAAGCCATTGCCGTACGCCGCCGCAAACCCATGTTCATGGTCGACATTGCGGTACCGCGCGACATCGAACCATCCGTCGGCGAGCTTGAAGACGTGTATCTCTATGGCATCGACGATCTGCACCAAGTCATCGATGACAATCGCCGCTCGCGTGAAACTGCCGCGCGCGAGGCAGATGCGATCATCGACCTGCAGGTCGAACGCTACATGGCCTGGCGCCGCGCGCTTACGATAAAGAATCCCGCGGTGGACCTGCGCCTGCATGCCGAAATCTATCGCGACCAGGTATTGGAAAAAGCACGCGCCATGCTCGCGCGTGGCAAGTCGCCGGACGAGGCACTCTCGTTCCTGGCCAATACCCTGACCAACAAACTCCTGCATCACCCCAGTGCGCGGTTGCGCGAAGCCACGCTCAGCGGCGATCACGATTTGCTGCACGCAGCCGGACGTCTATACGGCTTGGACGAAAAAGCAGGGACCACAGAAGACTAGCGAGTGCGGCTGGCTGCCGCGCTTCATCTTCTTCCCGTCAAACCGCGGGCCTTCCGCTCACTTTGATTCACGATCCTTGTCGATGACTCCCTCCATTCGCCTCAAACTTGAAGCCATCACCGAACGCCATGAAGAACTCGGCCTGCTGCTCAGCCAGGCCGATGTACTCGCGGACAGCTCCCGCTTTCGAGAGCTTTCGCGTGAATATGCCCAGCTGCAGCCCGTCGCCGACGCCATGCGCGAACAAACCCAGCTGGAACGCGAGCTCACTGACGCGCGCACGATGCTCGACGATCCCGAGCTGCGCGACATGGCCGCCGATGATATTGCTCGGCTGGAAAGCCGCACAGCACAGCTCGATGATGAGCTGCAGCTATTGCTGATTCCGAAAGATCCCCGTGACGAAGCCAACCTGTTTCTCGAGGTTCGTGCAGGTTCCGGCGGTGACGAAGCCGCCATCTTTGCCGGCGACTTGTTTCGCATGTATACCCGCTACGCCGAACGTCAGCGCTGGCAAGTCGACGTACTGAGCGAGAACCCAGGTGAACACGGTGGCTACAAGGAAATCATCGCCCGCATCGAAGGCAAGGGCGCATTTTCCCGCCTGAAATTCGAATCAGGCGTGCACTGTGTAAAGCGCGTGCCGGTCACCGAATCACAGGGACGCGTGCACACTTCCACCGCCACCGTCGCGGTGCTGCCAGAACTGGACGAAATCCAGGACATCGACATTTCCCCCGCCGATCTGAAGGTCGATACCTTCCGCTCTTCCGGCGCCGGCGGCCAGCACATCAACAAAACCGATTCCGCCATACGCATCACCCATCTGCCCAGCGGCATCGTGGTGGAATGCCAGGACGAGCGCAGTCAGCACAAGAACCGCGCCCGCGCCATGAGCTTGCTCAAGGCCCGCTTGCTGGACGAAGCACAATCCAAGCAAGCCGCCGAACAGGCACAATCGCGGCGCCTTCAGGTTGGCACCGGCGATCGCAGCCAGCGCATTCGCACCTACCGATACAAGGACAATCTGGTTACCGACCATCGCATTGGCCTGGACCTGCACCATCTGACGGACATCATGCAGGGAGACCTGGACGGGTTGCTCGGCGCGCTGACCCGGGAACATCAGGCAGACGAACTGAAATCCCTGGCCGCCGCCACGCACTGAGAGCCTCACCTCGCGCTACTCTTTGACCTAGAACAGGGGTTCCGCATTCACTAGCAGCTCATTCGGTGAGTCCGAATGACGGCCTTGAGCGCGGATTTTGTCGCCACTCCATCCATCCGGTACCGATGTCCGACGTCCTACCCACCGATATCGCCGCGACGCTGCAAAAACTCAGCGATCTGCTGCAGCGTAATGCCAATGAAGAGGCCGCCCATTTCGCGGCCTTGGCGCGGCGTCAATTTCCGGTATCCGCCGAATTGATCCGCCTGCATGGCGTAGCGCTGTTGCGGCTGGGCCAGCGCAGGGAAGCTCACGCGGCATTGAATCGTGCGGCGGAGATTGCCCCTGACAACATCGAGCTGCAATGCAATCTGGCCAGCCTGTCCATGGCCGATGGCCGGGTCGGCGCAGCTATCGAGCGTTTGCAGAATGCCTTGAACAAGTCACCTAAACATCCCGCCCTGTGGCAAGCGCTTGGCGCCGCCTATATGTCCACCGGACAGCACGCCCAGGCTCGTGATGCTTTTGCCACGGCCATCTCGGCGCTACCTCAACACCCGGCCATCCGGCTCAACCTCGCTGCCGCGGAAATGGAATTGGGGCATCTGGCGGAAGCAGAGGCTCACGTGCGCCAAGTACTGCAGCAGGCGCCCTCCTCCGACATCGCACATGCCATGCTTGGCCATATGCTGCATATGCAACGCCGGCCGCAGGAAGCCGCCGCCTCGCTACGGCAGGCCAGCAAGCTTGCCCCCAACAATGCACAACATGCATTTCAAGCGGCACTGATGCTGGATGAAGCCGGTGATCTTGCTGGCGCCAATGACGCCTTCGCGGACGCCCTGGCGCGCGAACCCGGTTCGGTACCGATCCTGGGACAGCTATTGTTCGCACGTCGCCGCCTGTGCCATTGGCAAGACATCGACGCGCTGAGCGAACAGGTGGCCCGAGCCGTGGCTGAAGGCATGCCCGGCATCCACCCTTTTGCCTACCTCGTCGAAGATGCCGACGCCGATGCGCAACTGCGCTGCGCAAAGACGTATGCCGCACGTATCGAGCAACAGGCAGCGGACTTTCGGCAGCAAATGGGTCTACGCCATAACCTGCCATTGCCGGACAGTCCGATTCGAGTCGGCATGCTCGCCGACGGCTTTCACGAAGCAGCCATCGGACAGCATCTGGTCGCGCTGGTTGAGGCCCTCGCCGATAGCGATCTGGAGATCCACCTGTTCGCAGCAACGCCTGATGATGGCGGCAGCGTGCGGCGGCGCCTATCCGCGGCAGCTACCTTGCACGACGTCTCCGCACTGCGCCGTACACAGCTCGCTTCGCTTATCCACGGCACCGCTATCGAGATATTGTTTGACTTGAATGGCTATCGGGGTCGCGGCAACGCTGAATTGATGGCGCTACGGCCCGCCCCCGTGCAGGTAGGCTGGCTGGGATATATCGGCACCTCCGGCGCCCCATGGATGGATTATCTGCTAACCGATGCCATCGCGCTTCCCCGCGAGTTGCGCGAACACATCAGCGAAAAAGTGATCTGGCTTCCTCGATGCCATCAGCCGAGCGATCCGTATCGAGTTCAGGCCTCGCTACCATCCCGTGCGGAATGCGGCTTGCCGGAAGAAGGCATCGTGTTTGCCTGCTTCAGCGAAACGCACGCGATCAATCCCTCCGTATTCGCACGCTGCATGCTCATCTTGCAACAAGTACCCCACAGCGTACTGTGGCTACTCACCGGTCCGGCGGATACCGATGCGCGCCTACGGAAGGCGGCGAGTGCACTCGACATCGCGCCCGAACGCCTCATTTTCATGCCGCATCTGTCGTACGCCGAATACCTTGCGCGCTATACACATGTAGATCTTTACCTCGATACGCTGCCGATCAATGCTCGTGGCGTTGCATCGGATGCGCTTTGGGCCGGCTGCCCGGTGCTCACACGCACCGGCGAAACCATGGCAGGTCGGACCGTCGCCAGCCTTTTGCATCATCTTGGCTTGCCCGAACTGATTACCGCCGACGGCGTATCCTTCATCGGCATGGCCACCGCACTAGGCAACGATCCGGAGGCTTTGGCGGCGGTTCGCAGCCACCTTATGCAACAACATAGCCAGAGCCCGTTGTTCGACATGCAAGGTTTCGCCGCGGATTTTCGAAAGGCAGTGCGCACCATCAGCGCGCGATACCGCATTGGACGTCCGCCCGCCGATATCGAACTCTAATGTTTTGGCAGCGCGGCAATCCGTCCGAGATAGACGTCTAAAAAATCAGAAAGCCTTCCCGTGCGGGAGCATCGTCTTCGCTAAGAATCACTTCATCGACCCGTGCAGCCGAAGGCCCTTGCCATAGCCAACGCTCAAGCTCCTGCAAAGCGCTCCGGTCGCCGCTGACCACCACTTCCACGCGACCATCGTCGAGATTGCGCGCGTGACCGCATAGCCCAAGACGCAGCGCTTCCTCCCTGGTGCTGGCGCGAAAAAACACGCCTTGCACCTTGCCACTAATGAGGAAGCGAATGCCGGTCATCACGTTATCGACCTATAGCGGCACTCAATAACGCAGGCGTTACCGGGCCTATGAAATGTTTCGCCACTTTGCCGTCTGGAGCAATCAACCATGTCGTCGGCAAGCCCTGCGGTTCGTCAAAATCCTTGAGCGGCTTATCCATTGTCACCTGTGCAATGGGATAGCTCACCGGATGTTTGTTCAGGAATGTGCGTATATCCGCCGCATCCGTGTCTTCATAAGCAATGCCGATTGCGCGCACGTTGGGATGCGTCGCTACAAAATGCGAGATGCCCGGCAATTCCTTGATACAAGGCACGCACCAAGTCGCCCAGAAATTGACGATCACCCAATGTCCACGCTGCGATGCCAGATCGTATGGCTTGCCATCCAAGGTCGTTATCTTGAGCGACGGCTGCGCAGGCATCGCCGCATGTACAGGAGTAGCCAGCACACAGGCAGCCAGCAGCAAAAGCGTTACGAACGACTTCATGTTTCAGATTCCTGCTTCTCGGGTATCTGGCGCGAAGGCGCCGGTGGGGAGCCCACAGGATAGACTCTATCCAGCCGCGTACCCAGTGTAACGTCCAACGAGTGCGCGACCCGGGTCAGCAACGCCAGCAATTCCGGCGGCAATTCGATGCCGGATGCAGCGACCTGTTCCGCAGGATTTAGCGGCAGCCGGTAGCCGCTGTGCCGATAGACGTGCAGCAAATCTGTGCTGTCCAGGCTACGAACCAGCGACCACGCGCCTCCTTCACTACGATGAATCAGTCCGGCGCGTACCAGGTCATCGAAATATTGCGCGATCGACGTGCTATGCAGACAAGGCTCTGCCGCGCGGATAGATGCCAGATCAGTGCACCGCCCTGCGCGCTGCGCATCCACGAAATGGCGCAGCACCACCAGCAAGCCAAGAAACTCCGAACCCTCTGGCAATACGTCACAGGGGGCCTGGTATTCGAAAGCCGATACGGATGCCGACACTGAGGCGCACAGGATCACGATCACCCAGGACAAATATATCCACAGCAGGAACAAAGGGATGATGGCCAGCGCGCCGTAAATCTGCTGATAGTTGTGCGCGTTCCGCACGTAATGGGTGAAACCCCAGCGTGCCAGTTCAAACAAGGCAGCGCCGAGCAACGCACCTATGGCAGTGTGTCTTCTATTGACCTGGCGATTGGGCACCGTGGTGTAAAGCAACCACAAGGTAAAGAAAGTCACCACGAACGGCAGCGCCTTGAGCAGCTCCTGCCCAATGCCTAATTGCTGACTCGCATCGCGCAGCAGCGGTACGGCGGCCAAATACGAGGTGAGGGCGATGCCGCCCACGACCAGAATGGGTCCTAACGTCAGCGCAGCCCAGTAGAGCAGCAAGCGCGGCCCCCACGGCCGATGGCTGCGCACATTCCAAATACGATTGAGGCGGTCTTCGATGCTGATCATCATCGACACTGCGCTGAACAACATCACCAGAACGCTTATGCCCGTGAGCTTGCTCGCATTGGAAGCAAAGTCGAGCAGTGTTTTCTGCACTGTCTCTCCCGCTGCCGGGACAAAGTTGCCGAAAACAAAATTGATCAATGTGTCACGCGCATCCTCAAACATGGGAAACGCCGCGAACATGGCCAGCACCGCCACGGTGAGCGGCACCAGCGACACCAGCGTGGTGTATGACAGCGCGCCAGCCGTCTCGAAGCACTTGTCATCGAGGAAACGGCGCCAAAGGAAACGGCCGAAAGTCAGCGTGCGGTCGCGATCGAAACGCAGGTTCATGAGTCCGGTCAACATCCCAGCTGTTCGTACACTACCCCATACCGTAGCGCGATGCGCTGTTCGGTCGGGGAACCCGTGTCGACAGTATGCCCTGGCAAGCAGACGAGGTCGTGTCGCCTACGTAGAATGGCCTCTTACCTCACTCCCATTCCAGCGTCATGACCGACATTCTCATCCTGTACTACAGCCGCACCGGCCATACAGCCCAACTGGCACGGTTGATTGCACGCGGCGTGGAAGAAGTGCCAGGCATGCGTGCGCGCATACGCCAGGTTCCGCCGGTTGCGCCAGTCACCGAGGTAGCCCAGCCCCCGGAACCGGATGAGGGCGCGCCTTATGTCACCAAGCAGGATCTGTACGAATGCTCCGGGCTCGCCTTGGGCAGCCCGACCCGCTTTGGCAACATGGCCGCGCCTTTGAAGCATTTTCTGGATACCACCGGCGCCGAATGGGCGAGTGGCACCTTGGCGGGCAAACCCGCCGCCGTCTTCACCGCTACCAGCACCATGCACGGCGGCCAAGAGTCGACCTTGCTAAGCATGGCACTGCCGCTGCTTCACCATGGCATGTTGCTGTTAGGGATTCCCTATACCGAACCTGCGCTCAGTCATACCCAGAGTGGCGGCACACCCTACGGCGCCAGCCATGTGGCGGGCCCCAAAGGAGACAATGGCATCAGCGAGCACGAACGCGATCTCGCCCGCGCACTAGGGCGGCGCCTGGCGGATATCGCTCGCAAGCTGGCAGCCCAAGCATGACGTCGCATTTGCCCGTCATGCATCGCATCGGCATAGCCGCCTGGATAGCGCTGACCTTGCTGCAATGTATTTGGTATGCATGGCTGTTTCCGCCTCAGCACACACCCATGTGGCTGGTCCTATGCATCACCGTGATGCCGCTGCTGCTTCCTCTGCTGGCCATTCGCAAAGTGCGCCGCGCCCTGCTTTGGACGGGGATGCTCAGCCTGTTCTATTTCTGCCACGGCGTTGCAGAAAGCTGGAGCTCACCGCAAGAGCGCTTGCCGGCCTTGGTGGAAGTGTTGCTTGCGTTGCTATTGATCGGCGCACTGGGTGCCGACGCAAGATGGAAAGCCCGTAAAAACCCCAGTCGCCAGGCACACACAAGCAAGCATCCAAGCTGATTCTTGGCAAGCCCCTCTGGGACAAGATAGCGGTTCGAGGTGCCAGAAATCCTATACTGGCCCTGCTGGTTTGCCGAGGTGATTGATATGGGATTTCTGCAAGACGCCCCTCAGCTCGCCCATCCCTACCGTAGCGACCGCCTGCTGATCGGCCTGCTTGACCGTGTGTTTCCTGCAACACATCGGGCCGGCCTCGATGCGGATCTCGATGCATTGGGCGACTACGCACACATGGCATGGGAGCGAAGCCACCAGAGCACGCGACGCAAACCAGTGTTGACCCAATGGGATGCATGGGGTCGCCGCGTTGATCGTGTCGAATTGACCACCGCATGGCTCGAAGGCCCGCAGCTCACCACGCGCCATGCCATCCTTGCATCCGGTCATGAACATCACGAACATGCGCGCCTGGAAGAATTTGCGCGCGCCTATCTGTATCACGTCGCCAGCGAGTTCTATACCTGTCCGCTTGCGATGACAGATGGTGCCGCGACAGCGCTGAAAGCCTCCGGTAATCGATCGCTGATCGATCGCGCATTACCGCACTTCCTGAGCCGCAAGGCAGATACGTTCTGGCTATCAGGACAATGGATGACAGAAAATGCAGGCGGTTCGGATGTCGGCCGCACTGAAACGACGGCGAAACAGGATGATCAGGGTCAGTGGCGCCTTTACGGCCGCAAGTGGTTCAGCTCGGCGGTGGTTGGCGAAGCCGCATTGGCGCTGGCTCGCCCGGAAGGCGCAAGTGAAGGCGCATCGTCACTAGCGTTGTTTTACGTCGAGACTATGAACGGCGATGTACGCAAGCCAGAGCTGGTCATCGATCGGCTGAAGGACAAACTCGGCACTCACGAGTTGCCCACGGCAGAAATCCATCTTGAAGGCCTGCCTGCATGGCCGGTTGGCGAACTCGCGCATGGTGTGAAACACGTAGCGCCCATGCTGAACATCACGCGCACATGGAATGCCGTAGGCGCTCTCGCTAGCATGGCGCGCGCCATCAGCCTGGCCCGGGACTACGCGATACGTCGCCAAGTATTTGGACGTCCGTTGATCGAACAACCCCTGCATGCACAAACCCTGGCCGATATGCAGGCTGAATTCGAAGGTGCGTTCGCACTAACGTTCGAAGTGGCACATATGCTGGGGCGGGTGGAGCACGGGGCTGCCCAAACCTATGAGCCGGCACTCCTGCGCCTGCTGACGCCGCTGACGAAGCTATGGACAGGCAAAATGGCAGTCACGCTATGCTCGGAAGCGCTGGAGTGCTTCGGTGGGGCCGGCTATATCGAAGACACCGGCCTACCCCAGCTGCTGCGTGACGCACAGGTATATGCCATATGGGAAGGCACTACGAATGTGCTTTCGCTTGATGCCCTGCGTGTACTGGGCGGTAACGAGGGCTTCGCAGCCTTGCGCCAGGCAGTTGCCGGCTGGCTCGGCGCAACGCCGGACTCGCATGTCGCGTTCACCCTTCAAGCTGCGCTGGACGCCGTCGCCATGCACCTGGATACGCAGAAATTCGGACGCATCGAACTGGAAGCCGGCGCACGCGGCGTCGCTCTGACATTGGCTCGATGTGCCGCTGCCGCCCTGATGGCGCGCCAGGCAGCCTGGTCATCCGATCGGCACGACGAGCGATCCGCAGCCGCTTTGCGCCGCTTCCTCGGTCATGGCCTGCTGCGTCTTTCCGACATAGGCAGCGAAGACACCCGATTGTTGCTGCGATGAGAGGCACGTACCCCGGACAGGCAGCTAAAATGCGAATTCATCCCCAAGACATCGCGACCATGCAGCATCTGACCATCGTCACCACTGGCGGCACCATCGACAAGATCTATTTCGATGACAAGTCGGACTACAAAATCGGCGCGCCGCAGATCGGCGACATCCTCAGTCAGCTTGGCGTAGCTTTCCAGTTCGACGTCATTCCGATCTTGCGCAAAGACAGCTTGCACATCACCGCTGAGGATCGCGCGCTGATCCGTTCCACCATCGAAGCACAGCCGCATCGCCACGTGCTGGTGACGCATGGCACCGACACCATGGTGGAAACTGCCAAAGAACTGGCATCGATCAAGGGCAAGGTGATCGTATTGACCGGCGCGCTGAATCCCGCTCGCTTCCAGGGCTCTGACGCGGTGTTCAATATCGGTTGCGCAGTAGCGGCTGTGCAGACGCTGCCGGACGGTGTTTACATCGCCATGAACGGCCGTGTGTGGGATCCGTCCAAAGTCCGCAAAAACCGCGAAGCGAACCGGTTTGAGGAAATGAGCCTTTAAACCCGCTCTCCAAATCGGAGAGAAACGGGCTTCAAAGCATCCCCGTCTCGAGCTTTGCCGCTTCTGACATCATCGAGTGATTCCACGGCGGATCGAACACGAGGTCGACATCCGCCTCCACTACGGTGGGAATTAATTCGAGCTTGGTACGTGCGTCGTCGACCAATACATCGCCCATGCCACACCCGGGGGCAGTCAGGGTCATCTTCACGTATACGTTGCGCTGCCCTTCACCCGCAGACTCCAGGCTGACATCGTAGACCAGTCCCAGCTCGACCACGTTGATGGGGATTTCCGGGTCAAACACCGTGCGCAGTTGCTGCCACACCAACTTCTCCACATCGGCGTCGCTGGCATCCGCTGCCAATTCCAAGGGCGGCGGCGGCTCCTTGCCGAGCGCATCCGCATCATTGCCGGCAATCCGGAACAAATTGCCTTCCACATACACAGTGAAACTGCCGCCAAGTGCCTGCGTGATGTAGCCCACCTGACCGGCAGGCAATACAACGCTTTCGCCTTGCGGCACCATGACCGCGCCGCAGTCTCGTGCCAGGGTGAAGGGTTCGCTGCTAAGACTGAAACCGCTCATGCCATCTCAATAGAGTCGTGGGGAGAAACAGCCGGCTGGACCGGCTCACTATTATGCCGGGCGTCCGCTGAAGCCTGCACCTCACACATCAGGCTCACCGTTGGGAAACTCAAGGGAAGATCAGGCAAGAAAGGGCGGGATGTTAAGATGCACGCTTTGCCCCGCAGGACACCGCGTGATCCGGCCTCAACCTTCCTTTAGCGACCGCCCATGACCTTGCGCCAGATCGTAGGAGAGTGTTTTGCGCTCTGTTGCGCCGCCATGCTGGGTCTCGCCGCCGGGGCCATGTGGTTGGTGCTGAGCCTTCTCTTGCATAGACCCGCACCCTGGCTGGGCCTGCTGGCTGGCTGGCTGCTTGGAATCGCTATTCGGCATTGGGTGCATGGCCAAAAAGGGAACGCCGCGCTGTTGGCCGCGTTCGCCGCGCTGGTGGCAAGCGCTTATCTGCGTGTACTGATGGCAGCCGTGGATATTGCCGCCATGATGGGATATCGCCTGATCGATGCCATGCGAACTGCTGGACTTTCCACACTGCTGGATTTTGCACGCATCGGCGCAAGCAGACGTGATGTCGCCTGGGCCTTGGCTAGCGCAGCGGTTGCCGCCGTGACAGCGATCCGCGCATCGAAAGTTCGCTCATAGAGCGATTTAGCCGTCCAAGGCTTTCAGCTCCGATACGAGCTGACCGGCCGCAGCCTGTCCGTCGCCATATAGCATGCGCGCATTGTCGGCATAGAACAGCGCGTTCTCGATGCCGGCGAAGCCGGTGCCTTTGCCGCGCTTGATCACGATGACTTGCTTGGCATCTGCCACATCCAAAATCGGCATGCCGTAAATAGGTGACGACGGATCCGTCTTGGCAACCGGATTGACCACGTCGTTGGCGCCGATAACCAAGGCGACATCCGTGACCGGAAACTCCGGATTGATGTCTTCCATGTCCACGATCAGGTCGTAAGGCACGCCCGCTTCGGCGAGCAACACATTCATATGCCCCGGCATACGCCCCGCAACGGGATGGATGGCAAATTTCACTTTCACGCCACGTGCAATCAACAGCTGCGCGAATTCCCATACTTTGTGCTGCGCCTGCGCCACCGCCATGCCGTAGCCAGGCACGATCACCACGCGCTCGGCATACGCCATCATCACGGCGGCATCAGCAGCCTCGATCGGCTTTTGGCTACCATCGATGGCTTGCGCCGCCGTACTTGCTGCCGCGCCGAAGCTACCGAACAATACATTGCCGATCGACCGGTTCATGGCCTTGGCCATCAGTTGGGTCAACAACGTGCCCGCCGCACCCACCACCATGCCGGCGATGATCATCGCTTCGTTATGCAGCACGTAGCCTTCAAACGCCACCGCCAAGCCGGTAAAGGCGTTGTAGAGCGAAATCACTACCGGCATATCCGCGCCGCCGATGGGCAGCGTCATCAGCACGCCAAACAGCAAGGCAAGGACAAAAAAGGCGGTAACCAGCGCGAAGGTAATATGCCCCGTTGCCAATGCAATACCGGTCAAGACAGCCGCGACCAGCACCAGCAGATTGACCACTTGTTGCCCGGCAAAAACAAAACGACGATCCAGCCATCCCTGCAACTTTGCGAAGGCAATCAACGAACCGGAAAAGCTGACTGAGCCGATGAACGCGCCCAGCACGCCCAGAGCCAGCGTCACCGGACTGAGCGGATGCGCAGCAAGGGGGCTGTTCATCGCGGCTTCGCCGACATGGCCGATCAACTCGGCCGCGCCAATCGACGCAGCCGCGCCGCCGCCCATGCCGTTATAGAGCGCAACCATCTGCGGCATCGCCGTCATCGCAACGCGTCGCCCCGACCACCAGGCCGCCGCCACGCCGAGCAGCACCGCTACAAGGATCAAACCCCGGTGCGCCATGTCAGGCAGCAGGAAGGTAGCCGCCACGGCAAGCAGCATGCCGAAGCCGGCCCATAAGATGCCTCCGCGCGCCGTGCGCGGCGAACTCATGCGTTTCAGGCCAAGGATGAAGAGCAGTGCGGCAAGGAAATAACAAGCGTCAATAAGTGTCTGTGGCCAGGCCATCAGCGCCCCTCCTTGCCACCCGGCCCGGGCTTGCTGGACTTGAACATCTCCAGCATGCGCTCGGTGACCACGTAACCACCCGCGGCGTTGCCGGCACCTAGTAGTACGCCGATGAAACCGATCGCCATTTCGAGGGGCGTCTGGGCATGGCCTAGCGCGATCATGGCCCCAACCAGCACAATGCCGTGTATGAAGTTGGAGCCGGACATCAACGGCGTATGCAAAATCACCGGCACTCGCGCAATGATTTCGTATCCCGTGAACGCGGCCAACATGAAGATGTAAAGCGCCAGGAACCCGTCAAGCATGTGCTTCCCCCGCCAATCGGTCACCTTCGTCGCATCATACGGTGAGTGGGATGCCCCGATCCACGTTGCTCCGCCGGTTGGCGGGTCGCGCTGGGCTGGTGGACGGTCAACCCCGGCGAGCTCCAAGCGTTAATGGCGAGAGTCGAACAGATGGAGCCCCGGGATGCTCGCCCTGACGAATCGGAGAACGACGCCATGAACAGCGTCTCCACCGTGTTCGAGGCGGAATTTCTTGCGCAGAACAGTCATACCGCGCCGGCCACCCTGGATGCGTTCCTGGCCAGCATGGAACGGCGTGCTTTCCGCATGGCCGAGCTTCATCTGGGCAACCGGGAAGATGCACTGGATGCCGTGCAGGACGCCATGCTTCGCCTGGTCAAGCACTACCGGGGCAAACCGGCCGAGGAATGGACGCCGCTGTTCTGGGGCATCCTGCGGCGACGCATCGTGGACCTGCAGCGCCGCCGCAAGGTACGTTCCATCGTCGTCGGCTGGCTAGGAGGAGGCCACGATGACAATGGCGATGAATTGCCCGTATGGGAGCCGGCTGATAGCGGCCCGGATCCCCTCGAAAAATTGTACGGTGAGCAGTCCTACGCAGACGTGGCCGCAGCGGTAGGAAAACTGCCGCAACGCCAGCGCGAGGCCTTCATCCTGCGAGTACTGGAAGGGCTGGATGTGGCGGAAACCGCCATGGCAATGGGCTGTTCGGAAGGTAGCGTGAAAACACATCTCTCGCGGGCAATGCAGCATCTGCGGGAGCAATTGGAGGAGTGGCGATGAACTCGTCCGACAAACAATTCGAGCAGCGCCTCCGGGCGCTCTACCAGGAGGCGACCTACCGTATCGATCCGGCTACCGTCGGCCGGCTGCGTGCTGCCCGGCGCACCGCGCTCCAAGCCACCGCGACACCGAAGGCCATGCATCATCGCGCACGCATGCTGCTGCCTGTGGGCGCACTGGCTGCCATTGCCTTGGCTGCGCTCGTGATCTGGCAACCGGCGCCGCACCTGCAAGATGAAACCCACCCACAAACAACTGCCGGGGTCGAACAGGATGAGTACTTGCCGCCCGGTGCGGACAAGGCCGATCCCGGCCTGTATCAAAACCTGGAGTTCTATAGCTGGCTTGCCGCCAACGACGGCAGCCAGGCCAAGCGTTGATTCATGCTGCTACCCCGACTTCGCCTGCCTTTACTGATGGTCCTTTTGCTCGGTCTGACGATCGCAGCCCCCTCGCGCGCGCAAGATACGCATCCGTGGAGTTCGCTGAATCCGGCCCAGCAATACCTGCTGGCCCCGCTACAGTCCCAATGGAGCACCCTTCCGCCTCGCCGGCAGGAACACATGCTTCAACGGACACAGGAGTGGATGAAGCTTCCCCCTGAGCAGCAGCAGGAAATCCGCAACCGCATCGCCCGATGGCAGCAGATGACACCGGAGCAGCGTGCGCGAGCCCGCCAGAATCAGCATCTGTACGACACGCTCTCCCCCTCGAAGCAGCAGGAATTGCACAACGCTTTCCGGCGTTTCCAGCAACTTCCGCCGGAGCAGCGCGAGGCGCTGCGCCGGCAATGGCTCCAGCAGACCCCAGACGAACAACGGCAATGGCTGGAGCATCTGGGACCGCGCTCCACGCTTCCTGCCGGACACGCCTTCGGAATGCCGCGGCACTGACATCGTTCACCTGAATAGCGAATGCCCTTGGATGGACTTTTGCCGGTGGCGTCTATCAGCCTTTGAACAAGACCTCGCCGCCGCGTGACAGGCAGCTTTTCGCAACCAGCTCGTCTTCGAAATCCGGTTGCAGGACATCCTCTCGAATCAACAACTCCACAAAGTTGTAGATATTCCGCGCATACATTTCCGAGGCGTGCGTGGGCGCTCCCGCCGCCAGATTGAGGGGCCCCAGGATCACGACGTTACCTTCTTCCACACGCTCTCCCGGGCGGGTGAGTTCGCAATTGCCGCCGCTTTCCGCAGCAAGATCGACAATCAGTGCACCAGGCTTCATGCCTTGAACCATCCCGGTCGAAAGAATCTTCGGCGCCGCGCGCCCCGGCACAGCGGCAGTCGTCACCACGACGTCGAACACTTTCAGATGCTCCGCCAGCGCCTGCTGCTGTGCCGTACGTTCCTCTGCAGTGAGTTCACGCGCATAACCGCCGCTGCCGGCAGCACTGACGCCAAGATCAAGGAACTTCGCACCCAGCGACTCCACCTGCTCCCGCGTTTCCGGACGCACGTCGTAACCTTCGATCTGTGCACCAAGTCGGCGTGCGGTGGCGATGGCCTGCAAACCTGCTACACCGGCGCCGATGACCAGTACACGCGAAGGCCGGATTGTCCCTGCTGCCGTGGTCAACATTGGAAAGAATTTCGGTGCGTGCTCCGCAGCGATCAGCATCGCCCGATAGCCAGCCACCGCAGCCTGCGAACTCAGCACATCCATCGCCTGCGCGCGGGTCGTACGCGGCAGCAATTCAAGTGAGAACGCCATCAGCTTTCGTCTCGCCAATACGTCAAGGCGTGAAGATGCGCCGTACGGACGTAACTGGCCAACGACCAGAGTCCCCTCACGCAACTTACCAAGTACTTCGTCGTCGGGAGGCGATACGGAGACGAGCAGATCGGCTTGGGCCAGGACATCGTGTGCGGCGGCAAATTCGACATCGCTGTAACTTGCATCCGGAAAACCGGCAGCGAGCCCGGCATGTTGCTCAAGCAGCACGCGCAGACCTTTGCCCCGCAATTTCTTGGCCACTTCCGGCGTGATCGCCACTCGACGCTCGCCGGCAGCGGTTTCGCGCAATGCAGATACAGTGATCGACATCAACCATCCCCCGCGGTGTGGTGCCCGCATCTTAGAGCCTCTCCGCGGCCGCTGCGTAGTCCATGGCGGACCATTGGTGTAGCCACGGCTGACGATTCGACAGGCCTTCGCGCTAGACTGGGCCGCCCGCAATCGGGAAGAACTCCGATGTCCGAGCAGATCAACGCCACACTGTTGGATCTTGCCCGCCGCGCGCGTGAACGGGCTTATGCGCCCTACTCGCATTTTCAGGTCGGCGCCGCGCTGCAAACGAAAGATGGTCGCTTATTTTTGGGCTGCAACGTCGAGAACGCAGCCTACGGGCTGTGCAACTGTGCCGAGCGCACCGCCCTGTTCAGCGCCATAGCCAATGGCTGCAAGCCCGGTGACTTCAGCACCATCGCCATCATCGCCGACACACCGGAACCGGTAACGCCCTGTGGAGCATGCCGGCAGGTGCTTGCCGAATTGTGCGAACAAAACATGCCCGTGCTGCTGGCGAACATGGCTGGAGCTACGCGCTCGACCAGCGTGAAAGCATTGCTGCCGGACGGATTCAAGCTGGCATCACCATGATCGCCACGTTTGCCATGCATCATGGCTGACCGCATCGCGCAGTAGGATAGGCCTTTTCCCAGGTATGGCCCATGTCAAACGCGCTCTCGCTGTTGCAACAACGCCACTCCGCGCCATCACGCCAGCTAGGCGAGCCCGCGCCCGATCAAGCCACCTTGCGCGCCTTGCTGGAAGCGGCCATTCGCGTTCCGGATCACGGCAAACTGGTGCCCTTCCGGCTCACGACGCTGCGTGGTGAAGCCAAATTGAAGTTCGGCGCGCGTCTGGCGGAACGCGCCATCCGTCGCGATCCGGAACTGCCCGAATCAAAACGGGACAAGGAGCGATTGCGTTACACCTTCGCACCGCTGGTCATCGTGGTAACCGCTTGCCTCGATCATGCCAGCGGCATTCCCGAAATCGAGCAAAAACTCTGCGCGGGCAATGTTGCCTACAACATCTTGCTGGGCGCCTATGCCCTGGGTTTCGGGGCGCAATGGCTTACGGGCTGGGCCGCCTACGATCCCGAAGTCGCCGACATCCTCGGATTGGCCGACAACGAATGCGTGATCGGCTTCGTGCATATCGGCACACCACAAACCGATATTCCAGACCGTGATCGCCCCGCGCTCGATGATCTACTGCGCGAATGGAAGGATTGAATCCGTGCCCCAACTTCCCACCGCCCATTTGATCGATGGCAGCCTGTATGTCTTCCGCGCTTGGCATTCCATGCCGGACGAATTCCATGATGCAGACGGCCACCCGGTCAACGCGGTGCACGGCTACACCCGTTTTTTATGTGAGCTGCTGGAACGCGAACGTCCTTCACACCTTGCCGTGGCATTCGACGCATCGCTGACCACTTCGTTTCGCAACGCCATTTATCCGGCCTACAAAGCCAACCGCGAATTGCCGCCACCAGACCTCGAACGTCAATTCACCTTGTGCCGAGCGATCACCGAAGCCCTGGGCGTGCACGTTCTGATCGACCACAGCTATGAAGCGGATGACTTGATCGGCACTGCCCTCTGGAGCCTGCGCGCACACGGATTCCGCAGCGTCATCGTTTCCGCAGACAAGGATTTCGGCCAGTTGCTCGGCCAGCACGACGAGCAGTGGGACTTTGCACGCAACCTGCGCTGGGGACCTGCCGGCGTATTCGAACGATTGGGCGTACATCCGGAGCAAGTCGCGGACTTTCTCGCACTCTGCGGCGATGCCGTCGACAACATTCCGGGTGTCCCCGGCATCGGCGCAAAAACGGCAGCAGCGCTGCTAGCCCATTTCGGCACGCTCGATGCGTTGCTGGATCGTGTCGACGAAGTGCCTTTTTTGCGCTTGCGTGGCGCGGCAAGCTGCGCCGCAAAATTGCGCGAGCATGCCGAGGCAGCAAGGCTTTATCGACGCCTGACGCGCATTGCCCTGGACGCCCCGATCGAAAGCGGCGCCGAATGGCTGCTGCGCATTCCATCAACGGACAAGCTCGAGCTACTGTACGAGCAACTTCGTTTTGGCCCACTGACGCGCTCAAGGCTTTCCGCACTCAGCCGCGCAGAAAGTGGCACGTGATCACTGACACCCTCATTCGGCCTTCTCTTCCATGAATCATCCAGACCGCAAGCCTGACGATGCCCATGCATCGCTCGAAACGCTCTATCAGGGACGATGGCTGCGACTGAAGCGCCGTGGCCGCTGGGAATTCGCCGAACGCAACAATCCGGGCGGTGCCGTGATCATTCTTGCCGTGACGCCGGAAGACAAGGTGTTATTCGTTGAGCAATATCGCGTCGCCGTCCAGCAATTCACCATCGAAATGCCGGCGGGGCTGGTCGGCGATCTCGCCGACCAGGAGCACGAGAGCGCGTTGCTCGCCGCCCAGCGTGAGCTAGAAGAAGAAACGGGCTATCGCTGCAGCAATGTCACCTTCGTACACGAAGGCCCGTCGTCGTCAGGGATGAGCAACGAAATCATCGCCTTCGTCCAAGCCCATGATCTGGCCAAGGTCAGTGATGGAGGTGGAGACGCCACCGAAAACATCATCGTGCACGAAGTGCCGCGCCAGGAAGCAGGCGCCTGGCTGCTGGCGCGTGCGAAGGAAGGCTATTCCATCGATCCAAAATTATTTGCAGGCTTGTGGTTTATCGAACACGCCGCGATATTCGGCTGAATCTTGCCCCGCGTCATGCGGCGCCGACCCGCCCGGCAAGCACCGAGCATTATCCTTTTGATGCGTGTAGCCGCCATGCCGTCACAATGGCGCCGATCACCGCGAGACCCAACCACATCGCCATGCACGAAGTGCCATGGCCCAGCCAAAGAATGCCGTCAATGGCGCCGATCACCGCAAGCGCAATCGACGGCGCAAGGATGGGATCGACACGGCGATAACGCCACTGCAGCAATAATGCCGAACCGAGCGACGCCAGCAACCAAGCGAACGCGCGCTGCAGCCATAGATGTTCGGGCGGCAAAGGCAGGTCCGCATAAATATTGGTCAATGGCACGTCACCGGATTGCACTGCAAAACCCATACCGTCTGCTGCATTGCTTGCCGGCACCAATGTGTTGCCATCCACTTTCGCCACAAGGGTGACGATTTGAACAGGTATGGCCTCCCACGTAACGCGTAGATCACCTACATGCGGATGGGAGGGATCGGCGCTGGTAACAAGTCCCCCGTCATAAAGACTGAAACTCGCGGCAAGATTACTCGGCAAACTCCGCAAATCAGGGGCAACGGACTGACTGCCTGCCAAGGCGTGCACCAGAGCAGGAGCCAGCGCAAAATCATTCACCCGCACCAGCCCCGCATCAAACTGCGCGCCATCGATAGGGAATTTGCCCGGATTGGCATGTCCCTCCGGATGCTGAAAATGGCTGGAATCAATCGGATGATCCTCCCAGTCCATTTCGTACGAAGGCGAGCCTCCGTAACGCAACTCGCGCCACTGGAACATCTGCACGTGACGAATCAGTACCGGCTGGTCCGTCTGCTGATTGAATAGCTGGTCCAACGGGGCTTCGACGACTTGCAGCGACCCCACCACACGCACCATGTATCCCTGTTCGCTTGCATCGGGGCGACCGTTGCTACCTAGATCGAGTACATCGCCTCCATGCCGCTTCAGCTGCGTGGTGTAATCGATTTGTCCCCTGTCGACGACGGCGGCCACTCCCACGCCGATAAGCAGAAGCAGTGAGCCCAATGCGGGCCACAGCAACTCACGGATTGAGAAGCGAGGCTTGGGATCGCCGCTCATCGAACCTCCCGGAGTGGAACATCTTCACCAATCAGGCACCGCGCAATTCGGGCTGCTCGTCCACCGTACCATAGCGCCCGCGCTCGTCGCGTGTCACCCGTGCCGCCGCGCATGCATGGTCATGCGTGAAGAACAACCGCACATTGCGCGCCAGCTTATCTTCAAGAAAGGCGCGCTTTTCGTCGATCAGCGTTTCCGGAGAACGGTCATAGCCCATCGTGATCGGCAAATGCACCCAGGGGCGGCCAGGGATCAGATCCGCGCAAAAAACCACGCCTGCCACTTCCGAGAGCATCAGTCCCGGTGTGTGCCCATCCGAGAAATAAAACCGCACGGTTTGCCCGAGGGTTTGAGAATACTCACCCGCCACCAACTCCAGACACCCACTCTGCAGTAACAGGGATTGCAGTTCCGGAATGAAGGAGGCCCGGTCGCGAGGATGAGGTTTCAATGCGCGCTGCCAATGATGCGCTCCCACCAGAAAGCGCGCATTCGGAAACAACAACTGCAACGGCTTGCCTTCCCCCCATGAAGCGAGCAGTCCGCCAGCATGATCGAAGTGCAAATGCGAAAGCACCACCACATCGATGTCTTCGTGCGAAACACCTGCTGAAGCAAGCGAGTCGAGCAAAACGTGATGGCTTTCCACCACACCGTAGCGTTCACGCAGTGACGGCTCGAAAAAGGCCCCGATGCCTGTTTCGAACAACACATGGCGGCCATCGAGATCCTTGACCAGCAGGCAACGGCAGGCCAGTGGAATACGGTTGAGTTCATCTGGCTCGATCCAGCGCGACCACATCGCTTTCGGCGCATTGCCGAACATCGCACCGCCATCAAGCTTCTGCGTATTGCCGTTGATCGACCACAACTGCATGACTGTTCTCGCGCATATCGAACTTACATTGTCGTCATTCCGGCCTGCGCCGGAATGACGAATGTGTGAGTAGCCCAATAAGAGGACGTTTATTGCACCTTGCCCAACCCGTCTTCCCGGCGCGGATCGCTGGCCGCATCGAGCTTGTTGGTGCGACGATCCCAGATCACCACGTTCATGAACCCCCAGGGCTGATGCTCCTTCAAGGTATAGCCCATGCGGGTCAATTCATCGCTGGTCGCTGCATCGAAGGTGCCGGGTTCCACCATCACCACGTCCGGCATGTATTGATGATGGAAGCGTTTGTGCGCCACGATCTGATGCGCATCGCCACCATCGATGAAAGTGAGAATGCCTTCCAGCACCTGGGTGATGATGGTCGAGCCGCCCGGTGAACCAATTACTGCCGTGCGGTCAGGGCCGATCACGATGCTGGGCGACATCGACGACAGCATGCGCTTGCCCGGTGCAGGAGCGTTGGCTTTACTGCCCAGTAATCCGTACACGTTCGGCTTGTTCGGTACCAGCGCGAAATCGTCCATCTCGTCATTGAGCAGCACGCCCGTGCCCTTGGCCACAAAGGTGGAGCCCAGGATGTAGTTCACGGTCGATGTGATGGCGACCATGTTGCCGTCAGCATCGATGATCGAGAAATGCGTAGTGTGCATGCCCGGATCGCGGCCTTCCGATGCAGGCAGCATCGATGAGGGCGTCGCCTTATCCGGCAGGATCGACTGCCGCAGGCCATCGGCGTAATAAGGGGACAGCAGCATATCCAGCGGCATCTTTACGAAATCCGGGTCACCCAGATAATCGTTGTGATCGCGAAACGCTCGGCGCATGGCTTCCACGATCAAGTGCACGCGATGCGCCTGGTCCAACTTGGTTAGATCAAAACCGGAAAGGATGTTGAGAATTTCAGCGATCGCAACGCCACCGGACGACGGCGGCGGAGCGGTAATGATCTTATAGCCGCGGTAATCGATAGTGATCGGCGTACGCTCCTTGACGCGATACGAAGCCAGATCCTGCAGCGTCCAATCGCCACCGGCCGCGCGCACCGCATCGACCAGTTTCTTTGCGGTCACGCCCGTGTAGAACCCTGCATCGCCCTCTTTCGCCAATAGCTCCAGAGTCTGCGCCTGCGCGGGATCACGCCAGATCTCTCCGGCTGCGGGAACCTTTCCGCCAGGCATGTATTTTTCCGCCGAAGCCGGCCAACGCTGCAGATTTTTCTGCTCACCCTGGATGGAACCCAACAATCTGCTATCTGGCTTGAAGCCGTCACGTGCAATGTGGATTGCCGGGGCCAGCGAGGCAGACAGCGGCAGCTTGCCGTAGTGCTTTGCCAGCCATACCAGGCCCGCCGGCTCTCCGGGGATCCCGGCCGAAAGCGGCCCTTTCAATGCGGCATCCCGATTAGGCGTGCCGTCCGGATTGAGATAATCCTTCGGATTCACCGCGGCCGGAGCGGTTTCACGCGCATCGATAAAGACGTTGCGATTGCTCGCGGCCACGTGGAGGGTGGCCATGAAGCCGCCGCCGAGACCCGAGCTTTCCGGCTCGACCACCGAGAGCGTAGAAGCCACCGCCACGGCTGCATCGAAGGCGTTGCCGCCATTCGCCAGCACGTCAAAGCCGGCCTCCGTCGCCAAGGCATTGGCACTGGCGATACCGGCGTGGCCGGGACGCTGCGCGATGTGCGCAGCATGGGTGGAAGGACTAGGACGGTCGGCGGCAAATGCCCCGCTCGTGCCCAGCAAAAACCCCATCAGCACGACATGCCAACGCAACGCAAGCTTCATCCCTTGATCTCCATCAGATGTTTGTATTTGTCTTCAAGCTGCTCGCGCGTTTCAGTCTGCGCGGGATCGACGATGATGCATTCCACCGGACATACGACCACGCATTGCGGCTCATCGTGGTGACCGACACATTCGGTGCACAAGGCGGGATCGATGACGTAATACTCCTCGCCAAGCGAAATCGCCTTGTTGGGGCAGACGGGTTCGCAGACGTCGCAATTGACGCAGGTATCGAGGATCTTCAGGGACATGCCGAATTAGTCTACATGGACCGGCGGCGGGTTGTGCGAAGCAGCATCAGGATTCCGCCTTGAGGAGCCTGCCTGGGCTCCGTGAAAATGCCCGCCATCCCGGCCCAGGCTGCCATGGCGGCAGGACTACGGCAACGCCGCGGGCAAGCCCAAGTCCTCTCCCGCTGGGGAGAGGACTCAAAGCAAGGCTTGTTTACATCTGCACGTAGCGGATCGTCGCGCTGGTCGGCTTCAGCACGTCTTCCACACGCTGCTGGTCCGCCTGGTCGCCGATGACAACGATGATCACGCCCTTGAGCGAGCCCGGCTTGGCGTCTTTGAAGGCGGTGGTGATCAGGTCAGCCGTCTTGCCCGAATCCGGGCCACCGAATGCCAGCAGATTACCCGGCAGCACGCCACGAGCCACGATGTCCTGCACATTGCTCAGCTGGCGGTCGCGTGCATCCTTCGCATCGTCGCTGTCGCCGGCCGGAATCATATAAGCGTACGGCTGCGGCGCAGACATGCCCTGCAAATTCTTCTGCACGATCTGCCCGAGATAGGCGCCCCAGGCTTTGGTGTCATTCGGATCGGTTGGCTTGCTGACCTGCTGGGTCTGCTGCGTTTGCTGCTGGCCCTGATCCTCTTGCTTGTTGCACGCAGACAGAGCCAGGCAGCCGGTCAGCGCGAGAGCGGTGGCGATAAGAGTGAGTTTACGCATAGTTGTCCCCTTCGGTTTCGGGTTGCTTTTTATGCCAGCGCTGGCGCATGGCTTGTTGAACTGCGGGATGCACGAAACCCGAAATATCGCCGCCTAGACGGCCGATCTCGCGCACCAGCGAGGAAGAAATAAAGCTGTACTGCTCGGCAGGCGTCAAGAATAGCGTCTCAGCCTGAGGAATAAGATGACGATTCATGCTCGCCAGCTGGAATTCGTACTCGAAATCTGACACGGCACGCAGGCCGCGAATGATAACGCCCGCACCGATTTCGGAAACCAGCTGAGCGAGCAGGCAATCGAAGCCACGCACTTCCACATTCGGCAAGTCGGCCAAGGAAAGGCGCGCCAGCGAGATGCGTTCCTGCAACGAAAAACCCGTTCCCTTGCCCTTGTTGGGGCTTTCGGCGACCGCAACCACAATGCGCTCGAACAGCGGCGCAGCGCGCGCGACAAGATCGGCATGACCATTGGTAATCGGGTCGAACGTACCTGGGTAGACGGCAAGGCGCCTATTGACCGACGACTGGTTCACAAAAATAGATTCACGGGAGAAAGCATTAGCTTAACGGAACGTCCCGGGAACTGTCCTCCGTCCGCCGATAAAGCGCGTAGCGCACATCCCCGGCATGCCCCTCACGATGCAGCATCCAGTTTGAGGGCAAGGCCGCTACCCACTCGCGCGGCGATTCCACATAGATCAGCGCCGAAGCGGCAAGCCAGCCTCCTTCCTCCAACTGCCGCGCCAACGACGTCCAGAGTTGGAGCGAAAAGGGAGGATCGAGAAAGACCAGGTCAAACAGTTGCGGCGAACCTCGCAAAAAAACGGAAGCCTCCGTCCCGGACACCTCCCATCCGTTCGTCTTGAGCCTGACCAGGTTGCTGCGCAACGCCTCCGCCGCCTGTTGCTCAGGTTCTACAAATTGCACTGTTGCAGCACCGCGCGAAAGCGCTTCAAGACCCAAGGCACCGGTACCGGCGCATAGATCAAGCGCACGCACGCCAGCGATGGTGGGTGCCAGCCAGTTGAACAGCGTCTCGCGCACACGCTCCGACGTGGGTCGAAGCCCCGGAAGATCAGGCACATTCAGCCGTGAATTGCGCAGGTTGCCGCCGATAATTCGGATTCGGCCTGGCATGGCCTTCATGCGCCAGCGTCCTCAGCGGACAGTACGGATCGGAGTGTTAGCATGTTCAGCATTGTCTTCGAACTGCACCTCCCATGCTCAAGTTCTGGAAAAAAAAGCCAACCGACCAAGGGTCGGAGGACGGTCAGGAAGCGCCTGTCCAGGCCCAAGACGAAGTGGTTGCGTCTGAGCCGGCAAGCGAACCCGTCGCGGCTGTCACCTCCTCTCCTGCAGCTGGCGATGCAACCGTCAAACGCGGCTGGCGTGAGCGGCTGTCCGGCAGCACCTTTGCGCGTGGAATCACCTCACTGTTCTCCCGCCATCCCAAGCTGGATGACAGCCTGCTGGACGAACTGGAAACCACGCTGATTACGTCTGACGTCGGCATCGAAACCAGCACGTCACTGGTCGAAAGCCTGCGCAAGCGCATGCACAAGCGCGAGTTCGCCGACGCCGAGGCCTTGCTTCAGGCACTGCGGAGCGAACTGGTCGCGCTGCTCAAGCCAGTGCAGCAACCCTTGGATATCGGTGGCCACAAACCGTTCGTGGTGCTCACCGTAGGGATCAACGGAGTCGGCAAGACCACCACCATCGGCAAACTCGCCCGCCGCTGGCGCGATGAAAACCGGCAAGTGCTGCTTGCCGCCGGCGATACGTTCCGCGCTGCCGCCGTAGAGCAGCTCAAAACCTGGGGCGAGCGCAACCAGGTGCCCGTCATCTCGCAAGGCCAGGATGCCGACGCCGCCAGCGTCATCTTCGACGCGCTGCAAGCGGCGCGCTCGCGCCAGGCCGATGTGCTCATCGCCGATACCGCGGGACGTTTGCACACCCAAGGCGGCCTGATGGACGAACTGGGCAAGATCGCCCGCGTGCTCAAGAAACTGGATGCCGACGCACCACATGAAGTGTTGATGGTGATCGATGGCACAACGGGCCAGAACGCTGTCAATCAAGTGCGCCAATTCCGCCAGATCGTGGGCGTCACCGGCTTGGTCGTCACCAAACTCGATGGCACCGCCAAAGGCGGCGTGGTCTTCGCACTAGCGCGCGAATTCGGTCTGCCGATCCGCTTCGTCGGCTTGGGTGAAACCGCTACGGATCTGCGCGCCTTCGATGCGGAAGCCTACGTCGACGGTCTGCTTCCTGCCGACTTCACACAAACCTGATGACCCTGCCGCGCCCCCTACGACTGCTGCTGATCATCTGCGCCAGCGTATTCGGCTGCATCGCCCTTACGGTACTGATCGCCCTGTACATACTGCTGCAGCCGGATCGCTTTACTGCCATGTTGAAGCAACAGGCACGTAGAGCCGGACTTCAGCTAACGCTATCCAGCCCGGCCAGCCCCACGCTGTTTCCGCGTCCGGCACTGGAATTGGAAGGCATCACGCTCATCGCCCGCGATACCGGTTCGCCTGCCACGAACATGCCTATCCTGCTAGCGGCCAACGGCCGGCTGGTACTGCCCTGGCGTACCGTCTTTGGGGGGCGCGTGGAAATCTCGCGCATGCAGATCAGTTCGCCACGTGTCGATCTGGATGCACTGCAAGCATGGCTGATGCGCCTGCCGCCACAATCGGCAAGCGTGCCCGAACAGATTCCGCGCATTGCCACCGGCGTACGCATACGCAACGGCAGCATCGTGGAAAATAACAGCGAGTGGTTGAACGATGTCGCGCTGGATACCGGTCGCCTGACGCCAGGCCAGGCCTTTTGGGTGAGCCTCGCCGCCAAGGAAACCGATGGCACACCACTGCAATTGAACTTCTCCAGCGTACCCCGTATCGACGGTGGTGCATTGAAGCTCGACAACATAGCCATCCACGCCGCCGACAGCAGCGCTACTAGTCTGCATCTGACAGGTCGTGCACGGTGGATGGGCGCAGCCAATGCCTCGCTGCACCTGCAAGGCAAGTTCAGGCTGGCGGGCGACGGTGACTACGACACTACGATTTCGCTGACTCCTGCCACGCAAGACAAACCCCTGCTGCTGCATCTCCAATTGCTTGGCTCCGATAATCACATCCATCTCGAACTACCACCGCTCGCGCTGGCCCAATGGTGGAATCAGCTCGCCAATCCATTGGGACCGAAACTCAGCGCGCCGCCGGGTAACGGCCAAATCGACATGGCACGGCTCGACATCGGTAAAGTGCATATTGAGGGACTGAGCATCCAGACCGGCAACACCGTGTCTGCGAATGCCGATCATCCCGACGAATCTTCCGCCAAAACCGCCGCACCGCATCCTCAGTGACCGATTTCGCATCCGCCCTGCTCACCTGGTTCGACCGTCACGGCCGCCATGATCTGCCATGGCAGCACCCACGCGATGCTTATCGCGTATGGCTGTCCGAAATCATGTTGCAGCAAACGCAAGTAGCCACCGTCATTCCCTATTTCGAGCGCTTCACTGCGCAACTGCCGACGCTGCGCGATCTCGCCGTGGCCGATGAAGACACGGTGCTCGCTCTATGGTCCGGACTGGGCTACTACCGGCGCGCGCGTTTCCTGCATCGTGCCGCGCAAATCTGTGTGGAACGCCACGATGGTGCGTTGCCGCGGGATTTCGATGCGCTATCCGCGCTTCCCGGCATCGGCCGCTCCACCGCAGGCGCCATTCTCGCGCAGGCTTATGCATTGCGCTTTCCCATCCTCGACGGCAACGTCAAGCGCGTGCTTACGCGGTACCACGGCATCGTTGGGCATCCGGGCGAGCGCGATATCGAAAAGCAGCTGTGGCAACACGCGGACGCCCATACACCCGCAAAACGTACCGCTGACTACTCACAAGCGATCATGGACCTGGGCGCAACCGTATGCGTGCGTACGCGCCCGCTATGCCCCGCTTGCCCGATGCAAGGCGATTGCGTCGCTCACAGGGATCATCTCACTGCACAACTGCCCACGCCCAAACCTGGGAAGAGCATTCCGACACGTAGCACGGTGATGGTGATAATGCGCGACGACGAAGGCCGCATCTTGCTGCACCGACGCGGCCCACAAGGCGTCTGGTCGGGCCTGTGGAGCCTGCCCGAAGCCGATGACACCGACAGCGCCTGGCGCGAGGCACAACACCACGCACGCATCGACGATGCCCAACTGCTGACCCCTTTTATCCACGTCTTCAGCCATTACCGCCTGCAGATCCAGCCGCTGTTATTCGATGGCGCAACACCCGCGCACACAATCGCCGATAATGCCAACCTTCGCTGGTGCGCTATCGCCGACCTGCCCGCATTGGGACTTCCCGCTCCTGTGCGCACTCTGCTGATGGCGCTGCCGGAACCCACTGAGCCGTAACCCGAAAGCGAGACATCCCCTATGAGCCGCCTGATCCACTGCGCCAAACTCGGCATCGAAGCCGAAGGCCTCGACTTCGCTCCCTGGCCCGGTCCATTAGGGCAACGCATTTTTGCGGAAATATCCAAACCCGCATGGCAGCAATGGCTGGCGCACCAGACCATGCTGATCAACGAATACCGCCTCAATCCGCTCGACCCGAAGGCACGTCAATTCCTGGGCGGAGAAATGGAAAAATTCCTGTTCAGCGGCGAAGCGAAGCGCCCCGAAGGCTATATCGATCCTGACGCCAAGGCTTGACGCAACGCCGGCCATCCGATTTAATGCACGGCTCAACGCAGCACAGATAGCCCATGCGGCTGTCCACTCTGGCCGGGTAGCTCAGTTGGTAGAGCAGGGGACTGAAAATCCCCGTGTCGGCGGTTCGATTCCGTCCCCGGCCACCATTATGCCAAGACGCCAGGGCACATGCCTTGGCGTTTCTGTTTGCCGAGATGCCGCTGCAATCCAACGCTTTGCGATCGCATGTTCAAGCAGCTGCTGCCGCGTGCTGCGTCTGCCCAAAATGCTTCGCGCTTGCCCAACCATTCCCGCGAACTATCGCGGCGTCGATGCGGCACTCACTCGCAAGAACGCGAACTGGCGCCTGCCCTACAATGCGCCACTCATCACGGGGGCATTATGGCCGAAGGCAATCTTGCAGCAGCGTCATCCGTCAGGCGGATGCCTCCCACATCCTGGTCAGCACGCCTGTTCCATTACAGCAGTCGCGCGCTAATGATCACTACCTGGCTCAGCTGTGCACTGTTCGGGCTGTACATCCTGGTTTTTTACGCAGGCGCCCTCGCCTCCCATTCCGCGGCGCGCTGGAATACCTCGCTGCCTGGGCTTTATTCCGGCTCGCGTACCGCGGCAACGTTTGGCATAGGCGTCCACTTTGCTGCCGGCGGCGTTATTCTCGCGCTCGGCTTTATTCAGCTGCTCAGTGTCGTGCGCGCCCGTGTACCGGCTTTGCATCGCTGGCTTGGCCGCATCTACGTAACCGCTGCTGCGCTGGCGGGCGTGGGAGGGCTGCTCTTCATCGCCACAGCCGGCACGATCGGCGGCACGACAATGAACATCGGTTTCGGCCTCTACGGTGCGCTTATGGTGTTCTGCGCCCTGCAAACCTACCGATACGCCCGGCGACGCGAGCTCGATACGCATCGCGCATGGGCCATTCGCTTGTTCGCACTGGCGATCGGCTCCTGGCTGTATCGCATGGAATACGCCTTCTGGTTTCTGTTCGCTCATCGGATCGGCCATACCCATGGCTTTCACGGGCCGTTCGATGCCGTGATGGCGTTTTTCTTTTACGTGCCAAACTTGTTGATCGCAGAGGCCTATCTGCGCGGCCGTTCCGCGCAAGCGGCGCCCGCTGCCAAACTCGTCGGCGCCGCCGTACTTAGCGCAGCTGTCTGCCTGCTAGCCATAGCCACCTATTTTTTTGCGACCAAATATTGGTGGCCCGCCATGGTCACCGGTTCGGCTGCGTGAAAACAGCCATTTTCGGGGGCAACGCTACTCACCGGGAATGAGTCATTACGTATGCTTCATCAAAACGGTGGCGCGTCGACGCACAACCTATTTCGCCCCGCGACCTTGGCCTGATAAAGCGCCCGGTCAGCTCGCATCATCAGTTGATCCAACGTCTCGCCCGGCAACCTGATTGCCAGGCCGCCGCTAAGGCTGTAGGTGCACGTGCCGCTATCGGTCACCACGGCATGAAGCATGGCTGCGTTTCGAAGGCGCTCGGCCAATGCACGCGCACGATCAAGCGTGACGCCCGGCATCAAAATCGCAAACTCCTCACCGCCGATGCGTCCCAACGCGTCACCGGCACGAAGCGTGGAACGCACCAATGCGACGAACTCGCATAACACCTTATCGCCGCCAATATGCCCGAAGGTGTCGTTGATCGCCTTGAAATGATCCAGATCGACGATCAAACACGCCAAGGGAGACCGACTGCGGTCGGCCTGTTCCAACAGCACCCGCGCCACTGATGCAAAGCCTTCGCGTGAAAGTGCGCCGGTAAGAAAATCACGGTTCACCGCATCACGCGCCTCGGACAGGAGCGCGGCGTGCACCATCATCATTGCGCACATCAGCAGCACGGGCATGATCGCAGCCCCCACGCACAACAGCACAACGTTCACGGTGGTATCGAACGTCAGCGCATTCGATATGTGCCCCAAGGTCATGAAATAAATGCCCCTGGCTGCCTGGCTGACAGCAAACAACACAGTCACCACCATCGTGGCGACATAGGTGTAACGCGCGCGCCCCACCCTTCGATAGCGCGCCACGACAACTGCGATCGCGATGCATATCGCCGCGGTGAATCCGGTCGATATCGCCACGCGCACGGGAATGCTGTCTACGACATACCGCCAGTACGCGAAGGCCGGCGCTGTCATCGCCACGCAAGCAAACAACAAGGGCCAGCGAGCCGGGCGGTGTAGAAAATGCGCGAAGCCGGCGTAGAGCAATATGCCCGCCAGCGCCACCAACACATTGGCGACCACGATCGACACGACATCAGGAATGTGGCCGCGCAACAGCAGCAATGGCAGCGCAACAATGAGGACCCCATTGGCGCTCAGCCACTCCTTGATCCCCGGCACGCCAGAACGAAGCAGCGAGCCAAGCAGGGGCAGCATCAGCAGCCCCAGCAGCCAGGTCGTAGCAATCGCTACCGATACGGCGGACATCATAGAAAACTGGCGTTAAGGGGTACGGCGATCAATGCCGCCATAGTTAACGGCAGGCTTTACCCACAACTTGAAACCCGGCGCCATCCTTCGCCACGGGTTTGCGCTGTTGCTCCATCGCTCCACGTTCGAACCCTCCTGCTCGTTCCGGAACCGGCGAGTCACACTTTTGGGATCAGGGGATGCTCCCAAGCGTAACTGCAATGCGTACCGCCCACCAACAAGAAGGCAAAACACAATGCGCCGCGACCGATTCCCCATTCGACTGGCACAGCGCCCTTCTCAAATGCCCTGGCTGAGCCTGTACGATCCATGATGCATTGCGCAAGAAACATCGTGCTGGCTTGTCATCATGCTGAAACGAATTTTGTCGCATCTAAATGCATTTTCAGGTATCACCTCGCGGTCCCCACAGCGAAGTGCTCAAGAGGTCTACCGATGTCTCGTCCCACCCGCCTCCATTTCAATCGCCTGGGGGCAAGCGCATGCCTGATCCTCGCGCTGTGTACCACTGCAACCACCGCATCCGGCACCGAAAACCATACGCCTAAGACGCCGGTTGACTGGGTCAACACGTATATCGGTACCGGTGGCGAGGGCGCCGAATACGGCGGCACGATGCCATTCGTAAGCACACCGTTCGGCATGACCAACTGGACGCCGCAGACGCGGCAAAATCGCATCAGCGTCAGCTCCTATGAATATGACGACACCTATATCCAGGGCTTCATCGGCACGCATCAGGCGGCCATCTGGATGGGCGATTACGGCTACGTCACGCTGATGCCCGAAATGGGCGCCATCAACTATGCGCCCGAAGCACGCCGGCTCGCTTTTACGCACAAGGACGAAATCAGCACGCCGTACTACTACTCCGTAAAAATGGGGCCTGATCCGGCGCACAAGATCCTTGCTGAAATCACGGCCACCGATCACGCCGGCTATTTGCGTTTCACCTACCCGCATGACGCGAAACAAAATGTATTGATCGAAGCGACGCGCCCAGGCATCGAGGGTTTCGTCAGCATCGACGCCAGTCGCAACGAAATCGTCGGCTACAACCCCGATCGCATGGATGCCAATCTTGGGCCGCTCCAGCTCAAGAACTTCAAGGGCTATTTCGTGGTGCGATTCAAACGCCCCTTCGCTGCTGCAAAAGTGTATGAAGGCGTGCTAGCGTGGCCTGATAAGACGCACGTCCAAGGCGATAACGTCGGCGCCTTCGTAACGTTCGACGCCAGCCAGGGCAACGTCGTCGAAGCGCAAGTGGGCACTTCCTTCATCAGCATCGACCAGGCGCGCGCCAATCTCGATGCCGAAATGCCTCAGTGGGACTTCAACGGCATCCGCGATCGGCTGAAGGCAACCTGGAATCAGAAACTGGGCATCGCATCGATTGAAGGAGCAAGCGATACACAGCGTCGCATTTTCTACACTGGCCTTTATCACGCCCTGCTCTATCCCAAACTCTTTTCGGAACACGGTCGCTACTACAGCGCCTTTGACGACAAAGTGCACAACGGCGTGTCATATACCGCCTATTCGATCTGGGACATTTTCCGCGCGGAAAACAGTTTGCTGACGATCTTTGCGCCCGAGCGCATCAACGGCATGGTGCAAGCGCTGCTGCAGGATTACGTAGAAGGCGGCTGGATGCCGAAATGGCCCAATCCTTCCTACACCAACATCATGATCGGCACGCATGCCGACTCGCTTGTCGCAGAAGCCATCAACAAAGGCTTCAAAGGCTTCGATTACAAGCTTGCCTACCAAGCCGTCTACAAGGATGCGATGACACCGCCCGATGGCGACACCACGCGCCGCTGGTTCGACCGCGAACCGCATACCCCCTATGAAGCGCGTGCCGGCCTGACCTACGCAAAGAAGCTCGGCTACATTCCTGCCGACAAGGTGTCCGAGTCTGCCTCGAGCACGCAAGAAGAAGCCTATGACGATTACGCCGTGGCGCAAGTTGCCAAGGCCGTCGGCAAGACCGACGACTATGCCTTCTTCATGAAGCGCTCGACCGCTTACCGGAATCTCTTCAATCCCGCCCGCGGCTTCATGCAGGCCCGGAATTCGGACGGTAGCTGGGCCTCCCCCGACGATGGCTGGACCGAAGGCGACCAATGGGTTTATCTCTTCGCTGCCTTGCACGATGTTCCAGGCGTGGTGAAGCTACTTGGCGGTCCGCAAGCCGCATCGGCCAAGCTGGATGAGCATTTCAATGGCGGACACAATCGCCACGACAACGAGCCGAGCCATCACTATGGTTATCTCTACGATTACACCGGCGAGCCATGGAAAACGCAGGCGCGCGTGCGCGAAATCGCACGCGATGCCTATTCCAACACACCCAACGGCGTGCTCGGCAACGAAGACTGCGGACAAATGTCGGCGTGGTATATCTTCACCGCCATGGGCTTTTATCCGCTGAATCCGGCTTCTGCCCAATACGTGATCGGCAGCCCGCTATTTACGCGTGTCACGTTGAATCTGCCCAATGGCAAACGTTTCGAGATCAGCGCGCCGCAAAATTCCTCGCGCAACATCTACATCCAGTCGGCCACGCTAAACGGCAAACCGCTGGAGATACCCGTGATTTCCTATGCGCAAATCGAAGCAGGCGGAACATTGCAATTCGTGATGGGACCCAAACCTTCCAAATGGGCGGCTGATTGGCAGCCTCGTGCATTGCCGTAAACGCATTGCCGAAAGCAACGGCCGAACCTTCCGTATGACGAACAAGCAAAACGGTGACCTGGGCACCGCGAGTATGACGAGGAATCAGTTATGACATTACGCACACGAAAACTCGGCAACCAAGGACTTGAGGTATCGGCCATCGGCCTGGGCTGTATGGGCATGAGTCAGTCCTATGGCCCTGCCGATGAAACCGAATCCATCGCCACGCTGCACCGGGCGATGGAGTTGGGCTGCACCTTTCTCGACACCGCCGAGGTCTACGGCCCCTTCACGAATGAAGATCTGCTAGGCCGTGCGCTTGCCGGCAAACGCGACAAAGTCACGCTCGCCACCAAGTTCGGATTCAAGATCGTGGATGGCAAGAACACCGGCACCGATAGCCGGCCGGAACACATCCGCGAAGTCGTGGATGCCTCGCTCAAGCGGCTGCGCACCGATCACATCGACCTGCTCTATCAACACCGGGTTGATCGCAACGTTCCCATCGAAGACGTCGCCGGCACCGTCGGAGATTTAGTCAAGCAAGGCAAGGTGCGCTTCTTCGGTCTTTCCGAAGCCAGCGGTGCCACCCTTCGTCGCGCCCATGCCGTCCATCCTGTCTCGGCATTGCAGAGCGAATACTCGTTGTGGGAGCGCAATCTCGAACAAGACATCATTCCCCTGCTTCGCGAACTCGGCATCGGCCTGGTCGCCTTCTCCCCGCTGGGGCGCGGCTTTCTTGCCGGCGCCGTCAAACGCGCAGAGGAATATCCGGAAAATGACTTCCGTCGCAACGATCCGCGCTACCAGGGCAAAAACTACGACGCCAATGTCCAGGCCGCCCAAGTTGTACGCGACATCGCCAACGACCTGCACGCCAAGCCGGGCCAGATCGCCCTCGCCTGGGTGCTTCATAAAGGCCAGGACATCGTGCCGATCCCCGGCACCAAGCGGCGCACCTATCTGGAGGAAAACATAGCTGCAGGTTCGATCGCACTTACTGCCGCACAGATGGACGCCCTGGATGAGGCGCTCGCCCCGGAAAAGATTTCCGGCCCACGCTACAACGAAAAGATGATGGCGCTGGTGGATCGCTAAACAGTTGCAGCGGAATGAAGCAAAGCCATGAATTGTTCCATGCATGGCTTTGCTTCGGCTTTACGCACCATCGCCGGGATCGAGCAGCAACATACTTATGCGCTGGCGACCGCGCCAGTTGCGTTCCCGGAAGCGCCCTTCAAAGGTTGCAGCCCGATCCTCCATGGCCTTGCGATCCAATCCCGCCGTCATCTGATGAAGCTGCGGCAGCAACTCATCCCACCGGACAAAATGCTGGCCAACGGGATGGCTCCCCGCATCCACCTGCAACACCACCCATAGCCGCGCATGGCATCCACACCGGATACGCACACGGACATCGGTGGCATCCCTGTTCACACAGACCTGTGCGACTGCCTCGCACACCAACCGGTAAAGCGTTACGTGCAAGGCCTGGGAAAACAGGCTGATAGGCCCGCGAACATCATGGGTATACGCAACACCGGCTTCCTGCAGGACACGGACAATCGCGCCCTCCCTTAATCCCATGGGCAAGCTACGCCCATGCAACTGTGCGGGATACAAGCTATCCGCCAGGCGAACCATCCTATCCTGCGCACCGGATACATGGCGCCGGTAACCGGCATCGTCTACCGCCGGCTGGAGATGCCTCAGGCGCAAAAGCATCATCCGGAACACATCGTGCGCCGTTTCGCGCACCTGCTCCATCGCCAACGCCGCCGTTCGCAACCGGACCTCTCCGAACTGGGCGTTCCGTCGCGCCAAGGCCATCGCCATGCGTGCATGGGCACTCTCATCACTGACGCGTCTGTCCAGCAAGGCAATGCGCGCACCCACAATCAGCATGGTTGAAATGGCTACGGCGATGAGCGTTTCGACCTCAAGGGTTGAATAACTGCTCTCTCGCTTTACGGAAAGCAAAATCGCAATATTACCAATGCTGGCCAAAGTTCCACTCAATGCAGCACCCTTCCAGCCATGCCGCAACGCCAACCATACGACAGGGATGAACATAGTCACCTGGCTGATCATTCGTACATATATGCCACGCGTGCCCAGCCATGTAAGAAAGAGCAGGATAGGCATAACAAAAAAAACGCTCACAAAGAGATCACCCTGCAGCGGCCTTCGCCAACCTTTATCTAATACAGCCTGATAAAAGACCAACGCTGCCGGCACGATTGCCAACATGCCAAGAAAATTTCCCAACCACCACTCGACAGCCATTTGCTTGTAATTAATGACTGGATAGTTGGTTGGCAGCCGTGCCACGGACAGCATCAGCAAATTATACGCTGTACAGATGAAAGATACGCTCAATAGAGAAGCCAAAAGCACTCCGATACTTACGTAGCCTTTTTTCAATATCGACCCATATCGCCGCGCAAGATAAATTATAGGTGCGCCATATAAAGTAGCCGGAACGAGATTCAACAAGCCCCAGACGCTTCCTAATTGCGACCAGCAAATCACGCTCATAGGAATGAGCAGCAATTCCTCTCCCACCACCAAAGCAGGCCAATAGCGATATGGTAGAAGTATCAAGACAGCAACTCTCATTCCTGACAGCAAGACGTATTGGGGAATGATGATCTGGCGAAAGAGGGCGAGGCTTGCAAAATAAGCTAAGGCGACAACGACATGCCATAAACTGCTTCTTGCAACTGCCCTGAAATGCTCCCAACTCACCATCAACTCCTCATACATCGATTAAACCGACAGTATCCCTGGCAGGGACTTGCTTCGTTAGAAAGCGCTGTTTCATTTCCGGATCATATTTCTATCCAACCTCGGCGGCACCTGATTTACTATCAAAGCAGACCTTTCTCGTTCGCCCGTATCAAATTTGAGCTTCGCAATTCCCTTCACACTTACATCACGACGCCGCCACACGCCTGAATCGTGAAGTCAGACATAGTCCTGGCCGTACGTTTTTTTGTTTATCTCCGGTGCTAGGCTGCTTTTGGCGCTTTAAGCGCCGTCAAATCCACCGAAGGGGAACTCTATGCGAAACGTGTCTCGCCGTGCCGTACTCACCGTACTTTTCACCCTCAGCTTATCCGGCGCGGTTGCGGCTGCCACCCCGCCAGCCACCGGCCTCGGCCAAGCGTGGCCAAATGCAACCGATGTCAGCCAGAGTCCTAATTACCATGCATACGTATTCGTTCTGGGCGGCATCCGCTATATCCAGATCAATGACGTGAACGGGAATGTCTTGGGTAGTGTCGGCACCATCGGCGGTCAGTTCATCACGTTGCCGGTCGGCAAGTTTGCCCAGCTTGTCTCCACGCCGCAGCAATCCGCAACACTCACTGGCGCATCGGCCACATCAGCCCCGACTACCGTTTACAGCGATGGGACGACCACAGTAACGGCAACACCATTGAGCGATGGCACTACCAGTCTTACCGCATTGCTTGCATGCGATCCTGTTGATTGCAACGTCAAAAGCCCCTAATCAGCACCATCACTCAGAATACCGCGACCTCGACGGCATCAGTCGAGGTCGCGGGGATCTAATAGCAGCACGCTGATTCGTTTGCCGCCATTCCAATCTTGCTCACGGAAGCATCCCTCAAACGTGGCAGCCCGATCTTCAATGGCCTTGCGCCCCAATCCTGTGGTGGTGCGATGAAGACGAGGCAACACTTCATCCCATTTGGCATGGGGCAATCGAACAGGATCCACCCATGCGTCCAGCTGGAGTACTATCCAACGCCGCGTACGACACCCACATCGAATACGCACACGAATATTGGTGACGTTCTTCCTGCCACAGGCGTCGGTTATGGCTTCGCATAGAATCCGATAAAGCGCCACATGTATCGCCTGTGAGAAATTGCTTATAGGTCCGCGAATATCGCAAAAATAAGCGATGCCACCCTCATCCAAGATCCGTGCAACCATTCCTTCGCGCAGAACCGATGGCAAACTGCGCTCGCGTAACTGAGATGGATAGAGGCTATCTGCCAAACGAAACATTTGATCTTGAGCACCAAATACGTAACGGCGATAACCTGCATCATCGATGGCAGGCTGCAAATGTTTCAACCGCAAAAGCATCATATTAAAGACATCGTGCGCGCCTTCGCGAACTTGTTCGAGCGCTACCGCAGCCACTCGCAACTGCGCCTCGCCTAAGGAAACATTTCGCTGCGCCAATGCGAGCGCAGCACGTACTTGCGTACTTTCGTGCCTTGCCTGACCATCCAAGAGAGCAATGCGCGATCCCACCAGCAGCATGGTCGAGATGGCCATTGCGACTAGTGTTTCAGCCTCAAGCGTGGAATGGTCGTTCCGCGCAGGCATTAGCAACATGATTCCTATGCTAGCGAGGGTGCCGCCTACTGCCGCGCCTTTCCAACCATGCCTCAAAGCGAGCCAGACGACGGGGATGAACATCGCCATCTGGCCAATCTCTTGAACATGTGCGTTCCGCGATCCAATCCATATGAGAAAGGCAAGAATAGGAATGACTAAAAATACGCATTCAAAAAAAGCTTGGCTTTCGATAATCGATTGATCGAATCGCACGTGACTGCGTCGCACCTGCATAAACAGCTGCCGCGCAGCTAATGTAGACGGAGTAACAGTCAAAACACCCAGAAAATTACCAAGGGTGAGCTGCGCAAGCACCTCTCCATAGTGCAACACATAACCCTGAGGCAGCGGAGTAATTAATATCTGCCCCATCGTCACAAAGGTTGCAATGAATGCAACCAGCAAGGAGCAAAGCATCAAGCTACCCATGCTGACCGTATCGCGGTTAGGGAAAAGATACCCTCGCTCTCGAAACACCCAGACCACGGGCATCATCCATAAGATGGATGGAATCAGATTTACGAGCGCCCACGTTAGGCCGAACTGATGGAGGCATGTAAGGCTTACATAAGCCAAGCGTGCGGTTTCGCCTACCAGCAGGGCGCCCCAATACTTGTAATCAACAAGCAATAGAACGCTGAGATGGAATCCAGTGAGGATGATCCAGTGCGGAATCGAAAGCTGACGAAATATCACCAAGGCCAGGCAATAAGTCCCGGCGATTGCTATGTGTTTCCACCACCCCATTGGCTTCCCATTGGAACTCGCTTGCATCACTTCCCTCCCCACAAAGGATCCCTGACGCGCGACAAATTTTGACGACAATCCGAATACAGACGTGAAATCGTGGTGAAGCCCCTTCGCCCCCAGCCTTATCGGCACTATCTTAGCGCGATGAAGACCCGCAGCATCTTGCGACCCCGCGTTTGTGAACACCGTCGTGAAAAATGCGGGGCTGAAGGGCGGGGGAAAAGCAGGGGCGCCTAGCCAAGAGGTGTTACGGCAGGTATCCGCAGGCTGGCGACAAAACCCCCGCCAGGCGCATTGCGCCACGCCACGCTGCCGCCGTGCCATTCGGCGGTCCGCGCTACGATGCTCAGGCCAAGCCCCGTGCCCACGCCGCCTCGGGCCTGGTCTCCGCGCAAAAAGGGGCGCCCGAGATGGGGCAGGAGTTCGGGTTTGACGCCCGGACCGTGGTCGATGACCTGCACCACCGCATCCATGCGGTCGCTACTGAGACGCACCTCAAACGGTGCGGCACCATAGCGTTCGGCATTGTCCATCAGATTGCCGATGCCTCTGCGCAGGAGGCTGGGTCTTACGGTGACAGGAAGCACCTCCGGGCTGTGAAGCTGCCAGGCGTCGGGTTCAGTGCGCAGGGCGAGCAACTGACCGACCAGCGTCACGAGATCGATCTCGCGTCGTGGCTCATCACGACCATCGCGGACGAAGGCGAGGCATTGCTCCAGGGCGTTATCGAGTTCTTCCAGATCTCCGACCATCGCATCTCTGCGTTGCGGATCGCTGGCATCGCCCAGCTCCAGCGCCAGTCGCAAGCGTGCCAAGGGGGTGCGCAAATCGTGCGAAATACCGGCCAGCATTAACTCCCGCTCGCGTGCCGCATGACGCAACTGTCCACCAGCATGACCGATCGCCTGTGCGAGCTCTCGCACCTCACGCGGACTGCCTTTCAAATGTGTTTGCACGACAGGTTCGCCGGCCAACAGTTCGCGTGCATATTGGGCGAGGCTTTCCAAAGGCCGCGTCAGCACACGTGCGGCAAGCGCAGCAATCACCCATGCAATCAAGCCGGCCAGGATCATGACCACCATGGTGGATGCGAGTACCTGGCGACGATAACTAACGGCACGCAAGACCATCCATCGCCGCGGATCACGCGCACTACGTACCCAGATCTGCGGCTCCGGCACTTGCGTCACCACTACCCGCGATGGATCACCCAACACTTCTCCGACAACACGACCGATGTCCCGCAGCATCGCCGACACGCGAATGAGGCTTGGCGGCGGAGTCGTCGTAGAAAAGTGCAGCCCCATTTGATCGAGTGCATCCAAGGTCCGATCCGCATCAGGATCGTTGCGCACGGAAAGATCATCTGCCGCCAGCACGGCAGCCGCGGTGAGATGCCCATAGGTCTCACTGCCCATCTTGAGGCTGACCCGTGCCGATAACATCGCGGCAAGCGTCAAGGCGAGCACCAGCGCAATGGCCACCAGACCGAGGATCAGGGAAAACGTGGTTGGGGCACGCTTCAAGCACGCTCTCCTTGCAATACAAAAACGTACCCTTCGCCCCACACGGTCTGAAGCCAACGCGGCTGGCGCGGATCGTCTTCAATGTAGCGGCGCAAGCGCGAGACCATCACGTCGATGCTGCGATCGAACGCTTCATGGTCTCTTCCTCGCGCAAGCGCTACCAGCCGCTCGCGGCTCAGGGTTTCGAACGGATGCGTTACAAGCGCGGCCAGCACGGCAAATTCACCGCTGGTCAGTTTCACGGGCGTACCGCTGTCAAGCAATTGACGGGTGGACAGATCGAAGCTGAAGCGGCCAAAGTTCACCGGCGCTTGCTCGGCTTGCGGGGCCCCTACCGGTGTACGCGGACGACGGCGCAATACGGCACGAATGCGCGCGACTAGCTCACGCGGATTGCAAGGCTTGCCCAGGTAATCGTCGGCGCCGATTTCCAAGCCCACGATGCGATCGACATCATCGCCCTTCGCGGTCAGCATGATGATAGGTGTGTCGATATCCGCCGCACGCAATTCGCGGCATAGCTGCAATCCATCGGCGTCCGGCAACATGAGATCCAGCACGATCAGGTCCACGTGGCGCACAGCAAGTTCGCGTCGCATCGCCGCTGCATGCGGCGCTCCATATACCTGAAAACCTTGCTGGGTGAGATAGCGCTCGATCAAATCGCGCAGGCGCAGATCGTCATCGACGACAAGAATGTGCGGGTTATCCATGTTGCGACTATCCCCTGCCCGGCAGTCGACGGACAAGCCAGCTGGCTGCTCTTTTGTAAGCAAATGTTTCCAGCCCTGCGCCCTGCAACAAATGCTCACATTTAGCCGAACTTGGCAATACCTGATTCAGGCATGTGCCCGAAGATGCAACCAAGCCAGCCATTTGCGCTGCGCTGCAGCCCATCCTTTTATACGTAAGGAGCACACCATGAGCCTGAATCCCACGCTGCGCTTGGCCGCATTTGCCCTGGCATGTGCCACGACGCTTGTTGTTGCCAACCCCGTAAGCGCACAAACCCGTTTCCATCTGCGCGGCGCGCGAGGCGTTCGCGGCTCGGCCGTCAGCGGCGGCTATACCACGGCATCCGGCGGCACCATCCAGCACCAAGGCGGACGCATCATTCATGGTGCCAACGGCGGCAGCTATGTCGGTCACAACAGCTACACGCACTATGCGGATGGCTCGGCATCGTCCAGTCACACGAGCAGTGCTACGACTGCGGCAGGTGGAAGTTTCAGCAGCAATGGGGCTTATTCACGCAGCTCCACGGGCGCAGTGGCCGGTAGTTCCCAGACCAGCGGCAGCGGGCCTCGTGGCACTTACAACGCCAGCACCTATACGGCGAACGGCGTCACGACGCATGACACGAGCGCAACCAACCACGCCACCGGCGTTACCTATAACGGCCAGACCACCTACACCAAGGGCGAAGGCTTTACGCATAGCGGTTCGTGCACCAATGCCAGTGGTGCAACGGTTGCTTGTGGGCAATAAACACGCGTCGGTCAACCTGAAGGTCTCAGTTACGAATCCTTGACTCGTAACATCTCACAACACGAGTGCAGGAGAATGCATGATGCCAAGGGGGCGTACATGAAACCCACCGCATTCAGCACGCTGTGTCGCGCCGCACTATGGTTGCTCGTCGTGCTGCCGCCTTGCGCGTGTGCACAAAGTGGCTCGCTGCGAGACGCGCTCATGCAGCGTCGCCTGCAGGCCATGCAGGCCGCGCAAGGGCCTGCAACACTGGCGGCAGGCATACAGCTCATTCGTAATGTGAGCTATGGCGACGATCCTCACCAGCGTTTTGATGTCTACGTGCCCGCCCACCCCGAGCAGGCACCGGTGATTTTTCTGGTGCATGGCGGCGCCTGGGCATTTGGCGACAAAGCCGCGCGTGGTGTCGTGCAAAACAAAGTGAACCGATGGGTGCCACGTGGCTTTGTGCTTATCTCGATTGATTACCGCATGCTGCCCCAGGCTTCGCCGCTGATGCAGGCAGATGACGTAGCTCACGCATTGGCTTATGCGCAGCACCATGTCAGGCAATGGGGTGGCGATCCCAGTTCCTTCATCTTGATGGGACACTCGGCAGGTGCGCATCTGGTAGCGCTGATCAGCACCGACACCGCACTCGCCCAGCGATACCACGCCGAGCCTTGGCTTGGCACCGTGTCGCTCGATAGCGCGGCCCTGGATGTGGTCGCCATCATGCAGGCGCGCCATTTTCCACTCTACGACCGGGCTTTTGGTGCCCAGCCTGATGGCTGGATGGCAGCCTCTCCGCTTCAGCAGATGCACGGTCCCATCGCGCCTTTTCTCGCGGTCTGCTCCAGCCGACGCAAGGATTCCTGTTCCCAGGCGCAGCGGTTCGTAGCAAAAGCTAACGCGTTTGGTTCGCGTGCATCGGTCATCGAGGAAAACAAAACACACGAACAGATCAATGAACAGCTTGGGGCTGATGCCGATTACACGCATCGCGTGGAATCGTTCATGCACACGCTGAGCCCAGCCGTTGCGCAGCGCCTTGACGGAACATGAACCTTTCCATCGCGCAGCATGAATAGCCCCCACCCGGCTAATCCTTTTTTCACCGGCGCTTGATCGCACGCGACCAAGACTCATGCTTCGCGCAGGCAATGAGGAGGTGTCCGTGAAGAAGATCGCTTTATTGACCTTGGCATTGGCCTTGGTGGGATTCGGTAGCGCGGGCCTGGCACAACAACAAGCATTGACGAAGCAGCAAATCGAAGTGCAATTGAGCCAGCAGGGTTATACCGATATTCACGACGTGGATTTTCACGATGGCGTGTGGACCGCGCGTGCTCGCAGCGGAGACGGCTCGCATGTAAAGGTGCATGTCGATCCGATTACCGGCAAGGCCTATCCGAACAAGCAGGTGTCACGGATGAGCGAAGAAGATATTCGCGCATCGCTTTCCACACAGGGATACACCCACATACATGACGTCGATTTCGATCATGGCATTTGGACGGCCAAGGCGAAGAATCCCTCGGGTACGCGCGTCTCACTGCAAATCGATGCGCAATCCGGCCGGATCATCGGTGGCGATTAGGCCTGTTTCTGCAGTCGCCTGGCAATCCAGTGATCGACCGCGAAGGGACCTGGGCCACTCAGCAGGAGCGAAGCCAGCCCAGCAAGATATAAGAGGTCCGTCTCGATGCCGGGTGGCCCGAATTTCGGCCCATCTGCGGTCACCGCCATCAGCTTGATCGACGTAAAGCCGAACTGGATGTGCACGGTGAACATGGCTACCAGCAGCACGATGGCCATGGGAAGACTGATCAAAGTGACGAAGGCCCCAAAGATCATCGCCAAGCCGCCGATGACTTCGACCAGGATGGTAAGCCACGCCATCAGATGCGGCAGCGGCGTACCTATGGCATGCACGATGGCGACGAAGTGCTCGGGGCCTTTTTGCAATTTAGCAATCCCGTGCTCCAGAAAGCCGTAGCCGACGATAAGACGAATCGGCAATGGCGCCCACTGGCGCCATCGCTCTGATACGTCGCGAAAGAACATCATGCCTTCGATCCAAACAGATGGGTGGCGTGGGTAATGGCGGCACCCGCACGCATCGCCGCGGCAATCAGTGCGACTTCCGCCAATTGCTTGTCATTCGCCCCGGCATCGCGCGCCGCCTTGACGTGCAATTCCAGGCAATAGGGGCATTGCGTGGTGAGCGCGACGGCCAGTGCGATCAGCTGTTTCTGCTGAACGCTGAGCGCACCTTCGGCAAAGGTTGCCGCATCCATGGCACGAAAAGCCTTCATTGCCTCCGGCGCGCTCTCATCCAGCTTGCTCAGACGGCTAAGGTTCTTGATGTCATACATGGCGTTTCTCCGTGCGGGAAGGGGCTCCCCCAAAGTAGGCACGCGAGCACCATACAACCATGTCCCGTCGTCCAGCGTTTGTTGCCATGCGTCGCTGCGGCGGCAGCGCAACCATGGAAAAGATTGCGCGATTGCCACGCGTGGCCACCCCACCTGGAATGACGGGTGGCCACCATCCTGGATGACCTGTTACAGCGATGTCGTAAGGTTGGTGACCCAGTCCGGCAATACGCTGATCAAGGCGGTTTCCAGCCGGTGATCGAGGCCGGTGAGGATCAACGCGCCGACCAGCACGAGAAGCACACCAAATACCTGACGGCCGCGTGCGCCTGCCGTCATCAATCGCCCCCGCCACCGTGTGATCGCGCTTTGCGCAACAAAGGCCATGATGAGCAATACCGTGGCGATGCCCAATGCGAAAGCCAGCATGACGAAGGCGACTTCGCTGAGATCCTTGCCTTGCGCGGCCAGCACGGTCGCCGCCCCCAGCGTCGGACCGACGCATGGGCTCCATACCAGGCCAAGCAAAACACCGATACCGGCCTGCCCGACCAGCCCGAAACGCTCCAGCCTGGCCTGGCGCTCGCCAGCCCAGTTTGCGAGCGGACTGATTATCTGCTCGAAACGTGTCTGCCATGCGGGAATCAGCAACACGGCTCCGACGACGAGCAGCAATAGCGCGCTCCACCAGCGAATGCTGGTGCTGTCCAATCCCACCGATGCGCCAATCGTGGCGATGGCAAAACCTGTCAGGGTGAATGACAGCACCAGGCCGGCGGCCAGGGCCAACGGCCCCAGGCGATGACGCTGTGCAGCACTTCCCAGCACGATGGGTACCAGTGGAATCACGCATGGCGACAAGATCGTCAGTGCGCCGGCGGCATATGCCACCAAAGGATGCAGATGGTCGCTCATTGCCGTGTGGTCTCACTGCGGGAAAATAGGGGGTTTGGATCGGACGGCATGATGAACTCCTTGGGGATCGCGGCCTTGATGGCCTTTGTGCATGGGTCCTTTCGCTTCATCCTGCTCTCAGGTTACGGCTGTAACCGTTCGCGCGGTCATGGCGAATAAACGTGTGGATCCACTACAGGGACTTTTCCATGTCCATCCTTCGCAAGCTTTCCACGATCGGATTGTTTAGCCTGGTGCTGACCGCTCCGCTCATGGCCCAGCCCATCCAACCCTTCAGCATGGCCACGCTCAAGGCGGCCCAGGCCTCCGGCAAGTCCGTACTGGTGGATGCCTACGCAAGCTGGTGCCCCACCTGCCGCAAGCAGGCACCGACGATCGATGCGCTGTCGCACGATCCCGCCTTTTCCAAACTGATGATCCTGCGACTCGACTACGACAACCAGACCGCTGAAAAACGCGCGCTGGGCATCGCCACGCAAAGCACGCTGATTGCCTTCCATGGCGAGAAGGAAACGGGCCGCTCCGTGGGCCAGACCGATCCCGCGCAAATCAGGACACTGGCGCAAACCGCCCTGCATTGAGCAATTGTGCGGCGTCCGGCAACGGGCGCCGCCGCTTCACCGTTCCATGACAGGCAAGGTATTGCCTTATGCTGAGTCAGTCTCAAGCACGAGAGCCGACCCATGGATGCGCGAAACGCTTTATCCGTCGTGTTGATGCTTGCCTTGACAGGTTGTGCAGCGACTGTGCCTGATCGCCAGGCCACCCGGAAAACACCGTGGGTTCGCTACACCTGCAGCGACGGGCAAATCGTGCAGGCGATGTATCCCGACACCCATACCGCCTTTATCCGTTTGCGTGATGAAACGCACACTTTGCACATTGCCATATCCGGCAGCGGTGCGCGTTATATCGGCGATGAATGGCAATGGTGGACCAAGGGCATGCACGACGGCATGCTAGCTGCGCTGGCTCCGGGTGAAAGCATAGCAAGCGCACCTGGCATCGACTGTCACGCCCCCTGACATCACACCGTGCTAACACATTGAACTCTGTCGTCACGAAGCCGTCTATGCTTCGCCACCGTAATGACGCAGAGAGATAATCGTTGCGTCATCACTCTGGTCGATACTTGGAAGCAAGGAGTATCTACCGATGGTTTCGCAGTACGTATTTCCCACCAATCGTGGCTTGTTTCGTATCGTGCGGCATGGCCACCGTTGGCGGTCGCTGATCGAGGCAAGTGAAGTCGCCCGGCATGATTCCGCGGAAGCGGCGCTTGATGCACTGCGTCAAGGCTGGCCGCAGGCACGCTTGCCGCAACACTTGAGCGAGTGGCGCTACATCGCGGAAGAAGCCGCTTTGCCGCATGCACGCCTGGCACGCGCCACCCAAACCTTCCGCGCGAAAGGATTCGATCCTTCCCAGGCACGCGTGCAGCGTTCGCGGCGCTGGTCCGGCAAATCGGCTCGCGACGTGACCGACCATGGATAATCGATCATCTTCATCGCCATCGTTCATTCATCGGCGTTGATCACACTCAGAAAATCGCGCCCATAGCGCTTGAGCTTGGCTTCACCAACACCACTGATCGCTGCCAGCTCTGCTTCGTTTTCGGGCATGGCGCGCAACATCGCCAGCAAGGTAGCGTCATGGAAGATCACATAAGCCGGCACGCCGTGCTGTTTGGCGAGGCGTGCGCGCAAGCCACGCAGCGCATCCCACAGCGGCTGTTCGTAAGCCTCGATGCCAAGGCTTGCGCCAGTGATCAGCTGGCTGTCGCGACGGCGCGAAGCGCGACGTTGTGGCCGAAGCTCTTCGCGCATGAAGACGGGATGCTTTCCGATCAGCACGTCGCGACTGCCTGCCGTAAGGCGCAGGGTTCCGTAGCCTTCGGCATCTGTCGCAAGCAATCCGACGGCAAGCAGTTGGCGAAACACCGAACGCCACTGCTTTTCGTCCATGTCCGCACCGATGCCGAAGGTGGACAACCGGTCGTGTGCAAGCTGGTTGATGCGTTCGCTCTCGATACCACGCAAGATGTCGATCACATGTCCGGAACCGTAACGTTGCCCGCTGCGGTACACCGCCGACAATGCTTTTTGCGCAGGCACCGTGGCATCCCAGGTCCTGGGCGGATGCAAGCAGTTATCGCAATGCCCGCAGGGGCCCCGGAACGTTTCGCCGAATGAAGCAAGCAGCAATTCCCGCCGGCATTGGGTGGCCTCGGCATAGCTCAGCAATGAATCCAGCTTGGAGCGCTCGATGCGCTTGCGCTCATCGCCCGATTCGGACTGCGCGATCATCTGACTGATCGTGACCACGTCGGACAGCCCGTAGATCATCCATGCGTCGGCAGGCAGGCCGTCGCGTCCCGCACGACCGGTTTCCTGGTAATAGCCTTCCATACTGCGCGGCAGATCCAGATGTGCGACAAAGCGTACGTCAGGTTTGTCGATGCCCATGCCGAAGGCCACGGTAGCAACCATGACGACACCGTCTTCACGCAGGAATCGTTGCTGATTGGCTGTCCGCGTCGCGGCATCCAGACCGGCGTGATAGGGCAATGCCTCGCTGCCCGCTTCAGCCAGCCACGCAGCCGTTTCGTCCACTTTGCGGCGACTAAGGCAATAGACAATGCCAGCGTCGCCACGATGGCCGTCCAAAAATTCCAGCAACTGGCGGCGGGGATTGTCGCGGAGCGCTACCGCATAGCGAAGATTGGGCCGATCGAAACTGGAAACAAATTGCCGCGCTTCCTGCAAGGCCAGGCGTTCAATGATTTCCTCACGCGTGCGTGCATCGGCCGTGGCTGTCAACGCAATCCGTGGAATCGATGGAAAGCGCTGATGAAGAATCGCCAGCTCGCGATATTCCGGGCGAAAATCGTGCCCCCACTGTGAGACGCAGTGCGCTTCATCGATCGCGAACAGGGCTATTTCCGTGCGGCCGAGCAACTCCAGAAAGCGCATGGTGAGCAGGCGTTCCGGCGCTACGTAGAGCAGATTCAAGTCGCCAGCTATAAGCTTGTGCTCGACGTCGCGCTGAGCGGCCGCATCCAGGCTGGAGTTGAGATAGGCCGCTGCCACGCCCGCTTCGCGCAGCGCATCCACCTGATTCTGCATTAACGCGATCAGGGGTGACACCACGATGCCGGTGCCTTGCCGCAGCAGCGCGGGAATCTGATAGCACAGCGACTTGCCACCGCCGGTCGGCATAAGCACCAGCGCGTCGCCGCCTTCGGCGACATGTTCGACGATGGCTTGCTGAGAACCGCGAAATTCGCTGTAGCCGAAGACGCTGTGCAGGATATCAAGAGGTGTGGCGGGCATGCTTGCTGGTATGTCTTCTCCCTTCCCTGGGGGAAAGGATGGGATGAGGGCCGTTTTTACGAAGCGACAAGCTTATTGCTTTCACGCATGGCGTAGCAGGCGGGGAATGGGTGAATCATCGCATTGCGTCGCGCTTCGCTCTTTCACGCTACGTTTCCTCGCGCCGAGACGCGGGAAGCGTTGCATATCCCCACAATGCGCGATCCACGTCCGCATCCAGGCCAAAGCGCGACAGCGGCACTTTGCCGTTCTTCACCTCCACCCCTTCCGCACGCAAACGGCGGCATTGCTCGCGAAACCCACGACTACCCGGCGGCATGGCGATCTGGCCGTTCGAACGCAGGACGCGGTACCACGGCAACACCATGCCATCGGGCACCTCGCCAAGCAGCCGTCCCACCAGGCGCGCCCGCCCCGGCAAGCCGGCGCGGGCGGCGATGGCGCCATAACTGGCGACGCGTCCGGGCGGAATCGCCGCAATGGCTTCAAAGACACGTAAATACGCTTCTTTCATAGCAGCGTGCACCTTCACCACGATCGTGGCAGAGTACAGTGATCCGTCTCCATTCGGATAAGCGCATGCAACACTTCGAAGCAGTGCGTTCCATGATCGGCGGCCTGCACGCGTTGCGGCGAAACGATCCCTATGTGATCAGTTTCGACCTGACGCTGCCACATGGCCGTCACCAGGGTATTTATCTGGCCGAGCTGGAAGACGAGAACGGGCGCCGTTACCTGCGCATTTCCACGCCCATCGGCCCACTCGCGGGCACCGATCCCAAGCGATGCCTGCGTTTCAACTGGGAACAGCGCAACGGCTTTCTTGCTGTTGCCGACCTGGATGGTTCGCCCTATCTGCACTTATGTGAAAACCGTCCGTATGAATTACTGACGCAGCAGGAGTTGCAACGGCTGATCCGTGAACTCGGCGCGCTTGGCGATCAGTTGGAACAGGCGATCGTCGACGTCGGCGACAGCTTCTGAGCGTATTACATTAGGTGGGATGGCCACCTGTACCGCATCAGGCGTACCGCTCCGACACGGTGCACAAGCCGGCCCTCTAACCTAACTGCTTCGCGACATATACGAAGGCATACGCGATCAACGCGGTGACCGGCAAGGTAAGAATCCACGCCCACACCATCCGCTCCACGACGGACCAGCGAATCGCGTTGAAGCGCTTGGCCGCACCCACGCCCATGATTGACGACGACACGACGTGGGTCGTCGAGACCGGCAGACCGAACATCGATGCACCGAGAATCACCAGCGCGGAACTGCCCTCCGCCGCAAAACCATTGATGGGATGCAGCTTCACCATCTTGTGGCCGAGCGTCTTGATGATGCGCCAGCCGCCACCGGCCGTGCCACCGGCCATGGTGAGCGCGCATACCACCGCCACCCAGGCCGGCACGGCGAAACCGTCCGCCGTGGATGTATGGATGCGCAGGAACGACAGCCATGCCGGCAAGTGATCAAAAGTTCCTGCCGTCGTAGCACTGGCCAGCGCCAACGCAATGAGCCCCATGCTTTTCTGTGCGTCGTTCATGCCGTGCGCCAGACCCATGGCACTGGCGGACAAAATCTGCACCTTGCCGAAGAAGCTATTCACGAACGGTGTGCGCCCCAAATAGCGCAGCACGCCTTTGCGCGACGCAAACCAGGCCAGCAGTCCATAGAGCCCCCCCATCAGCAGGAAGCCCAGCGCGAAGCCCATGACGGGTGACACCACCATCGGCATCACGACTTTCGGCAGCACGCCCTTGCCTTCCCACCAATGCGCGCCGCCGTGCGCCCAGATCACTGCCGCAAAACGTCCACCGGATTCGGCAATCGCGGCGCCTACCAGCGCACCCACCAGCGCATGGCTGGAGCTGGACGGCAAACCCAGCCACCAGGTAATCAGGTTCCAGACTATGGCCGCCAGCAAGGCGCAGATCAAAAGCTGCGGTCCTGCTTCCACCACCCCGGTATTGACGATACCGGCGGCGATAGTGGCCGCCACGGCGGTACCCCACAGCGCACCGATCATGTTGGTGACCGCCGCCAACAGCACAGCCTGCCCCGGTGACAGCACCTTGGTGGCGACTACGGTGGCAATGGAATTGGCGGTGTCGTGAAAACCGTTGATATAGGTGAAGACAAGCGCGATCAGCACCACTATCGCGACAAGACCGAGACTCATGCGTCGACTCCCTCGGTTCCTGCCAATACGAACAGCGCCATGTCTGGGTCGTACGACAACCGACCCTGTTCTGCCGGGAAGAAAAGTGCGATGGGATGGACGATGCCGGCGACGGGAGATGATGCTTCGGCACTCAAGCAGGGGAACGCGTGCAAGGCGTGTTCCTCAGGAATTTTTCAAGACAATGGAATAAACGATGTTGCCGACATCGCGGCACTTATCGATGGCTTTTTCGATCAGTTCGAACAGATCCTTGGCCAGCATCGCGCGCATGGCGTCATTGCTTTCGATATAGAGCGTTCGGTAAGGCGCCAGCAGCATGCGGTCGCCTTCTGATTCGAGCATCTGCATGCGGTCTTGCAGCTTTTTCACAGGATCGATGCGCAATCCGTTGCGGAGCTGCCCGATCATTTCCGCTACCACGTCGGTGGAATGGGCCAGCACCAGCGCGCGCTGGCCGAAGTCCACCCCGGCCAGGCGGCCCCCGACGATCTCATAACGCTCAGCGAATTTCTCGACCCCCTTGGGGATCTTGTAGAGGGCGCTGTTGAGCGCCTCGATATCCTCGCGATCCAGAGCCGTAACGAAGGTATTCACCAGCTCCTCGCTGATCCGCGCCGCCAGGTTCTTTTCGCGCGAGCGGGCAGCCGCGAAGGCGGCCATGATGGGTGCATGGTCGGGCTGGGTTACCAGCTCATGCAGGGCTTTGGCGCTTTCACGGGCGGCTTCGGCGCTTTGTTCCAGCAGCCCGTAGAACTTGTCGCCTTTGCCAAAAATCGTCTGGAGAGAAAACATGCAGGTAGGACCCGGCAGCGGGGATGGGGTAAACGTGACGCGCATGTTACAGGACGATGACAAAAGCTTGGATGGGGCTTTTCCGAAGCGCGGGTAAGGGAGAGCCGCGACAGAGGCCAGGTGCCTGTCCCGCTCCAAGTCCCGTGCCTTACACTGAGGCCATGCCACGACCATCTGCCCCGTCGCGATGCTGACCACAATCGCGCTCGTCCTCGTCCTCGCTCTCTGCAACGGATTCTTCGCGCTCTCGGAAATGGCGCTGGTCGCCTCGCGCAAGAGCCGCCTGAAGCAGATGGCCCGCACTAGCCGCCGAGCCCGGGTTGCTCTACGGCACGCCGAGGCGCCGGAGCATTTTCTTTCTACCGTGCAGGTGGGCATCACCCTGGTCATGCTGATTACCGGCGCCGTGGCCGGGGACGCTGTAGGCAAGCAAATCGGCACTTTGCTGCATGACGGCCATGTCGCATGGTTGGAGCCTTATGCCCGTGTCGTTGGGATTGTGCTGGGCTTCGTAGTGATCTCCTTTATCCAGATCGTGGTCGGCGAACTGGTACCCAAGCGCCTGGCACTCTCTGCCCCCGAAACGGTATCGACCGTCGTCGCCATGCCAATGCTGGTGCTTTCACGCGCCACCGCCCCGTTCGTATGGATGCTCAACCGCTCCAGCAGCCTGCTGCTGGCGTTGTTGCGGGTGAAAAATCGCGGCCAAAATGCAGCAACGGAAGAAGAAATCCGCCTGCTGGTGGCTGAAAGCACGGAACAGGGCGTGCTGGATGCGGACGAGCAGGCCATGGTCAACCGCGTGCTGCGCCTGGGCGATCGCACCGTGGACAGCGTGATGACACCGCGCACACGCATTGCATGGCTGGACATGAATGCGCCGATGGAGGAAAACCTGGACGTGCTGCGGCAGACCTCTTATTCGCGCTATCCCGTTTACCGCGACGACGAGAGCGACATCGTCGGGGTGATGGAAGTAAAGAGCCTGTTGGGTGGCATCGCTACCGGTAAGCTGGAGCTGTTCCGTACCCTCGCCAAACCGCTGTATGTCCCTGCTACCGCCCGCGCGCTCGATTTGCTGGAAGAGTTTCGCGATGCGGAAACGCCCATGGCACTGGTGGTGGACGAATACGGCGACATCGAAGGCGTGGTGACGCTGAACGATCTGCTGGCAGCCGTAGTCGGCGCCAGCCAGCTTGGTCATGGCAGCGAAGAAAGCGCGCCGATCGTGCAACGCGAGGACGGCAGTTGGCTGGTCGACGGTTCGATTTCCACCGACGATCTACGTGAACTGTTGCATGTGGATCTGCTGCCGGGGGAAGACGAACACGACTTCCGCACTGCCGCCGGCATGGTGATGGCAGCGTTCGGCCATATCCCGCAAACCGGCGAGGTATTTACCTGGCGCGGCATCCGTTTCGAAGTGGTCGACCTGGATGGCGCGCGCATCGACAAACTGCTGATCGTGCCCGCGCCGCAGATCGAATTGACTGACGACGAACAGTAATTGAGCTAGCGACGTCTAGCGTTTCGAATTATTTCTTTTCCCTTGCCAAGTGAGCCATGCGCTGCGCGTCAGCAAGGATGCCGTGCAGCATGCGCAGCTCGCGCTCATCCATCTGTGCACGCTGAAACAACTTGCGCAAACGCAGCATGATCGTGGTCGGCGCACGGCCTTTGTGGAAATCGATGTCGTCCAGCGTCTGCATCAAATGTTCGTAGAAGCGCTCCATCTGTACTGCGTCCGCAGGGGGTTCATCGTGCAACGGCGGTGGCGCCAGCAATGTCTCGCTCAGTGCCGCGAGACGCAATTCATACGCCATCACTTGCACCGCCTGCGAGAGGTTGAGTGAACTGAAATCGTCCACGCTTGGGATACGTACCATGGCATGGCAACGTGCCAGTTCTTCGTTTTCCAAGCCGGTACGCTCGTTGCCGAACACCAGCGCAACCTGCTCGCCGCGCGCCGCTGCCGCGAGCGCCTGCGTGACAGCTTCGCGCGGTGTCAGCTCGGGCAGATTCACTCCGCGGCGACGCGCCGAGAGGCCGAACGCGAGATTCGTACCGGTCAGCGCCTCAACCAGTCCAGGATGAACACCGGCCTCAGCCAGCACATCGTCGGCGCCGGCCGCCATGGCCGTAGCTTCCCGATCCGGGAAACGATGGGGGGAAACCAGGTTCATGCGCGCAAACCCCATGGTACGCATGGCACGCGCTGAGCTGCCGATATTCCCAGGATGAGAAGTACGGACGAGAACGAAACGGATGCGGCTGGCCAAGTCTGTATCAACAGTCATGCGGGAGTACGGCAAATGCGAAGGTTGGGAAGAATAGTAGAGAGTCGGCAGCAAGGGGGCAGTGACACAGGAATAGCGGTGCGTGATGAGGGCACGCAAACGGATGCAAGCCGCTTCGCCTGCTATCCGGCTTCGTTCCCGTACCTGTCTCTCGCGCCGCCCTCCCCCGCTCTGTTACCATTTCCGTTCGCTAACCCGTTCTTTTGCCAAGCCAAAGCCATGACCAGACCCGCCGTCAACGTCGCGGTACGCGCCGCGCGCTCCGCAGGTAACGTGATCCTGCGTTACATGAACCGCATCGACGGCCTCAATGTCGTTGAAAAACAACGCATGGACTTTGCATCCGAGGTCGACCGTTTGGCCGAGGCTGAGATCGTCAAGGAATTGCGCCGTGCCTATCCCTCCCACGCCATCCTCGCCGAGGAAAGCGGTGCGCTGGGCAAGGGGCCACTGGTTTGGGTCATCGATCCACTGGACGGCACGCATAACTACCTGCGCGGCATTCCCCATTTCAGCGTTTCCATTGCCTTGCTCGAAAAAGGCGAGCCGGTCTACGCCGTGGTGTTCGATCCTCTGCGCGATGAGTTGTTCACAGCCAGCAAGGGAGACGGTGCCTACCTCAATGATCGCCGCATGCGTGTCAGCAAGCGCGAAAGCTTGGCAGGAGCGATGATCGGTACCGGATTCCCGTATCGACAACGCGCGCATCTGGACGCGCAGTTGGCCATGACCCGTGCCCTGCTCGCCCAAGCCGAAGATATCCGCCGCTCCGGTTCTGCCGCACTGGACCTGGCCTACACGGCTGCCGGCCGTTATGACGGATTTTTCGAAATCGGCCTGAAGCCGTGGGACATGGCCGCCGGTGCGTTGCTGGTACGCGAAGCAGGCGGCCAGTATTGCGACTTCGCCGGACGCGATGGCATTCCGCAGAGCGGCAACATTGTGGCCGGCAACCTGTATGTGGTGAAAGCCATGGTGGAAGCCATCGGCGAACAAGCGACGCCAAGCTTGTTGAAGGCCTGATGGCTGCCCTCAGCACCTTCTGCATCTTCGCCTGACATCCCCGCTGTCGAAGATGGCGTGATGCGCCGTCCTTCTGGCTAAGGTCTGGCTTAAGCGCTATCTCTCGTTTTCACCGCGCGAAGAGGGCCGGTTATCGATCGGACTGGCCGCGCATGAAAAATCAACGCATGCGGGTTCCGAAGGACGCCCCATCGCTCCCTCCTCTACCGTGGATCGACGCTACTCAGGCGAGTGGCACACGGCCTCGATGTTGTGCCCGTCCGGATCAAGAACGAATGCGGCGTAATAATGCTGATGGTAATGCGGGCGAATGCCCGGCGGTCCGTTGTCACGACCACCTGCTGCCATGGCGGCCTGGTAAAACGCATCGACTTGCGCGCGACGCTCGACGCGAAAAGCCACATGCACGGCAGGGCGATTCGGCACACCTTCGTTGATCCAGAAATCCGGCCGGGGCGGTTCGCCGAACGCTGCTACGTTGGTATAGCCCGTCACTGACGCAGGAATTTCCATCAGCAGCGCATAACCGATCGGTGCAAGCGCTTTGACGTAAAACGCCTTGCTGTTTTCAAAATGGCTGACGGAAATGCCGGTGTGGTCGATCATGTCTCACTCCCCAATTATCCCAGGTCGGAAACCATCATGCAGGCAGGTTCGGCTGCCAAGATACATCAAAGCAATCACTGGCTTTCAGCGGATTGTTTGAGCAGAAGAACGTCCGCCGTTTATCCCGAACGCAACTTTCTTGATGGAATCGTCGACACCGATCTTCGCAACATACATGCTCGCTCGGATGGCTCGCGCAGACAGGGTTTTCGCGCCGCGGTGTCGTATGCGATGCCTGTCAACATTTTAATTTGATCGCGAAATAGCAGGACCTGCGTGCTCACGAAAACGATCGAGGCACCCATGACAGCCGCATCCCAGCAAACCACTCAGGAAAGCAAACTCCGAAAACGATTTGATGCAGCATGCTCGCGTGGCATGAAAGCACCCATTGACATGCGCGATCGCTGACTTCTCGACTTATGGATGCTCGTCGCGCAGAAGACCCCGCAAAAAAGGGACGGTAACTCGCCGTTGAGCAGCCAGCGAGGCCTGGTCCAGGCGATCGAGCAGGTCGAGCAAGGCACCGAGGTCACGCGCGTAACGGGCGAAAAGCCAATCGAGCACAACATCGTCCAATACGATGCCGCGCAACGCAGCCTGGTTTTTCAGCACTATGCGGCGTTCGGCATCGTCCAGCGGCTTGAGCGTGAACTGCGTGCATGCACCTAGCCGCGATCGCAGATCCGGCAGCGTGAGCGCTAGTTGGATGGGTACGCACTCTGCCGCGAAGATAAGCGCAGCACTTTCAGCGCGGGCACGGTTGTACAAATCGAACAGCGCATGTTCGGCATCACGATCACCTGCGAGCAGATCCAGATCGTCAAGCGCGAGAAAGGGGCTGCCAGCCACCCCGCGAATCACGCTCACGTAATCACTCAAGCGTCTTAGTGGAAGATACTGCACCGTGCGCCCTGCTTCGCTGGCTGCTTGACAAGCCGCCATGAGCAAATGGCTTTTACCGCTACCAGCCGGCCCACTCAGATACAACCATGGCGCGCCTGGCTGGACGGCAAGCGCCCGCACAGCAGCCAGGGCTGCGGCATTTGAACCAGCGTGGAAGTGTTCAAAACGTTGGCGGCGAGGCCAACGCAAGCCCAATGGCAGCTGCGCAGTCATGGCTTATGCGTATCGCCGTCGACGCTTCGCTCGACCTCGACATCCACTTCTGCGATGAGGCTATCCGGCGACCCTTCTTCGGTATACAGGTCGCTAAGCTTGTAGCGTTGCGCGAGATAGCGCAGCAATACCAGGATGACCGATGCGGCAGGCAGCGCGAGCAACACCCCAAGGAAGCCAAACAGATAACCGCCGGCAAGCACTGCGAAAATCACGGCAACCGGATGAAGGCCGATTTTTTCGCCCACCAGCCGTGGCACCAACACATAGCCCTCGAGCAGCTGCCCGACCACAAACACGCCCACCACCATCAGCAAGTTCGCCCAGTCGCCGTGCTGCACCAGCGACGCAATGATCGCAGCGGCAAAACCTGTGATGAAACCCAGATAAGGCACAAAGCTGAGCAAGCCAGCCACCATGCCAATCAGTGGGCCCACCGAAATGCCAGCCACGGTAAGTGCTCCGCCGTAATAGATGGCCAGTGCCAGCATGACCAAAAGCTGTCCGCGTACGAAGGCGCCTAGCACGGCGTCGGATTCGCGCGCGAGATGCGCGACGGTCGGCTCGACGGAACGCGGCAGCATGCGATCGACCCACGCGACCAGGCGGTCCCAGTCGCGCAGCAGGTAAAACCAGACCACCGGGATCAATACCAGGTTGGTCATCCACATCACCACGCCGAAGCCAGAGCGAGAGAGGGTGCCGATCACACTACCGATGGAGCCGATGTGTTCCTTGATTTCGGCAAGCAGGCGATCGGTATCGAATGCCCTGGGATCCAGATGCAGTTTGACCTGCAGCCACGGCAGCGCTTTATCCCTGGCCCACTCCACGTAGTGAGGAAAGTTTTGCACCAGGTTTTCGATTTGCCTGGCGATCAAGGGCACCAGCAAAAGCAAGGCTGCCGCAATCACCAGGATGAGCACGACAAAGACAATGCTCACGGCCAGCGAACGCCCCAGGCCCAACCGCTCCAATCGGTCGGCCAGGGGATCGCTGAGATAGGCGAGCATGGCGGCCACGGCAAAAGGCATCAGCACCGGAGCAAGCAGCCAGATCAGCAGCCCGATGACCAGGATGATCGCCAGCATTTGCCAGCGGCGGGATGTCTCTTGGCTTAAGGACACGAAAGACTCGTCGTCAGAGGCGGGACGCAAACAAGTGTGGCTTATGTAGCCGGCCGTTCAAAGTCTTGCGCTGTGCTTTGAAAATCCTTAGCCCATATGACGGATATGCCAGGCACGGCGCGACCAGTGCACCACGTAATGCAAGCCGCTCGCCACACAGAGCACGGCTACGGACCAGGCGAGGATCGGAAAACGTGGTAACGAATGATCTGCGAGGGCAAGCAGCGCGGCGAGCAGATAGATGATCTGCATCAGTGTGCAGGCCTTGGATAGCAGACTGGGTTGCGGCTGGATCCGGCCCACCTGCCAGCGCCACAGCAAAGCGCCGAAAGCGATCACCAGGTCGCGCCCGCAAACAATACCCGTCAACCAAAGCGGCGCATGGCCAAGCCACGCCAACAGGACGAAACAGGTGATCAGCAAGAGCTTGTCGGCGATGGCATCGAGCATGCCGCCAAGCCGGCTTTGCCACCCATAGCGGCGGGCCAGAAAGCCGTCGACGCCGTCCGATACGCCGGCTATCGCAACCAGGCTCAAGGCAACCGGCCAACGTCCCTGCAGCAAGGTCCAACCAATCGGTACGACCAACAGTACTCGCAACATCGAAATCGCGTTGGGAAGGTGTCTCCAACGGGACTGTGAGGCAGCAAGCATCGCAGCTCAGTGGAGCCAGCGCAGACTTACATCCGCGCCGTCGTGCGAACTGCCCTGGATGAGCCGGCCGCCAGCGGCCAGATTCGCCGCCAAATCATCCAGCGGCATTCCCGCTTTCACGGATAACAGCACGCCGTCGTCCTGTGCACCCAGGGTATAAACACGCTGCACCGACGGATCAGCCTGCAAGGTTGCCATCAGGTTGGCGTAGTCCTGCGCAGAATGCAGGCCAGTGATCCAGAACTTTCCATCGACCTGGGTGGCGCCGATCACATTAAGGGCCTGGCTGAGGCGATCGGTGGCGTTATTGCCGGCATCGGCAAACAGGTCACCCTGATTGCCGGCCTGCGCGCTCCAATGCTGCGCCTGGCCGCCACTGATCAGCGTCCAGTCCGCGCCATTCGCATGCAACTTGCCCATCAGCACAAGCCCCGTGTGATACAGCCGGCTGATGGCCGACAACGCGGCGGGATCGGCCGAAGCCAATTTGCCTAGATCGGGCAGCTGCGAAGGATCCGCATAGCTCACTTGATAGCCGCCTTTGCCGGCCGCTGCGGCGAGCGCGCCGAGATCGTTCTGGCCCAGTACATGCCCATCACTGCCCTGCACAATGAGCAACAGCGGCGGTTTCACGCCTGCTGCGGTGGCGCCGAGTTGCGTCACTAGCCGCTGAACGGCCCCTTGGTCGAAGGTAACCGAGAGGGCGAGGGCCGGAGGACTGCCGCCATCCCGCTGATATTGAAATTGCTGCACGATGCCCGCGGCGTTTTGCACGGCTTCTGCATAACCGGGCTTGCTGCTCAAGTCCTGGCCGCCAGACACTCGCACCAATACCTGGCCCAGCGCGGTCTGGAATGCCTGGTTGCGTTGGGCTGCGCTGGTATCCGTTACCGGCACCACCACACTGTATGGCGAGGCCGTCTGCGCAAAAGCCTTTCCAGGCAAGCCCATGAGGGGGCCAAGCAGCAAAAGGGCGGCGATCAGCAGGCGTGGAAGACGCATGGGCGGTCATATTCAGCTTCGGGGATCGAACGGAAGTCTGCCCAATCCGACCCCTAACGTCTATCATTAGGGATGCTCTGATCCCTTCTGTGTACGTGCCGTGTGCATGATTTGCGCGTAGATCACTTGGGCGCCGCAACGGCTGGCTAGCCTGCGGCGACCGAAACATGACGCGCAAAATGGCGTTGAGGACGCTTGCATGGAGAGCGGTCAGCCCACCCCTTTCCTTATCTTCGAAGAGCCAGGTTGGCCATGTCCGACGCCCTCACCTACCGCGCCGCAGGCGTGGATATCGATGCCGGCAATGCCGTGGTCGAACGTATCAAGCCGCTGGTCAAGCGCACTTTTCGCCCGGAAGTGATGGGTGGACTGGGTGGCTTCGGCGGGTTGTTCAATCTCGGTACGCGCTTCAAGGAGCCGGTATTGGTTTCCGGTACCGACGGCGTTGGCACCAAGCTCAAGCTGGCGCAGCAACTGAAACGACACGAGACCATCGGCATCGACTTGGTTGCCATGTGCGTCAACGACGTGCTGGTGCAAGGCGCCGAACCGCTGTTCTTCCTGGACTACTTCGCCACCGGCAAATTGGATGTGGACACCACGGTGGCCGTGGTCGGTGGCATCGCCAAAGGATGTGAACTGGCCGGCTGCGCGCTGATCGGCGGTGAAACCGCCGAGATGCCCGATATGTATCCGCCGGGTGAATACGATCTCGCCGGCTTTACTGTGGGTGCGGTAGAGAAGGATGCGTTGCTGAGCGGTGCGGATATCGTGGCCGGCGACGTGGTGCTCGGCGTAGCTTCGTCCGGCCCGCACTCGAATGGTTATTCGCTGATCCGCAAAATCGTGGAGCGTGCGGGCAGCCCGCTGGACCTCGATCTCGGCGGCGTGACGTTGGCCGACGCACTAATGGCCCCCACGGTCATCTATGTAAAACCGATGCTGGCCCTGCTCAAAACGCTGCCCTTGCATGGCATGGCACATATCACCGGCGGCGGCTTGAAAGAAAACATCATTCGCGTCGTGCCGGATGGCCTCGGCCTGCACCTGGATGCATCTGCCCTGGCTTTGCCGCCAGTGTTCGACTGGCTAATGCGCGAAGGCAATGTGCCACGGGAGGAGATGTGGCGCACGTTCAATTGCGGAGTGGGCTTTACCCTTCTGCTGCCTCGCGACGCGGTAGACGCCGCGTCGGCCTTGTTGGCCAAGCACGATCTCAAGAGCTGGGTGATCGGCGAAGTGGTACCCGCACGCGACGATGAACGCGTGCATATCGGCTAGGGCCTGAAGCAGCCGTTCTTCCGCACCGAGGCCTGGATAAAACGTTTCGTTGCGGATTGCCACGGAATAACAGCATCGCAAGATGCTTTCGCCGCGCCAGCAGGATGTTCCTGAGCAGCGCCATTGATCACACCTTTGCACAAACGCCATGGCCGCACCTCTTCGCATCGCCATTCTCGCTTCCGGTCGCGGCAGCAATTTCGCCGCACTTTTGGCGGCGCGCGACCACGGGGACTTGCCAGTCGAGTTTGCGCTGGTCGCCAGCGACAAAGCCGATGCACCCGTGCTGCAGCTAGCGCAAGCTGCAGGCATACCCACGGCCGTACTCGATCCGCGCGATTACCGCGACCGTCGCGATTACGACTTCGCCCTGTTCGATCGCCTCGCCGCGAGCAAGGCGGATCTGCTGGTGCTTGCAGGTTTCATGCGCATCATTGACGGTGATGCCTTGCGGCCGTGGGCGGGGCGGATGATCAACATCCATCCGTCGTTGCTGCCCAAGTACCGCGGGCTGCATACCCATCGGCGCGCATTGAAGGCAGGCGACACTGAGCATGGCGCCAGCGTGCATTACGTCACGGCCGAACTCGACGGGGGGCCCGTTATTGCCCAGACAACGTTGACCATCGACACCGACGACAACGAAAACACGTTGGCCGCGCGACTGTTGCCGCTGGAACATCAACTGCTTCCGGCCGTCGTCGCGCTGATCGCCGCCGGCCGACTGAAGCTGGATGATGCAGGAGTGAGCTACGACGACGAGCCGCTCCGCAAACCCTTGCGATACCAGAACGGACAACTCGTTCGCTGAGGGCAAGCCGTCTCCGATTGCAATCAGACGTTCAGGATATACGCGTACACTGCCGCCTATGCATACACGACTCTTCCGCCCTCTTCTTGCTGGCCTCGCGCTGGCCGTTTCTACCTCCGCCGCGTTTGCTGCGTCGCTCACGCCCTTCACCGCGACCTACCAGGTTTCGCGCGATGGGGAAGCGATGGGTGAGGCCACGATTACTCTGAAATCGCTCGGCAACGGTGAGTACGAATACAGCAACCAGATTCGCGGCACATCCGGCCTGGCCGCCATGCTCGGCGCAAATTCCAGTGACGTCACTCGCTTCCGCTGGAATGATCATGCGCCGGAAACCGAAACTTACACATCCAAAGTGACTGCGCTGAAAACCAAGCAACGCCTCATGAAGGTGAACTGGAATACCAGGCAAGTCAGCGTGGATGAGGGCAAGAGCGTCGACAACTATGCTGCGGTTCCGGGCATGGTCGACCGCAACACGATGTCGTTTGCGCTGGGTTTGGCCCTGCGTGGCGGCAATCAAAGCGTAACGCTGCCGGTAGGCGTCAAGCAGCGCGTGGAACAGCAACAGTACAAGGTGCAGGGTACCGAATCGGTCAAAGTGCCGGCAGGCAGCTTCCAGGCCGAACGTGTTACCCGTACCGATTCGGACAAGCACTTTGATGCGTGGTACGTGCCGAAGCAGTTCCCTCTTCCGGTCAAGCTGGCGCAAAGTGAGGGCGGTGATTTGACCCTCCAACTGGTGCATTACGGCACACCATAACCTGGACCCTCAACCCGGCCGAACTCCTCGAAAAAAGCTTGTTATCCCCGCGAATGCGGGGATTCATCCTTTGCCTGCTCTTGCGATCAGACGAATGACGATGTTGCGTCGGGGAAAACAACACCCGGTGCAATTACGTCGGTAGACGGCGGATCTTCGCACCGAGTGTGCTGAGCTTTTCCTCGATGTTCTCGTAACCGCGATCGATGTGATACACGCGGTCGACCGTGGTATCGCCCTGGGCAACCAGGCCTGCCAGCACCAAGCATGCGGACGCACGTAGATCCGTGGCCATGATTGGTGCGCCGCTCATCTTGTCGACGCCCTGGATGATGGCCGTGTTGCCCTCAAGGCGGATATCCGCCCCCAGTCGCTGCAATTCGTGCGCGTGCATGAACCGGTTTTCGAAAACGGTTTCGGTGATGATGCCCACGCCGTCCGCCACGCAATTGAGCGCCGTGAACTGCGCCTGCATGTCGGTGGGAAAAGCCGGATACGGTGCGGTGGTGATATTCACTGCCTTCGGACGGCGGCCCTGCATGTCCAGCTCGATCCAATCCGGCCCGGTGGCAATGTGCGCCCCTGCTTCTTCCAGCTTTACCAACACCGCATCAAGCGTATTGGCGCGCGCGTTGCGAGCACGCACCTTGCCGCCCGTCATCGCCGCCCCTACCAGGAAAGTGCCAGTTTCGATGCGATCGGGCAGCACCTCATAGGAAGCGCCGTGCAGTCGTTCGACACCATGGATCACCATGGTGGAAGTGCCCGCCCCCTCGATCTGCGCGCCCATGGCGTTGAGGCAGTTGGCCAGGTCCACCACTTCCGGCTCCTGGGCCGCGTTGTCGATGATGCTGGTACCGGAAGCCAGCACGGCGGCCATCATCACGTTCTCTGTGCCAGTGACGGTCACCATGTCCATCACGATGTGCGCGCCTTTCAGGCGCTTGGCGCGAGCCTTGATGTAGCCATTCTCGACTTCGATGTCTGCGCCCAGTGCCTGCAGACCGCGTATATGCTGATCCACCGGACGCGAGCCGATCTGGCAGCCACCCGGCAGTGAGACCTCGGCCTGTCCGAAGCGGGCCACCAGCGGCCCCAGCACCAGGATCGAGGCCCGCATGGTTTTCACCAATTCATAAGGGGCGAAGTAGCGGTCGGTAGAACGCGGGTCCACCTGGATCTTCATGCGATCGTCCAGCACCAGCTGCACACCCATCTGGCCCAGTAGCTCCATGGTGGTCGTGACATCGTGCAGGTGCGGCACATTGCTGATCGTCACGGGCTCGTCGGCCAGCAGACAAGACGCGAGAATCGGCAACACGGCGTTCTTGGCGCCGGAAATACCCACTTCACCGCGTAGCGGCTCACCGCCGCTGATCAGAATTTTGGCCATCGGTATTCCTTGAAGAAAGCGAAAGGCCGGCGAGGGCTGCAGCGCATCAGCGGCGACCAGCAGCTTCTTCCGGCGTCAGGGTCTTGAGCGCGAGCGCATGGATGGCGCCCCCCATCAGGTCACCCAAAGTGGCGTACACGAGACGATGGCGTGCAAGAGGCAGCTTGCCTGCGAACTGCTCGGCTACGACTTCTGCCTCGAAGTGCACGCCGTCGTCGCCCTGCACGTTCACCTGTGCACCGGGCAGGCCCGTTTCGATCATTGCCTGGATGCTGGCTGCGTCCATGAATTGTCCACTGCGTCGATTGCCTGAACGCCGGCTGCCGGGCAATGCGGGGCGAGCCATTGGCGTCAGGCATCAAGATAGAATGCGAATATGCCATGTTAATGGAAATCTGCTGTCGCAGAAACGACAACCTGTGTTGGCTCCCCTGCCCAACCTGCCTCGAGGACGCATGAACGCCCCCATCGCCAAAGCCAAGTCCACCCGCATGGATGCCGCCGCCATCGTGCGCAGCGCGCGCACCGTCATCGCCACTGAAGCAGCAGCCATCCGGGCGCTGGAGCCGCGCATCGACCAGGCCTTCGTCGATGCCTGCCGGTTGGTTCTTGGCTGCAAGGGACGCGTGGTCGTGACCGGCATGGGCAAGTCCGGCCATGTGGGACGCAAGATTGCAGCCACCCTGGCGTCTACGGGCACACCGGCCTTTTTCGTTCATCCGGGTGAAGCCAGCCACGGTGACCTGGGCATGATCCTGCCGCAGGATGTGGTACTGGCGCTGTCGAACTCCGGCGAGACGGATGAAATCCTCTTTATCCTCCCAGTCATCAAGCGCCAGGGTATTCCGCTGATCGCCATTACCGGCAATCCGGATTCCTCGCTTGCCGGCCAGGCCGATGTGCATCTGGACGCGGGCATTTCCGCCGAAGCGTGCCCGCTGGGCTTGGCTCCTACGGCCAGCACGACGGCCGCCCTTGTGATGGGGGACGCCCTGGCCATTGCCCTGCTCGAAGCACGCGGGTTTACCTCCGAGGACTTCGCGCGTTCCCATCCGGCGGGAAGCCTGGGGCGCCGATTGCTGCTGCACATCAGCGATGTGATGCATACCGGTTCCGGAGTGCCGATGGTTTCCCCCGACGCCTCCCTGACCGAAGCACTGATGGAAATGACCCGCAAACATTTGGGCATGACTGCCGTCGTCGATCACGAGCAGCATCTGCTGGGCGTGTTCACCGACGGTGACTTGCGTCGCGCGCTGGACGATGACGGCGTCGACCTGCGCAATGCCCGGGTTTGCGATCTGATGACCCGTGGCCCGAAGATCATCGGCGCAGACAAACTTGCCATTGAAGCGGCCCAGCTGATGGAGAAATACCAGATTCACGCCTTGCTGGTGATCGACGAAGCGCAACGCGTCGTAGGTGCCCTGAACATTCACGACCTGCTGCGCGCACGCGTGGTCTGACGGAAACTTTTTCTCCATGGATTACTTTTCCCATCTGTCCGCCGATGTGCTCGCCCGTGCCGCCCGCATCCGCCTTGCTGTTTTCGATGTGGACGGCACACTCACCGATGGCCGCCTCTGGTATAGCGAAAGCGGCCATGAAACCAAGGTGTTCCACGTCCATGACGGCCTCGGCCTGAAGCGCTTGCAGGCACACGGCGTGCAGGTAGGCATCATCAGCGCACGCATCAGCCATCCCGTCGCCTTGCGCGCGGAAGAATTGGATATCACGCACGTCTACCAAGGCCAAGCCGACAAGCGCGAATGCCTGCGCCAGATCCTGGAAGCCTTGAACCTCCAACCGGAAGAAGCTGCTTTTGTTGGTGACGATCTACCCGATTTGCCGCCCATGAGCGAAGTCGGCCTTGCCGTGGCCGTCGCCAATGCCCATCCGTGGGTAGCGCAGCGGGCTCATTGGCAGACTCGCCTGGGTGGCGGCATGGGAGCAGTGCGCGAAGTGTGCGACCTCATCCTGCATGCACAGGGCAAGACGACAGCGGAACAGGAGCATTGGCGGTGAATGTTCGCCAATACCTTCGCGAAAACCGCACCAGCGTGGCGATTGTCCTGTTGGCAATCGCCGCACCTGCAAGCTGGATGCTGCAACGATGGGTGGTCGGTGCACCGCCGGTCAACGACTTCATCGGGCCGCCCATTTCCGATTACGTGCTCTACAACGCGAAAGTGTGGAGTTACGACGTGACCGGCCTGTTGAACTTCACCATGAAAGCGCCACGCATGGATCGCCGCGCGGGCGATGAGTCGCTTTACATCAATGCCCCGATTTTCCAGATCATGTCGAAAAAACCCGGTGTTCCGGATTGGTACGGCAACGCGCCATTCGGATGGGTCAACAAGGCGGGCACCCTGATGCGCCTGGACGGTGCGGTCTATATGTACCGTCCTGCCTATGCGCAAAGTCCCATGGCAACATTGCACACCTCGAACGTCACGGGCTGGCCAAAGGAGAACCGCATGGAGACGGCGGACCCGGCCAGGATGACCCAGGGCCAGAGCGTAATGAACGGCGTTGGCATGCGCGCCAACCTCAACGATAACCACTTGGAGCTGCTCCATGACGTGCACGGCATCCTGTATCCGCGCCAGAAAAATGCTACGACTCAGCCTGCTGGTCACGGGGCTGCTGCTCCTGCAACCGGCGCTGGCAAGGCAGGATGACCGCAACCAGCCCATCCATGTGGTACATGCCGACAGTATGGACGGCTACAACGAGCCGAACTCCGTCAGCACCTTTACGGGCAATGTGCTCATTACCCAGGGCACGATGAAGCTGACTGGCCAAGTCGCAAAAATCTATACGGCCAAGGAAGACACCTCGGTCGACCACATCATCGTGACTGGCACGCCGAAAAAGCAGCCGCATATCGAACAGATCGATGACAACGGCAATCTGATGACGGGCGATGCCGACCAGCTCTATTACGACAACGTCAACGGGATCGCGATCCTCACCGGTCACGCCGTCGTGCATCAGCAAAACAAGGGCGAAACGCATGGCGCCAAGCTCACCTACAACACACAAACCGGCTATATGGTCGGGGAGAGCGGCAATGCCGGCCCCGTCACCATGACTTTCCTGCCGAAACAGAAGCCATTGCCGCCGCCCAAGCACGGCGCCTCAACCAGCCAACCTGCGACGTCCTCGCCATCGAAGCCGGCAGGTAATTCCGCACCGGCCACCAAGCCGTCGTCCTCATCCAGTTCCAGCACGCCGGCCTCCGCGAGCAGCGCGCCGAGCAAGGGATAACCATTACACATGCTTTCCGCAGAAGGCCTGCAAAAGAGTTTCCGCGCACGACAGGTGGTGCGCGATTTCGCATTTTCGATCCGCCAAGGCGAGGTTGTAGGTCTACTTGGCCCCAATGGCGCAGGGAAAACCACCTGCTTTTACATGATCGTCGGCCTGATCGAGGCTGATGGGGGTGCCATCAAGCTCGATAAACAAGACATCACCGGATTGCCCATGCATGCCCGCGCCAAGCTTGGCATCGGCTACCTTCCGCAGGAGGCATCCGTGTTTCGTCGGCTCAGCGTCGCCGACAACATCATGGCGGTGCTGGAATTGCGTGAGGGTCTGGATCAGCGCAAGCGCGATGCAGAGCTGGAAAGCCTGCTGGACGAGCTGAAGATTTCCCACATCGCCAGCCAGAAGGGCATCAGCTTGTCCGGCGGTGAACGTCGTCGCGTGGAAATCGCCCGCGCACTGGCCGCACAACCACGCTACATGCTTCTGGACGAACCGTTCGCCGGCGTGGACCCGATCTCCGTCGGCGAGATCCAGCGCATCGTGCGCCACCTCAAGGAACGTGGCATCGGCGTGCTGATCACCGATCACAATGTGCGTGAAACGCTCGGCATCTGCGACCGCGCCTATATCATGAACGAAGGGGAAGTCCTTTCGCGCGGCACGCCGGCGCATATCCTGGCTGACGAAAAAGTGCGCGAGGTCTATTTGGGCCGGGAATTCCGCCTGTAATGCCCTGAAGCCTGCCCGACAGCTCCGCCATCCACATGGGAGCACTCGGACCACAGTAGCGCAAGGCGGATAAAGTCCATGCGCAACCACATGACACCATGGGTCCACGGGCAAACAAGCCGCGCCATCAGCAAGCGCCGGACAGGTTACGCGCAGATGTCGGACAGGCTTTTAACGTTACGCCAAGGCAGGCTACTGTTGCGCTGATTCACATCCCTGTGCGCAGCAAACCCTGAAGCCCTTCGCAGCTATGGCCGACGCATCAGCGAAGGGTTAGGATGAAGCCATCTTGACCCCTTTGGCAGGCATGAAACCAGGGCTTCAATTCCGTCTCAATCAACAGCTGGCTCTCACGCCTCAATTGCAGCAAGCCATTCGTCTGTTGCAGTTGTCGCAATTGGAGCTGGCTGCAGAGTTGCGTCAACTTGCCGAGAGCAACCCGCTGCTCGAGTTTGCCGAAGATGCGGGCACGGAACAGGACGAAACTGAAAACGATGACGAATTCGAAAACGAATTCGATGCATCCGTTTCGGCAAGCAGCACTTCCGCATCCGGCAGCGACAGCAATGATGAAGCGCCCGAGTGGACCGAAGCTGAAATCAGTTCCGATGAGCCGATAGATTTTTCTTCCAGCAATGGCAGTGGCAGTAGCAGCAGCGCAAACCACCGCGACGATGAAGGCATGGAGCCGCAAAGCGCCGCACCGGAATCGCTGCAAGAACATCTGATGTGGCAGCTCAACCTGACACCCATGGAGCCGCGCGCCAAGGCCATCGCTACCGTACTCATCGACGCGTTGAATACTGATGGATACTTGGCTGAAGGCGTGGAGGCAGTATTGGCCGCCCTGTCACCGCATCTGAAGGCCACGCCCGACGAGGTTGAAACAGTACGCCGGCAGTTGCAGCGTTTTGATCCCGCTGGCGTAGGCAGCATTGACCTGCCCGATTGCCTGCGCGCGCAGCTCGAACAGTTCGATGCGAGTACGCCTTATCGCGACCTGGCACTGCGCATCGTGGAAAGCGAGCTGGAGCTGCTGGCGCGCAACGACATGGCCAAGCTCGCCCGTCGCCTCCATGTAAGTGAAGAAGATGTTACCGGTGCAGCGATACTGATCCGCAGCCTCGATCCGCGGCCTGGTGCGGCCCTCGACACCACACCCGTTGAATACGTGGCACCGGATGTCTACGCGCGCAAGGATGGCACGCGCTGGCGCGTTTTCCTGAACCCGGATAGCCAACCCAAGCTCAGCCTCAACCAGCATTACTGCAATCTGATTGCACAAGCACGCAGTGATGATGCAAGCTGGATGCGCGGACAATTGCAAGAGGCGCGCTGGCTCATTAAAAGTTTGGAGTCGCGTGCCGAAACACTATTGAAAGTCGCCGAAGCGATCGTACGGCGACAGAGCGCTTTTCTGGATTACGGTCCGGAAGCGATGCAGCCACTGGTGCTGCGCGAAGTTGCTGAGGAGGTAGGTATGCACGAATCAACGATTTCACGTGTAACCACTCGCAAGTACATCCACACACCACGCGGCACTTACGAACTGAAGTATTTCTTTTCCAGTGGCGTTTCCACCGAAGACGGTGGAAGCGCCTCTGCTACCGCCATCCAGGCCATGCTTCGCAAGCTGGTGGATGGCGAAGATCCCCGCAAGCCGCTGTCCGATCAGGCCCTCGCCGAGGAACTCCGCAACAAGGGCATTCAGGTAGCCCGACGCACTGTTGCGAAATATCGAGAGATTCTGCGCATTCCCAGTTCGAGCGAGCGTCAGCGCAATAGCTGAATCTGTACGCCGAAAATCTCTGCGGGAACTTGCAGCTTGACGGAGCAATCCCATATTCAACAACAAGGTCTAGCTTCACGATGCAACGATCGTTTCACGGCGATCCGCGCATCGATCAACGCCGCCGCTGGCGGCCAGCTCTTGAAGGAGGCGCACCATGCAATTCCAACTCAGTGGTCAAAAGATCGATGTCACCCCAGCTCTTCGCAGTCACGTCACTGCCAAGCTCGATCGATTGACTCGCCTCGACGACCGTATTGTCAGCCTTAACGTCGTGCTCTCGGTCGACAAGCTTCAGCAATGTGCCGAGGGAACCATCAACGTAGCCGGTAATACGCTGCACGCCGAGGCCACCGAGAACGATATGTACGCCTCCATCGACGTCATGTTCGACAAACTCGTCAACCAGCTCCGCCGCTATCGCGAAAAACTGTGTGACAAACACCAGCGCGAAGTGCGCGAAATTCGCCAATACGGCTGAGCATCATTCGATATGGCCTCTCTCCTTCGCGGGAGAGGGGCCAAGCTCGGCCCAAGCCAGAATGCCCCTTCGAATCCCCCTTTCTTCAGCCGAGAGGGAGCCAGAAACGCAAAACTGGCACAATGTTCCTGCCGCCGCCCCCAGTAAGGCAGCCCCGCGGCAAAAGGAACATCCTTGGAACGGCTTACCGCACGACAACTCTTCGACGATATTCATGAGCGCATGGCGCTGCGATGGGTCGCCGGCATGCGTGGTGAAACGCGCCTGCTGGAATACGGCTCGACGCGAGCCAGACGCCCTTCGCTCGTGGGTTATCTCAACGTCATTTATCCCAACAAGATCCAAATTGTCGGTACTGAAGAACTGAGCTACCTTGACGGTCTGGATTCCCGTCAGCGATGGGAAGTGATCCACAAGGCGGCAGCCACCCAGCCGGTAGCATTCATCGTTACCAAGGATCAGACCATTCCCGCTGACTTACGGGAAGTGGCGGAAGAAACCGATACACCACTATGGATCAGCGCCAAGCGCGGGCACGAGCTGCTCACCTGGATGCAATACCACTTGGCGCGCACCATGGCGCCACGTCTTACGCTGCATGGTGTGCTGCTGGAGGTGTTCTCCATCGGTGTTCTGATCACCGGTGAAGCCGGTTCCGGTAAAAGCGAGCTGGCGCTGGAGCTCATCAGCCGCGGGCATCGGCTGGTCGCCGACGATGCTCCCGAATTCACGCTGATCGCGCCCGATGTCATCGACGGTGCTTGCCCCGAGCTATTACAGGATCTGCTCGAAGTGCGTGGCCTGGGCGTACTCAACGTACGCGAGATGTTCGGCCATACCTCGGTCAAAACCTCCAAATACTTGCGACTGGTTATTCATCTCAAGCCATTGCGCGACGGCGACAATACCGACGCCCTCACGCGCCTCACCGGAGACGTGGGCCACCGCGAAATCTTCGATGTACAGGTGCCGATGATCACACTGCCCGTCGCACCAGGCCGCAACTTGGCCGTACTGGTGGAAGCTGCCGTGCGCAGCCATATGCTCAAGAGCAAGGGCATCGATCCCGCGCAGAGTTTCATGGATCGGCAGGCCCATCAGATGCGCCGGCTCCCTCCGTGGTGATCTCATGAATGAATCCAAAGGAATGCTTCCATCCGACGATCCGAACGCCTTGCACCTGGTCGTACTGACAGGCATGTCGGGCGGCGGTAAAACCGTTGCATTGCGTGCCTTGGAAGACCTGGAATTCTATTGCGTCGACAACCTCCCTAGCGCATTGCTGCCGCAACTGGTCGAAGCGGCCACGCGCGGCGACAGCCATCGTCGACGGATCGCCGTCGGCGTGGACGTGCGCAATCGCGATGAAGATTTTCAGCACATGCCGCAGGTGCTGTCGGCACTCGCCGCTACCGTGCATGTGCATCTGATCTTTCTGGATTGCAGCGATGCTGTCCTCATGAAGCGTTTCTCGGAAACCCGTCGCAGGCATCCGCTTGCCGTGCGCGGGATGTCGCTCGCCGACGCCATTGCAGAAGAGCGCAGGTTGCTGCGGCCCTTGATGGCTATTGCCGAACGGGTCATCGATTCCAGCGAACTGAACGTACATCAGCTGCGCCGTTTGATCGCCACCGGTTATGCGCAAACCACGGCCGGCCTTACGCTGATGTTTCAATCGTTCGCTTTTCGGCGCGGCCTGCCCCTGGATTCCGATTTCGTCTTCGACGCCCGTTGTCTTCCCAATCCTCATTGGGAGCCGACACTGCGCCCGCTTTCGGGCAAGGACGGCGCCGTCCGGGAATACCTCGAGCAAAAGCCCGAGGTCGCCGAATACGTTGCCGATACCACACGCTGGCTGGACACGTGGCTTCCCCGTTTCGAAGCCGATGACCGCAGCTATGTCACCATCTCCATCGGTTGCACCGGCGGCCGGCATCGGTCGGTCTACCTGGTCGAGAAACTTGCCGCGCACTATCGCGCTACCCGCGAAGGCGTTCTGACTTTCCATCGCGAACTTGAGTGATCCCTATGTTGTCTTTAACGAACCAAGCTGAAGCCGTGTCATGAGCGTCGGTGTCATGCTGATGACCCACGAGTCGGTTGGCCAGGCGCTGGTAAAGGCGGCCCGTCACGTGTTGCCCAAGCTGCCGTTGCGGGTAGCTACCGTGGAAGTACCGGCCCGTGCCGATCCGGACGTCATGCGCGAATTGACTGCCAAGCACGCACGCGAACTGGATCACGGTGACGGCGTATTGGTGCTGGCCGATCTGTACGGCGCGACGCCGTGCAATATCGGTTTATCGCTGAGTACGGTGGGCGTAAGGTTGCGCTGCGTATCGGGACTGAATTTGCCCATGCTGTTGCGCGTGCTCAATTACGCCGACAAGCCGCTGGATGAACTTGCAGAAATAGCGGCCAGTGGCGGTCGCGGGGGAATCTTCATCGATCATGCTTGAAAAAGAGATTGTGGTCTCCAACAAACTGGGCTTGCACGCGCGCGCTTCGGCCAAGCTGGTGCAGCTCGTACAAGGCTTCAAATCAACCGTGTGGTTGGTCAGCAAAGGACGCGAAGTGAATGCGCAAAGCATCATGGGCGTCATGATGCTGGCGGCGGGCATCGGCACATCTCTCACTGTGCGCACCGAGGGGCCTGACGAATCGGCGGCGCTTGATGCTGTCGTGAATCTGTTCGATCGCAAATTCGACGAAGGGGCCTGATGATGCAGGGAACGAGGAACAAGAAATGGAAAATATTCTGTCTGCGGCGCGACAGGCGCACGCAAGCTGTCTGCATCTATCGTTCTTTATTCCCTGTTGTCCTTGAATCCGCCCAGGAGCGCGCATGAGGCAAATTCTGGCAGGCACCATGGCTTCTCGTGGCATGACGCTCGGCCGTGCCCGCCTGGTCCAGCCTAGCCGTTATCTGGTCGATACACGTCCGCTGACTGAGGAAGAAATTCCCTCGGAACTCGAACGCCTGCATGCAGCACTGGAAACCGCGCGGCAGGAATTGCACGAACTGCGCGGCAAATTGCATGGTGCCTTGGCGCGCGAGGTGAACGAATTCATCGATGCGCACAGCCTGTTGCTCGATGACGCGGAATTGCTGCGCGGACTCGATGAGATGATCACCATCGGCCACTATCGTGCCGGCGCCGCACTGAAGAAACAGCGCGATCGTCTTGCCGGTGTATTCAGCGCCATGGACGACGCCTATCTGCGCAGTCGCATGGAAGATGTCGACCAGGTGATCAGCCGCGTCATTTCCGCCCTGCAACGGCAAACCAGTGCTGAAGAGCGCAAGCTTGCCGCTCGCGTCGGCGAAATCCTGGTGGCGGATACGATCGCTCCTGCGGACATGGCGCACCTTGCCGACCATGGTTTGCTCGGTGTCATCACCAGTTCCGGAAGCCCGTACTCCCATAGTGCGATCCTGGCGCGCAGCCTCAACCTGCCGATGCTGGTCGGTACGCGCGACGCGCTGTCGACGATCCACGATGACGACTTGATCCTGCTCGACACGGAGCATGGCGAAGCCATTCTGCACCCCACGGCGCAGGATCTCGCCTGCTACCGTGCCTGGCAACGCGAGGCGGCCCAGGAGGGACGCCGGCTGGCCAGCCTCGCCAATGCACCGACACGCACGCGTGACGGCGTTGCGGTGCATCTGCTGGCCAATGCAGAATCGCCCAGCGATGTAGCACTCGCTCGCGCACGCGGCGCCGATGGCATCGGCCTGTATCGCACCGAGTTCCTGTTTCTACGCCATAAAGGCTTGCCGTCGGAAGACGAACAGTTCAACGCTTATCGCGATGTCGTACTTGGCATGGGTGGCGCACCCGTCACCATTCGCACCCTGGATCTCGGCGCCGACAAAGCCGATGCTGCCGGCCTGGTGATTCGCGGCGAAGAAAATCCGGCGCTGGGCGTACGCGGGGTTCGACTTTCACTGCGCCATCCGGCGGTATTCACTACGCAGATTCGCGCCATCTTGCGCGCCGCCTGCTATGGGCCGGTACGCGTACTGGTGCCGATGGTCACGCAGCCGGACGAACTGATCGCCGTGCGCACGCTGTTCAAGCTGGCGCGCCAGGAGCTCAAGCGCGAGAACATCGACCTGCCGGAAAAACTCGCCCTGGGCGCGATGATCGAAGTGCCTGCTGCGGCTATCAACGTGCGGGCGCTGCTTGAACATGCCGACTTCCTCGCCATCGGCACCAACGACCTTGCTCAGTATGTGCTCGCTGCCGACCGTGGCAACGATGCGCTGGAAAATATCTATAACCCGCTGCAGCCTGCTCTGCTACGCCTGATATCCCATGTCATTTCAGCGGGACGCCGTGCAGGCAAGCCCGTCAGCCTATGTGGGGAAATCGGTGGCGACGTGAATTTCACCGCCTTGCTGCTGGCCCTGGGGCTTTGCGAATTCAGCATGCATCCCAGCCGCATCTTGCATGTGCGTGACCGCCTTGCTGGCCTGGATCATTCCCTGCTTCGCTATCATGCCCCCCGCCTTATCCGGGCGCACACGCATGAAGAAGCAGAATCCCTGCTCGCGGCTATTACCGACCGCTGCAAGCAGCTTTGAGCGCCCCGGCATCACACTCCTGACACACATTTACGACGCCGTTCCATCGCAGAAAACAACGCGATTCCGGCTATACGGAATGCAGAAACGCCTCAAGCGCCGCGCCACGATACTTTTCCCTATGCAGCAGGATTGAAAGCCTGCGCCCCAGATCCAGGAAGGGGGTCTTGAGTGCCACGAGGCGTCCCGCCGCCACCGCATCCGTCACCGCCACTTCCGGCAGGCAAGCAATGCCCAAACCCGCCGTGACGGCCTGTTTGATCGCTTCGATCTGATCCAGCTCCATCACCGTCTCGCCAGCTGGCAACTGAGCGAGAGCTCGTTCGCTAGTGGCCCGCGTGGCGGAACCCGGCTCGCGCAAGATCCAGCGCGCACCAGCGAAATGCTCGGGTTTCAGTCCTCGTTTCTTACTCAAAGGATGGTCCGGCGGAGCGCACACCACCAGCATGTCATCCCGCCAAGGCCGCAATTCGAGTAATGGGTGCGTGACCGGCCCCTCTACACAGCCCACATCCAGGCTGTGGTCGAGCACAGCCGCGGCAATGTCGCCGGTATTGCCTACTCGCAGGCGGATCGCGACATGAGGATGGGCTCGGGCGAAACCACCCAACAATTCACCCACCCGGTAATTGCCGACGGTATTGCTCGCGCCGACGCGAAGATCCCCCGCCAGCATCGCCGTCGTGCCGGTCGCGCGACGTCCGAATTCGGCATGACGCTCCAATAGCTCCTGGGCCAGAGGCAGTAGCTCGCGCCCGCGTGCGTTCAATTGCAGCCTCCCGCGTTCGCGATCGAACACCGGCGCGTCCAGCTGCCGCTCCATCTCGGCCAACGCCATGCTCGCAGCCGGCTGAGTGAGATGCAGACGCTCGGCAGCTGCACGCACGCTCCCCAACAGGGCGATCTGGACGAACACATCAAGTTGTCGCAGGCTGACGTTCAGCATCAGTCTATCTTATACACCTCATTAGATATTTCAAATTTTCCTAATAGATGGCGAAGCAGACAATAGGGCTATCCCAGGAATCGCCGCTATGAATGCCATCCCTCTCACCCCCTCCACAACCAGCCTGCGCTCACGCGCATCGGGCTTATTGCTGGCCCTATGCATCGCCCTGCTGGCATGGGGGCTTGGGCATGCTGTCCCACTGATCGGCGGCCCAGTTTTCGGCATCGTGATTGGCATCGCAGTGCGCAATTTGTTCTCGCCCCGGGAGAGCTTTACGCCCGGCATTCAATTCGCGAGCAAACAGATCCTGCAATGGTCGATCATCGCCCTCGGCTTTGGCTTGAGCCTTACCCAAGTTGCGAAGACCGGCCTGGAATCCCTCTCCGTCACGCTGGTCACCATGACCACGGCATTCGTCACCGCGCTGGTGCTGGGACGCCTGATGAAGGTCCACGACAAGCTACAGGTGCTGATCGGCGTGGGTACGGCAATCTGCGGCGGGTCAGCTATTGCCGCGGTAACGCCTATCATCAAGCCGGACGATCACGACACCGCCTTTGCCATCTCGACGATTTTCTTGTTCAACATCGTCGCGGTCTTGCTGTTTCCGCTGCTCGGCCACGCATTGCATCTGTCCGATCTCGGCTTTGGATTGTGGGCAGGCACGGCCATCAACGATACGTCATCCGTGGTTGCTGCCGGCTATAGCTACAGCACCGCCGCTGGCGATTACGCCACCATCGTCAAGCTCACGCGCGCCACGCTGATCATTCCCATCTGCCTGGTCCTGGCCATCCTCGTTGCAATGCGCGAGAAGCGTGCGGCCAAGCATGCCGGCATCACCAGCGATTTCAGCCTGCGCCAGATCTTCCCCTGGTTCATCCTGTGGTTCCTGGTGGCATCCGCCATCCGCACGACAGGTTTTGTACCGGCGGTAGCTTTGCCACCGATTCATCTGGCCGCGGAGTTCATGATCATCGTTGCGCTGACCGCGATCGGTCTTTCAGCCAACCTGCGCAAGATGGCCTCCACCGGCGTGCGGCCGATTTTGCTCGGCCTGGGTGTATGGGCTGCGGTATCTGTCAGCAGCTTGCTGGTGCAATGGGTGATCGGGCAGCTTTGAGGCTGCCACTTCCGCGCGCAAGACGAAACCTCAACGGCCCTGCTCCGCCAGCGTCAAAGCCACTTTGTCACGCAAGTACACCGGCAGCGCATGCTCCGGCGCCACCGCACGACCGGCCTTGAATTCACGCACCGCCAGCGTTGCCACATGACGCGCCTGCGGGTAACAGGCCCCATCCGCCGAACGTGGCTCCTTTCCAAGACGGCCGCGTAACGCCTCCTGATAGGTGGCCCAACCGGTGCCGACCACGTTCCATGCCGCAACCTGCGGCAAGACCAGTGCATAGGGGGCGCACACGCGCTCCTCATCTAACGCGACCACAAGACCCTCTTCGTCACGACGGTAGCTGGCCGCATAAATCTCACCCATTCGCGCATCGATCACGGCCAGGATCGCCGCGTCCTCTTCTGGCGCTTCCAGCGCCAACGCTGCCAACGAGGAAATGGTCACCACCGGCAGATCCAGCGCCATCGCCATCCCCTGCGCCAGCGAAACGGCCAAACGTACGCCGGTGAAAGCGCCCGGACCACGCCCCACGGCAATACCATCCAGCGCATGTTTGCCGATGCCGGCCTCTGCCAGCAGCTCATCCGCCATCGGCAATACGCGCTCGGCGTGACGGCGCGGTGCCAGTTCCGAGCGGGCGATGATGGTTTCCCCATGCACCAGGGCAACAGAGCAGGCTTCGGTAGCGGTTTCGAGGGCTAGCAAGTTCATCAAGCCATTCTCGCACAGGCACAGCGCGCGCTTTGGCAGGTCCAAGGCCTGCCCTTACAATGCGTTCTTTGTGCCCTATCCACGCGTGTCGCTTACGGCGCGCCAATGTGAGTCCCCGATGGAAAAGAGTTTCGAGCCCCGTCCGATCGAGTCGAAATGGTATGCGCGCTGGGAGACGAGCGGCGTATTCCATCCATCCGGACATGGCGAGCCCTATTGCATCCTGTTGCCGCCGCCGAACGTCACCGGCACGCTGCACATGGGTCATGCGTTCCAGCAAACCGTGATGGACTTGCTGATCCGTTATCAGCGCATGCGCGGCATGAATACGCTGTGGCAGGTCGGCACCGATCACGCCGGCATTGCCACGCAAAAAATCGTGGAGAACCAGCTCGCTGTCGAAAACAAGAGCCGTCACGACCTGGGACGCGAACCCTTCGTCGAACGCGTGTGGCAGTGGAAGGAAGAGTCCGGCTCCACCATCACCAACCAGATGCGCCGCCTGGGCGTTGCCGCCGACTGGTCGCGCGAACGCTTCACCATGGACGAAGGCCTGTCCGCCGCCGTGCGCAAAGTGTTCGTGGAGTGGTATCGCGCTGGCTTGATCTATCGCGGCAATCGCCTGGTGAACTGGGATCCGGTGCTGGGTACGGCCGTATCCGATCTCGAGGTGAACAATGTCGAACGCGACGGGCATATGTGGTCGATCCTGTATCCATTCACCGATCAGACCTTGCGCGGACCGGATGGCAAACGTGGGCTAGTCGTCGCCACCACGCGCCCGGAAACCATGCTCGGCGACGTTGCCGTCGCCGTGCATCCGGAAGACGAACGCTATCAGCACCTGATCGGCAAGACGCTGACGCTGCCGCTCACGGGCCGCCCGATCCCCGTGATCGCAGACGACTACGTCGATCGCGAATTCGGCACCGGCTGCGTAAAGATCACCCCGGCGCACGACTTCAACGACTACGCCATCGGAAAGCGGCACAACCTAAGACCCATCACAATCTTTACCCTTGATGCAAAGATCATCGACGAGTTCAGTTGGAAACAGCGTCGACTGAAAGAGAATCCACAATCTCCAATTTTAACCGTTGAGAAAGATGCGTTGCCGTACGACCTTCGTATCCCTGACAACTACTGGGGCATGGATCGCTACGACGCACGCAAAGCCGTACTCGCCGACCTCGATGCCGCCGGCCTGCTCGTCGAAACCAAACCGCACAAACTGCAGGTACCGGTAAGCCAGCGTTCGGATGCGGTGATCGAGCCGATGCTCACCGACCAATGGTTTGTCGATCTCACCAACGACACACAACCGGACGGACGCCCAGGCGGTCGCAAGGCGATCACCGAACCCGCGCTCGATGCGGTGCGCTCCGGCGCCGTCAAGTTCGTACCGGAAAACTGGACCACCACCTACACACAATGGCTGGACAACATCCAGGACTGGTGCATCAGTCGCCAGCTTTGGTGGGGCCATCGCATTCCGGCGTGGTACGACGAAGCCGGCAACATCTTCGTCGGCGAAGACGAAGCTGATGCACGCAAGCATGCGTCTACCGCTCCCGTGGGCAGCTTGAAGCAAGACGAAGACGTACTCGATACCTGGTTCAGCTCCGCGCTGTGGCCGTTCTCTACCCTCGGCTGGCCTGCCAGCGGGCCGATCAAGAACGAGCGCGGCGAGATCGTCGCCCACTGGGAACAGGACAAGATCTTCCTACCCAGCGCCGTGCTGGTCACTGGCTTCGACATCATCTTCTTCTGGGTTGCACGCATGGTGATGGCAACCTTGTACTTCACCGGCAAGGTGCCGTTCCGCGAGGTGTACATCAACGCCATCGTGCGCGATGCGGAAGGCCAGAAGATGTCCAAATCCAAGGGCAATACGCTGGATCCGCTGGACCTGATCGACGGCATCGAGCTGGAGCCGCTGGTGAACAAATCCACCAAGTCCCTGCTGATTCCGCAGGTCCGCGAGAAAGTCGAAAAACGCATCCGCAAGGACTATCCCAACGGCATCCCCGCCATTGGCACCGACGCGCTGCGTTTTACCTTTACGGCGCTGGCCAGCTATAGCCGCACGATCAATTTCGATATCAAGCGCGCGGAAGGCTACAAAGCGTTCTGCAACAAGTTGTGGAATGCTGCGCGATTCGTGCTGATGAACTTGCCGGAAGGCGAATTGGCCGCACCGGCAGGCCAAGCCGTCACCGAAGCGGAACGCTGGATTCTCACGCGGCTCAAGCAAACGCTCGCCGACGTAGACCAGCACTTCGTCACCTATCGCTTCGATCTGTTGGCGCAAGCGCTATACGAATTCGTGTGGAACGAATACTGCGATTGGTTCCTGGAACTGTCCAAGCCTGCTTTGAGTGGCGATGACGCAAGCGCCGCCGCGTCGACCCGGCATACTTTGCTGGTGGTGCTGGAAACGGTGCTGCGCGCACTGCATCCGATCATTCCATTCATCACCGAAGAAATCTGGCAATCGGTGGCGCCGAAGCTTGGCATCCGCGCTGATAGCATTCTGCAGCGTTCGTGGCCGGATGCCTCCAGGCTGGAAGCGGATCAAGCGGCCACTGCGGAAATCGAATGGTTCAAGAACGTGCTCAGCGGCATTCGCCGCATTCGCGCGGAAATGAACATCGCTCCCGGCAAGACCATTCCATTGCTGTTTGCCGATGGCGACGCCAACGATCGCGCACGCATTGCCAAATTCGCTACGCAGATCAGCTTTCTTGCACGCGTGGAAGCACCGCAATGGATTGCATCCGGCGCCGATGAACCCGCTGCGGCAGCCGCCGTGGTCGGCTCCTTGCGTGTTCTCATTCCGTTGGCAGGCCTGATCGATCTCACTGCAGAAAAGGCGCGGCTCGCCAAGGAAATCGCACGCATCGAAAGCGAGATCAAGAAGTGCGAGAGCAAGCTCGGCAACGCCAACTTCGTTGCGAACGCACCGGCCGACGTGGTCGCACAGGAACGCCAGCGCATCACCGACTGGGGCACACAGCGCAACGCCCTACGCGAGCAGATGCAGAAACTGGGCTGAGCACGCCATCACCTCCCTCTCTCTTCGGGGAGGGGTCAAGGTGGCAGGAAACCGGGCTTATGAGAGCCCCTCGAACTCCAGCGCCATCACGATGGCATCCTCGCGTCCATTATGTGCCGGGTAATAGCGCGGACGCCGGCCGATTTCGCGAAAACCCAGCGAAAGATACAAAGCCTGCGCATTCGGATTGGAGGGCCGCACTTCCAGAAACACGCGCACTGCACCGTTCCAGCGCGCAATATCCAGCAACCGGCGCATCAGATGGCGGCCAAACCCACGACCGCGCTGCTCAGGCGCGATACAGACGTTGAGCACATGCGCCTCGCCTGCACCTACCGACAGGATGCCGTAACCGATGATCTCGCCGTCCATGCACAGCACCCACGAAGGATGGCCGGCTTTCAGACAATCCCCGAAGATGCCCAACGTCCATGGAAAATCGTACGAGGCATTCTCGATCATGTTCACCCGCGGCATGTCTTCACGCCGCATCGCGCGCATCTCCAGCGATGGGCGCGCCACGGCGACCATCACGCCACCCTGCCAGCCGTCAGTGCCCGGCGCATGCTACGCAGTGCCTGCCACAAACGACGCTTTGATGCAGCCTGCGCCAGGATCTCGGATGGCGCATCCGCCAGCACGATGTGTGCATCGCGCATGACGTCCGCCGGCAGCACACGTCCGAGCGCATGTGCTTGGGCCTGGCCGAAGACCAGGTAGGCCCGGGCGCGAGGAACTTTCATGGCATCCGTATCGGAGGCTTCAATGCGTGGCGCCCGAGCCAGCGACGGACCGAAGGCGTTCAGTGCGCGCCCTAGCAAATCGAGTTCGCGCACCGCACATCCTGGTGGCAGTACCACCACAGCGATGGCAGCGCCGGTGGACTCCGACACTGGAACAAGAGCTTCGACCTGCATGTCCACTGCCGCGACAGGCAACTCGCGCCGACGCCATGGCACTACGCCCAGCGCCCGCAACACACGGGCACGATGCGCAGCGCTGGCAACCGGTACGTTCATGGCACGCCGCGCCGTGGACGTTTGCGGTGCGCCGCCAATCCCCACAGCGTTACCACCGGACCCGACAACAGATACAGCGAAAACACCACCAGCAACACTCGTGGCGGATCGACGAAGAAAGGCACCAGGATCAGCACGCCGATCAGGATCCACAGAAATGGCACCTTGTCACCCATCGGCAGTGACTTGAAGCTGTAATAGCGGAAGCGGCTCACCATCAACAAGCCGACGACAACCGCCATAACCGGGGTGAACATATTCAGTTCGTCACCAGGAATACCGAAGTTGTCCATGCTCCATACGAACGACATGCATACCGCCGCGGCGGCGGGGCTCGCCAGCCCCTGGAAATAGCGTTTATCGATGACACCCACCTGGGTATTGAAGCGAGCCAGGCGCAGAGCCGCGCATACCGCATAGATGAACGCCGCGGCCCAGCCGATCTTGCCCCACAACGGCCCATACTCACGCAGGCTCGACAACGACCAGTTGTACATCACCAGCGACGGCGCCAGGCCGAAACTCAGCAGATCGGACAGCGAATCGTATTGCACGCCGAACTCGCTCTGTGTGTTGGTCAGGCGCGCAACGCGGCCATCCATGCCGTCCAGCAGGGCCGCCACGAACACGGCGATGGCAGCATCCGTGAAACGGCCGCCGATACTGACTACGATGGCGTAGAAACCAGCGAACATGGCGCCGGTAGTAAACAGGTTCGGCAGCAGATAAATACCGGGATGCCTCGGCGCCCGGACTGGTGTCGTGTCGCTCATGAATCCATCCGTGACGGGATAGGTGCAGTGTAGCAGGGAGCCGGTAACAGCCTCGACGGCCGACCTGCCTGAAGGGTTCAACGGGAACGTGCCAGAAAGCACGTTATCGGTACTCGGCGCACTCCTGCGCTTGAGTCCTGGCTGCGCCGGTTGTTAACTAGGGCCTGTTTACACTACTGGCGTGGCACGCGTTGCCGTTGCGTAGCCGTCAGGTGGTAGTGCGTGGCGCAGGCCTGGCTGGCTGCCAGGTCAAGCC